>NZ_CAJMZG010000001.1:0-693893 GCF_905220255.1 Paraburkholderia sp. J69-1 | reverse complement strand
CGCTACTGCTTAAAAGACGCTGCCGGACCGAACCGCCGTGTTTCGTTGGCGGCTTCGCTGCGGTACGGCGTGCAGCGAAGGAGCGGAATTCTAGTCACGCACGTGACACATTGCAAGGCTTTTTTCGCGACGCCCAAAGCCCTTCGAACTGCGCCGTCGCACTGTGCCTTACCACCGCCACTATCTCAATAGCGCGGCCCCGCGACGCAGCAATCTCCCCTCCTCCGGCCGGCCTGTAGGCCAAACCGATGTCCCGCGCGGAACAGACTAGAATATGGGGTTCTCCGCATCCCAACTTACAAGATTTATGCGCTCGCGAATCGCCAAACGCCTCCCTCCTGACGCCGACAAGCTTGTAGGCCTGTCGCTCGCCCTGTTTGCTTCGGGCAGCCGCACCGAAGACCGCTTCTGGGAGGCCAAGCTCGACACGCTGCTCGCGAAAGTCGTGCGCAACGGCAATCAGACTACGCTCGACGCCGCGCTCGATCATTTGCAGCAAAACCACCCAGATGCCTACGGTGCGCTCGCAGACATGGCCGAGACCCATAGCGAGTCGTTCGTCGTCGAGCACGAAGGCGTGCAATACGAGACGCTGCTGGTCGCCGCGCCCGTGCTCGCCTGGACGCGCTATGTGATTCCGTCGGGTCCGCTGAAGGCCGAATCGGCGGATGCGCTGCGCACGCATCTGCAGGCGCATGTGCTCGCGAGCGGTGCGCGCGTCGCGATGGCGCCCTATCTCTATAGCATCGATCAACTGCCGCGCCATCACGTCGAGACCTGGCGTCTCGCGCAACAGCTCACGCAAGCGGCGCTCAACGGCACCGCCGCGAAGATCAGTGCGAGCGAGCTGCCCGAAACTTCGCCGATCCTCGCCGATCCGCGCTTCCTGCTGGCCGTGGTCGCAGCGCCCGTCGGCACCGCGCTGTTCCGCTGGCAGGAAGAAGAGAACGGCGCGCGCATCGAGCGTAGCCAGTGCCTCGAACAATGGGCGACGCAAGGCGGCGCGAATCTTGCCGTGGCGATGCCGGGCTGCGAATTCGAATGCCTGCTGCCGGATGCCTACTACTCGGCCTGCCGCGACGCCGACGAGCGCGTGCGCCCGCACACGATCCGCACCGCCGTGCGCTATCTGCTCGACACAATCGGCGCTACTGCCCAGGACCTGCGCGCGGTCGTCGCGGGCTTCGGCGAGCGACGCATCGACGAGTACCGCGTCGGCTTCACGAAGCGCGGCAGCAACGACGTTCTTTACGGTGTCGTCTGGCCGCTTTATGGCCGCGAGAATGGCGACGCTGACATCGACGAAGAACCGGCCGAGGAAAATGTAGGAGGCGGCCCGCTCGAAGAGATCGTTGCGCTGCTGAAGGAATCCGGCATCAACGATATTCGCCGTCACGCCGGCCGCTTCGAGCCCGAGTACTGCGACGACTGCGGCGTACCGCTCTATGCCGATCCCCTCGGTGAGATTGTTCACGCAGAGATGCCGGAAGATGCTGAGCCGGTTCAGCCACATTTCCACTAAGCATCACGACGTTTTCCTACCTGGTCCCGCCTCTGTGCGGGACTTTTTTTTGCCCTACGTCCTACGCCATCTGGACAGGCCGTCGGAAGCCATTCTTTTTGTCATGATGATGCTGTTGCCCCGGTTTCAAAACCGGACACGCAACGCATCCAGCACCCGATATTTCGAGAGGCATGACCAGAGAGGAGGGCATCACCATGCGGTTTGCGGTATTCAATCCGGACGCCGAACGGCGCGAAGGACTCAAGGCGCTGTTGCGACAGATCGATCGACGCGCACGCTTTAACGATGCGCCCGACTGGCGCAGCGCCGAACGCGCGATGCAGCGCTTTACGCCTAACCTGCTGGTGATCGACTGGCACGAGGACATCCTTCCGGGCGAGTTGCGTCATTTCGCAAACCGGCATCGAAACCTGCCCATCGCCGTACTGGTCGATCGCACCGAACCGCCTCATAGCGTGCGCGCCGTGCTCCACGAGGGCGCGCGCGGCATCATCCGGCGCACCACCGATTCGATCCTGATCGTCAAGCTGCTCGAACTGATCCTGCTAGGCGGCGACCACGTTCCGGCCGATATCTTCGGTCCTTCGTTCGGGCCGGCCACGCCCTGGCCCGCCCCACCGCGCCGCAACGTGCGAGGCAGCGCAACATTGCGCAAAGGCGCGCCCAGGATCGAACTTTCGCCACGCCAGGAGCAGATCCTGCGCTGCGTGCACATGGGCAGCACCAACAAGATGATTGCCCGTGCGCTCGGCATCAGCGAGGGCACCGTCAAGGTTCATCTGGCGAGCATCTTCCAGCAACTCGGCGCACCCAATCGCGCCGCCGCCGTGGCGATCTACAACGGCCTGCTGGCCAGCCAGCTACAGGTGCTGCGCACACGTCGCGAGAGCGCACAGAAACCCTCATACGGAGAACACGGCCAGAAACCATTGCGCAAGCGCAGCAAAACGCCGTTCCTCTATCCGTTGCGGACAGACGACACCCTCGAGGCGCTACCGCTCGCCGCAGAACCCGGCACGCCCTACGTCGCCACCGCGCCGCAAGCGCTTGAGCCAGCCAGGGAATCTACTCAGGAGAGCATCGAAGAACAGGAGGCAGCGCCCGGATGCGCACACCTTTTGCCCTCCAACGAGTAATATGAAGCACATGGGATTCCTCTATACGCCGCTTCCGTTCTGGGTGATCGTCGTTGCATGGATTGCATCGGCGGGTTTGCTCGCGCTCGCGTTATGGAACAACCCATTCAAGCGTCTGCAGGATGCCACGCTCCAGCACGTCTGGCTCGCCATCATTGTGGCCATCGCCGTGCTGTGGGCGAGCAACGCCTGGCTCGAGGACGGCACCGTGCTGCATCTGCTCGGCGCCACCCTCGTAGTCACGCTGTTCGACTGGGGGCTCGCGCTCGTCGCCATGGCGGTCGTGGTTGCATTGGCCGCTTTGGTGTTCGATGCACCCTGGGATGGCGTCGCCCTCACCTTCCTTGTGTTCGGCGCTTTCCCGGTTGGCGTGTCGGCATTGCTGCAGCGCGCCTGTGTCGCCTGGTTGCCGCGCAACCTCTTCATGTTTATCGTCGGTCAGGGTTTCGTCTCGCCTGCCATTGCGGTTTCGGCAGCGGCCTATCTCGCGCTCGGTACCCATATCGCGCTCAATGACGGCTCCATGCTGACCCTGCCCGTGGGCTATGCGTTCAGCGTATTCCTGCTCGCGTCCGGCGAAGCGTGGTTCACCGGCATGGCTACGGCGCTGATTGCCGTCTATCGGCCTGCGTGGGTGACGACCTACGACGTGCGTCGTTATCGCCTCGGCGGCCCGCGCGCCTGAAACGGTGCGCCGCGTCTGCCTCTCTTCCTTCATCTCCAGCAGCTTTCTGCAGCGACCCACCGTAAGCGTGCGCTAGAATGACCCGGCGTTTAGATGCGCATAGCCATTCGGTGATGACTGTCCGCCAGCCGTGCGCAAAAATCGATCGCAAAAGCTGTTTGTACGATTTATTTGTTCCAGGCCTGGAACTCCTTCCAGCGCCGCGGCATCTTACGGTGCCTGACGTCCCACCCTCATCAAGAACAATCAGATGGACCGCAACAACGCATCCCGCCAGTTGCTGACCGTACTCGGCCGACTGGCCGCCTGCACCGCGAGCCTCGCGCTTCTCTGCTCGCTTCCTGCGCAGGCCGATCAGCTTGAACAGCAGAACGATCTCGTCAACACCTACGTCACGCAGATGCACGCCGATCCGCTCGTCGCGAGTTGTGCGGCGCACGGCAAATTCATCGCCAGCACGTCGAGTGTGCTCGACCACGTCGAGTTTCCCGCGACGTCCTTCGACAGCACGCATTCGAGCGTGACGCCGTGGAACGATTCGTTCGACGAAGGCAAGCAACGTGTGAAGGTCGACACGATCGTGACCGTCGACGGTGTCGGCATTCCCCAGGACAGCAGCCAGCAACCCTACGACCTCAAGTTCCGCTGCGGCTATGTCGGCCAGCAGATTCTTGCGTTCAGCTGGAACGATCCGGTACCGCCATCGCGCGCGCATAGCGAAAGCAGCAGCGCAGGCGGCACCGCTTCGCATGTGAGCGGCAGGCATCACGGCAAGTCGACGAAGGCGACCGGCAAGGGCAAGAGTTCGAAGAAGGCCACGTCCAGCAAATCGAGCCACAAATCGTCGGCGACCACGAAGAGCAGCAGCAAATCCGCGAGCAAATCGTCGAAGTCCAGCACGGCGAAAAAGAGCTCGACGAAAAAGAAGTCGACCACGCACTGATCTCGCGCGCATCGATCCGATGCGCCTGGTGCTAAGCGTGGTGCTCAAATAGCGCTCGAAAACACAAAGGGGGAAGCGGCTCACACCGCTTCCCCCTTTTTTCATGCCCTGGCCGCGCTCGACACGCGGCGGCACCATTCGCTCAGGCGAACGTCTCGACGTGATGCAGGATCGCCTGCAGCATCGCAGCGCCGAGCGCCGCGCTACGCTCGCCGTTCCAGCCCACGCGTTCGTCCGGCAGATTCGCGTTGTCCTTGAACGGCATTTCCAGCGTCAGCGACAGGCAGCCGTACTTGTGGCCGATGTACTTCGACGCGAGCTTGAGCGCATCTTCGCGATAGCGGCTGGCTTCGTAGCCGTGCTTGTCCTGGAAGTCCGGGCTCGCGATCTTGAACGCTTCGATGAAAGCCGTCTGTTCCTTGCGTTGCTGATCGGTGAAGCCGGGCAGCATTTCCGAACCCGCCACGAACACATACGGCAGCGTTTCGTCGCCATGAATGTCGAAGAACAGATCGCAGCCGGTGTCCTCGATCGCCTCGCGCACCGCCAGCACTTCGGGGCTGCGCTGCGCATCCGGCTCCATCCATTCGCGGTTCAGGTTCGCGCCCGCCGCGTTGGTGCGCAGATTGCCGTGTCGGCTGCCGTCCGGGTTCATGTTCGGCACGATATGGAACACCGCATGGTCGAACACCTTGCGCGCGACCGGATCACCGGCCCAGTCGCCCATGCCCGCGAGACGCTTCACGAGACCTTCGACGAACCACTCGGCCATCGTCTCGCCCGGATGCTGGCGCGCGATGATCCACACGGTTTTCTTCGGCTTGCCCGCGGGCGTGTCGTCGCCGGGCGTGGCGAGCGTGAGCAGCGACATCGGCCGGCCTTCGACCGTCTGGCCGATTTCCGTGAGCATCGCATGCGGCAGTTGCTGCATCATGCCGAGGAATTCGGAATGGCGCTCTTCGCCGTAGGGCTCGAAATACGCGTAATAGATGCTGTCGAAATCGGGCGTGTGGTCGATCGTCAGCATCTTGCCGTCGTACGAGGTCGGCACGCGGAACCAGTTCACGCGGTCGTAGCTCGCCACGGCTTCATAGTTGCGCCAGCCTTCCGGGAACGCGCACTGTGCGGCGTTCTCGAAGGTCATGACGCAGCGCTCGCCGCGCACGCCGGAGATACGGAAGTAAAACCATTGTGCGAATTCCGATTGATTATCGGGGCGCACGCGCAGGCGGATTTTTTCCGCCTCTTCGCACGACAGCACTTCGATCGCACCCGCGTCGAACTGGCTAGTAATGGAAATCGTCATGACTTTTCCTTCGCTGGGTCAGCAATCCAATCGTTGAGTCAACCGCTTATTCGGCAATGCGCCGGCGGAATACATAAGTGGCATCGTTCGATGCGTCGGCATCGAACGCGTAACCTTCGGCATCGAAGGCCTTGAGCGCTTCGGGCTCGGCGATGCGGTTCTCGACCGCATAGCGCGCCATCAAGCCGCGCGCGCGCTTCGCATGGAAGCTGATGATCTTGTAACGACCGCCCTTCCAGTCTTCGAAAACCGGCGTGACGATGGGCGCCGCGAGTTTCTTCGGCTTGACCGCCTTGAAGTACTCGGTGGACGCGCAGTTCACCAGCACGCGTGCGCCCTTGTTGTTGCTTTCGAGCTGCGCGTTGAGCGCGTGCGTGATGCGCTCGCCCCAGAACGCGTACAGATCCTTGCCGCGCGGGTTCTCGAAGCGCGTGCCCATCTCCAGACGATACGGCTGCAGCAGGTCGAGCGGACGCAGCACGCCGTACAGGCCCGAGAGCACGCGCACGTGGTTCTGCGCGTAGTCGAGGTCGGCGTGCGACAGCGAGCGGGCGTCGAAGCCTTCGTAGACATCGCCGTTGAAGGCCAGCACGGCCTGCTTGGCGTTGTCGCGGCTGAACTTCGTCGACCAGTCGGCGTAACGCTGGAAATTCAGACGGGCGAGCGGGTCCGAGATGCTCATGAGTGTGCCGATCTGCTGCGGCGACAGGCGGCGCAGGCCGTCGATGAGCTCGGCCGCATCGTCGACGAAATCGGGGATCGTGTGGGTGTCGATGTGCGCCGGCGTGTCATAGTCGAGCGATTTGGCCGGCGACAGAACGATTATCATAGAGGCTTGCAGGCACACAGGTGCCGATGTTCAAAGGCGAAAGCCCGATTGTAGCGAATTCACGAATGACCGGTTTCACGCCTCCCGACCACGCCCCTATTCCGACCGCAGCCAATGCCGTCGATGCCGCCCCGCTGACCGTGGTGCTCGACTCCAATGTCTGGCTCGATATCCTGATCTTCGACGATCCGCACACGCGCGCGATTCGCACTGCGCTCGAGCGCGGCGCGCTGTGCGCGTTGATCGACGCGCGCTGTCAGGGCGAGCTGGCCCACGTGCTCGACTATCCGCAGTTTCAGGGGCGCGGCACCGACAAGGCCGGCGCGCTCGCCGTGCTGGCCACGCTGGTGCGCCAGATCGAGCCGCCCGAATTGCCCGCCGATACCCGCCCGCTGCCGCAATGCCGCGACCGCGACGACCAGAAGTTTCTGGAACTGGCGCGCGCGAGCGGCGCGGCGTGGCTGGTATCGAAGGATCGCGCCGTGCTGAAGATGGCGAAGCGCATCGCGCGCGACTTCGGCTTTCGCATTGGCACGCCGGATACCTTCCTGACCGAATGCGGGCTGGGCTGAGCGGCGCACGCTCGGCGCCCCTCGCCTACAATCAGACTTTCGAGGCTTTCCCGGCCGTCCGTCCCACCGCCTTCTATCGTCCGCGCCATGAACGCACCGCATCCGTCACACGAATCGACGCACATTCCGCCGCAAAACCTGCTCACGCCCTCTTTTCCGTCGCGTCTGCCCAATGTCGGCACGACGATCTTCACGGTGATGAGCGCGCTCGCCGCCGAAAAAGGCGCGGTGAATCTGGGCCAGGGCTTCCCCGATTTCGGCTGCGACGAGCGTATCGTCGAAGCGGTTGCGCAGGCCATGCGTGACGGCCACAACCAGTATCCGCCGATGGCCGGCGTGGCCGCGCTGCGCGAAGCGATCTCGGACAAGATCGCGAGCGTCTATGGCCGCCGCTACGACGCCGCCAGCGAGATCACGGTAACAGCAGGCGCGACGCAGGCGCTGCTCACCGCGATCCTCGCCACTGTCCATGCCGGCGACGAAGTGATCGTGGTCGAGCCGACTTACGACAGCTATCTGCCATCGATCGAACTGGCGGGCGGCAAGCCCGTGTTCGTGACGCTCGAAGCGCCCGACTACGCGATTCCCTTCGACCGCCTCGCGGCCGCCATCACGCCGAAGACGCGCCTGATCCTCATCAACACGCCGCACAACCCGACCGGTACGGTCTGGCGCGCCGATGACATGCGCAAGCTCGAAGAGATCGTGCGCGGCACCAACGTGCTGATCCTCTCCGACGAAGTCTACGAGCACATGGTCTACGACGGCCAGCCGCACGAAAGCGTTGCGCGCTATCCGGAACTGGCGGCGCGCAGTTTCATCGTGTCGAGTTTCGGCAAGACTTATCACGTGACCGGCTGGAAAGTGGGCTATGTGGCCGCGCCGGCCGCGCTCACGGCGGAATTCCGCAAGGTGCATCAGTTCAACGTGTTCACGGTGAACACACCGATGCAGGTCGGCCTCGCGCAATACATGCAGGACCCGAAACCCTACCTCGAACTGGGCGCGTTCTATCAGAAGAAGCGCGACTTCTTCCGCGCCGGTCTCGCCAACTCGCGCTTCAAGCTGCTGCCCTGCGAAGGCACCTACTTTCAGTGCGTCGATTATTCGGCGATCAGCGATCTGCCCGAAGCCGAGTTTTCGAAGTGGCTCACCGCTGAAATTGGCGTGGCGGCGATTCCGGTTTCGGCCTTCTATCACGAGCCGCACGAATCGGGCGTCGTGCGCTTTTGCTTCGCCAAGCAGGAAAGCACGCTCGCGAGCGCACTCGAGCGCCTCGCGCGTCTCTGATCCCGGACGCAACGCGAGGCCCGCGCGATGCGTCCGCGAACGTCAACCCGTTCCGGTGCATCGCGCGCGGCTTCAATCAATCGCTCAGCAATTCACTCACGACGTCGCTCAGGACGTCGCCTCGATATAGGCCTTGCGGTCCGCGCCTACGCGCTGTGCGGCAGGCCGCTCGCCCAGCAGCTTCAGATACGCCTTCCAGTCCACGCCGGCGTCCGCCAGCATGTCGCGGCCGTAGATCTTTTGCGTGGCCATGCCGATCAGCGGCAGATTCACGAACGCCGACATATCGACGATGCCGAACTGCTCGCCGCGCACATACGGCGCAAACGTGGCGAGACGCTTGAGGCTCGCGATATAGCGCGCCAGGCGCTTCTCCACGCTCTTCTTGACCTCGTCGCTGACCGTGCCGCCGAAGAACGCTTCGGCGTACAGCTCGCGCACGGCCAGTTCCAGATGCGTCTCGATCACGACGATCAGCTCGCGCTCCTTGGCCGCCAGCCAGGGATCGGCGGAAAAAATGCGCTTCTCTGGAAAGCGCGCCGCCAGATATTCGACGATCACTTCCGACTCGCACACGAAGCCGTTCTCAGTCTCGAGAAACGGCACCTTGCCGGTGGCCGACTGCGCGAGTTGCGCTTCGCCGAGCGGCAGCTTCGTCAACACTTCCTCGAACTCGATGCCGTGCTCGAGCAGCACGAATTTGACCTTGTTGTAGTAGTTCGAGAGAGCAAAACCATGCAGCTTCATCATCCTCGTTTCCTCCTGGGAGCGACGGTCTGCGTGACGGCCCGGGGTGAACCCTTAATACGGCCGGAAAGCGCAGAACCTTTTTCATAAAAATGTACGACCGTGCTATTCTAGGCCAATCATGGAGCCACGCTTCCAATGACGACACATCATTTCAACATTGAGACAAACGGCATCGCGCAGACGAGCTTCGCCGACACCTTCGCCAATCTCCCGGCAAAAGGCAAGCCCGGCCGCACCCGCAGCAATGTGCCCTATCTCTCGAACGAGGCATCGCAATGAGCGCCGAACTTCTCACCAGCCGCCCGCAGAATCACGAATCGACGCTCGTGCTGACGCTGTCGAATCCCGGCGCGCGCAACGCCCTGCACCCCGATATGTATGCCGCCGCGATCGAAGCCTTCGACGCGGCCGAGCGCGACGAATCGCTGCGCGCGATCGTGCTGACCGGCGCCGATAACTTCTTCTGCGCGGGCGGCAATCTGAACCGGCTGCTCGAAAACCGCGCGAAAGATCCGTCGGTGCAGGCTGCCAGCATCGACATGCTGTCGCATTGGGCGACGGCCATGCGGCAATCGAGCAAGATCGTGATTGCGGCCGTCGAGGGCGCGGCAGCCGGCGCGGGTTTCTCGCTGGCGCTGGCCGCCGATCTGCTCGTGGCCGCCGAGGACGCCAAATTCGTGATGGCCTATTCGCGCGTGGGACTCACGCCCGACGGCGGCGGTTCGTGGTTCCTCTCGCACGCGCTGCCGCGCGCGCTGGCGTTCGAACTGATGGTCGAAGGCAAGCCGATCGGCGCGCCGCGTCTGGGCGAGCTCGGCGTGGTGAATCGCGTGGTCAAGCCGCAGACGGCGCTCGATTCGGCGCTCGCGTGGGCCGACGAACTCGCGAAGATCTCGCCGAACTCCGCGGCGCGCATCAAGGCGCTGACGAACGCCGCGCCGCTGCAGTCGCTCGACGCGCAGCTCGTCGATGAACGCGAGAGCTTTGTCAGTTCGCTGCATCATCGCGACGGTCTCGAAGGGATCACCGCGTTCCTCGAAAAGCGCGCGCCGGTTTACAAGCGATGAACACGCGATGAGCGAATTCCAGCTACCCCAGCGCCGCCGCATCTATCTGATGCGCCACGGCGACGTCACCTACTTCGACGATAGCGGCCGCGCGATCGATCCCGACACCGTGCCGCTCAACGAGAACGGCCGCCTGCAGGCCACCGCTGCGGGCGAGGCGTTCGCGCAGCAAGGCGTGCGCTTCGACCGCGTGATCGTGAGTGGTCTGCGCCGCACGGTCGAAACCGCGCAGCGCGTGCTCGCCGCCACCGGTCAGGCCATCGCGCTGGAAGAACAGGCCGCGTGGCAGGAGATTCGCGGCGGCCGTCTGGCCGATCTCCCGCCCGCCGATGTCGAGAACGCATTTCTGCGCGCCTTCGACGGCGTGGTGCCTGAAGACACGCGCTTTCTCGGCGGCGAGAGTATCGGCGAACTGCTCGACCGCGTGCTGCCGGCCATCACCACGCTGCGCGCCGATACCGCGTGGGACACGGCCCTGCTGGTGCTGCACGGCGGCGTGAACCGCGCGATCCTCTCGCACGCGATTACGGCGGGCGGGCGCCAGTTCTTCGGCCATCTCGCGCAAACGACCGGCTGTATCAACGCGCTCGATGTCGGCAGCGCGCCGCAGGACTGGGTTGTGCGCACGCTCAACTACGCGCCGCCCACACCGCTGCATCGCGACACCCGCAACACGACGATGGAGATGCTGTACGCGCAATATCTGCGCTATCGCCCGCAGCGCTAGCACGGACCACCCATACTGGAGAGGGAGACAAAAATGGTGCAAGCCACCCCGGATGGAGACAAGCACGGCGAGAACAACGGCAATCAGCGCGACGCCGATCGATCGACGGATTTTTCCGCCTTCGAAGGCACGCGTCCGGTTGCCGAGCGTCAACGCTTCGACACCCAGGCGCTCGCAACGTGGCTTGCCGCGCATGTTGCGGGATTCGAAGGCCCGCTCACGGTCGAGCAGTTCGCAGGCGGTCAGTCGAATCCCACCTTCAAGCTGGTCACTCCCACGCGCAGCTATGTGATGCGCGCCAAGCCCGGCCCGAAGGCGAAGCTGCTGCCCTCGGCACACGCGATCGAGCGCGAATACCGCGTGATGGACGCGCTCGGCGCCACCGACGTGCCGGTCGCGAAGATGCTCGCGCTTTGCGAAGACGAAGCCGTGATCGGCCGCGCGTTCTACGTGATGGAGTTCGTCGAGGGCCGCGTGCTCTGGGATCAGTCGCTGCCGGGCATGACGCGCGAAGCGCGCAGCGCGATCTACGACGAAATGAACCGCGTGATTGCCGCGCTCCATAACGTCGATCCGAGCGCCATCGGCCTCGCCGATTACGGCAAGCCGGGCAATTACTTCGCACGCCAGATCGATCGCTGGAGCCGCCAGTATCAGGCATCGGAGACGGAATCGATTGAGGCGATGAACCGTCTGATCGAATGGCTGCCGCAGCATGTGCCGGACGAAAGCGGTGAAGGTCACACAGGCCAGGCACGCGTCTCGATCGTGCACGGCGACTTCCGTCTCGACAATCTGATCTTCCACCCCACCGAGCCGCGCGTGCTTGCCGTGCTCGACTGGGAACTGTCGACGCTCGGCAATCCGCTCGCGGATTTTTCGTATCACTGCATGGCGTGGCATGTGGAGCCGGGGCAGTTTCGCGGCATCGGCGGGCTGGACTGGGCGGCGCTCGGCATTCCCGGCGAGCAGGACTATGTGCGCCGCTATTGCGAACGCACGGGCCTGACAATACGCGGCGACTGGAACTTCTATCTCGCCTACAACATGTTCCGCATCGCGGCCATTCTGCAGGGAATCATGAAGCGCGTCGTCGATGGCACGGCCGCCAGCGCCCAGGCAGCCGACGCCGGCCGCCGCGCCAAACCGATGGCCGAACTCGCCTGGCAATACGCGCAGCGAGTCCGCTAAGCCTACGTCACCCGATACGTCTTCAATCCGCACTCGATAACGGCTCGGTGCTTTTTCAGTGCTCTATTTGCGAGGTCCTGGATGAATTTCGATTACACCCCGAAAGTGCAGGCGCTGCGCGAGAAGCTGCTCGCGTTCTTCGACGAACACATCTACCCGAACGAAGCCGTTTATCACGCGGAAATCGAGCGCAATCGCGCCAACGGCAATCCGTGGGTGGCCACTGAAATCGTCGAGCAATTGAAGGTGAAGGCGCGCGAAGCGGGCTTGTGGAATCTGTTCCTGCCGGAATCGCATCGCGGCGCGGGCCTCACCAATCTCGAGTACGCGCCGCTGTGCGAAATCATGGGCCGCGTGATCTGGGCGCCGGAAGTGTTCAACTGCAGCGCGCCCGACACCGGCAACATGGAAACCATCGAGCGCTACGGCAACGAGGAACACAAGCGCCAGTGGCTCGAACCGCTGCTGCAAGGCCAGATCCGCTCCGCTTTCCTGATGACGGAACCGGAAGTGGCATCGTCGGATGCGACCAATATCCAGACGCGCATCGTGCGTGACGGCGACGATTATGTGATCAACGGCACGAAGTGGTGGTCGTCGGGTGCGGGCGATCCGCGCTGTGCGATCTATATCGTGATGGGCAAGACCGACCCCGACGCGCCGCGCCACGCGCAACAGTCGATGATTCTCGTGCCCGCCGATGCCGCCGGCATCACGGTCAAGCGCCCGCTCACGGTGTTCGGCTACGACGACGCGCCGCATGGCCATATGGAGATCAAGCTCGAAAATGTGCGCGTGCCGGCGTCGAATATTCTGCTCGGCGAAGGGCGCGGCTTCGAAATCGCGCAAGGTCGTCTCGGACCGGGCCGCATTCACCACTGCATGCGCCTGATCGGCCTGGCTGAGCGTGCGCTCGAATTCATGTCGAAGCGCGCCCTTTCGCGCGTCGCTTTCGGCAAAACGATTGCGCAGCAGACCGTCACGCAGGAGCGTATCGCCGAAGCGCGCTGCATGATCGAGCAGGCGCGCCTGCTCACGCTCAAGACCGCCTACATGATGGATACCGTCGGCAACAAGGGCGCGCGCGGCGAGATCGCCATGATCAAGGTGGTTGCGCCGGGCATGGCCTGCCAGGTGCTGGACTGGGCGATCCAGGTCCACGGCGGCGGCGGCGTGAGCGGCGATTTCCCGCTTGCATACGCTTACGCGCAGGCGCGCACGCTGCGTTTCGCCGACGGCCCGGACGAAGTGCACCGCAACGCCATCGCCAAGCTCGAACTGTCGCGCTATATGGATGCAGGCGCCGCGTCGCGCGTGGAAATGCCGGTCACGCGCTCCTAAGCGTCATCATCGTTGCGCGGCCAGCGTGCGCGCGACGGCCGCGAGCGTGCGTCGGCGAATCCATCCGCTCGACGCACGAATGGCGAACCAGTACGGCGTCATCAGCGCGCGGGTGCCGAACGACGGGCAATCGACGAACGTTTCGGTGACCAGGCGCGCGTCTTCCTGCCCTTCGTCCGGCACGCGAAAGCGCAGCACCAGTTTCGCGATATCGGTGCGCGCCAGCGCGATGAAGGCAGCCGCATCGGCGACTTGCTCCAGCCCGAAATCGGGACGCCAGAACCGGCCCGCGAGTCCGAACGTCAGCTCGCGCTCGTCGCGATGCAAAGGCGTGAACGCCGACAAACCGAACGGCTCGCAGTGCTTGCCGCCCAGCCGCTGAACCAGTCGTTCCGGCCACTCGCGCACGCGCAGCAGCGCGTCGATCACGGGATCGTCGCGCATATCGAACGATGCGACCGCATCGATAATGCGCGGCGGCGGCGCGGTTCCCACCGCCGCTTCGTGGCGCTCGTAGAACGTATAAGCGGCAAGAAACGGTAACGGCGGCACGGGTGACGCGGTTGGAGCGGTCATCGCATCGGGCATCGCATCGGGCGGCGAAATCGCCTTCCGTGAATATTGCCCGACATGATGCCATCGCTCGCCGTGCAGCGATTTCCACGCTGGCATTGAGGTCACTCGCGCGGCTTCGGCGGTCCGCATCGAACTATGCTAACGTCCGCGAGATCCGGCGCGCGGCAACGAAGCGCCTCCCTGGTGCTGAGCAAAACACGATGAGGAGTCACGATGATCGACGTCTATAGCTGGGCCACGCCCAACGGCCACAAAGTCCACATCATGCTGGAGGAAACCGGTCTCGAGTACCGCGTGCATCCGGTCGATATCGGTGCGGGCGATCAGTTCACGCCCGAATTTCTCGCCATCAGCCCGAACAACAAGATCCCGGCGATCACCGATTCCGAAGGTCCGGTGCGCGCCGACGGCCAGCCTTTCTCGCTGTTCGAGTCGGGCGCGATCCTGATTTATCTGGCGGCGAAAACCGGCAAGTTCATGCCCGACGATCTGGCCGCGCGCTACGACGTGCTGCAATGGGTGATGTTCCAGATGGGCGGTCTGGGCCCGATGCTCGGTCAGGCGCACCACTTCCGCATCTACGCGCCGGAGAAGATCGAATACGCGGTGAACCGCTACACGAACGAAGCGAAGCGCCTCTACAACGTGATGGAAACGCAGCTCAGCAAGACCGAATATCTGGCGGGCAACGAGTACACCATCGCCGATATCGCTGCGTTCCCGTGGACCCGTTCGTGGCAGAACCAGGGTATCGATCTCGACTCGCTGCCCAACGTGAAGCGCTGGCACGAGACGATCGCGGCGCGTCCGGCTGTGAAACGCGGCGTCGAAGTGCTCGCCGATGCCCGCAAACCGCTGATGGACGACAAGGCAAAGGAAATGCTGTTCGGCGCGACGCAATACGCGAAGCACGATTCGAAAGCGGCGTAAGTTTTTAGCGTCGATAAAAAAGGGCGTCGGGTGAAAAACCCGACGCCCTTTTTGCTTTCAGCGCGTGTGCTCGATCAGAAGTAATGCCGCGAAATAAACTCGGCGATACACGCGGGCCGCTCGCTGCCCTCGCATTCGAGGCTCACGTTCCAGACCACCTGGGCGCCGCCGCCTTCGACATCGCTCACTTCCTTCACGCCAAAACGCCCGCGCAGCTTCGCGCCCACCGGCACCGGCGACGTGAAACGCACGCGATTGAGCCCGTAGTTCACGCCCATGCGCTGACGGATCGTGACGGTCGACGCCAGCAACACCGGCACGAGCGCAAGCGTGAGAAAGCCGTGCGCGATCGGCCCGCCGAACGGCGACTCGCGGCGCGCACGTTCCGCGTCGAGATGAATCCACTGATGATCGCCGGTGGCGTCGGCGAAACCTTGCACGGCCGGCTCGCTGACTTCGCGCCACGGACTCACGAACGACTCGCCGCCCGCCAGCGCATGCAGCGCGGCCAGATCGGCGATTTCCACTGTTGCAGCGACTGCGCTCATGCAGTGTCTCCCGTTATGTAGACGCCCGGATTCAGGCAGCCGGATGGCGCAGCCCGAACAGCCCCTTCGAGCTGACCGTCACGACCAGTTCGCCGTGCTGGTTGCGCCCTTCCCAACGCGTTTCGACGATGCCGCGATCGGGCTTGCTCTGCGACACGCGCTTGCTGACCACGATGTTGGTCATCGACAGCGTATCGCCCACGCGCACCGGCTTGATCCAGCGAATCTCGTCGATACCCGGCGAGCCCATCGAGGTCGAGTCCTTGAAGAAGTTGCGCACCAGCATGCCCATCATCGTCGAGCAGGTATGCCAGCCGCTCGCCACGAGCGCGCCGAACATCGACGCCTCGCCGCCCGCCTCGCTCAGGTGGAACGGCTGCGGATCGTACTTCTGCGCGAACTCCACGATCTCCTCGCGCCCGAACGTGTGCGAGCCGACTTCATAGGCCCGGCCCACTTCGAGATCTTCGTAACTCAAACCCATCGATGGTTCTCCGAATCGACCCGAATCAACTATGACGCCGCGCTTACGCCGCGGCCTGCGCGAAACCCGGCAGCGAGGCGAAACGTTCGAGGTGGTGATCGACGTCGCCCAGCGTGGTTTCGATGATCGCGAGGCGCTTGAACAGATGCGCCGCCGCGACTTCGTCGGTCACGCCCATGCCGCCGTGCAGCTGCACCGCCTGCTGGCCGACATAGCGCGCCGCCTGCCCCACGCGCACCTTCGCCGCCGAAATGGCGCGGCGACGCTCGTCGGGCGATGCGCTACTGTAGCGCGCCGCCGCGAGATACGTGAGCGAGCGGGCCTGTTCGCCGTGAATCAGCATTTCGGCCATACGGTGCTGCAGCGCCTGGAAACGCGCGATCGGCACGCCGAACTGCTGGCGCGTTTTGGTGTATTCGACGGTCGCGTGATTGAGCGCATCGATTGCGCCGACGGCTTCCGCGCACAGCAGGAAGGTGGCGTAATCGGCGATCTGTTCCCACATCTGCGCGCCCGCTTTGGCAAGACGGCGAGCCTGCGCGCCGTCGAACGTGATCGTGGCAGCGCGCTGGCCGTCGATGGTGCGATACTCGCTGACCGTTGCGCCCTTTGCATCGCGCGCGACGACGAACAGCGCGACTTCGCCCGCCAGACGCGCCGGCACGATCCAGTAATCGGCCTGCGCACCGTGCTGAACCACCGATTTCGCGCCGCTGAGCGCGAAGCCATCGCCGGTTTCCTTCGCGGTCGTTTCGAGCGAGAACAGGTCGTAGCGCGCACCGGCTTCGTGGAAGGCGGGGGCGAGCTTGATTTCGCCGGTAGCGACGCGTTCGAGCAGCGCGGCGTTTTCCGCGTTATCGGCGCCGGCAAGCTTGAGCGCTTCCACGCCCACGGCGCTCGCCCAGTACGGCTCGACCACCAGTGCGCGGCCCAGTTCCTGCATGACCACCAGCATGTCGAAGGTCGAACCGTCGAAGCCGCCCTGCTCCGCGGGCACCGGCAACGCCGTCAGGCCCAGTTCGACGAACGCGTTCCAGTGCGCCGCCGACACGCCCTCGGGCGTCTTGACGATCGCCCGGCGCGCTTCGAAGCCGTAGTTCTTGTCGAGATAGCGACGCAGCGCGTCGGCGAGTTGTTGCTGCTCTTCGGTGAAATTGAAGTCCATTGCGCCGCTCCTCAAATCCCCAGAATCATCTGCGCGATGATGTTCTTCTGGATTTCGTTCGATCCGCCGTAAATCGACGTCTTGCGGTAGTTGAAGTAGTAGGCCGCGAGCGGGGCCGCGTCGTCGTCGCCGGCCGCCGAATGCGCGTGCTCGCCTTCGAGGAACTCAGGATCGAACGGCGCGGCAAGCGGTCCGACCGCATCGACCATCAGTTCGGTCAGCGCCTGCTGGATCTCGGTGCCCTTGATCTTGAGCATCGACGCTTCAGGACCGGGGCCGCGACCGTTGCTGCTGCTCGCGATCACCCGCTCGGCGGTCACTTCGAGCGCCATCAGTTCGATTTCGACGGCAGCCACGCGCGACGCGAACACCGGGTCGTGCAGCAGCGGCTTGCCATTCTTCTTCTGGTTGAGCGCGACGTGCTTGAGAAAAGCGAGTTCGCGATTCGATGCGCCCACGCGCGCGATGCCGGTACGCTCGTGGCCGAGCAGATACTTCGCGTAAGTCCAGCCGCGATTCTCTTCGCCGACGAGATTCTCGAGCGGCACCTTCACGTCCTCGAAGAACACTTCGTTGACCTCATGGTCTTCGTCGAGCGTGATGATCGGGCGCACGGTGATGCCCGGCGTCTTCATGTCGATCAGCAGGAAGGAGATGCCCTCCTGCTTCTTCGCGGCGGGGTCGGTGCGCACGAGGCAGAACATCATGTCGGCGTGCTGGCCGAGCGTGGTCCAGGTTTTCTGGCCGTTGACGACGTAGTGGTCACCTTCGCGAACCGCCTTCGTGCGCAGCGAAGCGAGATCGGAACCCGAACCCGGCTCCGAATACCCCTGACACCACCAGTCTTCGCCCGAGAGAATACGCGGCAGATATTGGCGCTTTTGCGCCTCGTTGCCGTATTTCATGATCACGGGCGCGACCATCGACACGCCGAACGGCAGGACCGGCGGCGCGCCGATGCGGCCGCACTCGGCGTCCCAGATGTGGCGCTGGGCTTCGGTCCAGCCCGGGCCGCCCCATTCGGCAGGCCATGCGGGCGCCGACCAGCCTTTGGTGCCGAGCAGCTTGTGCCAGTTCGCGATGTCTTCGCGGCTCAGGCGTTGGTGATTGAGAACTTTGGCGCGCGCGTCCTGGGGCACATTGGCTTCAAGCCAGCTGCGGACTTCGGCGCGGAACGCGTCGTCGGTAGGGGTGTAGTCGAGATCCATGCGGTTTGTCTCCTGGCCGCGGCTGGTTGGGAGCGAACCCGAACCGCGGCGAAGACCCGCATGGCTATTGCAGCGGACCCTTCAGCGCGGCCGGCACCGGCAGCGGCATCACATCGATGCCTTCTTCGACGAGCGCTCGCGCATCCTCCGCGGAAGCGACGCCGCGAATATTGCGCGCGGGCGCTTCGTTGTAGTGCATGCGCCGGGCTTCCTCGGCGAAGCGGTCACCTACGTTCTCCGTTTTCTCCAGCACCTCGCGAATCGCGCGTAGCGCCTGAGCCGGCCACTGCGCAGCCTGCCCGGCGTTACCAGGCTGACCCGCCGCAGCGGAAGGTGCGGGCGCGGCGGAACGTTCCGCGCTCGCACCCGACAGATTCAGCCGGGGCGCGGACGGCACGCGGGCCACGTTGGTGGCGCCGCACATCGGGCATCCGACCAGCTTGCGCGAAAGCTGCGATTCGAAATCGTCAGCGGAAGCGAACCAGCCTTCAAACCGATGGCCTTCAGGGCACTGTAAATCGAGGACCTTCATGGGGAATCGAGGCTTGCGTTGGAGTGTATCGCAAAATGAAAATTTGTGAACGATCGTTCGTAAAATTTCCGGACGGGGAAAACACCGATGCCGTGCGGCGTTCAGGGCGGGCTCAGAAGCGGCTCGTCGATCGGTGGTCGATTGTAGCGCTGCGCGGAACGCCCCGCTTGGCCTTTGCTTAACGCCGATTTATGACGCTCATGTGAAGACGGCGGCCTTGCGGGCCGCCGTCTGTAAAACATTTGCACCGCTTCGAACGGCGCCTGCTGACGCAGCTTAAGCAGGCTGCCCGAGCGGCCAGCTACCCGAGAGCGCCTTTTCAAGCCAGAACGTGCCGATGATGGTTTTCACGTCCGTGATCTTGCCTTCGCGCACCCATTCGAGCAGTTCCGGCAGCGTCGCCGTAAAGGTCTCCAGGAATTCGCCTTCATCGAGCTTCGATTCGCCCGACGTGAGACCGCGCGCGAGATAGATATCGATGAACTCGGTCGAGTACGAAATCACCGGATGGATCTTGGTGAGATAGATGTACTCGCGCGCCGTATAGCCGGTCTCTTCCTTGAGTTCGCGCTTCGCGCAGGCGAGCGCGCCTTCCTGCGGATCGAGCTTGCCCGCCGGGAATTCGGTCATCACGCGCGCGAGCGGGTAACGGTACTGACGCTCCATCAGCACGCGGCCGTCGTCGAACAGCGGGATCACCATCACCGCGCCCGGATGCTGGACGTATTCGCGCGTGGCGTGCTTGCCGTCGGGCAAGGCCACGGTGTCGCACTTGAGCGTCAGGAATTTGCCCGCGTGGAGCGTCGTGCTTTCCACACACGTCTCGGCGAGCGCCGGGTCGTGTTTCTGATCTTCAGCAGCCATGGTTCAACCTCGGGAGGATCGGAAATAGGAACAGGTATCGAACGGCAAGGCGCGGAAAAACCGCGCTGCAATCGACAATGCGCGCGCCCCGCTCGTCGAGCGAGGCGCCTGCATCACGCCGGACGGCGTTTGACGAGATATTGCCAGGCGAAGCCGGGGAACGCGAACACGACAAAAAGACTGAACGTGATGGCGTAGAACTGCCAGCCCTGGTCGAAGCGGTTACCGGCGCGCGCTTCCAGCAGGAAGCCGAACGCACCGACCACGAAATACAGCACGATCAGCTCGGCGATGCGGACCCATGCGCTCTTCCTGGGCGCGCGCATCGGCACAAGGCCGAACAGACGCTGATTGAGAAACGGCAGGTTGGCGCCCGCGAGCGCCAACAATACGATAAACCACCCTGCTGCCGACATATTACAGAGGCAACGAGTGCGTAACGGCTTGCAGGCACAGCGACATCAGCGGGCCCGGAATGATGCCGAGCACGAGCACGGCGACGCCGTTGATCGTCAGCATGGCGCGGTTGCTGGCATGGCTCTGGATCGGCGAGCTGTCCTGCGGTGCATCGAAGTACATCAGCTTGACGATACGCAGGTAGTAGAACGCGCCGAACAGCGACGTCACCACGGCAAGGATCGCGAGCCACGTGAGGCCGGCGTTCATCGTCGCTTCGAGCACGGCGAGCTTCGCGTAGAAGCCGACCGTCGGCGGAATGCCGGCGAGCGAGAACATCACGAGCATCATGACGAAGGCGAGCATCGGGCTGCGATGGTTCAGGCCCTTGAAGTCGTCGAGCGTTTCCGCTTCGAAGTCGCGGCGCGCGAGCATCATCACCACACCGAATGCGCCGAGCGTCGTGATCAGGTAGACGATGCTGTAGAACATCGCCGAGCTATAGGCGCTGGCTGCGCCCGTTGCCTTGTTGTCGACGATGCCGGCGAGCAGACCGAGCAGCACGAAGCCCATGTTCGAGATCGCCGAGTACGCCAGCATGCGCTTGACGTTACGCTGGACGATACCCGTGATGTTGCCGACGATCATCGACAGCGCCGCGAGAATGATCAGCATTTCCTGCCAGTCCACCGCCAGCGGCAGCAGACCCATGACGAGGAAGCGCACGGCCCACGCGAATGCGGCCACCTTCGGGCCGCCGCCGGTGAGCAGCGTCATGGCCGTGGGAGCGCCTTGATAGACGTCCGGCACCCACATGTGGAACGGCACCGCGCCCATCTTGAACGCCACGCCGGCAACCACGAAGACCACGCCGAACAGCAGCACGATGTCGTTGATATGGCCCGAGGCGACCGCCTTGAACACGTCGCCCAGATCGAGCGAGCCGGTCGCGCCGTACAGCATCGAAATACCGTAGAGCAGGAAGCCCGATGCGAGCGCGCCCAGCACGTAGTACTTCATGGCCGCTTCGTTCGACTGCGAGGCGTCGCGGCGCAGCGCAATCAGCGCGTACAGCGACAGCGACATCAGTTCGAGACCGAGGTACAGCGTGAGGAAGTTGTTGCCCGAGATCATGACGATCTGGCCGAGCAGCGAGAACATGCCAAGCAGGAAAAACTCGCCCCGGAACAGGTCACGGTCTTCGAGATATTTGCGCGAGTACACGATCGACACGGCGTAGCCGAGCGTCACGACGGCCTTCATCGCGCTGGCGAACGCATCCACCACGTACATGCGCGAGAAGAAATAGCTCGGCTGTTGCGTGTCGAGGGCGTTCACCGCGAACCAGGCACCGGCGACGATCGTCGTCAGCAAGGCGATGAGATAAGTCGTGCGCCGGCCTGAAGGACCGGAGAACGTGTCGTTGAGCCACGCGACGATGATGCCGGCGAGTACCAGCGCATCGGGTAGCAGAGCGTACATAGGGGCGTTTGGCATGATCTTTTGTTCCTCCGCTCGGTATTACTGTGACAGCGGCAGTTTCGACACTGCGACGTGGGAGAGGAGGTTTTCCACGGAAACGTGCATCACATCGGTAAAGGGCTTCGGGTAGATGCCCATGAAAAGCGTGAACAGCGCGAGCACGACAAGAATCCCGTATTCGCGGCAGTTGATGTCCTTCAGCTCGCGAACGTGATCGTTCGAGATGGCGCCGAAGTACACCCGCTTGTACATCCACAACGTGTAGGCCGCGCCCAGGATCAGCGTGAACGCCGCCCCGAATGCGATCCAGAAGTTGAACTTCACTGCGGCCAGAATCACCATGAATTCGCCGACGAATCCCGAGGTGCCCGGCAGGCCGCAGTTAGCCATTGCAAACAGCATGGCCAGCGCCGCGAACTTCGGCATCGTGTTGACGACGCCGCCGTAGTCGGCAATCTGGCGCGTATGCATGCGGTCGTACAGCACCCCGATGCACAGGAACATGGCGCCCGAGACGAAACCGTGCGAGATCATCTGGATGATCCCGCCTTCGACAGCGAGCTGGCTCGACGGGCCGAACATAAAGAAGCCGAGCGTGACGAAGCCCATGTGGGCGATCGACGAATACGCGACCAGCTTCTTCATGTCCGCCTGCACCATCGCCACGAGGCCGATATAGATCACAGCGATCAGCGACAACGTGATGATGACCGGCGCCAGGTAATGACTCGCGTCCGGGGTCACCGGCAGCGAGAAACGCAGGAAACCGTACGCACCGAGTTTCAGCATGATGGCGGCCAGCACGACCGAACCGCCCGTAGGCGCTTCGACGTGTGCGTCCGGCAACCACGTATGAACCGGGAACATCGGCACCTTGACGGCGAACGCGAAGAAGAACGCGACGAACAGCAGGATCTGCGGTGTCATCGCCAGCTTTGCGTCTTGCCAGGCGGCCAGTTCGAACGTGTGCGTCACACGGTACAGATACAACAACGCGACCAGCATCAGCAACGAACCGGCCAGCGTGTACAGAAAAAACTTGAAGGCTGCGTACACGCGATTCGGGCCGCCCCAGACACCGATGATGATGTACATCGGGATCAGCGTGGCTTCGAAGAACACGTAGAACAGCAGACCGTCAGCGGCGCAAAACACGCCGATCATGAGACCCGACAGCACCAGGAAGGCCGCGAAATACTGCGCGACATCTTCCTTGATTACCTGCCAGCCCGCGATCACCACGATCACCGTAATGAGCGCCGTGAGCACCACGAACCACATGGCGATGCCGTCGACGCCCAGGTGATAGGCGATGTTGAAACGGTCGATCCAGACCGACTTTTCCTCGAACTGCAGCGCAGCCGTGGTGGTGTCGAAGCCCGAAACGAGCGGAAGCGTAACGAGGAAACTAAGCACTGAACCGATGAGCGCGAGCCAGCGGGCTCGGCCCGGGTTCCGGTCGGAACCCACTACTAAAACGATGACGCCGAAAATGATCGGCATCCAGATCGCAATACTCAGAATCGGGGTTGCGTGCATGCGTTTCCTCGCCTTATTTGCCGCTGAGCGTTACAAACAGGGTAAGGAGGCCAAGCATGCCAATAATCATGGCAAATGCGTAGTGATAGATATAGCCGGATTGCAGGAAACGAATGACAGTTGCAAACCAGCCGATAAACTTGGCGCTCCCGTTCACGACGCCGTCGATCACGACGACATCGCCCTCCTTCCACAGACCGCGACCGATAGCGACTGCTCCGCGTGCGAAGACGATTTCGTTGATCTTGTCGAGGTAATACGCATTTGCCAGCAGCTTGTAGACCGGTGCGAACGTGCGCTGCACGACGGCCGGCAGATCCGGGCGCTTCATATAGAAGAACCACGCCACCACCACGCCTGCCAGCGCAAGCCAGACCGGCACGCCCGAGAACGCATGTGCGCCCATCGCGGCCCAGCCGTGGAACTCTTCTGCCATCTCGCTCAGACCCGGATGGTTCTGGCCGATGAAGATAACCTTGTCGAAAGCCACGCCGTTCTGGAAGAACGAACCGAACAGCAGCGGGTCGATCGCGTACGCACCGGCGATGATCGACGGAATCGCGAGCAGCACGAGCGGCACCCAGACCACCCACGGCGACTCGTGCGGAACATGCACGTGATGATCGTCGTGACCGTGCTCACCATGGGCACCATGAGCCGCTTCGATCCCCATCGGCGATTCCGGATGCTTCGGACCGCGGAAGCGCTCTTCACCGTGGAACACGAGGAAGTACATACGGAACGAGTACAGCGCCGTCACGAACACGCTGGCGACCACCGCGAAGTACGCGAAGCCCGAACCCGGCAGGTGCGAAAGCTTCACGGCGTCGATGATCGAATCCTTCGAGTAGAAGCCCGAGAAGAACGGCGTGCCGATCAGCGCAAGCGAACCGACCAGCGACGTGATCCACGTGATGGGCATGTACTTGCGCAGGCCACCCATGTTGCGCATGTCCTGATCGTGGTGCATGCCCATGATGACCGAACCCGCGCCGAGGAACAGCAGTGCCTTGAAGAACGCGTGCGTCATCAGGTGGAAGATCGCGACCGGGTAAGCCGACACGCCGAGCGCGACCGTCATGTAGCCGAGCTGCGAGAGCGTGGAGTAAGCCACCACGCGCTTGATGTCGTTCTGCACGACGCCCAGGAAACCCATGAAGAGCGCGGTAATGGCGCCGATCACGACGATGAACGACAGCGCTGCGTCCGACAGTTCGAACAGCGGCGACATGCGCGCGACCATGAAGATACCGGCCGTCACCATGGTTGCCGCGTGAATCAGTGCGGAGATCGGCGTCGGGCCTTCCATCGAATCGGGCAGCCAGACGTGCAGCGGGAACTGCGCCGACTTACCCATCGCGCCGATGAACAGGCAGATGCACGAAACGGTGAGCAGGTTCCACGAAGTACCCGGGAACGTCAGCGCGGCGAGCTCGTTGCCTTTCGCGAACACGTCGTTGTAGTTCAGCGAACCACCGTACGCGAGCAGCAAACCGATGCCCAGCAGGAAGCCGAAGTCGCCCACGCGGTTCACGAGGAACGCCTTCATGTTCGCGTAGATGGCGCTTTCACGCTTGAAGTAGAAGCCGATCAGCAGGTACGAGACCAGACCCACCGCTTCCCAGCCGAAGAACAGCTGCAGGAAGTTGTTGGCCATCACGAGCATCAGCATCGAGAACGTGAACAGCGCGATGTACGAGAAGAAGCGCTGGTAGCCCTCTTCTTCGGCCATGTAGCCGATCGTGTAGATGTGCACCATCAGCGACACGAAGGTCACGACGATCATCATGAGCGCCGTGAGCGAGTCGATCAGGAAGCCCACTTCGAACTTCATCCCGCCTACCGACATCCATTCGTAGACGGTCGCGTTGAAGCTCGCGCCGCCCAGCACGTCGAAGAACGTCATGCATGAAAGCACGAACGCAATCGCCACGCCGAGAATGGTGACCGTATGCGCGCCAGCGCGCCCCACTGTCTTGCCGAACAGACCCGCGATGAGCGAGCCGGCGAGTGGAGCCAGCGGAATCGCCAGCAGCAAGTTTTCGTTGAGTGTCGTAGCCATAACCGCCTGCCTTAGCCTTTGAGCTGATCGAGATCCTCGACATTGATCGTGTCGAGGCTGCGGAACAGAGTCACAAGAATAGCCAGACCAATTGCTGCTTCCGCCGCCGCAACTGTAAGCACGAAGAACACGAAAATCTGTCCGTGAACGTCACCGAGATAATGCGAGAACGCAACGAAGTTCGTGTTCACCGCCAACAACATAAGCTCAATCGCCATCAGGATGATGATGACGTTGCGCCGATTCAGAAAGATGCCGACGATCGAGATCGCAAACAGGATCGCGCCGAGGACAAGGTAATGGGCCAGAGTCAACATAGTGGTTCGCTCCTTCGCGCTTAGCTCTTCGTTGCCGGCGCGGCCGGGGCGGCACCAGGCGCTGCAGCCGGTGCCGCTGCGGCGTCGGCCGGCGCGGCCTCTTCCACTTCCGGCACTTCGACCACCGCCTGCATCTTCACGAGACGCACACGGTCCTTGGCACGCACGGCGACCTGCTTCGACACGTCCTGGCGCTTGCTGTCCTTCGGCTCGCGCACGGTCAGGCCGATAGCCGCGACGATGGCGACCAGCAGCACGAGGCCGGCGACTTCGAAGGCGAAGATGTAATCGGTGTAGATGATCTTGCCGATCAGATGCGTGTTCGACATCGCACCCGAGGACACCGCAGCGAGCGAGCCATCGGCCACCGGCGTGGTGGTCGCGCCGTAGCCGTGCCAGAGGATCAGCGCGGTTTCGACCACCATGATCGCGCCGACGATGGTCGCGACCGGGATGAAGCGCTTGAAGTCGCGGCTCAGCACGTCGATGTTGATGTCCAGCATCATCACCACGAACAGGAACAGCACCATCACCGCGCCCACGTAGACGAGCACCAGCAGGATCGCGAGGAACTCGGCCTCGAGCAGCATCCACACCGCAGCTGCGTTGAAGAACGCGAGCACGAGGAAGAGCGCCGACGAGACGGGATTGCGCGAGGTGATCACCTTCAGCCCTGATAGCGTGAGCAACAGCGCGAAGATGTAGAACAGGACGGTCGTGAATTCCATGATTACTGGTTCATCGTTGAGGCCATCATAAGGCGGATTGCGCAGCGCAGACTGGCGGCCAGACCAGGGAGCGTCGCGCCGCGGCGGTCGGCATGCAGGAACGCGGCATTTTCAGGCGCAGGCGTGCCCCGCAGCCGGCCCGAACCGCGGGCCGATGCAGCGTCAAACTGAAGATCAACGGTACGGTGCATCTGCTGCCTTGTTTGCCGCGATCTGCGCTTCGTAGCGATCGCCCACGGCCAGCAGCATTTCCTTCGTGAAGTACAGATCGCCGCGCTTCTCGCCGTGGTACTCGAGAATGTGCGTTTCGACGATCGAATCGACCGGGCAGCTTTCTTCGCAGAAACCGCAGAAGATGCACTTGGTCAGGTCGATGTCGTAGCGCGTCGTGCGGCGCGTGTTGTCGGCACGCACATCCGATTCGATGGTGATAGCCATCGCCGGGCACACGGCTTCGCACAGCTTGCACGCGATGCAGCGCTCTTCGCCATTTTCATAGCGGCGCAGCGCATGCAAACCGCGAAAACGCGGCGACATCGGGGTCTTCTCTTCCGGGAACTGCACCGTGAACTTGCGCTTGAAGGTGTAACGACCCGTCAGCGCGAGGCCCTTGAGCAGCTCGGTCAGGAAGAACGTCTTGAAGAACTGTTGAATAGCGGTCATTTCGTTCGCCCCTTATTTCCAGATGCTCAGCGGCGACATATACCAGAAGCCCACCACAATCAGCCAGACCACGCACACCGGAATGAACACTTTCCAGCCAAGACGCATGATCTGGTCATAGCGGAAGCGCGGGAACGTCGCGCGAGCCCAGATGAACACGGACAGGAAGAAGAAAGTCTTCAGGACCAGCCAGAACACGCCCGGGATGAAGTCGAGGAACGCGAACGGCGCGCTCCAGCCACCGAGGAACAGCACCGAGGTGAGCGCCGAGATCACGATCATGTTGATGTACTCGGCGAGGAAGAAGAGCGCGAAGCCCATCCCCGAGTAATCGACCATGTGACCCGCGACGATTTCCGACTCCCCTTCCACCACGTCGAACGGGTGGCGGTTCGTTTCGGCGAGACCTGAGATGAAGTACACGACGAACATCGGCAGCAGCGGCAGCCAGTTCCACGAGAGGAACGTGATGCCGTGGCTCGCGAACATGCCTTGCATCTGCTGACGCACGATGTCCGACAGGTTCAGGCTGCCCGACACCATCAGCACCACGACGAGCGCAAAGCCCATCGCGATTTCGTACGAAACCATCTGCGCCGCGGCGCGCATGGCGCCGAGGAACGCGTACTTCGAGTTCGAAGCCCAGCCCGCGAGAATCACGCCGTAGACGCCGAACGACGAGATCGCCATCACGTAGAGCAGACCCGCGTTGATGTCGCCGAGCACCGCGCCTGCCTGGAACGGAATCACCGCCCAGACTGCGAAGGCCGGCACCACCACCATGATCGGCGCGACCATGTAGACCCAGCGGCTCGCCTGGGCGGGCTGAATCACTTCCTTGAGCAGCAGCTTCAGCACGTCGGCGATCGGCTGCAACAGCCCTGCGGGGCCGACGCGGTTCGGGCCCAGACGCACGTGCATCCAGCCGATCAGCTTGCGCTCCCAGAGGATCAGGTACGCCACGCACAGCAGGATCACCACCGCGACGACGAGAATGCGCACCAGCGCCCACACCGTGGGCCAGGCCATACCGAGCAGCTGGCTGCCGCCTGCATTGATCGTATCGAACAAGCTCATTTACGCCTTCTCCACCAGCAGTTCACCGAACAGGCTGCCGAGCTGCGCGCCGGCCGGCGTTGCCGCCGACACGCGCACCGCCGTCGGCGCAAGATTCGCATCGCGCGTTGCGGGTGCCGTCACCGACAGCTCGCCCTGACGCACGCGCACCGCGTCGCCTTCCTTCAGGCCGAGCTGGTCGAACAACGCAGCCGGCAGGCCGACCGTGTTCGCCACGCGCGCGGCCGTCGTGAGGTGCAGCGCTTCGGCGCGGCGCACGATCGGATCGGCGTGATAGATGGGCACATCGGCGATACGCTCGAAGCGGCCTTCCGCTGCCTTCGCAGCTTGACCGCGAGCGACCGTTGCGCTGGCCTTGTTCGACAGACGCGCTTCGAAGCTGCCGTCGCCGATCGCCTTGCGGCGCACTTCTTCCGCGGCGTCGTATTCGAAGCCCGGCAGGCCGAGCAGCGTGCCCAGCACGCGCAGGACCTTCCAGGCCGGACGCGTATCGCCGAGCGGGCGCACGACGCCGTTGAAAGTCTGCACGGTGCCTTCGGCGTTGACGAAGGTGCCCGACGTTTCCGTGTACGGTGCGATCGGCAGTAGCACGTCCGCGTAGTCCAGACCGGTCTTGAACGGCGAGAACACGGCGACCATTTCGGCCTGTGCGAGCGCAGCGCGCGCAGCAGCCGGGTTGGCCGTGTCGAACTCCGGTTCGACGTTGAACAGCAGATAACCCTTGCGCGGCTGCTCGAACACTTCGCGTGCGTTCAGACCGTCGCGGCCCGGCAATGCGCCCACGAGGTGCGCACCGACCGTGTTCGAAGCTTCCGTGAGGAAGCCGAGCGTGGCGCCCGTCGTCTCAGCGATGAACTGGGCGGCGGCGTGCAGACGCGAGAATTCCGGATGCTGGACCGCAGCGTTGCCGAGCAGCACGAAGCGGCGCTCGCCGCTTGCGAGCGAGGCCGCAACCTGCTTCGCGGTTTCGGTGGCTTGCGCGCCTGCGAAGCCTTCCGGCAGCGCGACGCCCTTCGCTTCAGCGGCGGCAGCGGCAATCGCAGCGAGTTCGTCGAGCCATGCCGACGGCGCGGCCACGATACGCTGTGCGTTCGGAATCAGCGAACCGTCGCCGGTTGCGTTGAGGAACGACACCTGCGCGCCGCCCTTGGCAGCCTGACGCAGACGCGCGGCAAACAGCGCGTGGTCGCGACGCAGGAACGAACCGACGATGAATGCGGAATCGGCATACGACAGATCGGCGATCTTCGTGCCGAGCCACGGCGCGCCTTCCAGCGGCGCGGCGAAATCGCTCTGGCGCAGGCGGAAGTCGACGTTCGGCGTGCCGATCGCGTCCGCGAGCTGCTTCACGAGATGCAGTTCTTCGATGGTGCTATGCGGGCTGACCAGCGCGGCGAGCATGTTCTCGCCATGATCGTCGCTGATGCCGCGAATGCCCTTGACCGCGTACTCCAGCGCGGTCTGCCAGTCGGTCTCGACCCACTCGCCGCCCTGCTTGATCATCGGGCGCGTGAGGCGGTCTTCGGCGTTCAGGCCTTCGTACGAGAAGCGATCCTTGTCCGAGATCCAGCACTCGTTGACGGCTTCGTTCTCGAACGGCAGCACGCGCATCACGCGGTTGTTCTTGACCTGCACGACGAGGTTCGCACCGGTCGAATCGTGCGGGCTCACCGACTTGCGGCGCGACAGTTCCCACGTACGCGCCGAGAAGCGGAACGGCTTGCTCGTCAGCGCGCCCACCGGGCACAGGTCGATCATGTTGCCCGACAGCTCCGAATCCACGGTCTTGCCGAGGAAGGTGCTGATTTCCGAGTGCATGCCGCGGCCGAGCATGCCGAACTCCATCACGCCGGCGATTTCGTCGCCGAAGCGCACGCAGCGCGTGCAGTGGATGCAGCGCGACATCTCTTCCATCGAGATCAGCGGGCCGACGTTCTTGTGGAACACCACGCGCTTTTCTTCGCTGAAGCGCGACGCCGACTTGCCGTAACCCACGGCCAGATCCTGCAGCTGGCACTCGCCGCCCTGATCGCAGATCGGGCAATCGAGCGGGTGGTTGATCAGCAGGAATTCCATCACGGCTTGCTGGCCCTGCACGGCCTTGTCCGACGTCGTGCGCACGACCATGCCCTGCGACACCGGCGTCGCGCATGCGGGCACGGCCTTCGGCATCTTCTCGACATCGACGAGACACATCCGGCAGTTGGCCGCGATGGACAGCTTCTTGTGATAGCAGAAGTGCGGAATGTACGTGTCCACGCGCTGCGCAGCCTGGATCACCATGCTGCCCTCGGGCACCTGCACCTTCTTGCCGTCTATTTCAAGTTCAACCATGATGGTTAATCGTCCCTAACCTGTTACCGCTCAATTTCACAGCGGCATTCCCCGCTACGCGGTTCGTGCGCGCGCTGTCCTTACTCGCCCATTCAGGCAGCCACGGTTTCCGGGGCTGCGTGCGAGCCGGCATGACCGCCGACGAGACAACGCTTGTTGTGCACGTGATATTCGAATTCGTCCCAGTAATGCTTGAGCATGCCGCGCACCGGCATGGCCGCCGCGTCACCGAGCGCGCAGATCGTACGGCCCATGATGTTGCCCGCCACCGAGTTCAGAAGATCCAGGTCTTCCTGACGGCCCTGGCCGTGCTCGATACGGTTCACCACGCGATAGAGCCAGCCCGTGCCTTCGCGGCAAGGCGTGCACTGGCCACACGACTCTTCGTAGTAGAAGTACGACAGACGCAGCAGCGAGCGCACCATGCAGCGCGTTTCGTCCATGACGATGACCGCACCCGAGCCGAGCATCGAGCCCTGCTTGGCGATGGAGTCATAGTCCATGTCCGTCTGCATCATCAGCTCGCCCGGAATGACCGGCGCCGACGAACCGCCCGGAATCACGGCCTTGAGCTTCTTGCCGCCGCGCACGCCGCCGGCGAGTTCCATCAGCGCCGCGAACGGCGTGCCGAGCGGAATCTCGTAGTTGCCCGGACGCTCCACGTCACCCGAGATCGAGAAGATCTTGGTGCCGCCGTTGTTCGGCTTGCCGAGTTCCATGTACGCCTGCGGACCGACGGTCAGCAGGAAAGGAACGGCCGCGAAGGTCTCGGTGTTGTTGATCGTGGTGGGCTTGCCGTACACGCCGAAGCTCGCCGGGAAAGGCGGCTTGAAACGCGGCTGGCCCTTCTTGCCTTCGAGCGATTCGAGCAGCGCGGTTTCCTCGCCGCACACATACGCGCCATAGCCATGGTGCGCGTGCAGCTGGAACGTGAAGTCCGTGCCGAGAATGTTGTCGCCGAGAAAGCCTGCTGCGCGCGCTTCGTCGAGCGCGGCTTCGAAGCGGCGATACACCTCGAAGATCTCGCCGTGGATGTAGTTGTAGCCCACGGTGATGCCCATCGCGTACGCGCCGATGGCCATGCCTTCGATCACCGCATGCGGGTTCAGGCGCAGGATGTCGCGATCCTTGAACGTGCCCGGCTCGCCCTCGTCCGAATTGCAGACGAGATACTTCTGGCCCGGGAACTGACGCGGCATGAAGCTCCACTTCAGACCGGTCGGGAAGCCCGCGCCGCCACGGCCGCGCAGACCGCCGGCCTTGACGTCCGCAATCACCTGCTCGGGCGGAATCTTTTCTTCGAGGATACGGCGCAGCTGGGCGTAACCGCCGCGCGCAACGTAGTCCTGCAGATGCCAGTTCTCGCCGTTGAGGCCCGCGAGAATCAGGGGTTTGATGTGTCGATCGTGCAATGCAGTCATTTCGCAAGCTCCTCGAGCAGCTGGTCGATCTTCTCGCGGCTCATGAAGCTGCACATGCGGTGATTGTTCACGAGCATCACCGGTGCGTCGCCGCACGCGCCCATGCACTCACCCTCTTTCAAGGTGAACTTGCCGTCGGGCGTGGTTTCGCCGAAGTCGATACCGAGCTTCTGCTTCAGATATTCCGCAGCGCTTTCCGCGCCGCCGTCCGGGCCAAGCTGACAAGGCAGGTTCGTGCAGAGCGTGATCTTGTGCTTGCCGACCGGCCGGGTCTCGAACATCGTATAGAAGGTGGCGACTTCCTGGACTGCCACCGGCGGCATGCCGATGTAGTCGGCCACGAACTGCATCAGTTCGGGGGACAGCCAGCCATGCTCTTCTTGAGCCACGGCCAAAGCCGCCATCACGGCGGACTGTCGTTGATCGGCGGGGTACTTCGACAGCGCGCGATCGATTTCTTTCAGGCCTTCAGCTGAGATCATTTTCAGACACGACTCTTTCAATTCCTACCGTTTCAATTCCCGCCAGACAAACACCTGCCGCGCGTTGTGCATTCCTGCTCGCTGCGACAGTCGTGGCGTTCCCGGTATTTCGCCGCGCGCACCGCACCTGCGGGCGCGCCGGCAGTTTGCAGCCTTAGCGGTCGATTTCGCCGAACACAATGTCCTGCGTGCCAATAATCGTTACCGCGTCGGCAATCATGTGACCGCGCGCCATTTCGTCCAGCGCGGACAGGTGGGCATACCCCGGCGCGCGGATCTTCAGACGATACGGCTTGTTCGCGCCATCCGACACCAGGTAGATGCCGAATTCACCCTTCGGATGTTCGACGGCTGCGTACGCTTCGCCTTCGGGTACATGGAAGCCTTCCGTGAAGAGCTTGAAGTGGTGAATCAGCTCTTCCATGTTCGACTTCATGTTCACGCGCGACGGCGGCGCAACCTTGTGATTGTCGACCATCACCGGACCCGGATTCTTGCGCAGCCACTCAATGCACTGTTTCGCAATCCGGGTGGACTGGCGCATCTCTTCGATACGCACGAGGTAGCGGTCGTAACAATCGCCGTTCACGCCGACGGGGATGTCGAAGTCGAGCTGGTCATAGACTTCGTACGGCTGCTTCTTGCGCAGATCCCACTCGATGCCCGAACCGCGCAGCATCGCGCCCGTGAGACCGAGCTGCATGGCGCGTTCAGGAGTGACCACGCCGATACCCACGAGACGCTGCTTCCAGATGCGGTTGTCGGTGAGCAGCGTTTCGTACTCGTCGACACAACCCGGGAAGCGCGTGAAGAAGTCGTCGATGAAGTCCAGCACCGAGCCCTGGCGCGCTTCGTTCATCTTCGCCAGTGCTTTCTCGTTGTGGATTTTCGACGCCTTGTATTGCGGCATGGCGTCCGGCAGATCGCGATAGACGCCGCCCGGACGGTAGTAAGCCGCGTGCATACGCGCACCCGACACCGCCTCGTAGACGTCCATCAGATCTTCGCGCTCGCGGAACGCGTACAGGAACACGGCCATGGCGCCGACGTCGAGACCGTGCGAGCCGATCCACATCAGGTGGTTCAGCACGCGGGTGATTTCGTCGAACAGGACGCGGATGTACTTCGCGCGGATCGGCACGTCGATGCCGAGCAGCTTTTCGATCGCGAGCACATAGCCGTGCTCGTTGACCATCATCGACACGTAGTCGAGACGGTCCATGTACGGCACCGACTGAATGAAGGTCTTGCTTTCGGCGAGCTTTTCGGTCGCGCGATGCAGCAGGCCGATATGCGGATCGGCGCGCTGGATCACTTCGCCGTCGAGCTCGAGCACGAGGCGCAGCACACCGTGCGCTGCCGGGTGCTGCGGGCCGAAGTTGAGCGTGTAGTTCTTGATCTCTGACATGCGACCCTCTTAGTGTTTCCTCAGACCACCGTAGCGATCCTCGCGGATCACACGCGGCGTGATCTCGCGCGGCTCGATCGTAACCGGTTGATAGACTACCCGCTTCTGCTCCGGGTCATATCGCATCTCGACATAACCGGAAACCGGGAAGTCCTTGCGGAACGGATGGCCGATGAAACCGTAGTCGGTCAGAATGCGGCGCAGGTCGGGGTGGCCTTCGAAGACGATGCCGAACAGGTCGAACGCTTCACGCTCGTACCAGTTGGCCGAATTCCAGATATCCACGACAGAAGCGACGATAGGCACTTCGTCGTCCGGCGCGAACACGCGCAGACGCAAGCGCCAGTTATTCGTGATGGAGAGCAGCTGCGAAACGGCCGCAAAACGCGGGCCGTCCCAGGCGCCGTCGCCATAGGTTTGATAGTCGACGCCGCAGAGGTCGATCAACTGTTCGAAGCGGAGCGACGGATTGTCGCGCAATTCTGTCGCGACATTCAGGTAATCTACCGCTTTTATGACCAAGGTCAACTCACCGAGCTTTTCAGTGAGACTGACGACGCGCGCACCAAGGGCCGCTTCGAGGTTCGCTTTCAGGGTCTCGAGTTTGCTTGCCATATTGTGGGGGAGGCGTTGGCCTTTATTGACGGGCGATGGTGCTAGTGCGGCGAATCTTCGCCTGCAACTGGATCACCCCGTAGACCAGGGCTTCCGCGGTGGGCGGACAACCTGGCACATAGACGTCGACCGGCACGATACGGTCACAACCGCGCACGACCGAATACGAGTAATGGTAGTAACCGCCGCCGTTGGCGCAGGACCCCATCGAGATGACCCAGCGCGGCTCGGCCATCTGGTCGTAGACCTTGCGCAGTGCGGGCGCCATCTTGTTACAGAGGGTGCCGGCGACGATCATCACGTCGGACTGACGCGGACTCGGGCGAAACACCACGCCGAAGCGGTCGAGGTCGTAACGGGCCGCGCCCGCGTGCATCATTTCGACCGCGCAACACGCCAGGCCGAACGTCATTGGCCACAGCGAGCCAGTGCGCGTCCAGTTGATCAGCTTGTCAGCCGTAGTGGTGACAAACCCTTCCTTCAAGACCCCTTCGATACTCATGTGCTTTCCACTCCAGCGGACGGCCTGCAGTGTCCCCACAGTGCCGCCCATGCTATCCGGCGATTTAACCCGTCATTCCCAGTCCAGACCGCCTTTCTTCCAGATGTAGGCAAAGCCCAGCAGGAATTCGAGCAGAAACAGCATCATCGACAGAAAACCCGGCCAGCCGATATCGCGCAGGGCTACGCCCCACGGAAACAGGAATGCCGTTTCGAGATCGAAGATGATGAAGAGAATGGCCACGAGGTAATACCGTACATCGAACTTCATGCGCGCGTCTTCGAACGCTTCGAAGCCGCACTCGTACGGTGAATTCTTTTCGCTGTTTGGCCGATTGGGACCGAGGATCTTGCCGATGCTGACCAGCGCCACGCCCAGACCAATACCTACGAGAAGGAACAACAGGACGGGGTAATAGGTAGCGAGGTTCAAGGCTATCCTCTATCGGTTGGTTCTGAGGTTCCGCAGGACAACTTCTGGTCGTACCGCGGGAATCGCTTTACGTACTTCGCGCTGCGAACGAAACAAACACGACGTATAAAGCAAAAATGCCAGCCGAAGCTGATGAAGCAAGCGGCTGGCATTTTATCGAATACATTGGTGCCGACGGCGAGACTCGAACTCGCACAGCTTTCGCCACTACCCCCTCAAGATAGCGTGTCTACCAATTTCACCACGTCGGCACTACATGCAATCCGGGACAACAATTTATTGAAACCCGCGAATCGCTTCAAGACTTAAATTCTAACCTGTTCTCGCCGTTTGTTCAATGCACAAAAACAGATTTTTGAAACTTATTTCGGAACATCGTTGCCGGGAACCGAGGCTGCAGCAGCCGAAGCTGCAACTGCCGGAACGCTTGCACTAGACGCTGCGGAAACACTCGCTGCGATCGGTGCAGAAGCAACGACCGGGGCTGGAGCCGAAGCGCCAAGCACGCCCGCCGAAGGCTTCGCATGATACGACCCCAGGTACGTTAATGCAAGCGTCGACACGAAAAATACCGTTGCGAGAATTGCAGTGGTACGCGACAGGAAGTTGGCCGAACCGCTTGCGCCGAACAGGCTGCCCGACGCGCCGCTGCCAAAAGCCGCGCCCATGTCGGCACCTTTGCCGTGCTGCAGCAATACGAGGCCGATCACCCCGAGCGCCGACAGAAGCTGAACGACGATAATCAACGTTTTCAAATACAGCATCACACTCACCTGAGTCCTGGTTGAACGCACCCTCTTCGCGAGGATGCACATGGTGGACGGCACGACCCTCGCAAGAGGCGTCGTGCGCGAACCTTTAGCTCGCGACGCTCGCGCCTGCCGTAGCAGCCGCGCAGATCGCGAGGAAATCTTGTGCCTTGAGCGCCGCGCCGCCGATCAGGCCGCCATCGATATCGGCTTGACGGAACAGTTCGGCCGCATTTTCCGGCTTCACGCTGCCGCCGTACAGCAGGGCGACATCGGCGACATTCGCGCCCTTCGCCGCGAGGCGCGCGCGCAGGAATGCGTGCACCTGCTGCGCCTGCTCCGACGTCGCGCTCTTGCCCGTGCCGATGGCCCACACCGGCTCGTAAGCGACGACGATGCGCGCCGCTTCCTCAACCGACAACACGGCCAGCACGGCGTCGAGTTGCGCACCGACCACCTGCTCGGTCGCGCCGCTTTCGCGCTGCTCCAGCGTTTCGCCCACGCAGACGATCGGCGTGAGGCCGGCCGCCAGCGCACGCTGCGTCTTCACCGCGACGAGCTCCGAGCTTTCGCCGTGATACGCGCGACGCTCCGAGTGACCCACGATCGCGAAACCTGCCTCGAAATCGGCAACCATGCCTGCTGCGACTTCGCCCGTGTAGGCGCCCTGCTCGTGCGCGGAGATATCCTGCGCGCCCCACACCACCCGGCTGCCGCCGAGCAGCGCCTGCGCCTGCGCGAGATAGGGAAACGGCACGCACACGCCGACACGCACGTCGGCAGCCAGCGCCTGAGCGCCTTGTGCCACGCCTTCGAGCAATGCCGCATTGGCCGCCAAGCGGCCATGCATCTTCCAGTTACCGACTACGAGCTTCGATCGTTGTTTCGTCATTGTTTCGGTTGCTGTTAAAAGCGGACGCAAAACACATCATTTTACTGTGTGTAATCGAAGCGGGTCAAACCGCCCGCTACGTCACGCACGAAAAATTTGCGTCGAAAAAACCAGGAAAATCAAGCGTGAATGGCCCGGCGGCAGCGATTACGCCACCTTGCTCCAGTCGAGCATGATCTTGCCGACGTGCTCGCTGCTTTCCATCAGCGCATGGGCCTCGGCGGCCTGCGAAGCCGGGAACACCTTGTAGACCACCGGTTTGATCCGCCCCTCTTCGAGCAGCGGCCAGACCTGCGCCTTGAGATCGGCGGCAATCTGCGCCTTGAACTCCACGGAGCGCGCGCGCAGGGTCGAACCCGTGATCGTCAGACGGCGGCGCAGGATTTCACCCATGTTGATCTCGCCCTTCGAACCGCCGAGCGTGGCGATCAGCACGATGCGCCCGCCCGTGGCCAGCGCCGACAGTTCGCGCGCCACATAGCCGCCCGCCACCATGTCGAGAATCACGTCCACGCCGCGGTCGTGGGTGAGCGCCTTCACGACTTCGACGAAATCTTCGCTGCGATAGTTGATCGCACGCTCCGCGCCGAGCGCTTCGCAGGCGCGGCACTTGTCGTCCGAACCCGCCGTTGCGAACACGCGAAACCCCAGCGCATGCGCAATCTGGATCGCCGTCACGCCGATACCGCTCGATCCGCCCTGCACCAGCAGCGTTTCGTTCTCGCCGCCCTCGCCCTTGCCCAGTTGAGCGCGCTGGAACACGTTGCTCCAGACCGTGAAGAAGGTTTCCGGCAACGACGCCGCTTCGAGATCGGTCAAGCCCTTCGGCACCGGCAGACACTGGCCGAGCGGCGCAACCGCGTATTCGGCATAGCCGCCGCCCGCGATCAGCGCACACACGCGATCGCCCACCTTCAGGCCAAACGGATTGTTCTTTTCGTCGATGCTGCCGCCGACGATCTCGCCTGCGACCTCGAGGCCCGGCAGATCGGAAATGCCCGGCGGCGGCGCATACGAACCCTTGCGCTGGAACACGTCCGGACGATTCACGCCCGATGCGCTCACCTTGATCAGCACTTCACCGGCTTTCGGCTCGGGCGTCGGGCGCTCGGTCAGCTTGAGCACGTCCGGCGCACCGAATTCGGTTATCTCGACTGCCAACATTTTCGCGTCTCCCAGGGTATGGATGGCGCTGCGCCCGCGACGCGGCACGCACGGCAATCCCACCTGACATTGTCATAAAAAAACGGCCGGCGCGCTTATCGCGCTGCCGGCCGTTTCAGCTAGCCGCCTTACTGCTGCGGTTCGCCTTGCGGCGCGTTGCCGTCGTTCAGCAGAGCCTTGGCCGACAGGCGCACACGACCCTTCTCGTCCGTCTGGATGACCTTGACCTTAACGATCTGGCCTTCCTTCAGGTAGTCGTTGATGTCCTTGATGCGCTCGTTGGCGATCTCGGAAATGTGCAGCAGACCATCCTTGCCCGGCAGCAGGTTCACGATCGCGCCGAAGTCCAGCAGCTTCAGGACCGCGCCTTCGTAGATCTGACCGACTTCGACTTCAGCCGTGATGTTCTCGATGCGCTTCTTCGCTTCGGCCATGCCTTCGCTCGACGTCGAAGCGATGGTCACCACGCCGTCGTCCGAGATGTCGATGGTCGTGCCGGTTTCTTCCGTCAGGGCACGGATCACCGAACCGCCCTTGCCGATCACGTCGCGGATCTTTTCCGGGTTGATCTTGATGGTGATCATGCGCGGAGCGTAAGCCGACAGCTCCGTGTTCACGCCCGACACCGCCGAAGTCATCTTGCCGAGGATGTGCAGACGTGCTTCGTGCGCTTGCGCGAGCGCGACCTGCATGATTTCCTTGGTGATGCCCTGGATCTTGATGTCCATCTGCAGCGCGGTCACGCCAGCTTCCGTACCTGCAACCTTGAAGTCCATGTCGCCGAGGTGATCTTCGTCGCCCAGGATGTCGGTCAGCACGGCAAACTTGTTGCCTTCGAGGATCAGGCCCATCGCGATACCCGCGACGTGCGCCTTCATCGGCACGCCGGCGTCCATCAGTGCGAGGCAGCCGCCGCAGACCGAAGCCATCGACGACGAACCGTTCGACTCGGTGATTTCCGAGACGACGCGGATCGAGTAGCCGAATTCTTCAGCGCTCGGCAGGCACGCGACCAGCGCGCGCTTGGCCAGACGGCCGTGGCCGACTTCGCGGCGCTTGGGCGAACCAACACGGCCCGTTTCGCCGGTCGCGAACGGAGGCATGTTGTAGTGGAGCATGAAGCGGTCGCGGTACTCGCCTTCGAGCGCGTCGATGATCTGCTCATCGCCCTTGGTGCCGAGCGTGGCGACAACCAGCGCCTGCGTTTCGCCACGCGTGAACAGTGCCGAACCGTGCGTACGCGGCAGGACGCCCGTGCGGATTTCGATCGGGCGCACCGTGCGCGTGTCGCGGCCGTCGATACGCGGCTCGCCGTTCAGGATCTGCGAACGGACGATCTTCGCTTCGAGGTCGAACATCACGTTGCCGACGGTTGCCTTGTCGGCTGCCGTCGTGCCGGCCGCAGCCGCTTCCTCTTCGAGCTTCGCCGACGTTGCTGCGTAGACTTCCTTCAGCTTGGCCGAACGCTGCTGCTTGTCGCGCAGTTGGTACGCGGCGAGCAGGTTGTCGTAGGCGATGTCGGTGATACGGGCGATCAGCGCTTCGTCCTTCGGCGCCGGCTGCCAGTCCCACTCGGGCTTGCCGCCTTCGCGAACCAGTTCATGGATCGCGTCGATTGCCGTTTGCATCTGCTCGTGACCGAACACGACTGCGCCGAGCATCACGTCTTCCGGCAGTTGGTCGGCTTCCGATTCGACCATCAGCACGGCACGTTCCGTACCGGCGACCACGAGGTCGAGGCTCGACTGCTTGCTTTGCGAACGCGTCGGGTTCAGGACGAATTCGTTGTTGATGTAGGCGACGCGTGCGGCGCCGACCGGGCCGTTGAACGGCAGACCCGAGATCGCCAGCGCAGCCGACGCGCCGATCAGCGCGGGGATGTCAGCCGGGACTTCCGGGTTGATCGACAGGACGTGGATCACGACCTGGACTTCGTTGTAGAAGCCTTCCGGGAACAGCGGGCGCAGCGGACGGTCGATCAGGCGCGAAATCAGCGTTTCGCCTTCCGACGGACGGCCTTCGCGACGGAAGAAGCCACCCGGGATCTTGCCGGCCGAATAGGTCTTTTCGAGGTAATCGACGGTGAGCGGGAAGAAGTCCTGGCCCGGCTTGGCGGTCTTGGCGCCGACGACGGTCGCGAGCACGACGGTGTCTTCGACGTCGACGATGACGGCACCGCTCGCCTGACGGGCGATTTCACCGGTTTCGAGGCGCACATTGTGCTGGCCCCATTTGAATTCCTTCACGACTTTATTGAACATGGTCATGGTCACTCACTCCTTACTCATTTGTTATGCGACGCCCGCACACGCGGACGACGCGGCAAGACAGATTCCGGCACCGCGCAGGTCAGAGGAGTGTTATGCCATTCCAGCGCATCGCGCTGCGACACAAACGCTGCGGCGCACTGTCGCGCCGCACGATGCGATGGAATGACACAAAACTCTGCCCCGTGGCCCGGTCCTGCTGCTGTTGTGCTGCCAGCTACGACGGTGTACTGCCCTGTACTACATGTCCTGCCCTACCCGGCACGCATCGCGAGAAGCGTACCGTTCAAAAACAAAATGCCTGTATCAGTGGAACTGACACAGGCATCTTTCTGGAAGACCCTTCCGGTTACTTGCGCAGACCCAGCTTTTCGATCAGTGCGCGGTAACGGTCAGCGTCCTTGCCCTTCAGGTAGTCGAGCAGCTTACGGCGGCGGCTCACCATGCGCAGCAGACCGCGGCGGCTGTGGTGGTCCTTCGCGTGCGACTTGAAGTGGCCGGTCAGTTCGTTGATACGCGACGTCAGGAGTGCAACCTGAACTTCGGGGGAACCCGTGTCACCGGTGCCGCGCGCGAATTGCGCGACGATGTCGGACTTCTTGATATCTGCTACGGACATTTTGCTTTTCCTTTAAAACAAACGAGCGGTCACGGAAGAAAGGCCGTGCCGTGCTTGATTCTCGATCGATTCTTGATCAGTTCACCCGCCACGAAATATGGCGAGTCCGGCATTGTAGCACAGCCACATCGGGCCGCGAGGCGCCTGGCTTTGGCGGCAAACTACGGCACACCTTATGGACGCGTCATCCTGCAGGTCGTGGCAGGCACGGTGCGCCCGGCAGGCAGCGCCAGCACCGTGCGGAAGCCGTAGCCCGAGCCCTCGTTGTCGTAACGCACGCCGGACGTGCCCTGTCTGTCCATCTGCATGACGTAAAGGGGCTGGATCATCTGATGATCGTCGGCGCGCATCCACATCGGGTGGAAGCCGTTGTCGAAACGCATGCCTTCCAGCGCCTTCGCCACCGCCTCGGGTTGAGCCGAACCGGCCTTGCGCATGGCCTGCGCGAGCATTTCGACCAGCATCTCCATGCGCAGCACCGGATAGTCGTCCTGCGCCGCCGGATAGCGCGCGCGGAACGCCTGATACCACGCGTCGGAGGCCGCGCCGCCCGCATTCGGGTGCCAGTCGGCCACGGCGATCACGCGCTTGACGCCCGCGTCGCCAAGCGCAGCAGGCGCGCCCAGGCTGTTGCCATAGAACGTATAGAAGCGCGTATCGAGCCCCTGTTCGCGCGCCGCTTTCACGAGCAGCGTCAGGTCGTTGCCCCAGTTGCCGGTGATGACGGCATCGGCGCCCGACGCGCGAATCTTGGCGATATACGGCGCGAAATCCTTCACGCGGCCGATCGGATGAAACTCGTCGCCCACCACGGCGATGTCCGGGCGCTGCTTGCCCAGCGCGGCGCGCGCAAGCGTGCTGACGTCGTGGCCGAAGCTGTAGTCCTGGTTGAGCAGATAGACCTTCTTCACCGATTTATCGGCGGCGATCACATCGGCGAGCGCGTCCATGCGCATGCCCGCGTGGGCGTCGAAGCGGAAGTGCCAGAAGCTGCAGTTGGCGTTGGTGAGCGCGGGATCGTCGGCGGAATAGTTGAGGAACAGTTCGCGGTTATCGGGCTCGCGCGCGTTCTGACGGTCGATCGCCGAGAGCAGCGCCGCTGCCACCGCCGAGCTATTGCCCTGCATGACAAAGCCAATATGCCGATCCTGCGCCGCGCGTAGCTGCATCAGCGCGGCTTCGGTGCTGCCCTTGCTATCGAGCACGACCAGTTCGAGCGGATGACGCCCGTCGGCCAGCGCCACGCCGCCCGCCGCGTTCACGCGCTCCACGCCAAAGCGCAGATTGCGCTCGACGGCGGCGCCCGCATCGGCGAAAGGCCCCGACATGCCTTCGATCAGCGCGAGCTGGATCGGCTTGCCCGTGGGCGCGTCGGCTGCCTGCGCCGCCGAAGCGGCCAGCGCAAGCACGCCCGCCGCTGCGAGCGTGGCCGCGGCACGCGTAAATTGGGCCAGAATCGGTGCCTTCATGCGCTCATTCCTCGTTTGCTGTGTCTGCCTCAGACGAAGCGCGGATCATAGGACGTCCGTACGCGCCGCCGCAAGCCCGAAAGCGCCCATCGGCCCTCCCTGCGAAATCGCGGCGTGTCAGAATAACGGTTCCATAACTGGTTTCGACTGCGGGTTTCAACCCGCTCGAAATCGCGCCGCGTCCGATCATGCGTGACGCGCGCGCCCGGGAGACTTCATGCTCAACCGCCTTTCCTTTGCGCTGGCCGCTGGCCTCGCCCATCTGCCGCTGGCGAATTCGCGCCGCGCGCTCGTCGCCGGACTTGGCGCACTGATGCTTGCCGGCTGCGCGCAGCCCTGGCAACAGTTCCACGCCGGCGACGACGCCCAGGCCGTGGTCGCGCGCTTCGGCCAGCCGCAAGAGGTCTACGATCTGCCCGACGGCGGCAAGCGCCTGATGTGGCCAACCCAGCCGATGGGCGAAACCACGGTGGCCGCCGACATCGACGGCAGCGGCAAGGTCGTCAACGTGCGCCAGGTGCTGCAGCCCAACGAGTTCTACAAGGCCGAAATCGGCAAGTGGACGCGCACCGACGTGCTCACCAACTTCGGCCGCCCCGAGGAAACCGCCTACTTCCCGCTGATGAAAAAGGAAGCGTGGACCTATCGCTATCTGGAAGACAACGTCTGGTACATGCTCTACAGCTTCTACTTCGACGATCAGGGCATCCTGCGTCTCACGCAGAAAACGCCCGACCCGCTGCACGACCCGGATGTGCGCAGCCGCTTCTAAGCGCCGCGACACCAGGCGGACAGCAGGCCGCCCCCAGCCCGCCTGAAAGACAAAACCCCCGCACTCTCGCGAGTACGGGGGTTTTTTATCGGCAGCGCGAATGCCGCAGCGCTTACGAACGCTGCGGATTGAGCTTGTCGTTATCCGAATGCAGCTTGTTGAGCGCCGAGATATACGCCTTCGCCGAAGCCGCGACGATATCCGGATCGGTGCCCACGCCGTTGACGATACGGCCGGCCTTCGACAGACGCACCGTCACTTCGCCCTGCGCCTGCGTACCGGTCGTGATCGCGTTCACCGAGTACAGCAGCAGTTCCGAACCGCTGCCCACTTCGGTTTCGATCGCGTTGAAGGTCGCGTCGACCGGACCGTTGCCGGCCGCTTCGCCCGTAACTTCCGAACCGTCGGCCGAGAACACGATGCGTGCGTGCGGACGCTCGCCGGTTTCCGAGCGCTGCGAGAGCGACACGAACTTGTAGTGTTCCTTCTCGTGCGCTTCAGCGGATTCTTCGGTGACGATCGCGATGATGTCTTCGTCGAAGATTTCGGACTTGCGATCGGCCAGTTCCTTGAAGCGTGCGAACGCGCTGTTGAGTTCGGCTTCGCTGTCGAGCGCGATGCCGAGTTCCTGCAGACGCTGCTTGAACGCATTGCGGCCCGAAAGCTTGCCGAGCACGATCTTGTTCGCGGTCCAGCCCACATCTTCCGCGCGCATGATTTCGTAGGTGTCGCGCGCCTTGAGCACGCCGTCCTGGTGGATGCCCGAAGCGTGCGCGAACGCGTTTGCGCCCACGACTGCCTTGTTCGGCTGCACCACGAAACCGGTGATCTGCGAGACGAGCTTCGAAGCCGGCACGATCTGCGACGTATCGATGCCGAGATCGAGGCCGAAGTAGTCCTTGCGGGTCTTCACCGCCATGACGATTTCTTCGAGCGAGGTATTGCCCGCGCGCTCGCCCAGACCGTTGATCGTGCACTCGACCTGACGCGCACCGCCGATCTGCACACCGGCCAGCGAGTTCGCCACGGCCATGCCGAGGTCGTTATGGCAGTGCACCGAGAACACGGCCTTGTCGGAATTCGGAATGCGCTCGCGCAGCGTCTTCACGAGGTTGCCGTAGAGTTCCGGCACGCCGTAGCCGACCGTATCGGCGATATTGATCGTGGTCGCCCCTTCTGCGATGACCGCTTCGAGCACGCGGCACAGGAAGTCCATGTCCGAGCGGCTGCCGTCTTCCGGCGAGAATTCCACGTCGTTGGTGAACTTGCGCGCGAAACGCACGGCGAGCTTCGCCTGCTCCAGCACCTGCTCCGGCGACATGCGCAGCTTCTTCTCCATGTGCAGCGGCGACGTGGCGATGAAGGTGTGAATGCGGAAGTGGTCGGCGGGCTTGAGCGCGTCGGCGGCGCGCTGGATGTCCTTGTCGTTGGCGCGGGCGAGCGAACAGATCGTGCTGTCCTTCACCAGGCCTGCGATCGTGTGGATCGCGTCAAAGTCGCCGTTCGAGCTGGCCGCGAAGCCGGCTTCGATGATGTCGACCTTCATCCGCTCGAGCTGCTTCGCGATGCGGATCTTCTCTTCCTTCGTCATCGACGCACCAGGCGACTGCTCGCCGTCACGCAACGTCGTATCGAAAATGATGAGCTTGTCTGCTGCCATTTTGGGTCTCCGGGGGGACTTGTTCAGTGTCTAAAAACGGATTTTGGGTGTTCGCGCCACCGATGGCGACGCTGACAATGAACGAGGCTTACGGAGGGCGAGCGAGATCAGCGCGGCAGGCGCGCTAGCGCTAGCGTGCGTAGGGGCGCGCCGGCTTGAAGGGAGAAGAAGGGGAACTGGATGCTGTCCATCAGCCGACTATAGCCGGATTCGGGCGATAGCGCAATCCGGGCGCGACCGTGATGTGTGCCGCCAAAACAAAAAGGGCCGCGCGAGTGCGCAGCCCTTTGGATGACATCAATCGATGCGCCCTAGCGCTCCCGAGGCGACGAGCGCGCCGGGTTATGACGCCCGCGCAGCGACTGCCAGCCCCAGAACACATAGCCCGACAGGCCGTACAGCACAAACAGGCCGAACAGCATCAGCGGCGGATCGGACGACACCAGCACGAACGCCACCACCACCAGCAGCGTGGCCGCGAACGGCACGCGATGCCGCACGTCGAGCGCCTTGCCGCTGTAGAACGGCGCGTTCGACACCATCGTCACGCCCGCGTAGATCGTCAGCACGAAGGCGACCCACGGCAGCCAGGACAGCTTCACCGGCACGCGGTTGTCGGTGGCGAGCCACACGAAACCGGCGATCAGCGCGGCCGCAGCCGGGCTGGGCAGGCCCTGGAAGAAACGCTTGTCCACCGAACCGATGTTGGTATTGAAGCGCGCAAGACGCAGCGCCGCGCCCGAGCAGTAGACGAAGGCCGCAAGCCAGCCCCAGCGCCCGAGATCCTTGAGCACCCACTCGTACATCACGAGCGCCGGCGCCACGCCGAACGAGACCATGTCCGACAGACTGTCGAACTGCTCGCCGAATGCGCTCTGCGAATGCGTCATGCGCGCCACACGCCCGTCCATGCCGTCGAGCACCATGGCCACGAAGATGGCGATGGCCGCCACTTCGAAGCGCACATTCATGGCCTGCACGACCGCAAAGAAGCCGCAGAACAGCGCGGCCGTCGTGAACGCATTGGGCAGCAGATAGATGCCGCGCTTCTTCAGGAATTCCTGGCGCGCGGCGCGGCGACCCGCCGCCGGCCCCACGGATTCCTGCACCGCCTTGTTGCGGCGGAACGGGCGCGGCAGCGGTGCGCCGCCGGGATTACGGGGTCGACGCGGTTTGAGTCCGGCCATCGCTACCCTCCTTATGCCGATTGGGTCGGCAGTTCAGCGAGGATCGTCGACGAGGCAGACACCTTCTCGCCGATCGACACGCGCGGACGGCTGCCCACCGGCAGATACACGTCGACGCGCGAGCCGAAGCGGATAAAGCCGTAGCGCTGGCCGCGCGAGAGCGGCTCGCCTGCGCGCACGTAGCAGAGAATGCGGCGCGCGATCAGACCGGCGATCTGGACCGAGGTGACGGTCGTGCCGTCCGCCATCGTCAGCACGACGGCGTTGCGTTCGTTCTCGGTCGACGCCTTGTCGATGGCGGCGTTCAGGTACGCGCCCGGGAAGTACTCGACCTTGGCGACGGCGCCGTCCACCGGCGAGCGCTGCGAGTGCACGTTGAAAACGTTCATGAACACGCTGATCTTCAGCGCTTCACGGTTGGCATACGGATCGTGCGCGGTTTCGACCGCAACGATGCGACCGTCGGCCGGGCACAGCACGGCATTGGCCTGGGTGGGGATCGGGCGCGGCGGATCGCGGAAGAACTGAACGACGAAGATCGTGATGAGCCAGAACGGCCAGGCGTATCCGAAGCCTGCGACCGCATGGATCAAGAGCGTCACGACGGCCGCAATGGCGATGAACGGCCAGCCTTCGCGCGCGATGATCGGATGAGGGTAATTCATAGTGGCTTCGCTATTATTTTGAAAACCGTAGCATAGCAAAAGCCGCCCAGGCTTCATCCCACCTGGGCGGCTTTTGTTGAATCCGATCGGGTATGAGGGCTGCGCAGCGGTTAAACCGCACAGCCACTCAGAGCAAAACCGTCAGATTAGTTCTTCGACTGGTCGACCAGCTTGTTTGCAGCGATCCACGGCATCATCGCGCGCAGCTTTGCACCAACCGTTTCGATCTGGTGCTCGGCGCCCAGGCGGCGGCGCGATTGCAGCGTCGGTGCGCCGGCCTTGTTTTCCAGGATGAAGCTCTTGGCGTATTCGCCGGTCTGGATGTCCTTCAGGACTTCCTTCATGACCTTCTTCGTCTCCGACGTGACGACGCGCGGGCCGGTCACGTACTCGCCGTATTCGGCGTTGTTCGAGATCGAGTAGTTCATGTTGGCGATGCCGCCTTCATAGATCAGGTCGACGATCAGCTTCAGTTCGTGCAGGCACTCGAAGTACGCCATTTCCGGCGCGTAGCCCGCTTCCACCAGCGTTTCGAAGCCAGCCTTGATCAGCTCGACCGTACCGCCGCACAGAACTGCCTGTTCGCCGAACAGGTCGGTTTCCGTTTCTTCGCGGAAGTTCGTTTCGATGATGCCGGCACGGCCGCCGCCGTTCGCTGCTGCGTACGACAGGGCGATGTCACGTGCTGCGCCCGACTTGTCCTGGTGGACAGCGATCAGGTGGGGCACGCCGCCGCCTTGCGAGTACGTACCGCGAACCGTGTGGCCCGGAGCCTTCGGCGCGATCATGATGACGTCCAGATCAGCGCGCGGGATCACAGCGCCGTAGTGAACGTTGAAGCCGTGCGCGAATGCGAGGGCTGCGCCGTTCTTGATGTTCGCGTGGACTTCCTTCGCGTAGACATCGGCGATCTGCTCGTCCGGCAGGAGCATCATGACGACGTCAGCGCTCTTCACCGCTTCGGCCACTTCCTTGACCTGCAGGCCGGCGTTCTCAGCCTTGCTCCACGATGCGCCGTTCTTGCGCAGACCGACCGTGACGTTCACGCCGCTGTCTTTCAGGTTCAGCGCGTGTGCGTGGCCTTGCGAGCCGTAACCGATGATCGTGACCTGCTTGCCCTTGATGAGGGAGAGATCGGCGTCCTTGTCGTAGAAAACTTTCATGTTGGTTCCTTGGCGAGAGTCTGGTGAATTTCGGTACTGCTATTAGCTTGTGCTGCGCTGGATGCGTCTTGCAGAGCGCATCCAGTCAAGTTTCGGTGCAAGATCGACTGTGGTCGGGTTACACCTTCAGAATGCGCTCTCCGCGCCCGATGCCCGAGCCGCCCGTGCGGACGGTTTCGAGAATCGCGGTGGCGTCGATCGCCTCGATGAACGCGTCGAGCTTGTCGCTCGCACCCGTCAGTTCGATCGTGTAGGTCTTTTCCGTGACGTCGATGATGCGACCGCGGAAAATGTCCGCCATCCGTTTCATCTCCTCACGTTCCTTCCCAACCGCCCTTACCTTGATCAGCATCAGCTCGCGTTCGATGTGGGCGCCCTCGGTAAGGTCGACCACTTTCACCACCTCGATCAGGCGGTTCAGATGCTTCGTGATCTGTTCGATCACGTCGTCCGAGCCAATGGAAACGATGGTCATGCGCGACAGCGAACGGTCTTCGGTCGGCGCCACCGTCAAGGTTTCAATGTTGTAGCCGCGTGCGGAGAACAGACCGACCACGCGCGACAGCGCGCCCGGCTCGTTTTCCAGCAGAACGGAAATAATGTGTCTCATGATGTGATCCGCGATTTATCCAGTTGAGCGTGACTGCCGCCCTTCCCCGCGAGCCCGCGCGCCCTTTGTGTGAGCGCGCGCCGCGCGAGGTCGAAACGGCGCCGTGCAAATACCGTTACAGGTCTTCCGAACCGAGCAGCATCTCGGTGATGCCCTTGCCGGCCTGAACCATCGGCCAGACGTTTTCGGAAGGGTCGGTCTGGAAATCGAGGAACACCGTGCGGTCCTTCAAACGCAGCGCTTCCTTGAGCGCCGGTTCGACGTCCGCGGTCTTTTCGATCCGCATGCCGACGTGGCCGTACGCTTCGGCGAGCTTCACGAAGTCGGGCAGCGCATCCATGTACGAATGCGAATAGCGCTTGCTGTATTCGATCTGCTGCCACTGGCGGACCATGCCGAGGTAGCGGTTATTCAGCGAAATGATCTTCACGGGCGTGTCGTACTGCTTGCAGGTCGACAGCTCCTGAATGCACATCTGGATCGAGCCTTCGCCCGTGATGCACAGCACGTCGTCGTCCGGGTGCGCCATCTTCACGCCCATCGCCGCCGGCAGGCCGAAGCCCATCGTGCCCAGACCGCCGGAGTTGATCCAGCGGCGCGGCTGGTTGAAGCGGTAGAACTGCGCAGCCCACATCTGGTGCTGGCCGACGTCCGAACACACGAACGCGTTGCCGCCCGTGAGTTCCCACGCCTTTTCCACCACGTACTGCGGCTTGATGATGTCGCTCGAACGGTCGAACTTCAGGCAGTTCTTCTCGCGCCAGCCTTCGATGTCCTTCCACCAGTCGGCGAGCGCCGCCGTATCGGGGCCGTGTTCGGCGTGCTGAAGCTGCTCGATGAGCTCCTTGAGCACTTCCTTGACGTCGCCGACGATGGGGATATCGACCTTCACGCGCTTCGAGATCGACGACGGGTCGATGTCGATGTGAATGATCTTGCGCGGACGCGAGGCGAAGTGCGCCGGATCGCCGATCACACGGTCGTCGAAGCGCGCACCGATGGCGATCAGCACGTCGCAGTGCTGCATGGCCATGTTGGCTTCGTAGGTGCCGTGCATGCCGAGCATGCCGAGGAACTTGCGGTCGCTTGCGCGATAGCCGCCCAGACCCATCAGCGTGTTCGTAACCGGGTAGCCGAGCAGATCGGCGAACTGGTTCAGTTCGCGCGACGCATCCGCGAGGATGATACCGCCGCCGGTGTAGATATACGGACGCTTGGCCGAGAGAAGCAGCGAAACCGCCTTGCGGATCTGCCCCGAGTGGCCCTTGGTGACCGGGTTGTACGAGCGCAGAGCGACGTTCTTCACCGGTTCATACGCGCACGGCGTCTTCGACACGTCCTTCGGAATGTCGATCAGCACGGGGCCGGGACGGCCGGTGCGCGCAATGTAGAAAGCTTTTTTGACGGTAGCGGCGAGATCGCGCACGTCCTTCACGAGGAAGTTGTGCTTCACGCAGGGACGCGTGATGCCGACCGTGTCGCACTCCTGGAAGGCGTCCTGACCAATCGCGGCGGTAGGCACCTGGCCGCTGATGATCACCATCGGGATCGAGTCCATATAGGCCGTCGCGATGCCCGTCACCGCATTGGTGACGCCAGGTCCCGAGGTCACGAGACACACGCCGACATTACCGGTCGAACGCGCGTAGGCGTCGGCCGCATGCACGGCTGCCTGTTCGTGGCGCACGAGAACGTGCTGGATCTTGTCCTGCTTGTACAGCTCGTCGTAGATGTAGAGTACCGAGCCGCCGGGATAACCCCAAATGAATTCGACCTGCTCGTCGGCGAGCGCCTTCATCAGCACGGTTCCGCCGATGGAGTTTTGAGCTTGAGGGTCAGATTCTTGCGAAGAGGAGACCGACGTGGAGAATTCCGCGCTGGGCATATTCATCATTCACCTTTCGAATTTTCGGCAAAAAATTGATCGGGTGCTCTCTGCCGGGCTTGTGGCTCGGGTTCAAGCGGCGCGTCCAGTTGACAGATGAGCCTCATGGGCCACACCTGAATTGAGACAAGTCACTTATGTTGCGAACCGTCGAAGATAGCGGCTCGAAAGCATTCGGTCAAGCGCTTATTTTGTATTCCGCTCGCATCGGGAATAAACGTTGCGGGCGCGACGAATTTGCCCCGAATTCGCGATGGGTCCACAATCGGACCACTTGCGAACCGGTGGCATCTGTCATCAACCCGCCCTTAAGATACGCACCCCATACACGCCCGCCAGTCGCTCAAGGCAAGATAAACGCAAGCCATCCGCAAGGATGATGCAAAATCCTCCAAAGCCCGCTGAAAGCGGCGTTTATGCGTTATGCAAGCCTGAAAGCAAAGGGCAAGCAAACGTCTGGCCGGACTGCTCCCCCGCTTGCACGAAAATTTGCTAGCATCCGCGGGTTTTACGACATTTTTCGAACGATTACGCGTACGCTGGTGGCGGCGCCCTGCAACGGATGGCATCAGACAAGGAACTCGCCGATTTCCTGGCGGGCGTCGAAAGACGCGCGTTCAAGCAGACGGTCTACGCCGTGCGCGACGACGATGCGTCGCTCGATATCGTGCAGGACGCGATGATCAAGCTCGCGGAAAAATACGGAGACCGCCCGCCTGCCGAACTCCCCCTGCTCTTCCAGCGTATTTTGCAAAATACGATGCACGACTATTTTCGTCGGCAGAAAGTACGCAATACGTGGGTGAGCCTTTTCTCGTCCCTCGGCGGCGCCGACGACGAGGAGTTCGACATTCTCGAAACCTTCGAGTCGCAATCGGGCTCGCCCGGCGTCGAGAGCAGCGAACAGCAATTCGAGCGCGAACAGGTCCTCAAGCTGATCGAAGAAGAAATCCAGAAATTACCGGCACGTCAACGGGAGGCGTTTCTGATGCGTTACTGGGAAGATATGGATGTCGCCGAAACCGCCGCCGCCATGGGTTGCTCCGAAGGTAGCGTGAAAACGCACTGCTCGCGGGCGACCCACACGCTGGCTCAGGCGCTCAAGGCCAAAGGAATCACGCTATGAGCTCCGCTCTCGAACACAAAGAACTTGAGTTCGTGCAGGGGATGCGTCGCGCGCTCGACGAAAGCGCGGCCAACCTGCCGTCCTCCACCACTGTCCGCCTTACCGCTGCCCGCAAGGCCGCGCTCGCCCGCAAGAAGGCCGAGCCGGTGCTCGTGCGCGTGCCGTCGCTGGCCGCAGCGGGTGTCGGTAACATCGGCGCGCTGCCGGGTGGCTTGCCGCCGCGCCGCCGCTCGGCGCTGGCGCGCTTCGCACTGGCCTGGCCGCTGGCTGCACTGGTCGCCGGCCTGTTCGCGATTGCCTATTTCGAAGACCAACAACGCACCGCAGAACTCGCCGATATCGATGCGGCCATGCTGAGCGACGATCTGCCGCTCACGGCCTATCTCGATCATGGGTTCAATGCGTACCTGACGCGCGCGCACTAAGCGGGGGATTGACGGGGTGAGTTACAAGCGCGGCCTGGCCGTAGTCATCGGATGCGTGGTCACGGCCCTGGTGTCGTATGCGGCAACGTATCCGCGCTTTCATCCCGAGCTGTCGGCGCCGGAATCGGCCGCCACTGCCGCGCCCGCACAGGGTCAGGCAACGGCCTCGGACGTCACTGTCGCCGCCGCAGCGCCTGCAGCGCCCGGCAACGAGAATTCGGATAACCCGCTGTCCTGGTCGCGCCTGACCGACGCGCAGCGCACCGCGCTCGCACCGTTTGCCAGCGAATGGGACAAATTCAGCGATGCGCGCAAGCGCAAATGGCTGCGAATCGCTGCGCGTTATCCGAAGATGACGCCCGATGTCCAAAAACGCTTGCAGGAGCGCATGACCGAATGGGTCCGCATGACGCCCGAGCAGCGTCGCGTCGCACGCGAAAACTATCAAGTTTCGAAGGAACTACCGCCGCAGGCCCGCCAGCGCGCGTGGAAGGCGTACCAGGAACTGTCCGAAGAGCAGAAAGCGAAGCTGGCTGCGACGGAGCGCCGTCGCCGTACCGTGGTGAGCGCGCCGCCTAGCGGCAACAAGAGCGAAATCCGCGATATCGAGCGGCTCGTGAACGAACGCGAGCGTCGCGCCCGCGCACGCACGGCAGCGGGGGCTTCCGCGCCTGCGCCCGCTGCGCCGGGACTGCCCGGCACGTCGGGGCAGCTCGCCGAGCCGCCCGCCACCGCCATGGCCGCCAGCATTCCCGCCGCCGGCAGCTTCGAACCGGCGATCCCCGTGCCGGTCTCGCCTGCCGAAGCGCCCGCAGCGTTCAAGGGTTCCTGAGCGGCCGCTTCGGCGTTTCCGGTCGATCAATTCCGCACGTTTTCCCGCGTTACTCGCGGCCGCCGTTCGCGGTTATGCTGACGGCGTCCCGTCCCTTTTGCGCTGCCCGGCGCTGCCCGGCGCTGCCCGGCGCTGCCCGGACGTCCTCGCGCCATCACGCCACCGTGACCGAACACGCCACCGCCGCGCCCGCTGTCACCTCGCTCCCGCCGCAAGCCCGGCCTGAAATTGTGCCGACGGTGCGCCGCCGCCTCGCCGCCCTGCTCTACGAAAGCGTCCTGCTGTTCGGTGTGATCTTTCTCGCCGGACTCGCCTTCAGCCTCGTTCTGCAACAGCGCAACGGCTACACGTATCACCGCCTGATGGCCGTGTGGATCGCTTTGGTGGCGGGCGCCTACTTCGTCGGCTTCTGGCGAAGCGGCGGCCAGACCTTGCCGATGAAAACCTGGCGTTTGCGCGTCGTCGGTCCAGATGGCGCACCGCCTTCGACCGGCCGCGCCGCGCTGCGCTACCTTGCCGCCTGGCTCTGGTTTCTGCCGCCGCTCGCCCTGCATCCGCTGCTGAATCTGAGCGTGCCGCACACGCTCGTGCTGACCGCGCTCTGGTGCATGCTCTGGGCCGCCAGCGCGCGCCTGAACGATCGCCGCCAGTTCCCGCACGACCGCATCGCCGGTACGCGCATCGTCTGCGTTCCGCGCTGAAATCCCGCGCTGAAATCCGATCCGTAGCCCGCGCGCCACGTCATCAAAGCGTCACGACGCTGAGCGCACGCATCACGCCGACAGCCGGCTGCGGCCCGAGCGCCCCGCTCAGCGCGGCCGCACGCCCCGCCACCCTGCGCTAGCAAGGACTGCGTAACAAGACCTTCTTGTGAATGTCACGGCACCGTCACGGCCTCATGGCGCAATGCGCGTATTGCAACCTGCCGCGTGAGCCATGGCCCAGAAGACGTCCGCGACCCCACTTTTCCGGCAGACCACCGGTGCGGGTTCCGATCCCGCCGACTTCCACTCCGGTCCGAACACCGCTGCGTTCCCGACGCCGCCCCTGCCGCTGAAAGACACCGACTCCTCCGACTCGCACGACGACGATCACCCCGCCCCGCATCGCTACCGCACGATCTGGCTATCGGATATTCACCTCGGCACCAACGGCTGCCAGGCGAACTATCTGCTCGATTTCCTGCGCCATAACGAATCGGATTATCTGTACCTGGTGGGCGACATCATCGACGGATGGCAGCTGCGCAAAGGCTGGTTCTGGCCGCAGGCGCACAACGATGTCGTGCAGAAAGTGCTGCGCAAGGCGCGCAAGGGCACCCAGGTGGTGTACATCCCCGGCAACCACGACGAAGGCGCGCGCCAGTTCTGCAATCTCGCGTTCGGCGATATCCACGTGCGCGAGGAAGCGTTCCACACGACGCTCGCCGGCAAGCGGCTGTGGGTCGTGCACGGCGATCTGTTCGACGGCGTGATCCAGCACGCCAAGTGGCTCGCGTATCTGGGCGACTCGGCCTACACCGTGATTCTCGTGCTCAACCGCTGGTTCAACCGCATCCGCGCGAAGATGGGCTTCCAGTACTGGTCGCTCTCGCAGTACCTCAAGCACCAGGTCAAGAACGCGGTGAACTTCATCTCCTCGTTCGAGCGCGTGATGACCGACGAAGCGCGTCGCCGCGGCTGCGACGGCGTGGTCTGCGGCCACATCCACAAGGCCGAGATCCGCGAGATCGACGGCGTGCTCTATTGCAACGACGGCGACTGGGTCGAAAGCCTTTCGGCGCTCGTCGAAACCTTCGAGGGCGAACTGCGCATCGTCTACTGGACGGTCATGAAGTCGCCGGAAGCCCTGGGCGCCTCGCGCAAGGCGCGCGTGAGCGCAGCCTGAATTGCCTGATTCGCCCGACGCACGCCAATCGCACGCCATCCGCACAACCCAACGCAACACCCGAACCCCGAGGGCCGACGACCGATGAAAGTAATGATCGTGACCGATGCATGGGAGCCGCAGGTCAACGGCGTGGTACGGACCCTGAAGAACACGACGCGCGAGCTGCTCGCGCTCGGCCATCAGGTCGATCTGCTCACGCCGCTGGAATTCCGCACGATTCCGTGCCCGACCTATCCCGAGATCAAGCTCTCGCTGTTTCCCCGCCGCCATCTGCGCGAGCGCATCGACGCCTTCGGCCCGGACGCGATCCACGTCGCCACCGAAGGCCCGCTCGGCCTCGCCGCGCGTCGCTATGCGATGGAGCACAACCTGCCGTTCACGACCGCCTATCACACGCGCTTTCCCGAGTACGTGCAGGCGCGCTTCGGCATTCCGCTGTCGGCGACTTACCGCTTCCTGCGCTGGTTCCACAAGCCCTCGCTCGCGGTCATGGCGCCCACGCCGGTCGTGAAAACCGACCTCGAAAAATTCGGCTTCACCAATGTCGTGCTGTGGACGCGCGGCGTCGATCTCGAAATCTTCGAGCCGATGGAATCGAAGGTGCTCAACACCGCGCGCCCGATCTTCCTCTACGTGGGCCGCGTGGCCGTCGAGAAGAACGTCGAAGCCTTCCTCAAGCTCGATCTGCCGGGTTCGAAGTGGGTCTGCGGCGAAGGCCCGGCGCTGGCCGAACTGAAGTCGCGCTATCCGCAGGCGAACTATCTGGGCGTGCTGAGCCAGCCGGAACTCGCCAAGGTCTACGCCGCCGCCGATGTCTTCGTGTTCCCGAGCCGCACCGACACCTTCGGCCTCGTGCTGCTCGAAGCGCTGGCCTGCGGCACGCCGGTGGCCGCCTACCCCGTGACCGGCCCGATCGACGTGCTGGGCACGGGCAGCGCGGGCGCGATGAACGAGGATCTGCGCGAAGCCTGCCTCGAAGCGCTCAAGATCGAGCGCACCACGGCGCGGGCGTGGGCCGAGCGCTTCTCGTGGCACGCGGCGTCGGAGCAGTTCGCCTCGCACCTGAAGCCGCGCTCGCGCGCCACGGTGCAGGAAAGCAGCGCGGCGGCCTGAGCCTTAACCCGAACGACGGACCGGAGCGATCACGATGAACCGGCCCCTAGCCTCCCCCACGTCTTTCGACGACGCCGACGACAGCGAAGACACGCTGGCCGAAGCAGCTGCGCCCGCCGATCAGGAGCAGGATCAAGATCGGAATCAAGCGGGCGCGGCATCATCAGACGTTTCCGGCGCAACGGCTCACAACGCGTGCGATACTGCGGCATCAACCCGCACCGTTATGGCCCCACGTCCTTCGACACCATCGCACGCCTCTGCCGCGCCTCGCGATTCCGAGACGCCGCAAGCCACTACGCCGCTCACGCGCGGCGGCTCTACGCCCGTGCATGCGGGCGGTGCGGCCGCAGTGACCCACCCCGCGCCGTCGAGCACGCCCCAAACTTCCGCCCAGGCCGATCCGCCCGAGCCGCCGCATCTGCACGAACCGCTCGGCCCCGACGATCCGCTCGCGCCGCTGCCGTTCAACCCGTACAAGGGCAATCGCGGCGTCACGCGCGCATGGAAGGCGCTGCAGTACTCGATCAAGGGCTTTCGCACCGCGATCCGCGAAGAAAGCGCGTTCCGCCAGGAACTCACGCTCGCGGCCATCATGGTGCCGATCGGCGTATTCGTGCCGGTCGAACCGGTCGAGCGCGTGTTGCTGCTCGGCTCGGTGATGCTGGTGCTGATCGTCGAATTGCTGAATTCGAGTATCGAAAACGCCGTCGATCGAATCGGTCTCGAACGCAACGAGTTGTCGGGCCGCGCGAAGGATCTCGGCAGCGCCGCCGTGACGGTTGCGCTGATCACCTGCGTGATGACCTGGGGCTTGATCCTCGTGCCGCACTTCGGCCCGACGCTGCTGCACTGGATCGGCGCGCGCTGATATCGGCGTGCATGCGGCGCATATGCATTGCGCATGCGGCGCGGTTGCCCGCTCGCCTCGAACCCGCTCGCGTCGCGCGCGGGTTTTCCTCATTTTCATCAGGTCGTGAAGGGTCGTTTTGCGCCCTGGCGTCGGTTTATAATCGAACGACAGTCTTAAAAAACGACCAACCGCGTCCGGGCAGCTACGCAGCAACCCAAGGCAGCAGCGCTGCTCGCCCGACGCCGTACTTTCAGGGCCGGACGACATGGATGCGAAACCTCCCCGCCGCACACGCGAACGGATACTCGAACTTTCGTTGAAGCTGTTCAACGAGATCGGCGAGCCCAACGTCACCACGACGACCATCGCCGAGGAAATGGAGATCAGTCCAGGCAACCTGTACTACCACTTCCGCAACAAAGACGACATCATCAACAGCATCTTCAGCCAGTTCGAGCAGGAGATCGACAAGCGTCTGCGTTTCCCCGACGACCATCGCGCCACCATCGACGAGATGTGGGCGTATCTGCAATACATGGTCGATTTCACCTGGCGCTACCGCTTTCTGTATCGCGACCTGAACGACCTGCTGGCGCGCAACCGCACGCTGGAGATGCACTTCAAGCAGATCATCAGCCACAAGGTCGCGTTCGCGAAACAGTTCTGCGATCAGCTCGTGGAAGACGGCGAGATGGTGGCGACGGCCGCTGAAATCGCGGTGATTTCGACCAATATCGGCGTGATCGCCACTTACTGGCTCTCGTACCAGTTCGTGATGAATCCGCGCAAATACAACGATCAGGAAGCGATCCGCGCCGAGCTGCATCAGGTGAGCGTGCAGATCGTCTCGCTGATGGCGCCGTATCTGCGCGGCCGCGCGAAGCAACTGTTCGACGATCTCGTTTCGGGCAAGCATCCGCAGCGCGAGTTCTACGACTATCTGCCGCCGCGCGACGGCGCACCGAAGGAAAGCAAGGAAACCTGAGCATGAAAGCCGTTTGCGTGTATTGCGGCTCCTCGTTTGGAGCCAAACCCATTTATAACGAAGCGGCGCAGGCGTTCGGCCGCGCGCTGGTGGCGTCGAATCTCGGGCTCGTTTATGGCGGCGGCAAGGTCGGCCTGATGGGCGTGATCGCCGATACCGTGATGGCCGAAGGCGGCCGCGCGATCGGCGTGATTCCCGAACTGCTGGTGGACAAGGAAGTGGGCCACAGCGGCCTGACCGAACTGCACGTCGTCCCCGACATGCACCACCGCAAGAAGATGATGGCCGATCTCTCGGACGGCTTTGTGGCGCTGCCCGGCGGCGCGGGCACGCTCGAAGAACTGTTCGAGGTCTATACCTGGGCGCAGCTTGGCTATCACCGCAAGCCGGTCGGCATTCTCAATATCGACGGGTTTTACGATCCGCTCATGACGATGCTCGAACACACCGTCAGCGAAGGCTTCATGCGCCAGATCTATCTCGATCAACTGCAGATCGACAGCGATCCGGCCGCGCTGATCGGCAAGCTGCAAAGCTATCACGCGCCCGAGAAGGACAAGTGGGCCGATCTGCGCGAGAACGTCTGAGGCGCTTCTCACCCACGGAGGTCATGATTCGATGGGCAAAGTCGTTCTGATCACCGGCGCGAGCCGCGGCATCGGCCGCGCGTGTGCGCGTCTGCTGGGCGCGCGCGGCTGGACCGTGGGCGTCAACTATCTGCATAACGCGCCGGCCGCCGAGGAAACCGCGGCGGAAGTCGGCCGCGCTGGCGGTCATGCGCGCGTGCTGCACGGCGATGTGGCGAACGAAGCCGATGTCGTCGCCATGTTCGATACGCTCGAATCCGCCTACGGGCGCATCGATGCGCTGGTCAACAACGCGGGCATCGTCGCGCCCGGTTCGCCCGTCGCCGATATGGACGCCGAGCGTCTGAAGCGCATGTTCGACGTGAACGTCTACGGCGCGTTTCTGTGCGTGCGGGAAGCGGCGCGGCGCATGTCGAAGGATCGCGGCGGCGATGGCGGCGCGATCGTCAACGTGTCCTCGGCGGCGTCGCGGCTGGGGTCGCCAAACGAATACGTCGACTACGCAGCGTCGAAAGGCGCCATCGATACGATGACGATCGGCCTCGCCAAGGAACTCGGCCCGCAAGGCGTGCGCGTGAATGCGGTGCGTCCCGGCCTTATCGACACCGAGATTCATGCAAGCGGCGGGCGTCCCGATCGCGCCGCCGTGCTCGGCGCGCAAACGCCGCTGGGCCGTCCTGGCGGCGCCGATGAAGTCGCGGAAACCATCGTCTGGCTGTTGAGCGATGCCGCGTCCTACGTGACGGGCGCGTTGCTCGATGTGAGCGGCGGCCGCTAAGCCCGACAACGCTAGAAGCGCGAGCCCGGTTGGCGCAGAAAGGCCAGCTCGGCTTCGCTGCTCTCGCGGCCCAGCTGCGCATTGCGATGAGGAAAACGGCCGAAGCGCTCGATGACGTCGGCGTGGCGCAGCGCGTAATCGTAGTAACTCTTCGCTTGCGGGTCCTTCGCAAGCTCGCCGAATAGCCGCAGCGACTCGCGCTGCGCCTCGGCGGATTCCGCATGTTCGAACGGCAGATACGCGAAAACGCGATGCTGGTGGGTCGGCAAACGCCGATCATCGCCATTGGCGATCAACGCGCGGGCGATCGTCAGCGCCTTGTCGTCGGCGGAAAAGGCGTGCGGCGTGCCGCGATGGCAGTTGCGCGAAAACTGGTCGAGCACGATCACGAGCGCCAGCGCGCCTTCGGGCGTGGCGCGCCACGCGTCGAGTTCGCCCGCGCAGGCCAGAGCGAGCAGCGCGCCAAAGCGCTCGCGCAGCATCGCATCGAAAGCCGCGTCCTTCTTGAACCACATCTTGCGTTCGCGGCCAAATTCCGCCGACTCCGGCGCGCCGAACCAGAAGTCCAGCACGTCGCGGGCACGCGCGTCCAACGCCTCGCTCATTCCACCAGCTCCAGCACGAGCCGGCGCGTGCGCGCACTCTTCTTCTCCAGCTTCGCCACGCGCAACCCGCCGATCTCGCGCGTGTTCTGCACATGCGTGCCGCCGCACGGCTGCAGATCGACACCGTCGATGCGCAGCAGACGCACGCGTCCAAGACCCATCGGCGGCTTCACGCTCATGGTGCGCACGAGTTCGGGACGCTGCGCCATGTCGTCATCGGTGATCCATTCGGTGGCGACCGCGTGCGCGCCCGCGACCAGTTCCGCCAGCCGCGCTTCCACATGCTCGCGCTCGATCGGCTCGACGGTGGCGAAGTCCAGCCGCGCGTAGTCGGCGGTGATGCTGCAACCGTCCACCGCGTATGGCAGCACGGCGCACATCAGATGGCTCGCCGTGTGCAGGCGCATATGCCGATGGCGGCGCGTCCAGTCGATTTCGGCACGCACGCGCTCGCCTGCCGCGAGGCGCGCAAGCAGCGCTTCCTGGCCGGGCGCGGGGAGATGCAGCGCGTCGTCGGGCGTCGCGCCTTCGAATTTCGCTTTGCGGGTATCGGCGATTGCAATGCGCGTGCCGTCCGCGAGCACGAGCGCGCCCGTGTCGCCCGCCTGACCGCCGCCGAGCGGATAGAACACGGTCTGGTCGAGCCGCACGCCGTCTTCGCCCACTTCGAGCACAGTGGCGTCGCAGTGGGTCAGATAGGCGTCTTCGCGGAACAGCGCGCGGGTGCGGGTGGACGTGGCAGGGCTGGCGATCGTCATGGGCTGTCTCCGGGTTCTCGTTGCGTGATGCACGAGCGTTCATTATCCCGATGCGCGCGCAGTCGCAAAATACAGCCCGATCGGCCCACTGCCGGACTGTACCGGCGCATGCACCGGGCCAGTCGGCGCTAACGGGAATGGGAGCCGGATCTGGCGCAATCAGCCCGGACGGTTGCGCATCCAGTCGGCGGTTTCGAAGAACGAATGCAGCAGGCGCTCGCGCAGCGGTTCGGCGAGACCGATGTCCTGCATCGCCCAGGCCATGCAGCGCAGCCACTGATCGCGCTCCGACGACGCAATCGCGAACGGCAGATGCCGCGCACGCAGACGCGGATGGCCAAAGCGCGAGATGTAGTGGTCGGGGCCGCCCATCCAGCCGCACAGGAACCAGAAAGTCTTGTCGCGCGAGCCGTCGAGCGTTTGCGGATGCAGCGCGCGAATGCCCGCGAACTCCGGTTCGAGGTCCATCAGGTCATAGAAACGGTCGACGAGTTCGCGCACGCGCGCCTCGCCGCCGACAAGTTCAAAGGCCGTGGGTTGCTGCGGCGCTTCGTCGGCTGGATCGGTCATACAGGGAATTCGATACGGAAATAGGGGCGGCAACGCTCGCGCCGAAGCACCTGCGCGGCCGGTCAAACGAATATTTTCGCATAGCGGCGCGCCGGGCGAACCCGGCTCACGCCGCCGGCTTCACGCATCGCGCAGCGATTGCAGCGCGGGCCGCGCCAGCACATGCCGCAGGCTCATCCAGCCGCCCACGCCCGCACAGGCCACGCCCGCTGCGATGCCCGCGGGCACGAGCCACGGATCGAACGCCAGATAGAAGTCGAACACCCGCGTCGCCAGCACATAGCCGACGATCTGCGCGCCCACCGCCGCCATCAAACCCGCGAGCGCCCCCACCGCGACGAACTCCGCGATCTGCACCGAGCGCACCTGGGCATGCGACGCGCCCAGCGCGCGCAGCAGCGCCGATTCGCGCATGCGCTCGTCGCGCGTGCCCGCGAGCGCCGCGTAAAGCACCAGCACGCCGGCCGCGAGCGTGAAGATAAACAGGAACTGCACGGCGCCGATCACCTGCTCCAGCATGCGCTGGATCTGCGCGAGAATCGGCCCGACGTCGATGGCGGTCACGTTCGGATACTGCGCGACCAGCCCGTCGATCACGGCGCGCTGCGACTCGGGCAGATGGAAACTCGTGATGTAGGTGGCCGGGAAATCGTGCAGCAGCGCGGGCGGCATCAGCACGAAGAAGTTGACCTTGAACGAACCCCAGTCGAGCTTGCGCAGGCTCGTCACGGGCGCGGTGACTTCGAGACCCGCGACATCGAAGGTCAGTACATCGCCGGGCTTGACGTTGATGAGTTTGGCCAGGCCCTGCTCGATCGAAAGCTGCGGCGTGGTCGCATCGCCGTACCAGGCGCCCGCTTCGATGCGGTTATCGCTGGGCAACTGCGTGGTGTACGAGAGATTGAATTCGCGATCGACCAGACGCCGCGCATCCTCGCTCTTGTACTGCTCGGGATTGACGGGCTTGCCGTTGATCGTCGTGAGACGGCCGCGCACCATCGGCTCCAGATCGGGATCGGCGATGCCGTGCGCGACCAGCCACGCGGCCACGGCGTCGTGCTGGGCGGGCTGGATGTCGATGAGGAATTCGTTCGGCGCATCGGGCGGCGTGGATTTGCGCCAGCCATCGATCAGGTCGTTGCGCGTCATCGCGATCAGCAGCAGGCACATCAGACCGATGGCGAGCGATGTGATCTGCAAGGCGCTCGCGCCGGGCCGCCGCTCCAGCGACGCCAGCGCATAACGCCAGCCCACGCCCGCGCGCGAATCCAGACCGTTGCGCTGGCTGCGCGCCACGCGCGCCGCGCCCCAGAGCGCGAAACGCGCAATCGCCGCGAACACCAGCAGGCCAAGCGCGAAACCGCCCGCGACGATACCGCCGAGCTTGAGTTCGCCCGCCGCCAGCACCAGCAGCCCCGCGAACAGCGCGATGCCGATCGCGTACGCGGCCCACGCGGTACGGCTTTCGTCGCCCCACTCGCGGCGCAGCACGCGCACCGGCGGCACGCGCGTGAGCGGCAACAGCGGCGGCAAGGCAAAACCGAGCAGCAGCACGAGCCCCGCCGCCACGCCTTCGAGCGCCGGCACCGGGCCCGGATATGGCAGCGCCACTTCGATCAGCGTGCCCAGCCAGGCCAGCAGCGCGAGATGGCCCGCGTAGCCGAGCGCCACGCCAACCGCGCCGCCGATCAGACCGAGCCCCGCGAATTCGAGCACGAAAATCGAGCGCAGCGTGCGCTGGCTGGCGCCGAGGCAGCGCATCGCCGCGCAGGCATCCAGATGGCGGCGCGTGTAGCGGTGCGCGGCCATGGCGATGGCGACCGCCGCGAGCAGCGCGGTCAGCAGCGAAACGAGCGTGAGGAAATGGCGCGCGCGGTCGAGCGTCTGGCGCACCTGCGGCTGGCCGTCGCTGAGCGATTCGAGGCCGACGCCGCGCATCTTGCCGCGGGTTGCGTCGCCGTCGACGCGCGCATGGGCCCACGCGGCGAATTGCGCGACGGCGGGATCGGCGCCCGCCACCAGCAGGCGATAGGTCACGCGGCTGCCGTAACCGGTCAGGCCCGTCGAGGGCAGATCGGCCGCGTTGAGCATCAGGCGCGGCGAGAAGTTGACGAAGGAAAAACCGCGATCGAGTTCGCGCGTAATGATCGCGCCGACGCTCAGGCTGCGCGTGCCGATCCGCACCGTATCGCCGACGTGAAGCTTGAGCGCATCGAGCAGTTCGTCGTCGACCCAGACCGTGCCGGGCGGCGGAATGCCCTTCGCCTCGTGATCGGGCGCGCCGGGCGCCGACGCGATGCGCAGCGCGCCGCGCAACGGGTAGCCGACGGAAACCGATTTGACGGCGGCAAGGCGTGACGGGGGCTGCGGGGCCTGAGCGCTCGCGCCCGCAACCGGCGGCACCGTGACCATGCTCGGGAAAATCGCCGTCGTTGCCGTTTGCAGATTGAGCGACTGCGCCTCGCGCGCGAACATCGGATCGACGGGATGATCGGCGCGCACGATGAAATCGGCGGCGATCATGCGTTTGGCGTCGCGCTCCAGCCCGCGCTGCAGACGATCAGCGAGAAAACCGACGCTCGACAGCGCCGCCACCGCCAGCACGAGCGCCAGCAGCAGCATGGTCAATTCGCCCGCGCGCCAGTCGCGCGCACTCATGCGCGCAGCAAGGCGCACGAGATCGGACCAGCTCAGGGCAGCACGCGCGGGTGCGTTCGCGTTAGAAGAAGACGGGGAAACCGATGGAGAAGAATGAGCACCGTTCAATCGTGACGGCTCCGCAAGGAAAAACGCGTGACCATATGCGTGGCCATGCCGCGAAAGCCGCCCTGCACGCCGCGCCACAGACGCGGCAGCGCCCAGGTCGCGACCAGCAGGAAGGCCACCAGCATCACCAGAAACAGCAACGGCACGAAGAACGCCAGCAGCACGCCCACGAAGGTCATGCCGTCTTCGGCGCTGGATGTGACGACGTTCGAGACCGGCTCGGGCGACAGATTGATGAGCGCGCGCGTGCCGGCCTTGGCCAGATGCGCAGTGCCGGCGAGCGTGCCGCCAGCGAGCGCGGCAATCGTCAGCACGGCGGGATCGGCGTGACCGAGCGCACCGGCCGCCAGCACGGCGCCGGCCGGAATGCGGATAAAGGTGTGCACGGCATCCCAGAGCGAATCGAGCGCGGGGATTTTATCGGCGAGAAATTCGAGGACCGTGAGCGCGGCGGCGACGCCGATCACCCAGGGCGAAGAGAGAATCGCGAGCGTGTCGGGCAGGTGGATGACGCCCAGGCGCTGCATCACGCCGGCCATCAGGACCGTCAGGTAGAGGCGCAGGCCACTGCCCCAGGACAGGCCCGCTGCGAGAGATAAGGGTTCCAGCATGACTGCCTCCTCGCGCGAGGCTCGCGCGGCGCCGTTCCCCACGAAACGGGCGTAGCGCGGCGTCGGGATGTTCGCGGCGGTTTCAGGGCTTCAAGGCAGCAAGCTGAAACACGGCGAACAAACAGACGGCGGCGCTCGCGGCGTCCGCGGCGCTTGAGTGTTATCGGGTGGTGACCGTCTCATTATAGCCACGCTCGTTGCGCCGCCGCAGCGCGGTTTTATCGTTCTGCGGCGCGCGCGCCACGCATTTTGCGCCTGAAATCCCACGAAAATGCGTACTGGATCACATAACGGCGCGTCATTTCCGCGCGATGTCGCCCGACCGGCGTCCGGGCTTCCCAATCAGCCCGCCGACGACAGCTTCAGGCCAATCAGACCGGCCACGATCAGCAGCGCGCTCAGCACGCGCGCCACGGTCACCGCTTCGCCCATCATGACGATGCCGAGCACGAACGCGCCCACCGCGCCGATACCCGTCCAGACCGCATACGCAGTGCCCAGCGGCAACTGGCGCATGGCAAGCGCGAGCAGCCAGAAACTGCCGAGCGCCGTGACGACGGTGAAGACCGACGGCCAGAGCCGGGTGAAACCTTCGGAAGATTTGAGACCGGTGGCCCACGCGACTTCGAGCAGGCCCGCGATGAAGAGATAAAGCCAGGGCATGAGAACGCTCCATGAAAAATGGGGCCGTCCCCGAAAAAGAAAAAGCGCAAGGTCGTCCTTACGCTTTTGTAAGTATAGCAAAGTTGGCTAGACGTGGCCCGGGGATGGTCCGGTCGCTGCCCTACTGCACGCCCACGAGCCGATAACCCACACCCGTCTCGGTGATGATGTGTTCGGGCTGGGCGGGATCGCGCTCCAGCTTCTGCCGCAGATGCGCCATATAAATGCGCAGATAGTGGCTGCTCTCCACATGCGACGGCCCCCAGACCTCGCGCAGCAGTTGCCGGTGCGTGAGCACGCGGCCCGAATCGCGCACCAGCGTCGCCAGCAAGCGGTATTCGATCGGCGTGAGGTGCACGGGCGCGCCTTCGCGCGTGACCTGGCGCAAGCCCAGATCGACGATCACCGCGCCGAAGCTCACCTGCGGCGCCTCGTTCGCGCCGCCCCGGTTGCGCCGGCGCAAATGGGCACGAATGCGCGCCAGCAACTCGGATACGCCGAACGGCTTGGTCAGGTAATCGTCGGCGCCGGCGTCGAGCGCGGCCACTTTCTCGCTTTCCTGCGTGCGCGCGGACAGCACGATCACCGGCAAATCGCTCCAGCCGCGCAGTTCGCGGATCACGTCGAGGCCATCGGTGTCGGGCAGGCCCAGATCGACGATCACGAGGTCGGGCTTGCGCGTGGCCGCTTCCACCAGCCCCTGCTTGCCGGTTTCGGCGTCGTAGACGGCAATGCCCTCGCCTTCGAGCGAGGCGCGCACAAAGCGGCGGATCTGCTTTTCGTCTTCGATCAGGACAACGGCGAGACTCGGGTCACTCATGGGCGGGATTCGAATCGAGGGGTTTAGCGGGTGCTTCGCGATGATCGTGGGCGTGATTCATGTGATCGACGTGATAGGCATGTGCGGCATGTTCGGCGGCTTCCGGCACATCGGCGGGCAGCGGCGGCGGCTCTTCCACCGGCAGCGCGAACCAGAACGACGCGCCTTCGACCCGGCCGTTGGCATCGACCCGATTGGACGCGCCGATTGTACCGCCGTGCGCTTCCACGATCGCCCGGCAGATCGCCAGTCCGAGGCCGATGCCGGGCTTGGCCGATTCCTTCTCGCCGCGCGTGAACTTCTCGAACACGCGCTCGCCCATGCCAGGCGGCAAGCCCGGCCCGTGATCGTCGATACTCACGCGCACGAAGGGCTGGCCGCCCTCCTCCACACGCCGCGCGACGATCGCCAGCGGCGTATCGGCCGGCGTGTACTTCGCGGCATTTTCCAGCAGATTCGAAAAGAGCCGCTCCATCAACACGGCGTCGAGTTGCAGCAGCGGTAAATCCTCCTGCAACTTCACCTGCACCGGATGGCGCGCGAGCACGCGGCGGCACGCGGCCAGCGCCGCGCCCACGGTTTCCTCCAGCAGCGTCCATTGCCGGTTGAGCTTGAGACTGCCCGCCTGCAGGCGCGCCATATCGAGCAGATTCGTGACGATGCCGGTCATGCGCAGCGCCTCGTCGTGAATCGCCTCGATCAGCTCGCCTTCGCGCGCGTTCTGCGGATCGGGCGTGCCGGTGCTCGGCTCGTGCGTCTGCGCGAGCATCGACGAAAAGCCGACGATGGCGGTGAGCGGCGTGCGCAGATCGTGCGAAATCGCCGAAAGCAGCGAGTTGCGCAATCGTTCGGATTCCATGTTGACGAGCGCGTCGCGCGCGATCTCGACGTAATGCACGCGTTCGAGCGCCAGCGCAATCTGCGCGGCGAAGGCGTCGAGCATGCGTTGCTGCTCGGGCACCTGCAATTCGCGCGGCTCGCGCGTGACCACGGCGAGCACGCCGCGCGTGCGCATCGGCGCCTTGAGCGGCAGGTAGCGCGCAGCGGCGGCGGGCAAGGTATCGGTGCCATGACCGGCGGGCTTTTGCTGGTCGTAGACCCACTGCCCCACGTCGATATCGAGACTCGACGCGTCGAGCATGATCTGCGGATCGGGGTCCTCGATCTTCTGCTGGACCTTGTCGGCGCTATCGGGCAACAGGATCGCCACGCGCGCGCCGAACACCTCGCTCACATGGCGGCTGCCAATCGCGATGATCTGCTCGGTTGCCAGCGCCGCCGCCAGTTCGCGCGCCATCGCGTACATCGCGCCGGTGCGCTGTTCGCGCCGCTGCGCGACGCTCGCTTCACGGCGCAGGCTCGACGTCAGATGGCTGATGACCAGCGAGGTCAGCAGCATGCCGACGAAGGTCAGCAGATACTGCGTATCGCTGACCGAAAACGACATGCGCGGCGGCACGAAGAAAAAATCGTAGGCGGCCACGCTCGCGAACGACAGCAGCACGCCGGGGCCGCGCCCGAGCCTCGTCGCCGTAAAGATCACGCCGAGCAGATAAAGCATCACCAGATTCGCCAGCGCGATGCGCTCGTTCAACTGGTTGGCGAGCAAGGTGATGCAGGCGCAGATCACCAGCGCCGCTGCATACGCGCGCGGCGGCGAACGGTTCGCGCCGCCCTGGCCGATGGCGGCGCGCCAGGCGTTGGCGGCGCGCGCGGCCGCCGATGCGGTATCGAAAGCGGCGCGGCCGGTCAGGCGATCGACTTCGTTGCCGCTCGCGCGCACCAGCGTGAGATCGGCGTCGCCGGCTTTCTCGGCCAGACGCTCGCCAAACGGGCGTTGCAGCCAGCGCGAGAAACCCGAGCGCATCGACGCGCCCGCCACCAGCTTCGAGACATTGCGCAGGCGCGCATAGCCCGCCAGCGTGACCGCGGCGTCTTCGCCCGCGAGCGAGGCGGTTTCCGCGCCCAGTTCGGCGGCGAGTTTGAGCGCGCCCAGTGTGCGTTCGCGCACGGCGTCGGGCAGGCGCTGCAGCCGCGGCGTTTCCACATAGACGGCGATCCAGTCGGCCTTCAGGCTCGCAGCGAGGCGCGCGGCCGCGCGCACCAGCACGGGCGCTTCCGGGCCTGGACCGACGCACACCAGCAAGCGCTCGCGCGCCTGCCAGACATGCTGGATCGAGCGATCGGCGCGATATTCGTGCATCTGCGCATCGACGCGGTCGGCGGTCCGGCGCAGCGCCAGTTCGCGCAGCGCGATCAGATTGCCCTTGCGGAAGAAGTTGCGCACCGCACGCTCGGCCTGCGCGGGCAGATAAACCTTGCCGTCGCGCATGCGGTCGAGCAGTTCCTCGGCGGGAAGATCGACCAGCGTGACTTCGTCGGCGCCATCGAACACGCGGTCGGGCACCGTCTCCCAGACGCGGATGCCGGTGATCTGCCCCACCACGTCGTTGAGGCTTTCGAGGTGCTGGACATTGACCGTCGTATAGACGTCGATGCCCGCGTCGAGCAGTTCGTAGACGTCCTGCCAGCGCTTCAGGTGGCGCGCGCCGGGCACGTTCGAATGCGCGAGTTCGTCGACCAGCACGAGTTGCGGCTTGCGCGCGAGCGTGGCGTCCAGGTCGAATTCGTCGAGCACGCGCCCGCGATACGCAAGGCGCTGGCGCGGCAGCACGTCGAGCCCGCTGGTGAGCGCGGCGGTTTCGCTGCGCCCGTGGGTTTCGACGATGCCGACCACCACGTCCACGCCTTCTTCGGCGCGGCGGCGCGCGGCCTGCAACATCGCATAAGTCTTGCCGACGCCCGCCGAGGCGCCGAAGAAAACCTTCAGCTTGCCGCGGCGGCGTTTTTCTTCCTCGCGTTGCAGACGGTCGAGGAGTTCGTCGGGATCGGGGCGGTTCATGCGGCTTGGGCGACTATGTTCGTGTTCGGTTCGGGCGGCGCGGCACAGACGACGATGGTCTCACCGCGGCCCTGGATTGGCAAACGAGAAACCGCACGCCGCGTGGACGGCGTGCGGCGTCTTGAAAGCCGGCCGGCGCGCTCAACTCACCTCTTTTCCATCGAGCGCGAGATTCAACTCCAGCACATTCACGCGCGGCTCGCCGAACAGACCAAACTGGCGGCCCTTCGTGTAGCGGTCCACGAGCGCCTGCACGTCGTTCGCGCTGAGATTGCGCGCCTTCGCCACGCGCACGATCTGATACTGCGCGGCCGCGGGCGAAATCTCCGGATCGAGACCGCTTGCCGACGAAGTCACGAGATCGGCGGGAATCGGCTGCGAGACATCGGTGCCGGCGGCCTTGAGCGCGTCGATGCGGCCTTTGACTTCATCGGCGAGCGCCGGGTTGGTCGGGCCGAGGTTCGAGCCGCCCGAACCTTGCGCGTTGTATGGCATCGGCGCGGTGGCCGAAAGGCGGCCCCAGAAATACTGGGGCGCGTCGAACTGCTGGCCGATCAGCTCGCTGCCCACCACCTTGCCGTTCACCTGCACGAGACTGCCGTTGACCTGACGATGGAACACGGCCTGGCCGAACGCCGTCATCACGGCGGGATAGACGAGCCCGGTGATCGCCGCGAGCAGCGCGAAGATCACGATCAGAGGACGAAACTGCGCTTTCATATGCATTCCTGTCTAAAAAGAGACGCGCGCATCAAACCCAGCCGAACGCGGCCAGCACCATATCGATCAGCTTGATGCACGGGAACGGCAGCAGAATGCCGCCGAGGCCGTAGACCAGCAGATTGCGCCGCAGCAGCGTGGCTGCGCCCAGCGGCCGGTACTTCACGCCCTTGAGCGCGAGCGGAATCAGCATCACGATGATCAGCGCGTTGAAGATCACCGCCGACAGAATCGCCGACGCCGGCGAGGTCAGATGCATCACGTCGAGCACGCGCAGTTGCGGATAGGTCGAGGCAAACGCCGCCGGAATGATCGCGAAGTATTTGGCGACGTCGTTGGCGATCGAGAAGGTGGTGAGCGAGCCGCGCGTCATCAGCATCTGCTTGCCGATCTCGACGATCTCGATCAGCTTGGTCGGATTCGAATCGAGGTCGACCATGTTGCCCGCTTCCTTCGCGGCCTGCGTGCCGGTGTTCATCGCCACCGCGACGTCGGCCTGCGCGAGCGCCGGGGCGTCGTTGGTGCCGTCGCCGGTCATCGCCACGAGCTTGCCTTGCGCCTGATGTTCGCGGATGGTCGCGAGCTTGGTTTCGGGCGTGGCCTGCGCGAGGAAATCGTCCACGCCGGCTTCGGCAGCGATCGCGGCGGCGGTCAGGCGGTTGTCGCCCGTCACCATCACGGTCTTGATGCCCATCTTGCGCAGTTCGGCGAAACGCTCCTTGATGCCGCCCTTCACCACGTCCTTCAGCTCGATCACGCCGAGCACGCGCGCCCTCGCGTCATCGCCTTCGCCATGACGCTCGGCCACCACCAGCGGCGTGCTGCCGCGCCGCGCCACTTCGTCGACAGCCGCGCTCACTTCGGCCGGGAAGCGGCCGCCATGCTGCTCGACGTAGTGCTTCACCGCATCGGCGGCGCCCTTGCGGATTTCGCGGCCCGGCATGTCCACGCCGCTCATGCGCGTCTGCGCGCTGAAGGCGAGGAACACGGCATGCAGCGCCGCCATGTCGCGCTGACGGATATTGAAGCGCTGCTTGGCGAGCACGACGATGCTGCGGCCTTCCGGCGTTTCGTCGGCGAGCGAGGCGAGTTGCGCGGCGTCCGCCAGCGCTTCTTCGTTGACGCCGGGCGCGGCCACGAATGCCGATGCCTGGCGATTACCCAGCGTGATCGTGCCGGTCTTGTCGAGCAGCAGCACATCGACGTCGCCCGCCGCTTCCACGGCGCGGCCGGAGGTGGCGATCACGTTGGCCTGCATCATGCGGCTCATGCCCGCCACGCCAATCGCCGACAACAGCCCGCCGATGGTGGTCGGAATCAGGCACACGAGCAGCGCCGTGAGCGCGGTGATCGTGACCACGTGGCCCATCTTCGCGGCTTCGACCGAGAACATCGAGAACGGCAGCAGCGTGGCCGTGGCCATCAGCAGCACGATGGAGAGCGCCACCAGCAGGATCGTCAGCGCGATTTCGTTCGGCGTTTTCTGGCGTTTGGCGCCTTCGACCATCGCGATCATGCGGTCGAGGAACGCTTCGCCCGGATTGGCCGTGACGCGCACCACGATCCAGTCGGACAGCACGCGCGTGCCGCCCGTGACCGACGAAAAATCGCCGCCCGACTCGCGGATCACCGGCGCGGATTCGCCCGTGATCGCCGATTCGTCGACCGAAGCGACACCGTCGACCACCTCGCCATCGGCGGGAATCACGTCGCCGGTTTCGACCAGCACCACGTCGCCCTTGCGCAGATCGGTGGCGGTCGTGATGCGGATCGGCGACTTCGGATGCGGCTCGTTGAGCTTCTTGGCCATGACGTCGCGCTTGGCCTGGCGCAGCGACGCGGCCTGCGCCTTCGAGCGGCCTTCGGCGAGCGCTTCGGCGAAGTTGGCGAACAGCACCGTGAACCACAGCCACAGCGCGACCGCGAGAATGAAGCCCGCGGGCGCTTCGGCCTGGCCCAGCAGCGCCGCGATCCAGAGGATCGTCGTGAGCACGCTGCCCACGTAGACGCAGAACATCACCGGATTGCGCAACTGGGTGCGCGGCTTGAGTTTCCTGAACGAATCCACGATGGCCGGACGCACGAGCGCCGGATCGAACATGGACCGTGTTGCACTATGTTGTGTCATGTCGAAAAGTCCCCGTTCAATGCACGCCGAGCATGATCAGATGCTCGACACCCGGACCGAGCGCAAGCGCCGGCACATAGGTGAGCGCACCCACCAGCAGCACGCAGCCGAGCAGCAGCACGACGAACAGCGGGCCGTGCGTGGGCAGCGTGCCGCCCGTGACGGCAATGCGCTTCTTGCTCGCGAGCGAACCCGCGATGGCGAGCACCGGCACGATGGTGCCGAAGCGGCCGAACCACATCGCTATGCCCAGCAGCCCGTTGTAGAACGGCGTGCTGACGGTCAAACCCGCGAACGCGCTGCCGTTGTTATTGGCGGCGGAGCTAAACGCGTAGAGGATTTCGGAGAAGCCATGCGCGCCCGGATTGGCGATCCCGGCCTTGCCCGCATCGGAAAGCACCGCGATCGACGTGCCGAGCAGCACCAGCAGCGGCGTGAGCAGGATCACGATCGACACCATCTTCATCTCGAACGCTTCGATCTTCTTGCCCACGTATTCCGGCGTGCGCCCGATCATCAGACCGGCCACGAACACCGCGAGCAGCGCGAACACCAGCATGCCGTACAGGCCCGAGCCCACGCCGCCGAAGATCACTTCGCCCAGCTGGATAAAGAGCATCGGCACGAGCCCGCCGATCGGCGTGAGCGAATCGTGCATGCCGTTGACCGCGCCGCACGAAGCCGCCGTGGTCGCCACGACGAAGATGCCCGTCTGCGCGATGCCAAAGCGCGTTTCCTTGCCTTCCATGTTGCCGCCCGCCTGCAGCGCGCTGGCGTGCTGATCGACGTTGAGCGTGGTAAGCATCGGATTGCCGGCCTGTTCGGCGGCAAGCTCCACGCCTACGGCGAGCGCGAACGCAATCGTCATCACCGCGAGCACCGCTATGCCCTGCCGCCGGTCGGCCACCATATTGCCGAATACCAGACACAGCGCCGCCGGAATAATCAGGATCGCCAACATTTCGACGAAATTGGAGAACGGCGTCGGGTTTTCGAACGGATGCGCCGAGTTCGCGTTGAAGAAGCCGCCGCCATTGGTGCCGAGCATCTTGATCGCTTCCTGCGAGGCGACCGGACCCATGGCGAGCGTCTGCGTCGTCACCTGGGTATCGACGGTGACGGCGTTGCCCTTGGCGTCCTTGATCGCGTTGCCTTGCGCATCGAGCTTCGGCGCCGCGTAGGTCGTGGTCTGCAGCGTCAGCACGTCCTGATAGGACTTGAAGTTCTGGATCATGCCCTGACTCATCAGCAACGCCGCGATGAGCGCCGACATCGGCACCAGCACGTAAAGCGTGGTGCGCGTGAGATCGACCCAGAAGTTGCCGATGGTCTGCGCCGAATGGCGCGCGAAGCCGCGAATCAGCGCGACCACCACCACGATGCCCGTCGCCGCCGACAGGAAGTTCTGCACCGTGAGGCCCAGCATCTGCGTGAGATAGCTCACGGTCTGCTCGGGCGAGTAGTCCTGCCAGTTGGTATTGGTGACAAAACTCACGGCGGTGTTGAACGCGCCGTCCGGCGTCATCGCGCTAAAGGCCTGCGGGTTGCCGGGCAGCCAGCCTTGCACGCGCAGCAGCACATAGAGAAAGCCCACGCCCAGCACGTTGAACGAGAGCGTGGCGAACGCGTAGCGCTTCCAGTTCATCTCGGCGCTCGGATCGACGCCTGCGATGCGATACAGCAGATTTTCGAGCGGTGCGAACAGGCGCACGACGCGCGAGCGGCCATCGAGCACGCGCGTGATATAGCCCGCGACCGGCACCGCGAGCGCCAGCAGCACGACGATGAAAAGACCCGTTTGCAGCACAGTGTTGGCGTTCATTCGATGTCCTCCGCGCGCAGCAGCGCATGGACGAGATAGACGAACAGCAACAGCGTCGCCGCCCCCGACAGCCAGAAGATCCAGGTCATGAGCGCGCTCCCGTGGCGTCCTGGCCGGCGCGGCGGTACTGCATCAGCTTCCCGCAGCCGGCGATCAACGCGTATGTGAGCGCAGCGAAGACCGCCAGCCCCCCGATATACAGCACATCCATTGTCGTGTTCTCCATTGATGGATGGCGGTAAGGTACGGTTTATCGCGTTAAATCCGGATCAAAGCTTGAGGCGGGCGTATAAAAATCGCGTAAACGCGGGAAAAAAAGCCCATAAAAAAAGCGCGCATGACTGGCATGCGCGCCTTTACGTGTCGGGTACGGCGGTACGGCTTTACGGCATCAGGATCGTCGATCCCGTGGTCTTGCGCGCTTCCAGATCGGCGTGCGCCTGGCCTACGTCCTTGAGCGCGTAACGCTGGTTGATCGACGTCTTCACCTTGCCCGAAGCGATCACGTCGAACAGTTCGGCGGACATCGCCTCGTAGTCGCTGCGTTTGGCGATGTACGAAAACAGCGTCGGGCGCGTAAAGAACAGCGAGCCGCGCGACGAGAACGCCGACGAATCGATCGGCGGCAGCGGCCCCGACGCATTGCCGAAGCTCACGAACATGCCGAGCGGCGCAAGACAGTCGAGCGACTTCACATACGTATCCTTGCCGATCGAGTCGTACACCACGGGCACGCCCGCGCCGTGGGTGATCTCGCGCACGCGCGCCGTGAAATCCTCGCGCGTATAGACGATCGGATGATCGCAGCCGTGCGCCTTCGCGATCTCGGCCTTTTCATCGGAACTGACCGTGCCGATCACCGTTGCGCCCAGCGCCTTGGCCCACTGGCAGACAAGCAGACCCACGCCGCCCGCTGCGGCCTGGATCAGGATCGTGTCGCCGGCCTGCACGCGGTAAGTGCGGCGCAGCAGATATTGCGCCGTGAGGCCCTGCAGCATGACGGACGCGGCCTGTTCGTCGCTGATCGCATCGGGCAGGCGGATCACCTGGTCCGCGCGCAGCACGCGCTCCTGCGCATAGGCGCCCGGCGGGCGTCCGACATAAGCCACGCGCTCGCCCACTTTCACGCTGCTCACGCCCGCGCCGACGGCCACCACCTCGCCCGCCGCCTCCATGCCCAAACCCGCAGGCAGTGGCTGCGGATACAGCCCGGTGCGGAAATACACGTCGATATAGTTCAGGCCGCACGCGCTCTGCTTCACGCGGATCTCGCCCTCGCCCGGCTCGCCCACTTCGACATCGACCCACTTCATTACTTCGGGGCCGCCGGTCTGCTCGTATCGGATTGCCTTGGTCATCTTGTCTCTTCCAGTCTGGGATGGATCTGCCGCGCCCGCGGGCGCAGCGCTTAAATCACGTCCTTCATGCGCAGCGTGAGCACGTCGAGAATCATGCGCGCCGTCGAGATATTGGTCGCGCACGGCACGTCATGCACGTCGCAGGCGCGCACCAGCGCGTTGATATCGGGTTCGTGCGGCTGCGGCGTCATGGGGTCGCGCAGAAAGATCACCACATCGACATTGCCTTCGGCCAGTTGCGCGCCGATCTGCAGATCGCCGCCGTGCGGGCCCGACAGCATGCGCTCGACGCTCAGGCCGTGCGCATCGGCGATACGTCCGCCGGTCGTGCCGGTCGCGAGCAGGTCGCAACGGCGCAGCGTATCGACGTATTCGCCGGCGAGCCGGACGATGTCGTCCTTCTTGTGATCGTGCGCGATCAGTGCGACGCGGGTAGACATGGATTGGGCTCCTGGCGTGAGATTAAGGTTGCTGCTTTGCAGTTGAACCGCGGATTGAACTGTGGATTGAGCCGCAGATCGACCCGCGGTCGATCAGATGAATCGTGCGCATCCTCGCACGTCAGAAGGTGCCCGGATAGGCGCCGCCGTCGATGAGCCAGTTCTGTCCGGTGATATAGCCCGCGTGCACGCTGCACAGGAACGCGCAGGCGCGGCCGAACTCATCCGGCGTGCCGAAGCGCCCGGCCGGGATCGACTTCATGCGGCGCTCGCGCACTTCGTCGAGCGACAACTTGCCCTTTTCGGCCTGGGCGGCGATGGTGGTCTTGATGCGATCGGTGTCGAACACGCCCGGCAGCAGGCTGTTGATCGTCACGCCCGTGCTCGCGACCTGGCGCGCCACGCCCGCGATAAAACCCGTGAGTCCCGAGCGCGCGCCGTTGGACAGCCCCAGCACGTCGATCGGCGCCTTCACCGACGAACTCGTGATATTGACGATGCGCCCGAAGCCGCGCGCGATCATGCCGTCGATGGTGGCCTGCACCAGCGCGATCGGCGTGAGCATGTTGGCGTCGAGCGCGGCCAGCCACTGCTCGCGCGTGAAGCTGCGGAAATCGCCCGGCGGCGGGCCGCCCGCGTTGTTGACGAGAATGTCCGGCGACGGGCAGGCGGCCAGCGCCGCGGCGCGGCCCGCTTCCGTCGTGATGTCGCAGGCCACGGCCTTGACCTCGACGCCCGTGCTGGCGCGGATCTGCGCGGCGGTCTCTTCCAGCGTGCTCAACGTGCGCGCGACGATGGTGACGTTCACGCCTTCGGCGGCCAGCGCCTCGGCGCAGCCGCGCCCCAGTCCCTTGCTTGCCGCGCACACCAGCGCGGTGCGTCCTGCGATGCCCATGTCCATGGTGTTCTTCCTTGTCCGGTTTTGCGTGCCCTGTCGCGTGCCTGCGGGCGCGGCCGGCCATGCCGAGCGATGGCCAGAAACGGCGCCCGATCCGTGCGGGTTTTGCGATTCTAGAAGAATCGGGCGAAGCGCGTGGCTGCCCGCACGCAGGCGAGCCGCGACGACGCCAGGGTGCGCGAACAGATCCCGGATCGGTTGGCACGCGCATCCCGTATACTTGCGCCTGTATGGACGGTATGGGCGGCGCGACGCCAGCCCGGCCGCTCCCCCCGATATCTCTTGCAGCCTTGTGCGCCCCGCCATGAAACAGGACAGCCGTTTTCCGAATCTTTTCATCCTCGATCACCCGCTGATCCAGCACAAGCTCACCCATATGCGCGACAAGGACACGTCCACGCGCACGTTCCGCGAGCTGCTGCGCGAAATCACGCTGCTGATGGGTTACGAAATCACGCGCGATCTGCCGGTTGCGACGCGCCGCGTGCAGACGCCGCTGGTCGAAATCGACGCGCCGGTGATCGCCGGCAAGAAACTGGCCATCGTGCCGGTGCTGCGCGCGGGCATCGGCATGTCCGATGGTCTGGTGGAACTGGTGCCGTCGGCGCGCGTGGGTCATATCGGCGTGTATCGCGACGACGACCATCGCCCGGTCGAATACCTCGTGCGTCTGCCCGATCTGGAAGACCGCACCTTCATCCTGTGCGATCCGATGGTCGCCACGGGCTACTCGGCCGCGCACGCGATCGACGTGCTCAAGCGCCGCGGCGTGCCGGGCGAGCGCATCCTGTTCCTCGCGCTGGTGGCCGCGCCCGAAGGCGTCGAGGTGTTCCAGAAGGCGCACCCGGACGTCAAGCTCTACGTGGCATCGCTCGATTCGCACCTGGACGGCCACGCCTACATCATCCCGGGTCTGGGTGACGCGGGCGACCGCCTGTTCGGCACCAAGAACTAAAGCCTGACCGGGCTACACGGGGCGGCCTCGCGCCGTCCCCTTCCGGTTCACTCCCTTTTTCCCCGCCGACGCGCGCGCGTAATCTCTCGGAGAGCCGGAGCCAGCCGGTTGCGCCGTGATAAAATTCAGGTCCACCTGAAGGTCGCGGGAAGATTCACGACAGTCCGAAGGCGGCCTGGCCTTCGCGGCGCGGCGCTCCAGCCGGGCCGATGTCGTGTCCTCGAGCCTGCCCTTACGCGTTCCCCGCCGCCCGTGCCGGCCGCTGGCCTGGTCCAGTCGGCACGCGTTGAGCAACGTAGCCGCAAGGCACCCGCAACGCGACCCCAGGCGGACAGACACTCGACGTTTCCAGTGGCCGCATGACGCGCGAACGCGCGCCGTGCCGCGCCCGGTCAGCGTCACCTGAACACTGCGGCTTCGACACTGCAGCAACGACAATTGCACCATGCACGCCACGCGCGTGCGACGGAGAAAGGTATGGCGGGTCATTCGAAATGGGCCAACATCAAGCACAAGAAAGCGGCTGCTGACGCGAAGCGCGGCAAGATCTGGACCCGGCTGATCAAGGAAATCCAGGTTGCGGCGCGCATGGGCGGGGGCGATATCGACTCCAACCCGCGTCTGCGTCTGGCCGTCGACAAGGCCTATGACGCCAACATGCCCAAGGACAACATCAACCGCGCGATCCAGCGCGGCGTGGGCGGCGTCGATGGCGCGAACTACGAAGAAATCCGCTACGAAGGCTACGGCATCGGCGGCGCGGCCGTGATCGTCGACACCATGACGGACAACCGCACCCGCACGGTCGCGGAAGTGCGCCACGCGTTCTCGAAGTTCGGCGGCAACATGGGCACGGACGGTTCGGTCGCGTTCATGTTCGATCACGTCGGCCAGTTCGTGTTCGCGCCGGGCACCCCGGAAGACGAACTCATGAACGCCGCGCTGGAAGCCGGCGCCGACGACGTCGTGACCAACGAAGACGGCTCGATCGAAGTGGTCTGCCCGCCGTTCGAATTCCAGAAGGTCAAGGACGCGCTCGAAGCCGCCGGCTTCAAGGCGGAAATGGCCGAAGTCACGATGAAGCCGCAGACCGAAGTCGAATTCACCGGCGACGACGCCGTGAAGATGCAGAAGCTGCTGGACGCGCTCGAAAACCTGGACGACGTACAGGAGGTCTACACCAACGCATCGATCGCCGAATAACGGCATCGGCGCGGCGCGCGCGGCAGGTTTCACGCAGCGGCGCGCCCCCTCGCTTTTCACGGCTGGCGCACGTGCGCCAGCCGCAACTGTTTCTGGTTCTGGTCTTTCGGGGATTCTCATGAAGTTACTCGTCGTCGGTTCTGGCGGCCGCGAACATGCACTGGCGTGGAAACTCGCCCAGGCGCAACGCGTGCAGCTCGTCTACGTCGCACCGGGCAACGGCGGCACCGCGCAGGACGAGCGGCTCGCCAACGTCGACATCACGGACATCAACGAGCTCGCCGATTTCGCCGAGCGCGAACAGGTGGCCTTCACCGTGGTCGGCCCGGAAGCGCCGCTCGCAGCGGGCATCGTCAACGTGTTCCGTTCGCGCGGCCTGAAGGTGTTCGGCCCCACGAAGGAAGCCGCGCAGCTCGAAAGCTCGAAGGATTTCGCCAAGGCGTTCATGAAGCGCCACAACATCCCGACCGCCGCCTACGAGACCTTCTCGGACGCGACGGCCGCGCACGCCTACGTCGACACGCACGGCGCGCCGATCGTCATCAAGGCCGACGGCCTGGCGGCGGGCAAGGGCGTGGTCGTGGCGATGTCGCTGGAAGAAGCGCATCAGGCGATCGATTCGATGCTGGCCGACAACAAGCTCGGCGATGCCGGCGCGCGTGTCGTGATCGAGGAATTCCTCGCGGGCGAAGAAGCCAGCTTCATCGTCATGGTGGACGGCAAGCACGTGCTGGCGCTGGCGTCGAGCCAGGACCACAAGCGTCTGCAGGACGGCGATCAGGGCCCGAACACGGGCGGCATGGGCGCCTACTCGCCCGCGCCGATCGTCACGCCGCAACTGCACGCTCGCGTGATGCGCGAAATCATCCTGCCGACCGTGGCGGGCATGGAGAAGGAAGGCATCCGCTTCACGGGCTTCCTGTACGCCGGTCTGATGATCGACGCGCAAGGCAACCCGAAGACGCTCGAATTCAACTGCCGCATGGGCGACCCGGAAACGCAGCCGATCATGGCGCGCCTGAAGGGCGACTTCTCGAAGGTGTTCGAGCACGCCATCGCCGGCACGCTCGATCAGGTCGAGCTGGAATGGGACCGCCGCACGGCGCTGGGCGTGGTGCTGGCCGCGCACAACTACCCGGAAACGCCGCGCAAGGGCGATCGCATCAGCGACATCCCGGCGGAAACGGCCGATTCGGTCACGTTCCACGCAGGCACGCAATTCGTCGACGGCAAGCTCGTGACCTCGGGCGGCCGTGTGCTGTGCGTGGTCGGCCTGGCCGATTCGGTGCGCAGCGCGCAGAACGTCGCCTATGAAACGGTGAACCGCATCTCGTTCGATGGCATGCAGTATCGCCACGATATCGGCTACCGCGCCGCGGGACGCAAGCAGTAAGGCAGTGACGGGCGCCCGCTCGCGGCTTCGGTCGCAAGCAGGCGCCCGGCTCGCGGTGTGCCCATGCGGCTTGACGCTGCTCCGGTGTAGCAGGAGCGCAGCAGGACGCATGGGCACGCCGCGCGGTTGGGCCGCTCTCCGTGATCGGCCACCCCCGCGAACTCTCGAACGCCATCCGGCCCCAACAGGCGGCCGGAACGCCGCTCAAGGGGCCGCGCAAAGGGCTTAACCCGCGCAGATCGGCGTAAACTTGGGCAGAACGGATACTTTTACAGCATCCGAACGCCGACTGAACCGCTCCGCGCGCGGTCTGCATTCCGAATCCGAAGTAATCCTGGCGCCGCGCCGGCTATCAGCCGCGAACGCCCTTTCATCGATGACCGAAACGATTCAAACCGCCGTGGCGCCCGCCGGTGCCACGCCTGACAGCGCCGCCGTGCGCGCCTGGCTGGCCGACCTGCAGACGCAGATCGCCGATGCGCTCGGCGCCTTCGACGGCACGCCCTTCGCCACCGACGCGTGGCAGCGCGCGCCCGGCGAAAAGCTGCGCGGCGGCGGCTGCACGCGCATCCTCGAAAACGGCCAGTTTTTCGAGCGCGCGGGCATCGGCTTTTCGGATGTGCAGGGCGACGCCCTGCCGCCTTCGGCCACGGCTGCGCGGCCCGAACTGAACGGCCGCGGTTTCGAGGCGATGGGCGTGTCGCTCGTGCTGCATCCGCGCAATCCGTACTGCCCGACCGTGCACATGAACGTGCGCATGCTGATGGCGACCAAAGCCGGCGAAGCGCCGGTGTTCTGGTTCGGCGGCGGCATGGATCTGACGCCTTATTACGGCTTCGAGGAAGACGCGCAGCACTTTCACCGCGTCTGCCGCGATGCGCTCGCGCCTTATGGCGACGATCTCTACCCGCGCTTCAAGCGCTGGTGCGACGACTACTTCTTCCTCAAGCACCGCAACGAAGCACGCGGCGTGGGCGGCATTTTCTTCGACGATTACGCCGAAGGCGGTTTCGAGCAGGCGTTCGCGATGCTGCGCAGCGTCGGCGATGGCTTTCTGAAGGCCTATCTGCCGATCATCGAGCAGCGCCGCACGCTGCCGTACGGCGAAGCCGAGCGCGAATTCCAGGCATACCGGCGCGGCCGCTATGTCGAGTTCAATCTCGTCTGGGACCGTGGCACGCATTTCGGCCTGCAAAGCGGCGGACGCACCGAATCGATCCTCATGTCGATGCCGCCGGGCGCAAGCTGGCGCTACGACTGGCAGCCCGAAGCGGGCACGCCGGAAGCGCGTCTGTACAGCGACTTCCTGCCGGTTCGCGACTGGATCTGACCCTGTGACGATCTCCTCCGCTCCCCTCGCGCGCCGTGTCGGCCTGCTCGGCGGCACCTTCGATCCGATCCACGAAGGCCATCTGGCGCTCGCGCGCCATTTCGCCCGCGTGCTCGATCTGACCGAAGTGATCCTGCTGCCCGCCGGCCAGCCCTGGCAAAAGCCCGGGGTGAGCGCGGCCGGGCATCGGCTCGCCATGACGCGTCTGGCGGCCGCCACGCTGGCCCTGCCGGGCGTGACGGTCACCGTCGACGCCGACGAGATCGAGCACGACGGCCCCACCTACACGGTGGAAACGCTGCGCCGCTGGCGCGCGAAGAATGACAGCAATGCCGCTGCCGCGCTCACGCTGCTGATGGGCGCGGATCAACTGCTGCATCTGGATTCGTGGCACGAATGGCGCGAGCTGTTCGCGCTCGCGCATCTGGGCGTGGCGAGCCGCCCCGGTTTCGATTTCGCAGCGCTGCCGCCCGCGGTGAGCGCCGCCGTGGCCACGCGCCGCGCCGACGCCGCCACGCTCGCGGCCACGCGCTGCGGCCATCTGCTGATCGACGAGACGCTGGCGCTCGACGTGTCGGCGACTGAAATCCGCCATGCGCTCGGCGCGCAGGACGCGCGGGCTGCAACGTCAGCATCAGCGACACCCACAACGACGCCTGGCGGCCTGGCCGCCGGCAAGGTCCCCGCAGCCGTGTGGGACTATATTCATCAACATCATCTGTACAGGCACCACGGGTAAATATGGACATCCGCAAACTTCAACGCACCATCGTCGACGCTCTGGAAGACGTCAAGGCGCAGGACATCCGCGTCTTCAACACGAGCCATCTGACCGAGCTGTTCGACCGCGTGATCGTCGCGAGCGGCACCTCGAACCGCCAGACCAAGGCGCTCGCTTCGAGCGTGCGCGAGGCGGTCAAGGAAGCCGGCGGCGACATCATCAGCACGGAAGGCGAAGACATCGGCGAATGGGTGCTGGTGGATTGCGGCGACGCGGTCGTCCACATCCTGCAACCGGCGCTGCGCCAGTACTACAACCTCGAAGAAATCTGGGGCGACAAGCCGGTGCGTCTGAAGCTCGCGGCCAACACGGGCTTCGCGGGCGCGCGTCCGAGCGAGCCGATGGACGAGGAAGACGAAGACGCAGAAGCGCCGGCCGAGGCGAAGAAACCCGCCCGCAAGACGGCTGCGCGCAAGAGCGCGAAGTAAGCCAGTCGCACGTTCGCACTCCCCTGCCACATGAAACTGCATATCGTCGCCGTCGGCCACAAGATGCCGGACTGGATCGCCGAAGGCTTCGAGGAGTACACGAAGCGCATGCCGCCCGAGCTGCGCATCGAGTTGCGCGAAGTGAAGCCCGAGCAGCGCTCGTCGGGCCGTTCCGCCGAAAGCGTGATGGCTGCCGAGCGCACGCGCATCGAAGCGGCCTTGCCGAAGAACGCGCGCATCGTCGCGCTCGATGAACGCGGTAAGGACTGGACCACGATGCAGCTCGCCCAGGCGCTGCCGGGCTGGCAGCAGGACGGGCGCGACGTGGCGTTCCTGATAGGCGGCGCGGACGGGCTCGATCCGCAGCTCAAGGCGCGTGCCGACACGCTGCTGCGCCTCTCCTCCCTGACCCTTCCGCATGCGATGGTGCGCGTGCTGCTCGCGGAGCAGCTTTACCGCGCCTGGACCATTACCCAGAATCACCCCTATCATCGCGTTTGAACCCGCGTCGAGTAGCGGCTGAAGCACGCATCGGGCCATGCATACCGCATCTGCGGCGTGCCGGTCCGATTCGTCGCAGCTGACGCTGCGCGCCCGCTTTCGATGCACGAGGGAGCGCCCGGGCATAAGCCGGGCGCTCATCCGAATTTCGCCTCATCAAGACGTAAAACGCCCCGATGACCCTCTCCGCGACCTATCCGTTCGTCTATCTCGCCTCGCAGAGCCCGCGCCGCCAGGAACTGCTGCAGCAGCTCGGCGTGCGTTTCGAGCTATTGCTGCCGCGTCCCGACGAAGACGCCGAAGCGCTCGAAACCGTGCTGCCCGGCGAAACCGCCGCCGTCTATGTCGAGCGCGTCTGCGCCGCCAAGGCCGATGCCGCGCGCGCGCGACTGGTGGCGGGCGCCCATGCGCACGCGCCGATCCTCACCGCCGATACCACGGTGAGCATCGACGGCCATATCCTCGGCAAGCCGCATGACGCCGCCGACGCCTTCGCCATGCTCGAACGCCTCGCCGGCCGCGAGCACGAAGTGCTCACCGCCGTGGCCGTCGTCAATGCCGAAGGCGTGTGCCTGCCCGTTGCGGTGTCGCGCTCGCACGTGCGCTTCGCGGCCGCGCTGCCCGCGGCGATCGCGCGCTACGTGGCGAGCAACGAACCGTTCGGCAAGGCCGGCGCATATGGCATCCAGGGCCGCGCTGCCGAATTCATCGAGCGAATCGACGGGTCCTATTCGGGTATCATGGGTTTGCCACTTTTTGAAACGGCCGCCCTCTTGCGCGCCGCGGGCATCGACTTCTAAAACCAATCATGAACGAAGAAATCCTGATCAACGTCACGCCTCAGGAGACGCGTGTTGCGTTGGTCCAGCAAGGCGCAGTACAGGAGCTTCACGTCGAGCGCACGCAGTCGCGCGGACGCGTCGGCAACGTGTATCTCGGCAAGGTCGTGCGCGTGCTGCCCGGCATGCAGTCGGCCTTTATCGACATCGGTCTCGAACGCGCCGCGTTCCTCCATGTGGCCGATATCTGGCATCCGCGTCTCGCGGGCGAGCCGCACACGGCGGCTCATCATCAGCCGATCGAAAAGACCGTCTTCGAAGGCCAGACGCTGATGGTGCAGGTCGTGAAAGACCCGATCGGCACCAAGGGCGCAAGGCTCTCCACGCAGGTGAGCATCGCGGGCCGCACGCTCGTGTATCTGCCGCAGGAGCCGCATATCGGCATCTCGCAGAAGATCGAGAGCGAGGCCGAGCGCGAAGCCGTGCGCGCGCGTCTGACCGCCGTGCTGCCCGCCGACGAGAAAGGCGGCTACATCGTGCGCACGATCGCCGAAGACGCCACGAGCGAAGAACTGGGCGCCGATGTCGCCTATCTGCGCAAGACGTGGGCGACGATACTCGCGCAGGCGCAGCGCCTGCCCGCGACCAGCCTGCTCTACCAGGATCTGAATCTGGGTCAGCGCGTGCTGCGCGATTTCGTCAACGACGAGACCACGCGCATCCAGATCGATTCGCGCGAAACGTTCCAGAAACTCACGGATTTCGCGCGCGAATTCACGCCTGCGGTGTCGCCCAAGCTGCATCACTACACGGGCGAGCGGCCGCTGTTCGACCTCTACAACATCGAGGCCGAAATCCAGCGCGCGCTGTCGCGCCGTGTCGATCTGAAATCGGGCGGCTATCTGGTGATCGACCAGACCGAGGCGATGACGACCATCGACGTGAACACGGGCGGTTACGTGGGCGCGCGCAATTTCGACGACACGATCTTCAAGACCAATCTCGAAGCGGCGCATACGATCGCGCGCCAGTTGCGGCTGCGCAACCTGGGCGGCGTGATCATCATCGACTTCATCGATATGGAGAACCTGGAGCATCGCGACCAGGTGCTCGGCGAGCTGAAGAAAGCGCTCTCGCGCGATCGCACGCGCGTGACCGTGAACGGTTTCTCGCAGCTCGGTCTGGTTGAGATGACGCGCAAGCGCACGCGCGAATCGCTCGCGCATGTGCTGTGCGAGCCGTGCCCGACGTGTCTGGGCAAGGGCCAGGTGAAGACCTCGCGGACCGTGTGCTACGACGTGTTGCGCGAAATCCTGCGCGAGTCGCGACAGTTCAATCCGCGCGAGTTCCGCGTGGTGGCGTCGCAGCAGGTGATCGATCTGTTCCTCGAAGAGGAATCGCAGCATCTGGCCATGTTGATCGACTTTATCGGCAAGCCGGTTTCGCTGCAGGTGGAGTCGAATTTGAGTCAGGAGCAGTACGACATTGTGCTGATGTAGGGATCGCGTGGGATCAGCACGAATCGGTTGAGTGGCCGGAAGCCCCGCTAGCCGGAGCGCCCGGCCACTCCGAAGGCCTCGACTCCCATGCATTCGCCCCGGTTTACACCTTCAGTGAAATCGACTCGCAGAGCACGGCCATTTCTGCGCCGCACGACGGCTCCAATACGAACAGAACGCGATGGCCCGCTGCCAGATCACGGACGCACTCCTCGCCATTCTGTTCGCTGATCGCTACGCCTGTTGCATCGTCGCGACTATTCATCCACTGAAGCCACGTGCGAACTTCGGTCAGCGAAAACGCATAGCGTGGCGATATCAGGAGCCTCGACGCGACATTCTGGCCAGCGAAATCAATCAGGCGTTGACGTAGCACACCAGAAAATTGAAATAGCGCCACGTCACCGCCGACCCGGCGGAAACGAAGTTCGAGGGAACGCGCACCAGGATCGTGTTCGATACCGCATAACTCTGCGTCGTGAAAGCTGGGAAATTCAGCAATGCCTTGAATATCGGCAAATGTGCCGGTGACCATACAAGCTCCAATAGCGCTTACGGTAATAGAGAAAAGGGAAGCCCGGAACCGCGCGCTCCATCGCTCCAGTTGTGCGCGTGAGGGTTTCCCTGCCCGTGGTCGTGGTCAAAATCGAAGTCAACAAGCGGCTGGCGGTCGCCTCCATACATTCGCATCTGGCCACTTCCGGGGTTCGTGTACCACGTCCCTGGTTCACCCTCGTTGGGTGTCTTTGCGATGTCGAAAGAATCGCCGCCCAGTGATTCGCCGCCACCATATTCGAACACTTCAGCAGCGTCGAAAGGCGTTGATGCGTCACCGCTATCATCGCTGATGAAGCCAAGCCCCGAATCGTCGATGCCGCGTGGAGCTGTCTCTGCCGCAGCCCTTACCGCAGCCTCCACCGCCCCCAGGCAGTCAAACGCTCCGCCCCCCGCGCTGGTGGCACTGCTCGCCTCTGCTGCAGCCCTTACCTTGATCGGCACGTATGGCGTGTGGTCGACAAAAGATCCGTCTGCATTGAGCGGGATGAGCTGACCATTGCGCACCCCGTAGACAATCGGCTTCGGGTCTGGCAGCCGCTTCGGCCAGCTTTGCGGCCCGTACGGACGGGAAACCCGCCGGGTACCCCGCCAGGCAAAGTTGATCGACGGAACGAGCCGACCGTCACGCACCGCATCACGGAGGATGCGCGTCACACCTTCGCCATCGACCGGGGCCGCCAGGCCCGAAATGCGCAAGTGCTCAGTGATAAATGCGGCATAGGCCCTGAAATCGCTACAAGAGCATGCAGCGTCACGGCTTGTGGAAACCCGGAACAGTTGGTCGAAGGTGCGCCGGTCCTGTTCGATCTGTTCCTCGCGTTCCTTGCGCTTTCTCTGGCGTTCATCGTAAGACAAGCTCCACCACGCGGTGGGCTCGTTTACCTCTTGAGCCGGTACGAGCGAGCATTGCCAGTCGCTCGTCAACGGTACGTGCAGGGCGTTGTACGACCGCCCCCATTCCGGAAACGACATGTCTCCTCCGGTTCAATCTTCCGTGCGTATATCTAGCACGCGTTCGCGTGTCGCAATTTGCGATCAACCCGGGTTCACACGATTCAATGCTAAACGCATGAGCGGTCGAGGTTTTGCGGGATGAGCGCACGCCGTGCCGCAGTCGTACGCGCGCAGGACGGGGATTGCCGCCGCGTTCGTCAGGGATGAATACTCAAGTACGGGGAGAATTTGAAGTGGAGCGGCTCGCCCGCTTGTGTAGCGGTTCACCTTTGGCTTATCAGCCTGTGCGTTCAGTCAGTGTGTATCATCCCGTATTCACGCCATCGGCCCTCGAATGAGTAGCCAGGCGGCGGCTTGTGGCGAGATTTTTAACCCGAGCAATTCCAGCAGCTTGATTTTTAAGCGCTTCTCAAGAGAAATCGGAGCAGTACGACATCGTGCTGATGTAAATCACGCACCCCGTCCCTGCCCCACCGGAGTACCGCAGTTGAATCACCAGCGCGTCACCCTGTCCCAGCTCGGCGAATTCGACGAAGTCGTCGACGTGCGCACGCCGCTCGAATTTGCCGAAGATCACATCCCCGGCGCCATCAACGCGCCGGTCCTCAGCAACGAGGAGCGTGTGATCGTCGGGACGCTTTACAAGCAGTCGCCGTTCGACGCCACGCGCGTGGGCGCGGCCCTCGCCGCGCGCAATATCGCGAGACATCTCGACACCACCTTCGCCGACCGGCCGCGCAACTGGCGCCCGCTCATCTATTGCTGGCGCGGCGGCAAGCGCTCCGGTTCGATGACGGCGATGTTCAACATGATCGGCTGGCGCGCGCGGCAGCTCGAAGGCGGCTACAAGGCGTATCGCGGCAGTGTGCTCGAAGCGCTCGATGCCTTGCCGAAGCAGTATCGCTATATCGTGCTGACCGGCCCCACGGGCAGCGGCAAGACGCGTCTGCTGCACGCGCTCGGCCAGGCTGGCGCGCAGACGCTCGATCTGGAAGCGCTCGCCGCGCATCGCGGTTCGCTGCTCGGGGCGCTGCCCTCGCGCGCGCAGCCGCCGCAAAAAGCCTTCGATACCTCGCTCGTGCAGCAGTTTCACGCGTTCGACGCGGCGCGGCCGGTGTTCGTCGAGGCGGAAAGCCGGCGCATCGGCGCGATCACCTTGCCGATCACGCTGGTCGAAGGTCTGCACGGCGCGCCTTGCGTGGTCGTGCAGGTGGCGCAGGAGGAGCGCGTGGCGCTGCTGCTGGAGGAATACGGTCATCTGCTCGCCGAGCGCGAGTACTTCCGCGAGCAGTTGCTCAAGCTCACGCCGCTGCATGGGCGCGAGCGCATCGCGTCGTGGTGCCAGTTGCTCGACGAAGACCGGCGCGCGGAGCTGTCCGAAGCGCTGGTGACGCAGCACTACGATCCCGCCTACACGCGCAGCACGCGCAAGCATTTCGCCGCGCTCGAACGCTCGCCGCGCTTCACCTTCCATCCGATGTCGGCCGATCCGCTCGACGAGGCGCGTGCCCTGCTCGCACAACTCGAAGGCGTCGATCTGACGGCAACCACCGCGCAGCCGTAAGCCGCCGCGCAAAATGCACGAAGGCCGCCAGCAAACTGCCAGGCGGCCTTCAGGAAAAAGCGCCCGGACACCCATTCCGTGCCCGGGCGAAACCATCGGCGAACCGACGGTGGAGGTATCTTTCGATGCGGCCGGCGCTCTGAGCTTTCAGGCACTCGCCTGACGCCGCCAGCCGCTCTCCAGTTCACTACGCGTTGCGCTGCCCTCCCGCGGCGCGACGCGTTACTTCTTGCGCTTGAACGCTCAGGCGCTTAGCGCGTGTACATCGCGTTCCAGTCTTGCTGCGACACCGTAGCGCCGCGCACACCCGATTCCGACGCATTCGCGACACCGCCGTAGGCGCTGTTGCCGTTACGCGCGGCAACCTTGGCTTCGGCGGCCTGAATCGCTTCCGGGTAGTGCACCTGGTCGCCGTCACCGACGTGGTAACCGACCTGTTCGAGCTGGACCAGCTCGGCGCGCACCTGGGCGCGGGTGACGGGGGCTTGCTGTGCGAACGAAGCGACGGGAACGACGAGGGCAGCGGCAACGGCAACGGCTTGAATCAGGGACTTCATGGTAACGACCTCCAGTTTGGACTAGACGGCCGACGTGCGACGGTATGTGCATGCGACCGATGTACGCATCGTAGGCTTATCGATCACTAGGGTTAACCCCTAAGACTGGACTAGACTCTTCCAGACTTCGGAAAGATCGCTGAAACCTTTACTGGATGGGCGTTACAGAAGGGGCAGATGACGAGCGCGCCCGGATAACCCGGGCGCAACCGCGGTTATCGTGACGAAGCGATGTCCGCCGCGACGACCGCTTTGACCTCATCCGCGAGGTCGAGCAGCGCATCGACGTGGGCGGCCACGCTCGCGTCGTAGCGCACGGCCGGATGCGCGCCGCCGGCCACCGCCGGGCCAGCGATACGACGCCCGCGCGCGGCCACTGCCGTTTCGAGCGTGCGGCGCAGATCGGCCGCGTCATCGGGACGGAACACGTATTTGGCGTGATCGTCGATGGCATCGCAGCAACCGATATTCGACGAAAAGATCACCGGCGTGCCGCACATCACCGACTCGATGCCGACCAGGCCAAACGGCTCGTATTTAGAAGCGAGGATCGTGTAATCGGCGGCGCGATAGGCGTTTTCGAGATCCTTCACATAGCCGATGTAGCGCACGTGTTCGCTGGTGCGCTCGGGCGGACGCCCGGCCACCGCCACGACCACCGGCAGATCGAGCGCTTCCACCACGGTCTGGATCAGCGGCAAGCCCTTGCGCGCATGGCTGCTCGACGGAAACAGCAGCACCGTTTCATGCTCGCCAAAGCCGTATTGCTTGCGCAGCGCCGCGCGCGCGTTGGCGTCTACGGGCGAAAAACGCGCGCCGTCGACCGGCGGACACAGCACGCGGATCTTCGCGTCGTCCACGCCGTAGAGTTCGAGGAGTTCTTCGCGCATGAGCGCAGAATGCGCGACGATCACGCGCGATTGCGCATATTGGCGGCTTTCGAGTTCGATCTGGCGCTGATCAGACCCGCGCAGCGCACGCTGCGTCGCGCGCAAGAAACCCCGATGCGTGCCGCCGCAAATCGCCACCTCCGACGAATCGACCCGGTTGCAGCCGATCAGCACGTCCACGCCCGCGCGGCGGCGCAGCGCGGCGAGGCGCCACGAGAACCAGCGGTCGCGCAACTTGCCGGGCAGCAGCGAAACATTGATGCGATGGGGCTCGATCAACGCGTATTCGGCAAGCGACGGATCGAATTTGCGGGCGAAGAACGCCGGGCGCATCTGGCGAGCGGCCAGGCCCTGAACGAGGTCCATCGCATAGCGTTCCAGGCCGCCGCTATGTTTGAGCGCGTTTGCAGAAATACCAACCTTCATGAACCGTCCGACATGTCATTTTTTGTGCAGGAATCGCGTGGGGCCGATTATATCGTCCGCGATTCGCGCGATACCGTTGGAAAGTTCGCGTAATGCCCGCGGGGCGGGGCTTTCCCGGAGCGTCCTGCCGGGCCGGAAGGGCCTCCGGTATAATCGGCCGACCTTGGGCATGAGAGCGTTCATCCCTGCCCGCACGGCGCCAATGGCGCCCGCCGGCTACATCGACACAACAAACTGACTGCCCGTCCGTTTCGCGCCGGCCGACATGAATCAAGATACAACGACTTCCCTGCGCCGCCTGGCTCCCTTTGTTTCCCTACTGCTGATTCTCGGTCCCGCCACCAACCTGGTCTGGCGCGGCGGCACGGGTTACGCCTTTTTCCTGCTGCTCGCGCTTGCGCTCTGGGGCCTCTACGCGTTCCGGCGCACACCCGGCTACTTCGCGCCGTGGCGCGAATACGGCTGGTACACCGCCGCCATGCTCGTGCCGATCGCCGTGATCGTGCTGCAGCAGGCCCTGATGCGCTACTGGGCGCCGCACCAGTTCGACGCGCTGTCGCGCTTCACGCTCGCGCTGCCGATCTTCCTGCTGCTCAGCCGCGTGCCGTCGCGCTATCTCACGGCAATCGGCTGGGGCTGCGCGTTCGGCGCGCTGGCCGCGAGCGCCTGGGTGATCATCGACCGTCCGGTGGGCGGCTGGAGCGAGACCGAGCGCCTGACCAATTCCTACACGAACGCCATTCCGTTCGGCGATACGGCCCTGCTGCTGGCCTTCCTCGCAATTTTCACGTTCGGCTGGGACCGCAAGGCGCGCCCGCTCGCGCTCGCCGTCAAGCTGGTCGCGCTGGTCGCGGGCGGCTTCGTGTCCTATCTCTCGGGCACGCGCGGCGGCTGGATCGCGATTCCGGTCTTCATGCTGCTGCTGGGCGTCCAGTACGGCTGGTTCGCGCACTGGAAGCGCGTGGTGGTGGCCGTGGCGCTGCTGGCTGCGTTCATCGGTGCGCTGCTGTCGACGGATCGCATCCAGCACCGTATCGCTGATGCCGATGCCGACGTCGCGCTCATGCAGCGCGGCGACAAGAACACTTCGGTCGGTCTGCGCCTGCAGCTCTGGAGCGCGTCGATCCACCTGTTCGAGCGCCATCCGGTCTATGGCGTCGGCAAGGGTCATCTCGAAGCGGCGCTGGGCGACCTCGCGAATCGCGGCGAAGCGAGCCACGACATCGTCAACGAGCGCGCGCACAGCGACTTTTTCTCGGCCATCGCGGAAATGGGGACGATGGGTGCGCTGAGCCTGCTGACGATCTACTTCGGCACTTCGCTGCACTTCTGGCGCGCGCGCCGCGACAGCGACACCGTGATCCGCACGGCCGCGTGCAGCGGTCTCGCGGTCTCGTTCAGCACGATCCTGTTCGGCCTGACGATCGACGTGCTGGTGCCGATCCAGGTCGTCGTGCTGGTCTCGCTGCTCACCGTGACGTTCCTCGCGATCATCGTTTCGCGCCGTCGCGAGATTGCCGCCGGTATTTGATGCACCGCTGAGCCCCACCGCACACTCGTTGCACGCGCCATAAGAAAACGGCCCATCGCGTCAGACGCGATGGGCCGTTGTGCTTTGTAGCGCCGCAGCGCCGCTGCGATCAAGCCGCGCTTTGCTGGAACTGGATCTTATGCAGATGCGCGTAGAGGCCGCGCTGTTCGAGCAGTTGCTGGTGCGAGCCGCGCTCGGCGATGCGCCCGGCTTCCATCACGAGGATGCGGTCGGCACGCTCGATGGTGGACAGACGGTGCGCGATCACGAGCGTCGTGCGGCCCTTCATCAGCGTTTCGAGCGCTGCCTGCACATGGCGCTCCGATTCCGAATCCAGCGCCGAGGTCGCTTCGTCCAGGATCAGGATCGGCGCGTCCTTGTAGATCGCGCGCGCGATCGCCAGACGCTGGCGCTGACCGCCCGAGAGCTTCATGCCGTTATCGCCGACCATCGTGTTGAGGCCGTCGGGCAGCGCCGCGATCGTGTCCCACAGGTTGGCCGCGCGCAATGCGCGTTCGACGCGTTCGAGATCGGCCGTCTCGCCATAGGCGACGTTGTTCGCGACCGTGTCGTTGAAGAGCGTGACGTCCTGGCTGACCATCGCGATCTGGCTGCGCAGCGCATGGATGTCGTACTCGGACACCGGCACGCCGTCGACCAGAATCTGGCCGCCGCTCGGATCGAAAAAGCGCGGCAGCAGGTTCACGAGCGTGGTCTTGCCGCTACCGGACGGGCCCGCCAGCGCGATCATCTCGCCCGGCGCGGCCGTGAAATACACGCTCTCCAGAATCGGACGCCCTTCCGGCCCATAGGCGAACGAGACATCGCGGAACTCGATTTCACCGCGCGCGCGTTCGAGCGGCTTGCCGCCGCCGGCCGGTTCGGCCGGTTCGTCGATCAGGCCGAAGATCAGCTCGGCGGCCGTCATGCCGCGCTGCAGCGGCTGGTTCACGTCGATCAGGTGCTTGAGCGGCGAGATCACGAGCAGCATCGCCGTGACGAAGGACACGAAGCCGCCCACCGTGGTCTGATCGTGCGACGCCTGCACCACCGCGATCGTCACCACGATCGCCAGCGCGATCGAGGCGAGGAACTGCGTGATCGGCTGGGCCAGACCGCCGGACACCGTCATGCGCATCTGATAGCCGCGCAGGCGCTTGCTCAGTTCGGTGAAACGGTTGATCTCGTACTGCTCGCCGTTGTGCACCTTGACCACCTTGTAGCCGCCCACCGTCTCTTCGACGATGTACGACAGGTCGTTGGTCAGCAACTGGTAATCGCGGTTCAGGCGGCGCAGGCGGCGGTTGATCTTGCTGACGAGCCAGCCGATCGCCGGCAGCAGCACCGCCACGATCAGCGTGAGACGCCAGTTCAGGATGAACAGATAGCCGAGCAGGAAGATCACGGTGAGCGAGTCGCGCACCGAGGTCACCAGCACGGACATCAGCACGTTCAGGATCTGGTTGACCTCGAACACGATGGCGTTGATGACCGTGCTCGCCGTCTCGCGCTGGAAGAAGCCGACGCTCGCGTGAATCATGCGCTCGAACATCTTCAGGCGCAGTTCCAGCAGGATCTTGTTCGAGACGTACTGCAGCAGATAGCCGGAGGCGTACTGCGCCAGGCCGCGCACCAGCGAAAGGCCGATCACGGCGACCGGCACGATCCAGGTCGCGTTCGTGCTGCCCTTGGTGCCGAAACCGTGGTCGAGCAGCGGCTTGAGCAGCGCGGGAATGCCGGCTTCGGTGGCGGCCACGATGGCCAGCGTGCCGATAGCAGCGATCGAGACCCAGATAAGCGGCTTGAGATACGGCCACAGCCTGCGGCCGACCGAGCCCGGGTTCGAGGCCTGGCCATCGCCGATCGGCTTGCTGAGGGTGGATTGTCGGGGCTTCTCGCTCAAGGAATCCTCTGGAAAGCGTGTTCTGAAATCGGCCGCAGCAACGTCAGGAGAACGCTGCGGCAGCGCGGTACGCATTGTATACGGTCGGCGCGGCGGCCCGCTCGATCCATCAGACAGGCTGCGGGCACGCTGCTTTCTACTGCTTGCCGCTGCTTTCCGTCCCTTGCAGCGCCTTCCGGTCTGTTACCCGTCGTGCATGGTCTAGAATACGCACCTCTGCGCGCCTGGCCTGCCAGGTTGAGCAATACACCGTCAGAATAAGCAATCAATACACGAAGAATCCGCGCGATGGGTCGGTAAAAACCGACAATCGGTCAGCCGTCGATCGACGCTCGAACCGCTCGCGCCGGCTCTTCGGCATCAGAACAGGCGCACATTTCATGTCCGACGGACTTTCTCCGACACGCCCGGGCCCCGACGCCCACGGCACGCCGCCCGCCACGCTTTCCGTGATCGTGGTCGCGATGAACGAGGCGCACGACATTCGCGATTGCCTCGAATCGGTACGCGGACTGGCGCTGGAAGCCATCGTATTCGACTCCGGCAGCACCGACGGCACGCCCGATCTGTGCCGCGAACTCGGTGCGCGCGTTTTCGAAACCGACTGGCCGGGCGACGGCCCGCAAAAGAATCGCGCGCTCGCCGAAGCACGCGGCGACTGGGTCATCTGCCTCGACGCCGACGAACGCCTGAGCCCGGAACTGCGCAAGGAAATTGCCGCGATTCTGGCCAAAGGCACGCCGCACAACGCCTTCAGCACGCCGCGCCGTTCGAGCTTTTGCGGGCGCTTCATGAACCATTCGGGCTGGTGGCCCGACCGTATCGAGCGTCTGTTCCGGCGCGGCAGCGCGCGTTTCACCGATGTGCGCACGCATACGCATCTGGAAATCGACGGCACGATCGGCCGCCTCGACGGCCCGATCATCCATATCTCGATGCCCGATCTGCACGAAGCGCTGGAAAAGACCAACGCCTATTCGAGCGCCGGCGCGCTGACGATGGCCGAAGCCGGCAAGCGCTCGTCGCTGGCGAAGGCGCTGGGCAAAGGCTTCTGGGCGTTTTTCCGCACGTGGGTGATACGCGCGGGTTTCCTCGATGGCGCCGAAGGGCTGATGCTCGCGATCAACAACGCCGAAACGACCTACTACCGCTATGCCAAGCTCGCGCTGCTCACGCGCGACGGCAAAGTGGCGAAGAAGCGATAAAGCTCGCCTCACGATAAAAAACGGGCGACCTCAGCGAGGCCGCCCGTTTTGCTTTGCTGCTCGCGCAATAACGATCAGTAGACGATTTCGATCGCGCTGCCGGCAAACTCGCCGCGCAATGCGGCCAGCAGATCGTCGGTGGGCTTGACGCGCCAGGCGTCGCCCAGACGCACTTCGCCTTCCGCGCGCTCGTTGCGATAAACGATCTGCACGGCGAGGCCATTCGGAATCACGACCTGTTCGCGCTCGCGGCCACGGCCACCGCCGAATCCACCACCACCGCCATCGCGGCCGCCGCGCCCACGCGTTTCCATCACCGGCGCGGGCAGCGAATCGTCAGGTTTGGCGCGATGCGCTTCGAGCACCGTGCGCAGCGCGCCGGCATCGGCGTTACCGTTCATCTGCACTTTCACGGCCTGCGCGTAGCGGCTGCGCGCGCGCTCCAGATCCATCACGGTATCGACGGTAAAGCGGATGCCGCCCGTGAACGCGTCGTTGCGCGCGCCACCTTGCACGACCAGCAGCTCGTCTTCCTTGAAGAGCGCCTTGTGCGCCTCGAACTGCTCGTTGAACACCGTCACTTCGCACTGGCCGGTGCCGTCGTCGAGCAGCGCGATCAGCATCTTGCCGCGCTGGGTCATCTGCGTGCGCAGCGAAGCGATCACGCCCGCTACCAGCTTGTCGCGCCCTTCCTTGAGTTCGCCGATCTTCTGGCGCACGAAGCGGCGCACTTCGCCCTTGTAGGCATCGAACAGGTGGCCGGACAGATAAAAGCCCAGCGCGCCCTTCTCTTCCTGCAGCTTGCGCTTTTCTTCCCACGCCGGTTCGTCGACGAGTTCGTGCGCGGCCAGCGGCGCATCGCCCATGTCGAACAGACCCGCCTGCATGGCGTTGGCGCTCGCCTGATCGGCGGCTTCCATCGCCATCGGCACGGACGCGATCAACTGCGCGCGATTCGCGTGGATCGTGTCGAACGCGCCCGCGCGGATCATCGCTTCGACCGTGCGGCGGTTCACCAGACGACGGTCGATGCGCTCGCAGAAGTCGAACAGGTCCTTGAACAGACCGCCTTCCTTGCGTGCGCGCAGAATTTCTTCGATGGCGTTCTGGCCGCTGCCCTTGATCGCGCCCAGACCGTAGCGGATCGTGCGCGAGCGCTTGCCTTCGGCCACGTGGGAATCGGCAACCGGCTCGAAGCGATACGCCGACGCGTTGACGTCCGGCGGCAGCACCTTGAGGTTGTTGGTCGCGCAGTCTTCGAACAGGATCTTGACCTTGTCGGTGTCGTCCATGGCGAGCGACATATTCGCCGCCATGAATTCGGCCGGATGGTGCGCCTTGAGCCATGCCGTGTGATACGCGAGCAAGGCGTACGCGGCCGCGTGCGACTTGTTGAAGCCGTAGCCCGCGAACTTTTCCATCAAGTCGAAGGTTTCGTCGGCTTTCTCGCGCGTGAGGCCGTTCTTCGCCGCGCCTTCCGCGAAAATTTCGCGGTGCTTGGCCATTTCCTCGGGCTTTTTCTTACCCATCGCGCGACGCAGCAAGTCGGCGCCGCCCAGCGAGTAGCCGCCGATGATCTGCGCCATCTGCATCACCTGCTCCTGATAGACCATGATGCCGTAGGTCTCTTTCAGAACAGGTTCGACGCGCGGGTCCGGGTACTCCACCACTTCGCGGCCGTGCTTACGCGCGCAGAAGCTCGGAATCAGATCCATCGGGCCCGGACGATACAAGGCCACCAGCGCGATGATGTCCTCGAAGCGGTCAGGCTGCGCGTCCTTGAGCATGCCCTGCATGCCGCGGCTTTCCAGCTGGAACACGGCGACCGTATTCGCTTTCTTGAGGATCTGGAACGACGGCGCGTCGTCGAGCGGCACCTGGGCGAGCGACCAGTCCTGCTTCGACGGATCGAGCATGCGGATATAGCGCTCGGCCCAGTCGAGAATCGTCAGCGTGGTCAGACCCAGAAAGTCGAACTTGACGAGGCCGACGGCTTCCACGTCGTCCTTGTCGTACTGGCTCACGACGCCGCTTTCGTCGCCCTGCGTATAGAGCGGGCAGAAATCGGTGAGCTTGCCCGGCGCGATCAGCACGCCGCCCGCGTGCATGCCCACGTTACGCGTGAGACCTTCCACGAGCTGCGCGAGATCGAGCAGCTGGTGCACTTCGTCTTCGTTGTCGTAACGCTCCTGCAGCAGCGGCTCTTCCTTCATCGCGTCGGCGATGGTGACGTGCTTGCCCGGCTTGAACGGAATCAGCTTGGCCACGCCATCGGTGAACATGTAGCCGAGATCGAGCACGCGGCCGATGTCGCGCACCGCCGCCTTCGCGGCCATGGTGCCGAAGGTCGCGATCTGCGAGACGGCGTCGGCGCCGTACTTGTCCTTCACGTACTGAATGACGCGGTCGCGCCCGTGCTGGCAGAAGTCGATGTCGAAGTCGGGCATCGAGACGCGTTCCGGATTCAGGAAACGCTCGAACAGCAGGTTATAGCGCAGCGGGTCCAGATCGGTAATGCCCAGCGCGTACGCGACCAGCGAGCCCGCGCCCGAACCCCGGCCAGGGCCCACCGGCACGCCGTTGTTCTTCGCCCAGTTGATGAAGTCCGCAACGATCAGGAAGTAGCCCGGGAAGCCCATCTTGATGATGGTGCCGCACTCGAATTCCAGACGTTCGTTGTAGCGCGCGCGTTCGTTCTCGCGTTCGGCTTCGTTCGGATAAAGCTGAACGAGGCGGCTTTCCAGCCCTTCCTTCGACAGTTGCACGAGGTAGTCGTCGAGCGACATGCCGTCGGGCGTCGGGAAGAGCGGCAGCTTGGGCTTGCCGAGTTCGAGCGTGAGATTGCAGCGCTTGGCGATTTCGATGGTGTTCGCGATCGCCGAGGGAATGTCCGCGAACAGCGCGGCCATTTCTTCCTGGGTGTGAAAACGCTGCTCGGTCGTGAAGCGCTTCTGGCGGCGCGGATTGGCGAGCATGTCGCCTTCCGAAATACAGACGCGCGCTTCGTGCGCGGTGTATTCCTCGTGCGTCATGAACTGCATCGGGTGCGTGGCGACCACCGGCAGCTTCAGTTCCGCCGCGATCGCGACCGCCTGCTCGATGTACTGCTCGCCGCCCGGCTGGCCGCAGCGTTGCAGTTCGATGTAGTAAGCGTTCGGGAACAGCTTCGCCCAGCGCTGCGCGTGGCGCTTCGCGCTTTCGACGTTGCCCGCCGCGAGCGCGAGGCCCACGTCGCCCTGCTGCGCGCCCGAGAGCGCGAGCAGACCTTCGCCGAGGCTGCCTTCGAGCCAGGCGGTGTCGATTTCCGCGCGGCCGCGATATTGATTCGTGAGCCACGCCTTGGACAGCAGCTCGCACAGATTCAGGTAGCCGACCTTGTCCTTCACGAGCAGCAGCAGGCGCGAAGGTTTGTCGCGGTCGTCCGGATTCATGATCCAGACGTCGCAGCCGGCAATGGGTTTGACCCCTTTGCCACGGGCTTCTGAATAAAAACGGACGAGGCCGAATGCGTTGCTCAGGTCGGTGAGCGCGAGCGCGCCCTGACCGTCTTTGGCCGCGGCCTTGACGAGGTCGTCGAGGCGCACGATGCCATCGGCAATCGAGAATTCGGAGTGGACGCGGAGATGGACGAAGCGAGGATCTGACATGGGCGACATTGTACCTCTACGGTCCGGCGTTTTTCGCCGCTGCGGGCAGTCGCAAAATGGGGCTTCGACGCCGCTTTCCTGCGTGCTTTCGCCTGGATGCGGCTGGCGCGCGAGCTTGCGCGCCGTCAGCACCACGCGACACTTCGGCCGGCGAGACAACGTGCTCCAGACGCCTCGCCGCCAGGTTGAGGGATAATAGCGGATTGCGCCCGCCTCACTGACTGCGGGCCCGTCCGAATCAGCTTTGAGTGTTTGTTGGCCATGCGTATCCTCAACCTTTCCTCCTACCAGTTCGCGACGCTGGAGAAGACCGCCGAATGGCGTCCGCTCGTGCTCGCGCGCTGCAATGAACTCGATCTGCGGGGCACGATCCTGCTCGCGCCCGAGGGCATCAACCTGTTTGTCGCGGGCGACGAGCCCAACGTGCGCGCCTTCATGGACTTCGTGCGTACCGACCCGCTTTTCGAAGGCAAGTTCGCCACGCTGCAGTTCAAGGAAAGCTTCTCGGAAGATCGCCCGTTCAATCGCATGCTCGTGCGTCTGAAGCGCGAAATCATCACCATGAAGAAGCCGGCGATCCGTCCCGAAGAAGGCCGCGCGCCGTCGGTCGCGCCGGTCGTGCTCAAGGAATGGCTCGATCGCGGTTTCGACGACCAGGGCCGTCCGGTCGTCATGCTCGACACGCGTAACGACTTCGAAATCGACCTCGGCACCTTCGACCAGGCGCTCGATTACCGTCTGACGAAATTCAGCGAATTCCCGGGCGTGATCGAAGCCAATCGCGCCGATCTCGAAGGCAAGACCGTGGTGTCGTTCTGCACCGGCGGCATTCGCTGCGAAAAGGCCGCGATCCACATGAAGGAAGTGGGGATCGAGCATGTTTATCAGCTCGAAGGCGGCATTCTCAAGTACTTCGAAGAAGTGGGCGGCGCGCATTACAACGGCGACTGCTTCGTGTTCGACCAGCGCACCGCGCTGAATCCGCAACTCGAACCCACCGGCACGGTGCAGTGCTTCGCCTGCCGCGCCGTCGTCACGGAGGCTGAACAGGCCTCGCCGCTTTACGAAGTGGGCAAGAGCTGCCCGGCGTGCCATCCGGCGCGCGCGCAGGCAACGGACACGGCCGCAGCGGCGCACGCCGCGTAACACGCGCGTGAGCGCCACCGCTTCCGGCTACCGCGGGCGCTTCGCGCCCTCGCCTACCGGCCCTTTGCATTTCGGCTCGCTGGTTTCGGCGCTGGCCAGCTGGCTCGACGCGCGCGCGCATGACGGCGCGTGGCTCGTGCGTATCGAGGATATCGACGGTCCGCGCACGGTGCCCGGCGCGGCCGAAGACATTCTCGCCACGCTGGAGCGCTTCGGCTTTCACGCCGATGAACCGCCCGTCTGGCAAAGCCAGCGCACCGGTCTGTATCGCGAGGCGCTCGACGCCTTGATCGCTTCGGGTCACGTCTATCCGTGCGGCTGCACGCGCAAGGAAATCGCCGATTCGCAACTGCACGCGCACCGGCGCCACGCCACGCTGATCTATCCCGGCACCTGCCGCAGCGGCCTGCACGGCAAAACCGCGCGCGCCTGGCGCTTGCGCGTGCCAGACGACACACTGGCGGATGCGCCCGCGAGCGCAGAAAACCCCGCGCTGATCCATTTCGCCGATCGCTGGCAAGGCCCGCAGCAACAGGATCTTTCCACCGAAGTCGGCGATTTCGTGCTGCTGCGCGCCGATGGCCAGTGGGCGTATCAACTGGCCGTGGTCGTGGACGATGCCGCGCAAGACATCACCCACGTGGTACGCGGCGCCGATCTGCTCGACTCCACCGCGCGCCAGATCTGGCTGCAACAGTGCCTGAAGGCGCCCGCCTTGACGTATCTGCACGTGCCGGTCGTCACCGCCGCCGATGGCGAAAAACTCTCGAAGCAAAACGGTGCGCAGGCGCTGGATGCGGCACACCCGCTCGACGCGCTGCTCGCGGCCGCAAAACATCTGGGGCTCGATCTGGCCGATCCCGCGCCGGCAACGCTCGAAGCGTTTCAGGCCGGGGCGATCGACGCCTGGAAGCGGCGTCTCGCCCAGCTACCCGCATAAAGATCGCGGGCATAAAAAAACGGCCTGCCGGGTTTTCACCCCGCACGCCGTTTTTACGTCGCGATCGTCTTATTCCGACGACGAAGACGAATTCGGCTTGTTACGCCACGACGAACCCAGACCGCCCAGCAGCGCGGCCAGCGGCTGCTTCGACTTCTGCGGCGCGGCGGCCGGCTCGGCATGGTTATCGGCCTTGCTGCGCGCGTTCGGCGACGGCTCGTAGGGCTTCAGGAAGAAGTCGTCGACGGGCTGCGAACGATGGTGATGCGGACGCTCGAAGCTACCGGTGCGACGATGGCCGCGCTCGGCACGCTCGCTGCGTTCACCGCGCGCTTCGCGCTCGCCACGGCCTTCGCGGCCTTCGTGCGCATCGCGCTCGCGGCGGCGGCTGCCGCCTTCGTGATGCGTCACCGGCGTATCGACGACCAGATGCTCGATCGTCAGCGGGCGCTTGATCAGCTTTTCGATATCGGCGAGCTGCTTCTTTTCGTTCGGGCTGCACAGCGACAGCGCGTCGCCGGTGGCGCCCGCGCGGCCCGTACGGCCGATGCGGTGCACGTAGTCTTCGGCGTTGAACGGCAGGTCGAAGTTGATGACGGCCGGCAGTTCGGCGATGTCGAGACCGCGCGCGGCCACGTCGGTGGCGACCAGCGCTTCGATCTCGCCGCGCTTGAACGCGTCCAGCGCCTGCATACGCTCGTTCTGCGAACGGTCGCCGTGAATCGCGGCGGCGACGATGCCCGACTTCTCGATCTGGCGCGCGAGACGGCTCGCGCCGATCTTGCTGTTACAGAACACGATCACCTGCTTCAGACCGCGCGAGCGAATCAGTTGCACGACCGCGCCGGTCTTGTCGCCTTCCGCGACTTCATAAACGATCTGCGTGACGTTCGCGTTCGTCGAGTTGCTGCGCGCGACTTCGATGGTCTGCGGCGTGCGCAGATACGTGGCGGCGAGCTTCTTGATTTCCGGCGAGAACGTGGCCGAGAACAGCAGCGTCTGACGCTCCTTCGGCAGCAGGTTCAGGATGCGCTGCAGGTCCGGCAGGAAGCCCATGTCCAGCATGCGGTCGGCTTCGTCGAGCACGAGCATCTGCACCTGGCCGAGGTTCGTGGTCTTCTGCTGGACGTGGTCGAGCAGACGGCCCGGCGTCGCGATCAGGATTTCCACGCCGCGGCGCAGTTCTTCCGATTGCGGATTCATGTCGACGCCGCCGAACACCACGGCGCTGCGCAGCGCGGTGTGCTGCGCGTAGGTGCGCACGTTGTTGGCGACCTGGTCGGCCAGTTCGCGCGTCGGCGTGAGGATCAGCGCGCGCACCGGATGGCGGGCGGGCGATGCGCTCGTGCTCGCCATCGGCAGCAGGCGTTGCAGGATCGGCAGCGAGAAGCTCGCCGTCTTGCCGGTGCCGGTCTGGGCGGCGCCCATCACGTCACGGCCCGTGAGGACCACGGGAATGGCCTGCGCCTGGATGGGCGTGGGCGTCGTGTAGCCCTGCTCCTGGATCGCCTTGAGGATGTCGGGCGCGAGGCCGAACTGATCGAAGGTCACAGTGCTGGGCTTGACGTCGGTGTCGGACATGGTGGGTTTCGCTATAAAGGCGCTAGGCGCACGAGGCGCCATGCGCCTCAAATAATCACTGCGGGACTGCGGTTGTGCTGGCAGAGGCTGCGTGGGCGCAGCTTCCTTCTGCCCGGCATTGCCCGGCGCGCCCGGTTTGACCGGTCACGGCGGACAGCTTGTGGAACGGTCCGCTTACGCGGACTGGCGCCGTATGGCACCGACTGGTGGCGTCTGGTGCGGGGTGCGCTGGCGGTACGCCGCGCTCGACCCGTCCTGGCTCACCAAGGCTCGTTCCCTTATTTACGCGCGGGCACGCGTTTCGAAAGGCGCGCGCCTGGCTGCGTGGCGGCCCGTGCTCGCTGGCCCGGCCGCTGGATTCGATGCTCGTTGCTGACTGCTTTCCGCTCGGGTTTTGCGCAGGCGCAATCCGGCGAAAGGCCAGTATTGTAGCACCTCGGCATAAATCCCTATGGCCGCACGGACGCGCTTCTGCAACAGCGCGCGGCGTTCGCGGTCTGGACCTTTGATCGCAGACCCGCGCGCCGGCCACCGCTTTCACCAGGTTTCGCGCATCACCATCAGCCGAAGCTCGGTCATATCTTCGATCGCATAGCGCACGCCCTCGCGACCGAGCCCCGAATCCTTCACGCCGCCATACGGCATGTTATCGACGCGAAATGACGGAATATCGTTGATGACCACGCCGCCCACGTCGAGCCCGTCCCACGCGCGGTGCGCATTGGCGAGCGAATCGGTGAACACGCCCGCCTGCAGGCCGAAGTCGCTGTTGTTGACGATATCCAGCGCCTGACCGAAATCGTCGAAACGCTCGAGAATCGCCACCGGGCCAAACGCCTCGCGCCGGTAGAGATCGGTGCCGCGCCCCACGTCTTCCAGCAGCGTGGCTTCGAACATCGCGCCGTCCACCTGCCCGCCCGCGAGAATTTTCGCGCCCGCCAGCACCGCGCTTTCCATCCAGCCGCTCAGACGCTGCGCTTCAGATTCCGAGATCATCGGCCCGACGAAGGTTTTCTCGTCCTTCGGGTCGCCCATCTTCAGCGTCTTGACCTTGGCGATCAGTTTGTCGCGCAGCGCATCGTAGAGCGACGCATGCACCAGAATGCGCTGCACGCCGATACAACTCTGCCCCGACTGGTAATACGCGCCGAATGCCAGCCGCTCCACCACGTAATCGAGCTTCGCGCCCTGATCGGCATCGACGACGGCCGCCGCATTGCCGCCCAGTTCCAGCACCACTTTCTTCTTGCCGGCCTTTTTCTTCAGATCCCAGCCCACCGCGGGCGAGCCCGTGAACGAAAGCAGCTTGAAACGCTCGTCGGTGGTGAAGAGATCGGCGCCGTCGCGATGCGCGGGCAGGATCGAAAACGCGCCCTTCGGCAAATCCGTTTCCGCCAGAATCTCGCCGATGATCAGCGCGCCCACCGGCGTGCGGCTCGCCGGCTTCAGCACGAACGGCACGCCCGCCGCGAGCGCCGGCGCGACCTTGTGCGCGGCCAGATTGAGCGGGAAATTGAACGGCGAAATAAACGAGCACGGCCCGATCGGCACGCGTTTGACGTAGCCGCGATAGCCCTTCGCGCGCGCCGAAATCTCCAGATTCACGATCTCGCCGTTGATGCGCACGCTTTCCTCGGCGGCCACGCGAAACGTGTCGATCAGGCGCGTGACTTCGCCGCGCGAATCGTTGATCGGCTTGCCCGCCTCGATGCACAGCGCCATCGCCAGTTCGTCGAAACGCTCGCGAAAGCGCGCCACGCAATGATCGATCACGGCCTGGCGCTTGAACGGCGGAAACGCGCGCAGCGCGGGCATGGCGGCTTCGGCGGCGGCGATGGCCTGGTCGATCGCCTTCGCATCGGCGAGCGCGACGCGCGTGGCGACTTCGCCGCTGTATTTGTCGGTGACTTCGAGATCGGTGTTGGCGGCGACGGCTTCGTTCGCCAGATAGTACGGATAAGTCGGTTTGAGCATGACGCGTTCTCCGCAGATGACGCGGCGCGCCACGTCGCTTCCGTTCCTGCCGCGCCAGCGTGAGTGCAATCCAGTGATGCAACGCACGGCGATGCGCGCAAACCGCGCGCCCGCGCGAACGATGGTGTTGCGTTCAAAGCTGCGCGCTGAGCCGCTTGATCTCGCGATTGAGCACGCGCTCGTTATCCGAATAATCGATGGGCACGTCGATCACATGCACGCCCGGCTGCGCAAAACACCGCTCGATCAGCGGCCCGAGTTCGCTCGCCGCACCCACGCGATGACCATGCGCGCCATAACTGCGCGCGTAATCGACGAAATCGGGGTTCTGCAGCGTCATGCCGTAATCGGGGAAATTCATGTTTTCCTGCTTCCAGCGGATCATGCCGAAGGCGTCGTCGCGCAGCAGCAGCACGACGATGTCGAGCTTCAGACGCACCGCCGTCTCCAGTTCCTGCGAATTCATCATGAAGCCGCCGTCGCCGCAGACGGCCACGACCTTGCGTTCGGGATGCACGATCTTCGTGGCGATCGCCGAGGGCAGGCCCGCGCCCATCGAGGCGAGCGCATTGTCGAGCAGCACCGAATTCGGCTCGCGCGCCCGGTAGTAGCGCGCGAACCAGATCTTGTACATGCCGTTATCGAGACACAGAATGCCGTCCTCGGGCATCGCGTGATAGACGTCGTGCACGAGGCGCACCGGATAGACCGGAAAACGCTCGTCGTGCTGGCCTTTGGCGAGATGCGCGTCGAAGTGGCGCTTGATCTCCTCGAAGCGCGCGAAATCCCAGGCGTGCTCGCGCGGCTTGAGCGCTTCCTTGATCTGCCAGACCGCATTGGCGATATCGCCCACCACCTCGATCTGCGGGAAATAGACCGGATCGACTTCCGCGCCCAGGAAATTCACGTGGATCACGGTCTTGCCTTCGGCGCTGCGCATGAAAAACGGCGGCTTTTCGATCACGTCATGGCCGACGTTGATGATGCAGTCGGCATGCTCGATCGCGCGGTGCACGAAATCGCCATCGGATAACGTCGCATTGCCCAGCCACAGCGGATGCGATTCGTCGATCACGCCCTTGCCCATCTGCGTGGTGAAAAACGGAATGCCGGTTTAATCGACGAATTCGCGCAGCACGTTGCGCGTGGTCTTGCGATTGCCGCCCGCGCCGATCATCAGCAGCGGATGCTGCGCTTCGCAGATCGCCGCCACCGCATGCGCGACGGCTTTTTCCTCCGCGACCGGGCGGCGGCTGAAACTCTTGGGAATGGGCTTGCCGTCGCCCTCTTCGTCGGCCACGTCTTCGGGCAATTCCAGATGCACGGCGCCCGGACGCTCCTGTTCGGCCTGGCGAAACGCTTCGCGCACCAGCGCCGGAATATTGCCGATCGACACAATCTGGCGCGCGTACTTCGTGAGCGGCTCCATCATGCGCACCACATCGACGATCTGGAAATGGCCCTGCTTGCTGGACTTGATGGGCTTCTGGCCGGTGACCATCAGCATCGGCATGCCGCCGAGCTGTGCGTAGGCGGCCGCGGTCACGAAATTGGTCGCGCCGGGACCAAGCGTGGCGAGACACACGCCGGTGCGCCCCGTCAGCCGTCCGTAGGTGGCGGCCATGAAACCGGCGGCCTGTTCGTGACGTGTGACGATCAGGCGGATCTTCGAGCGCCGCAGCGATTCGAGCAGATCGAGATTTTCCTCGCCGGGAATCCCGAACACGTACTCCACGCCCTCGGCTTCGAGCGCCTTCACGAACAGATCCGATGCTTTCATCGACCACCTCGCGCAGTGTGCGCGAACGGCACCGACGGGTTGCAGCGTCTCTGCCGCATGCCAGCCGCCCTTCGCATGGCCGACAGATTACTCCGGCAGAACGGAACGCGTCGCGAAGCGCGCAGGCGCCGGTTTAGCGCATGATCGTGGCGCAGCCCGCGAGGATGGGCTTCGAGTTGGGATCGGCCATGGTGTCGTAGAGATCGGCGCCCGGGCCCTTGGTCCACCACGCGTATTTCGCGCCGACATAGCGCACGCCCGACGCGGCCACCACGCCGACCAGCAGGAACTTGCGGCCGTCCACCGGCACGAGCGCGAAGCTCTGTCCGTTGGCCGCGTTGAGATAGCTGACCTTGAAGGTCTTGCCGTCCGCGCAGGTGTAGCTGAAGGTATGACGCGACTGCACGTGGATGTCGCGCAGTTCGAGCGGACCGCCTGCACCGCTGTTTCCCGATGCGGCCTGCGCGGCGGGAATCGCACAGACTGCCAGCGCGAGCGCCGTGCACACGCGGGCGATGCGATGGCGCAACGAGCGCACGGGCGAAGTCGATACGTCGATCAAGGCGTTCTCCTGGCGTGGCATGACATCGTGAGAGTCAACGTGAGACGTCATGATGTAAAGCGGCAATCGATCCGCAGGATCACGGATCGATCACGTCGGCGCAGGCATCGGTGGGCGCGGCGGCCACGTGGCCTACGATCGGCACGATCTTCAGGCCCGCTGACGCCACGCGGCACGGCGCAGCCGCCAGCCCGCAACCGCTCAGCGCGGTAACGCACAAGCCGGCGCACACCGCAGCGCCGGTCCAGCGCATGAGACGAACCACGAGCGCTTTGCCCATCTCCACCTCCCGGCCTGAGCCGCGACGATAACCCGCAAGGCGCGGGTTACGTTTTGCGGGTGCGCGAGCTTGCGCACCCTGCCCGCCTTCCTTCAGCGTTATTCCGAAGCTTCGCCGGCCACCGGACGCACCGCCGCCGCCGCAGCGCGCGCACGCGCACGTGCTTCTTCGAGATCCACGCCCGTTGCCAGCGCGACACCCATACGGCGCTTCGTGAAGCTTTCCGGCTTGCCGAACAGACGCAGATCCGCGCCCGGCACGGCCAGCGCATCGGCGACGCCTTCGAAGGCGATACCGCGTGCGTCCATGCCGCCATAGATCACCGCCGACGCGCCCGGACCGCGTGCCGTCGTATCGACGGGCAGACCGAGAATCGCGCGCGCATGCAGTTCGAACTCCGAGAAACGCTGCGAAGCGAGCGTGACCAGCCCCGTATCGTGCGGACGCGGGCTCACTTCCGAGAACCAGACTTCGTCGCCGCGCACGAACAGCTCGACGCCGAAGAGACCACGGCCGCCCAGCGCCTCGGTGACCTTGTGGGCGATTTCGCGCGAACGCTCGAGCGCCTTCGGGCTCATCGGCTGCGGCTGCCACGATTCGACATAGTCGCCGTCCACCTGCTTGTGGCCGATCGGGTCGCAGTAATAGGTCTGCACCGTGCCGCTCGACGGGTCCGTCGCGCGCACGGTCAGTTGCGTGATTTCGTATTCGAAGTCGATAAAGCCTTCGACGATCACGCGGCCATGATTCACCCGGCCGCCCGCCAGCGCGTATTCCCATGCGCGTTCGACATCGGCGTCGCTGCGCAGCACCGACTGGCCCTTGCCCGACGACGACATCACCGGCTTCACCACGCACGGATACCCGACCTTGGCGATACCGGCCTTGAGTTCGTCGAGCGAGTCGGCGAATGCGTACGGCGAAGTCGGCAGGCCCAGTTCTTCAGCCGCGAGACGGCGGATGCCTTCGCGGTTCATGGTGAGCTGCGCGGCGCGCGCGGTGGGAATGACTTCGGCGACGCCTTCGGATTCGACGGCGGCCAGCGCGTCGGTGGCGATGGCTTCGATTTCCGGCACGATGAGATGCGGACGTTCGGCATCGATCAGCGCGCGCAGCGCCTTGGGATCGGCCATGTCGATCACGTGGGCGCGATGCGCGACCTGATGACCGGGCGCGTTCTCGTAGCGATCGACGGCGATCACTTCAACGCCGAGGCGCTGCAGCGCGATGATCACTTCCTTGCCGAGCTCGCCAGCGCCGAGCAGCATGACACGGGTGGCGGAAGCGGAAAGCGGCGTGCCGATGCGGGGGCCGGTCTGCATGATGTCTCCAGAAATCACGGTGAAGATTGACGATGAAGCGCGCGCGCCTCTTGGATGACGCACGAATGCGAAGAAGCGTCGATGTTAACACGCGCACCCATGCGTTTTACCTGGCCGGATGGCCAACGCGAGTCCGGTGCGGCCCGCCGCCGCGGTTTGCAGATCGTTTGCGGACGGTTTCCGCGCTGTTTCCAACTAACTGTTACAGGTGAAGCGCTTTCGCGCGAAGAAGTCACCATTTAGCGAACGTTTGCGCTCGCATGGCGTCTCCTGGTGCGTTACCCTTACGCCTTCGCCAGTTACGAGGAAATGCGATGCCCCACCGCTCGAGCACACGCCCCGCCGGGCACATGATGGCGCGCCTGCTCGCGTCGCGCGCGGCGCCGCTCGCAGCAGCCACCTGCGCTGCACTGATGCTTGCCGCGTGCAAGCTGCCGGTTCACCAGGACTCGTCCGCACCGGCACCCGATCCGTTCAATCCCGCCGCCGCGCAGTTGCTCGACAACACGCACTGGCAGCTCGTCGAATGGAAACGCGCCGACGGCTCGCTGCGCGCGATTCCGGGTGCAGCCGCTGCATCGGGTCCGGCAGCGCCGGGCGCGCGTCCGGTCACGCTCGATCTGTCCACGGCGAACGGCCAGCGCCGCGCCAGCGGCTTCTCGGGCTGCAACCGTTACATGGGACGCTACACGCTCAAGAGCGGCCTGCTCTCGTTCGACCAGCTTGCGGGCACGCGTATGGCGTGCATCGGCGCGGGCGGCGAGATCGAAGGCCCCTATCTGGACGCGCTCGCGCACATTGCCCGCACCGGCGTGCAGATGCGCCCGCCGCAAGCGCTGCAACTGATCCTGGAAAACGGCGATCGGCTGAGCTTCGCACAGGCGGACGCAGGCGCTCCGGCAGGCGCATCCGCGACACCGGGACAGTGACGCCGCGCACTGCCTCACAGCCGCGCGCTCACCCCGCGCGGCGTTTTTTTTGCTGAGTCCCGCTGCGACTGCGGCGCCGCGGCAACGCGCGTAGCGGCGCACCAGGTCCGAACGGTTACACTCGGCAGATTGCCCATTCTTTCATCGTAGATCTCTGGCATGCACACGGTAGTTCCTGGCTGGTTCGGCTTATCGGCCGTCTGGTTCATCCCTCTGGTCTGGCGTCTCGTGAAGTCGGTGCTGCCCGGCGGCGCGGGCCTGCGCGGTCCCGGCACGATCCGGCTGTGGCTCGGCTTTTTCTGCGTGCTGCTGTCGAGCTGCGCGCTCGAAGCGTCGATCCTGCACATCGAAGGTTTCGATGCGCTCGGTCACGCGCTCGCTGACGGCCTCGGCAAACTGATCGGCCATGCGGCCGCGCCGCTCGCGATGGCGGTGCTGTTCTTCGTGAGCCTGCCGTGGCTGATCGAATTCCGCTGGCGCGACTTCTTCGTCTGGGCCGACGTGTCGCTCGGCCTCGGCCTGAACATCCGCCCCTCCAGCGACGACGACGAAGACGTCGAGCGCCCGTCGCACCGCAGCCGCCGCGCGTCGCAGGACGGCGGATCGACGAGTTCGTCGAGCTCGGGCCTCGCGGGTCTGGGCAGTCTGGGCAGCGCGTTGGGACTGGGCGGCGGACTCGCCTCGGGCGAAGGTCCGAATATCGGCTCCGGCGCGGGCACGACCGTGCCGCACGACGACACGCGCCGCAAGCGGCCGACGGTCTGGCGTCCGCAGATGCCGGGCAAGCGCACGGCGGCGGGTGCCGCTGCAACGGGTGCCGTGGGTTCGGCCGCTGCCAGCGCGGCGCCGGGCGCCGCGGGCACGCAAGGCGCGAATCCCTCGGCCATGAATCCTTCCCCGTGGCGCGTCGAGCCGGACTTCGCTTCGCCGCCGCCCAGCGCCGCCGCCGCGTGGGCGCGCAACGAGCCGACCGTGCCAGCCGGATGGCTGCGCGAAGGCCAGGCCGCTGCGCGTGCGCCGATGGCGTCTGCGCCTTCTGCCCAAGCGGGCGACATGCGCCGCGCCGCCGCGCCGGGCGGTCTGCCGGGCAATGCGCGCGCAGGCGCACCGAACGGCATGCCGATGTCGTCGCAGGCCGCTTCGGCGTCGTCGTTGCCGCCCTTGCCTTCCGGCGTCGACGTGCATCGCCAGGCGATGACCGGTCTCGGCGGCGTGGCCGTTGCCGCCGCCGGCGCGCCAGGCCTGCCGTCCGGCGGCGTCGCGACCAATGCCACGCAATGGCGCGTCGCGCCGCCGCGTTCCGCGCAGGCAGCTACGCCAGGCGCGGCGGCTGGCCTCGCTCCGATCCATGCGCAAGGCGCCACGCCGGTGCGCCCGCCCTCGATGCGACCTCCCGCGCCGGTCGCGGCGCAGGCCGCACCGCTGGCCTCGACGGCATCCGTTCCGGTTGCGCCGCGTGGCGCGCCCATCCCCACCGATCCGCTGATCTCGCCTTACGCGAGCCCGGCTCCCGCGCGCCGCAATGTGCCGCCGCCCGTTGCGGGCAGCACGGCCGCACGCGCCGCCGCAGCCGCCGCGCCGCAGCCGCGTCAGACCCGCGCGCCGCGTCCGTTCGTGTGGCCGACGAAAACCACGCCGACCACCGCGCTGCGTGCGCCGTCCACGCTCAGCCCGCAGATTGGCGTGCCCGTGAGCGCGCCGGTTGCGGAAGTGGTCGCTGCTACGCCCGCCGCTACGTCCGCCTCCACGCCCGCCTATTCGCGCCCGACGCCGCCCGCGCCCGCCGCCGAGCCCGCGCCGCTGTCGTCGAGCGTGCTCGAAACGCTGCGTTCGATCGAAGAGAACGCCGCGCGCTGGACCTCGCTGGCCGGCGCGAGCCTCGCTCGCCGCAATGCGCCGGATGAGATGGCTACGACCGCCGAAGCGCCGTTGGCTAGCGACGTCAGCACGCCTGACGTAGATGCCGAAGTGGCGACGCCCGCCGCCCACGCGCACTTCCCGATGAGCGCGCCGCAGATCGCGGTGCCGGTTGAAACGGCAGCGGCAGCGCACGTCGAAACGTCTGCTGAGCCGCTCGCGCAGGCCGCATCGGACCTGCACGAAAACGCCGCGTCGTTGTCTGAAGCGGTCGAGGCGGAGCCGGTGGTTGCGCCGACGCTGGCTGAAGAAGCAGAACCCGCGACCACGCACGCGCAGCACGAAGCCGGCAACGCCCTGCCCGCGTTCCTGATCGGCGCCGAGGAAAACGCGCCCGAGCCGAGCGAAGCCGCAGAGACGCAAGAACACGCACAGGCACACGCTGATACATCCGCTCCGGCACAAGTCAACTGGCCGAACTTCGACAACGGCATGCCGTGGGTCATGCTCGACGACGAACCCGCCGAGGAAGTTGCCGAGGAAGTCGAAGCCAGCAAGCCCGAGCATGAAGATACGGTGGCTGCAGAGCCGGAATCGCACGCCGAAGTCGCAGAACAGGAACCCGCTCCGGCGATCGACGCGACGCAGGACGAAGAGCCCGTCGCGAGCGTCAGCAATATCGTCCGTTTCCCGCGCCTCGTGACGCAAACTGCGCAACCCGCGCGCGTCGAGCACGTCGAGCCTGTCGCGCAGCCGGAAACCGTCGAAGAAGCCAGCGAGCCGGAAGTGGCGTCCGAAGAACCGGTCACGAGCGTCGAAACGCCGGAACCCGCAACAGACGAGCCGCTGGCTGCGCCGGTCGACATTTTCACAGCTGCGTTCAATGCGGCGCTGCCGTCGTTTATCGCCAAGGCAGCCGAAGAAGAAGCGAACGCCGCCGAGATCGAAGCCCCGGTTCAGGAAGTTGCTGCCGTTGCCGAACCGGTAGCAGAGGAAGCAAAGGAAGCAGCGCCGACGATCGAACCCGCTCCCGTCGAAACGGCCGCGGTTGAAACGGCACCGGTATCGGCTGAACCCGCACACGTCGAACCGCAGATGCCGGTGGTCGAAGAAGCTCGCCCGGCTCCTGCTCCGATTGAAGTCGAGCAACCTGTCGCAGCAGTTTTGAGCACGGTGGCACCGCTTGCGGCCGCTGCCGCTTCGGTCGTTCCGACGGCCGCCAGCGCGGCGGTAAGCGCAATCGCACCGGCCGTCGGCGCAGTACAGACCATTGCGGCCGCAACGAGCGCGGTCACGCCAACGCCAACGCCCACGCCTGCCGAACCGGCCCCGGCGCAAACACAAGCGCCGACGCAAACTACCGCCAGCGCTTTCGAAACGCCCGAGGCAGAACCGGCCCAAACGCAGCCGCAAACCGAACCGGCCGCGCCCGCATGGCACCTCCCGGAAGTTCAAACGCCTGAGCCGTTCGCTCCGGTTGCGCCACCGTGGGAGCAAATCGAACCTACGCCGTTGCCCGAACCGGTCATCCGCGAGTGGCACCTGCCTGAAGTGCCGTCGTTCATTCCGGTTCCGCCCGCGCCTGTCACGCCGCCGTGGGAACATGCAGCCACGCCGGTGCCCGCCGCATCGGCACCGCTCGCACCGCCGGCGTTCACGCCGGTTGCCGCGCCTGCAGCACCCGCACCGACGCCCGCAGTCGCGGCACCGCAAGCAGCACCCCAGCCTGCACCCCAGCCAGCCCCGCAACCCGCCCCCGAAGCAGCCCGCGCGCCCGTGCGCGGCCACGCGCCGACCTCGTTCGAATTCCAGCCGCTCAGCGCCTCGTCGGTCGAACTGCCGGGCTTCGAGCTACTGGATCGCGCCTCGACCGAAATCGAATACGTCTCCGAAGAAAAGCTCGCCGAAACCAGCCAGTTGATCGAGCAGCGCCTGCAGGAGTTCAAGGTGCCGGTCACGGTGGTCGGTGCATCGGCGGGTCCGGTGATTACGCGCTTCGAAGTCGAACCGGCGCTCGGCGTGCGCGGCAGCCAGATCGTCGGCCTGATGAAGGATCTGTCGCGCGGCCTCGGCCTCACGTCGATCCGCGTGGTCGAAACGATTCCGGGCAAGACCTGCATGGGTCTCGAATTGCCGAACGCCAAACGGCAGATGATCCGCCTCTCGGAAATCCTCGAATCGACGCCTTATCAGCGTTCGCAATCGAAGCTGACGATCGCGATGGGCAAGGACATCGTCGGTCATCCGATCGTGACCGATCTCGCGAAAGCGCCGCACATGCTGGTGGCCGGCACGACCGGCTCGGGCAAGTCGGTGGCGATCAACGCGATGATCCTCTCGCTGCTCTACAAGGCGAAGCCCGAGGACGTGCGCCTCATCATGATCGACCCGAAGATGCTGGAACTGTCGGTCTACGAAGGCATTCCGCATCTGCTCGCGCCGGTCGTCACGGACATGAAGCTCGCGGCCAATGCGCTGAACTGGTGTGTCGGCGAAATGGAGAAGCGCTACCGGCTGATGTCGGCCGTGGGCGTGCGCAATCTCGCGGGCTTCAACCAGAAGATCCGCGACGCCGAAGCCAACGAGCGCAAGATCGGCAACCCGTTCTCGCTCACGCCGGAAGCGCCCGAACCGCTCTCGCCGCTGCCGATGATCGTCGTGGTGATCGACGAACTCGCCGACCTGATGATGGTCGCGGGCAAGAAGATCGAAGAGCTGATCGCGCGTCTCGCGCAGAAGGCGCGCGCGGCAGGCATCCACCTGATCCTTGCCACGCAGCGTCCGTCGGTCGACGTCATCACCGGTCTGATCAAGGCGAACATTCCGACGCGCGTGGCCTTCCAGGTGTCGTCGAAGATCGATTCGCGCACGATTCTCGACCAGATGGGCGCGGAATCGCTGCTCGGTCAGGGCGACATGCTGTTCCTGCCGCCGGGCACGGGCTATCCGCAGCGCGTGCACGGCGCGTTCGTCGCCGACGAGGAAGTGCATGCGGTGGTCGAGTATCTGAAGCAGTTCGGCGAGCCGGAATATGTCGAAGGCATTCTCGACGGTCCGGCTTCGGAAGGCGCGCCGCAGGATCTGTTCGGCGAGTCGCCCGAGGCGGAAGCCGACCCGCTCTACGACGAAGCCGTGGCCTTCGTGGTACGTACGCGCCGCGCGTCGATTTCGTCCGTGCAGCGGCAATTGCGCATCGGCTACAACCGCGCTGCGCGTCTGGTCGAACAGATGGAAGCGGCCGGTCTCGTCTCGCCGATGGGCATCAACGGCAGCCGCGAAGTGCTCGTGCCGGGTCAGGCCGAATAAGCACGGTGTAGGCGCCACGGCGTCGCCGTCGTCAAACAAAAACGCCGCGTGGAGTTGCTCCACGCGGCGTTTTTTTCATCGCAAGCCGGTTCGCACCGGCATCGACAATCTCAAGGCGTCACGAACTTGAAATCGACCGGCGAGCCGATCTCGATCTTCTTCGGGTTCGCCGCCAGCAGACCGGTTTCCTGATCGCGGCGGAACACGTAGACCGTGTCGCTGTTCTGGTTGCCGACGATCAGCCACTGGCCGCTCGGGTCGATCGCGAATTCGCGCGGCGACTTGCCGAGGCTCGCCTGACGGCCCACGCGCTTGAGCTTGCCGCTCGTTGCGTCGACCGCGAAGATCGAGATGTCGTTGGCGTCGCCGCGATTCGACACGTAGAGGAACTTGCCATCCGGCGAGAGATGCAGCGCCGCTGCGCCCACCGCGCCCTTGAAGCCCGGTTCCGCCAGCTTCTCGACCTGCTCCAGCTTCAGATGGCCGTCGTTGTAGTCGAACACGCTGACGGTGCCCGCCAGTTCGCTCGTGAGGTAAGCGTGGCGGCCATCGTTGCCGAATACCAGGTGACGCGGGCCGGTGCCGGCCTTCACGTCGGTGTAGCGCCATTCGGCCGGGCTCACCAGACCGCGCGTGCCGTCCGGCGTGTAGCGGTAGGTCCAGAGCTTGTCGGTGCCCAGATCCTGCGTGAACAGGTAGCGGCCATCGGGCGAGAATACCGTCGAGTGCACGTGCGCGTTGTCCTGACGCCCCTTCACCGGGCCGCCGCCTTCGTGATGCACGGTCAGCACCGACTGGCCGAGCTTGCCGTCCTGCTCGACCGGCAGCACCGCGAAGCTGCCGCCCGGATCGGCCGCCACCGAGTAGTTGGCGACCAGCAGATATTTGCCGTCCGGCGACAGGCTCAGATAGCACGGGTCGTTGCCTTGCGCCGAGACCTTGTCGAGGAAGGTGAGTTGGCCGCTCGCGGCGTCGAAGCCGAAGGCGCTCACATCGCCGCGCGTGGTGGCCGGGCCGTTATCGCCGGGCAGTTCGTTCACCGCGTAGACGAAGCGCTTGTCCTTGCTGACCACCAGATACGACGGGTTCACCGTCTTCGCGACGCTGACCTGCTGCGCGTCGCCGGTCTTCGAATCGAAGCGATAGACGTACAGGCCTTCGCTCTTGCCGCCCGTATAGGTGCCGACGATCAGGTCGTACACGCCGTTGCCGGCCACATCGGCGGACGCACCTTGCGCGAATGCCTGCGGCGCAGCGACGGAGGCGGCGACTGTGGCCATGATGGCGATCCCTTTGATGATCTGATGAATAATGCCGCGCTTCGGGGTGCGCGGTGCACCGGATTTACGCGATTGCACGGGCATGGCGATTGCGACTGCATGGCCTTGAAACATGTCGACCTCCTTTCTTCTTGTCGAACTGGCGAATCTGCTGCTGATCGTTTCCGCGCGGCATGAGCAAAACACATCTGCCCGATGCCTGCGCGAGCACGGATCTTATGAGGGTTGGAAGCGAAGTATACGAGAGGTTGCACGCCATCGCGCTGCCAGCGCGCAGCACGCGGCCTCGCTCACTACGGAGTGAACTATGAACATCCATGTCGCCATCGGCCCGCTCGTCGCGCTCATCGCCGGCATTCTGATTCTGGTCGTGCCGCGCCTGCTCAACTACATCGTTGCGCTCTATCTGATCATCATCGGGATCATCGGCCTGTTCGGCACGGGTGGACATTTCTGAACGCGCCGGATTGCTCCGCTCAAGCTCTCGCGCGCGCCCGTGAACGGCGCGCCGCGACCATTCCCGCAGCCCTGTTTTGCGTGCGCTGGCGTGCCGTGCGCCGCAAAACGCGTTGCGCTTTCGCCCCCGCTGCCACTACTCTTGTGCGTGCATGCGCCGGGAAGCCTCTGAGCGCGCAGCCATGCCGTAGCGCCGTAAAAATCACACGAATCGCACCACGCACGCTGTCAATCTGCTTACCATGCCCGCACTTATCGAAGACTATGCATTGATCGGCGACGGCCACACCGCCGCGCTCGTGTCCCGCGAAGGTTCCATCGACTGGCTCTGCTGGCCGCGTTTCGACTCCGGCGCCTGCTTCGCGGCGCTGCTCGGCACCGAAAAGAACGGCCGCTGGCAGATCGCCCCCGCGCCCGCCGCCGACGGCACGCCCGCCAAAGTCACCACCACGCGCCGCTATCGCGGCGACACGCTGATCCTCGAAACCGATTTCGAAACCGCCGAAGGCGCGGTCACGCTAATCGACTTCATGCCGCCGGGCAACGGCTGGACCGAACTCGTGCGCATCGTCGTGGGCCGGCGCGGCACCGTGCGCATGCAATGCGAACTGGTGTTGCGCTTCGACTACGGCTTTTCCGTGCCGTGGGTGAGCCGCCTCGCCTACGAGAGCGGCATCAAGGCCACGGTCGGCCCGGACACCATCGTGTTGCGCACGCCCGTCGATCTCGAAGGCGAAAACATGCGCACGGTCGCCGAATTCGACGTCAAGGAAGGCGAGCGCGTGCCGTTCTCGATGGCCTACGCCGCGTCGCATCTGCGCCTGCCGCCCCCGCGCGATCCGTTCACGGCGCTCGCGCGCACCGAAAACTTCTGGGAGGAATGGGCCGCGCGCGGCACCGTCGAAGGCCGCTGGGCCGCGCCGATCCGCCGCTCGCTGATCACCCTCAAGGCGCTCGCCTACGAGCCGACCGGCGGCATCGTGGCCGCGCCCACCACCTCGCTGCCCGAGCAACTGGGCGGCACGCGCAACTGGGACTACCGCTATTGCTGGCTGCGCGACGCCACCATCACCCTGCTCGCCATGATGCGCGGCGGCTATTACGACGAAGCGCGCGCCTGGCGCGCGTGGCTCGGCCGCGTGATGGCCGGTTCGCCCTCGCAGTTGCAGATCATGTACGGCATCGCCGGCGAGCGCCGTCTGCCCGAAATCGAACTCGACTGGCTGCCCGGCTACGAAGGCGCGAAGCCCGTGCGGGTGGGCAATAACGCGGTTGGGCAATTGCAGCTGGACGTGTACGGCGAAGTCATGAACGCGCTGCACCTCGCGCGCGTGGGCGGCCTGCAAGCCGACGACACCGCCTGGTCGATCCAGTGCGCGATGCTCGAACACCTCGAAACGATCTGGACCGAGCCCGACGAAGGTATCTGGGAAACGCGCGGCGGCCGCCAGCATTTCACCTTCTCGAAGGTGATGGCGTGGGTGGCGTTCGACCGCTGCGTGCGCTCGGCGGAAAAATTCGATCTGCCCGGCCCGCTCGACCATTGGCGCGAGATGCGCGAAACCATCCACGCACAGATCTGCGAGCGCGCCTTCAACGCGGAGCTGAACTCCTTCACGCAGATCTACGGCGGCACCGACCTCGACGCCAGCCTGCTGCTGATGCCGCTGGTCGGCTTCCTGCCCGCCGACGACCCGCGCATCGCGGGCACCGTCGCGGCGATCGAGCGCGACCTGATGTGCGAAGGCTTCGTGATGCGCTACCGCACCACCGAATTCAACGACGGTTTGCCGCCCGGCGAAGGCACTTTCCTCGCCTGCAGCTTCTGGATGGTCGATAACCTCGCGCTCCAGGGCCGCATGGACGATGCGCGCAAGATGTACGAACGGCTGCTCGGGCTCGCCAACGATGTCGGCCTGCTGGCCGAGGAGTACGATCCGGTCGCGGGCCGACTTGTGGGAAATTTCCCACAGGCCTTCTCGCACGTGGCGCTGGTCCACACCGGTCTGAACCTGATGCGCCACGAACAGGAAATGGCAGCGGAAACCGGCCATCCAGAAGGCATCCCGCCGATGGAAGCCGATTTCGAGGCCACCGCGTCATAGTTCACCGCGAGCCCGCCGCGAGCCAAAGCGCATAGTCAGGATCGCGAAGAGGTCAACGTGGGAATGCACCGACGCGTTTGTAGGAGGTGCGCTAAACTTGACTTGCTGCGTTGCACAACGTTCTGGGGTCCGATACGATGGTTTCGGCTGGATCGCAGTGCGGCAGCGTGGCGCGCGGCTGGGGCGTAGCGGCTGGTTTTTGCGCTCAAGCGGCGCGATGCAAAGCCGATATATAGCCTGACTGAAAGAGTCACAAGCCCGACCGATCAACAAGCGGGTCCGCATCCTCGTCGCGTTTATCCGCGTAGCCAGGATGCGATCCGGCCCCTGATGCTGGAGCATCCATGCTCTACCAAATTCGCGAATACCAGCGCGCATTGCTTAGCCCCCTTACCGCGTGGGCCCAGGCTGCTTCCAAGTCGTTTTCGAATCCGTCGAGCCCGTTCTCGCTCGTGCCGGGCGCCACGCGTCTTGCCGCCGGCTACGAACTGCTCTACCGGCTCGGCAAGGACTACGAAAAGCCCGAGTTCAATATCAAGCAGATCGAAAAAGACGGTCATCACATCCCGATCGTCGAACAGACCATCGTCGAAAAGCCGTTCTGCCGCCTGCTGCGTTTCAAGCGTTACGCCGACGATCCCGCCGCCGTGACCGCGCTCAAGGACGAGCCTTCGGTGCTGGTGTGCGCGCCGCTGTCGGGTCACCACTCCACGCTGCTGCGCGACACCGTGCGCACGCTGCTGCAGGACCACAAGGTCTACATCACCGACTGGATCGACGCGCGCATGGTGCCGCTCGAAGCGGGTGCGTTCCATCTGGACGACTACGTGGCGTACATCCAGGAATTCATCCGCCATATCGGCGCGAAGAACGTGCATGTGCTGTCGGTTTGCCAGCCCACGGTGCCGGTGCTCGCGGCCATTTCGCTGATGGCGAGCCGCGGCGAACCCACCCCGCTCACGATGACGATGATGGGCGGCCCGATCGACGCGCGCCGCAGCCCCACCGCCGTCAACTCACTCGCCACCGAACACTCGCTCGAATGGTTTGCGAACAACGTGATCCATACGGTGCCGGCCAACTATCCGGGCGAGGGCCGCGAGGTCTATCCGGGCTTCCTGCAGCACACCGGTTTCGTCGCGATGAATCCGGGCCGCCACACCACGGCGCACTGGGACTTCTACAAGAGCCTGCTGCGCGGCGACGAAGAGGACGCCGAAGCACATCGTCAGTTCTATGACGAATACAACGCGGTGCTCGACATGGCCGCCGAGTATTACCTCGAGACCATCCGCACGGTGTTCCAGGAATTCAGTCTCGCCGAAGGCACGTGGGATGTTTCGGGCGAGCGCGTGCGGCCGCAGGATATCCGCGACACGGCGCTCTTCACGATCGAAGGCGAACTCGACGATATTTCGGGCTCCGGACAGACGCGCGCCGCGCACGACCTGTGCACGAGCATCCCGGAGCAGAACAAGCACCATCTGACCGCGGAAAAGTGCGGCCACTACGGCATTTTCTCGGGCCGCCGCTGGCGCACCATCATCTATCCACAACTGCGCGACTTTATCCGCCAGCATCAGCCGCACGCGAAGCAGCCGGTTAAGGAAACGGTCGTTGCTTGACGTCGCTTGACGTTGCTTAAGGGCAGACTGCGATCGACGCTCGACGGATGAGCGAACGCCGCGCCTCACAGGTCATGAGGTGCGGCGTTTTTTCTTTCATACTGCCGGCTTGCTGCGCCGCGCGCGCGATCGGCGTTTATGTGCGCTTATTTGCGCATCAGGAACGCCAGCAGCATGTCCGTATTGAGCTGGATGATCTCGGCGCGTTCCGCCGGCGCGCTGAAGTCGCGGCCGAGCGTGGCGTTGAGCGTATAGCGGTTGGACACGATGTAATAACCCATGCCCGAAAGCGTCACGTACAGGCGCAGCGGATCGATGTTCGCACGGAACAACCCCGCCGCTTCCCCGCGCGACAGAATGCTGCCCAGCGTAGCGACGATCGGCGAAACCATCTCGTGGATGCGCGTGGATTTGAGCATGTAGCGCGCTTCGTGCAGATTCTCGTTATTCACGAGGCGCAGCAGTTCGGGATGATCGCGGTAGTAATCCCAGACGAAATGCGCGAGGCGCGTGATCGCCTCGACGGGTGCGAGGCCCGCGAGATCGAGTGCGCGTTCGGCTTCGTTGAGCGCGCCGAAAGCGTGCTCCAGCACGGCAGTAAACAACTGCTCCTTGCTGCCGAAGTAGTAATACAACATGCGCTCGTTGGTCTCGGCGCGTCGCGCGATCTGGTCGACGCGGGCGCCGAACAGGCCCCCGCTCGCGAACTCTTCCGCCGCTGCGAGCAGGATGCGACGGCGCGTGCCTTCAGGATCTCTTTTGATTTTCGGCTGATTCATGGTGGCAGGATCGCTCGATAGGCGCGCGGATTCCCGCTTGGCACTGCCGGGCCTCTCCAAAGAACCCATGTAGCGGCAGCGATCCACGGGGCGCGCCAGGTTAATGGACTGACACCCTTCGTTTTTCGATCTTCGTTTTGTTTATTTGCAGCCCGTCCGGAGCCCTCGTCCGGTGCCGCGTTTTAATGCCGTCCTGCATGCCGGATTCGCGGGTTCGCGCGTCAGACGCGGCGCATGGTGCGCTGCGGCTGGGCCCGAACTTGCGAATTAAGCGCTTTGATTATGGCACATGCCCTGCCGATGGCAATGCGGGAAATCGGCGATAATGCGGGCTTTGGCGCCGCACGTGCGCATCCCGGCATGCGCTGACGCACCCGGGTCCGGCAGGCGCCGCCAGGCGCTGCGTCCGCGCGCGTGTCTGCCTGCCCCGCTTTGCCAGCTTGTGCCCGCCTGCCGCCGTCAGCCACGCTTCGTGAGCGCTGATGGCGCACCCCGGCCAGCGTAGAAATTGCGACCGTGAACGATTCCAAGACACTCGCAGATCGCATCGAAGATCTGCTGCCCCAGACCCAATGCACCAAGTGCGGCTACGACGGCTGCCGGCCCTATGCCGAAGCCGTCGCGGCCGGCACCGCCAGTTATAACCAGTGCCCGCCCGGCGGCGCCGAAGGCGTCGCGCGTCTCGCGCATCTGCTCGGCAAGCCCGTCATTCCGATCAATCCCGATAACGGCGTCGAGCGGCCACGCCCCGTCGCGTTGATCGACGAGCAGGTGTGCATCGGCTGTACGTTGTGCATGCAGGCTTGCCCGGTCGATGCGATCGTCGGCGGTCCCAAGCAGATGCACACCATCGTGCGCGATCTCTGCACGGGCTGCGACCTGTGCGTGCCGCCCTGCCCGGTGGACTGCATCGCGATGATCCCCGTGACTGGCGCAGCCACCGGCTGGGACGCCTGGACGCAACAGCAGGCCGACGACGCGCGTCTGCGCCACGACCGCCATCAGGCGCGTCTGGCCGCCGAGCGCGACGCCGCCGAAGCACGCGCCGCCGCGCGCCGTGCCGCCGCGCCCGCGGCAGCGGCCGCGCCCACCGCGACGCAAACGCCCGCAGCCGCGCACGCAACGGCAGGCGCCCCCGCCGCCGCACCCAGCGACGCCGAAGCCAAAAAGAAAGCCATCATCCAGGCCGCGATGGAGCGCGCCCGTCAGAAGAAGGCGGAACTGGCGGCCAGCGGCGAAGGACCGCGCAACACCGATCACGTGAGCGCCGATGTGCAGGCGCAGATCGACGCCGCCGAAGCGCGCCGCAAGCGTCTGGGAATGGAATCGGCGCCGGACGCGCCCGCCCCGGACGCCGCGAAAGACCACGACAAGCCCGCATAAAAACCAACGGCCCCCGCAAGCCATGAACGCCACCAAGCGCCGCGCGATCTACGAAACGCTGCAAAGCATCAACCCGAACCCCACGACCGAGCTGGAGTTTTCGACGCCGTTCGAACTCCTGATCGCCGTGCTGCTGTCCGCGCAGGCCACCGATGTCTCGGTGAACAAGGCCATGCGCAGGATGTTTCCGGTGGCGAACACGCCCGCGACGGTGCTCGCGCTGGGCGAGGAAGGCGTCGCCGATTACATCAAGACGATCGGCCTCTATCGCACCAAGGCGAAGAACGTGATCGCCACCTGCAAGATCCTGATCGAGCAGCATGGCGGCGAGGTGCCGCAGACGCGCGAGGCGCTCGAAGCGTTGCCGGGCGTGGGCCGCAAGACCGCGAACGTGGTGCTCAACACCGCGTTCGGCCATCCGACCATCGCCGTGGATACGCATATTTTCCGCGTCGCCAACCGCACGGGACTCGCGCCTGGCAAGGACGTGAAGGCGGTGGAAACCGCGCTGGAAAAGTTCACGCCGAAGGAGTTTCTGCAGGACGCGCATCACTGGCTGATCCTGCACGGGCGCTATGTCTGCAAGGCGCGCCGCCCGGAATGCTGGCATTGCGTGATCGAGCCGCTGTGCGAATTCAGGCCGAAAACGCCGCCGCCCGAGCTCTGACAGCGCGGCTGCGCGCCGCGACGTAGAATGAACTGCCCGGAGCGCAGCAAGCGCGCCAGAATCCTTCTGGCATGCTTCTGGCCCCGGGCGCCGTCCCCCACACCACCGCACGATTCACGATGTTCAATCCCAGCCGCGACGAAGTCCGCCGCTTTTTCACCGAGACCTGGCGCAAGCAGCGCGCAGGCGAAATCCTCACGCCTCTGGAAGCGATCGCCGCCGACTGGATCGTCGAGCATCCCGAATACCACGCGGAACTCGCCGACGCCGATCAGGCCGCCGTCCAGGACTATTCGCCCGAACGCGGCCAGACCAACCCTTTCCTGCATCTGTCGATGCATCTGGCGATCAGCGAGCAACTGTCGATCGACCAGCCGCCGGGCATCCGCGCGGCGCACGACCGGCTCGCGGCGCGCATGGGATCGACCCACGACGCGCAGCACGCCATCATGGAGTGCCTGGGCGAGACGATCTGGGAAGCGCAGCGCACCGGCACGCCGCCCGACACCGACGCCTATCTCCAGCGCATCGAGCGCCGCGCCACGCGCGACTAAGCGGCCCTGCAACGCATCGAGCCCAAAGAAGCGCAAAAAAACACCCTGCCTGCCGCGCTGGAATCGCACGGCAGGCAGGGTGTTTTCACATCGAGCGCGCCTCATGCAGCACGCATCAGATTCACTTCTTCTCGATCAGATCGCCCTTGAGCGATTCGATATACGCGGCGAGATCCTTCATATCGCTCTGCGACAGGCTCTGCACCTGCGCCTGCATGATCGGATTGTTGCGGCCGAGATGCGGATTGCCGTTGCCCATCTGGTACTGGCGCAGCGCCCAATAGATGTAATCGGCATGCTGGCCCGCGAGCTTCGGATATTCCGGGCTCACCGGCTTGTTCAGATTCACGCCATGGCAGGCCGCGCAGTTGTGGCTGTCGGACAGCACCTTGCCGTTGGCGGCATCAGCGGCATGCGCCGGATGCAGCGCGAGCGTGGCCGCCAGCGCGGCAGCCGCCGAAACCAGCACGGCAGCCTTCAAAAACGCGGCCTTGAATCGCGCTTCACGCGCACCGGCGCGCACGGCCGTATAGGGCTTGTTCATGGATTGTCGTCTCCCGTGCCGGTTACTTCTCGGGGTTGTTCTTGGAGGTGGCCGACTGCGACGAGTAATAAGCCGCGATATCGGCGATATCCTGGTCGGTGAGCGTTGCCGCGATCGCGTGCATCGTCTCGAAGTGGCGGTCGCCCTTCTTGTAGCCGTGCAGCGCGTTCTGGATGTACTGCGCGTTCTGGCCGCCCAGGATGGGCACGTGATAGACCTCGGGATAGGCGGTGCGGTAGTCGGGAATACCATGACAGCCGATACACATCGCAACCTTGCCTTGACCTGCCTTCGCGTCGCCCACGACATCCGCGTGTGCCGTGGCCGCGAAGCCCGCCAGCACGGTCACTGCTCCGAGCATGACGTGCTTGCCGACAATTTTTTTCATAGCATCCAACCTGGCTTGAGGGGATTCGAACGCCCGAACCGCAGGCCACGGCCTGCGCCGCATTACTGCTGTTTTACTTTTGGGTCGCCGTGCAGGCCGAAAAAAATCGGTCTGAGTATACCGCGACGCCGCGCAGCCCGTCCACGGGCTGCCGCCCGCCGCGCGCCCGCTGAGGCCCGCCAGACGGGGCTCGGGCGTTATGCGAGCGGCCTTTGCGGCGGGTCGTGCGGGTGATCCCTGATGCGGTGCGCTTTTGCAACTGGCGACCTGCGCGGGCCTGGAACGGACGATAAAACCCGGGCGATTCGTTCCCGTGACGGGACAAAAACGGCATAAAAACTGCGCCCCGCGATCCTGAATCAGTACCGCATCGGGCGGAGCCAACGATACGCGAGGCCCCTCTGAAGCAACACCCCATCTGACTTATACTGGGATTTTTTTCAGCGAGCGGTTCATCATGCGCGCCACGCGTTTCGAAGGCTCTTCGCAGTACGTCGCCACCGACGATCTCAAGCTCGCGGTCAATGCCGCGATCACCCTCAAGCGCCCGCTGCTCATCAAGGGCGAGCCCGGCACCGGCAAGACCATGCTGGCCGAGGAAGTGGCCGCCGCGCTGGACATGCCGCTGATGCAATGGCACATCAAGTCCACCACGAAGGCGCAGCAAGGTCTCTACGAATACGACGCGGTGTCGCGCCTGCGCGACTCGCAGCTCGGCGACGAACGCGTGAAGGATATCCGCAACTACATCGTCAAGGGCGTGCTGTGGCAGGCGTTCGAGTCGGAGCAGCAAAGCGTGCTGCTGATCGACGAAATAGATAAAGCCGACATCGAATTCCCCAACGACCTGCTGCGCGAACTCGACCGCATGGAGTTCTACGTCTACGAGACGCGCGAACTCATCAAGGCGAAGCAGCGCCCGCTCGTCATCATCACGTCGAACAACGAGAAGGAACTGCCGGACGCCTTCCTGCGCCGCTGCTTCTTCCACTACATCAGCTTCCCCGATCCGGCCACGATGCAGCGCATCGTCGAGGTGCACTATCCGGGCATCCGCCGCGAACTGCTGAGCGCCGCGATGGAAAGTTTCTTCGAACTGCGTAACGTCGCGGGCCTGAAGAAGAAACCTTCGACATCCGAACTGCTCGACTGGCTCAAGCTGCTGCTCGCCGAAGACATCCCGCCCGAAGCGCTGCGCGCCGTGGACGGTTCGAAGTCGATGCCGCCGCTCGCCGGCGCGCTGCTCAAGAACGAACAGGACATGACGCTGTTCGAGCGGCTCATCTACATGAACCGCCACAACCGCTAAGCCGCGCCGGGCACGTGAAAAAGCACGGAGAACCCGCATGCTGATCGACTTCTTCTATACGCTGCGCGACGCGAAGCTGCCGGTCTCCGTGAAGGAGTACCTCACGCTCGTCGAAGCGCTCAAGGAGCGCGTGATCGCGCCGTCGCTCGACGACTTCTACTATCTCGCGCGCATGACGCTCGTGAAGGACGAGCAGTATTTCGACCGTTTCGATCAGGCCTTCGGCGCGTATTTTCGCGGCATCGAAAAGAAGTCCGAACAGGCCTTCGAGATTCCCGAAGACTGGCTCAAGAAAAAACTCGAACGCGATTTCACGCCCGAACAGCGCGCGCAGATCGAAGCGATGGGCGGGCTCGACAAGCTCATGGAGCGCCTGAAGGAACTGTTCGAGGAACAGAAGGAGCGCCACGAAGGCGGCAGCAAGTGGATCGGCACGGGCGGCACGTCGCCGTTCGGCAACGGCGGCTATAACCCGGAAGGTATCCGCATCGGCGGCGAAGGTGGGCAGCGCAGCGCCGTGAAAGTGTGGGACGCGCGCGCCTACCGCGATTACGACGATCAGGTCGAGATCGGCACGCGCAATATCAAGGTGGCCTTGCGCCGCCTGCGCCGTTTCGCGCGCGAAGGCGCGGTCGAGGAACTCGATCTCGACGGCACGATCCGCAGCACGGCCGCCAACGCGGGCTGGCTCGATCTCAAGATGGTGCCGGAGCGCCACAACAATGTGAAAGTGCTGATGCTGCTCGACGTGGGCGGCTCGATGGACGATCACATCAAGCGCACCGAAGAACTCTTTTCCGCCGCCAAGGCCGAGTTCAAGCATCTGGAGTTCTACTACTTCCACAACTGCGTCTACGACTATCTGTGGAAGAACAACCGCCGCCGCCACGCGGAGCGCACGCCCACGTGGGATCTGCTGCACAAGTTCACGCCCGACTACAAGCTGATCTTCGTCGGCGACGCCACCATGAGTCCGTATGAAGTGCTGCAGCCGGGCGGCTCGGTCGAATACAACAACCCGGAAGCGGGCGCCGTGTGGCTGCGGCGGCTGGCCGACCAGTTCCCGCACTTCGCCTGGCTCAACCCGGAACCCGAGCGGCTATGGGAATACCGCCAGTCGGTTTCGGTGATCCGCGAAATTCTGGGGCATCGCATGTATCCGCTCACCGTCGCCGGGCTGGAAACGGCCATGCGCGCGCTGAGCAAATAGCGCCAGCCAACCTGACACTTTCACGCCACACGCAGCGCAACCGCCGGACCAGACGGTTGCGCGCGCAACTTCACACTAAAAAAACGAGGAGTACTCCAGCATGACCGCGCCTTCATCCCCCGACCTGCCGGCGAACTTCCGGCCGGGACCGCTGCGGCCGCTGGCCGACACGTCGGTCGCCACGATCGTGGCCGGTTTCGTCGCGATGATGACGGGCTACACCAGTTCGCTGGTCCTGATGTTCCAGGCGGGCCAGGCCGCGCATCTCACCGACGCGCAGATTTCGTCGTGGATCTGGGCGCTGTCCATCGGCATGGCGGTGACCACCATCGGCCTGTCGCTGTGGTATCGCGCGCCTACCGTGGTGGCGTGGTCCACACCGGGCGCCGCCTTGCTGATCAGTTCGCTGCCGCATGTGCCGTATGCCGAGGCCATCGGCGCCTTTATCGTCTGCGCCGTGCTGCTCACCGCCGTGGGTCTGACCGGCTGGTTCGACACGCTGATGAAGCGCATCCCCGCCGGTATCGCCGCGGCGCTGCTGGCCGGCATCCTGTTCGAGATCGGCATCGAGATTTTTCACGCCGCGCAGGTGCAGACGCCGCTCGTGCTCACCATGTTCTTCGCCTATCTGCTGATGAAGCGTTTCGTGCCGCGCTATGCGATCGTCGGCACGCTGGTGGTGGGGATCGCGGCGGCCGCGGCGCTGGGATTGCTCGATTTCAGCCACTTCCGCGTGGCCGTGGCGAAACCCGTGTTCACGATGCCCGCGTTTTCGGTGCAGGCGATCGTGAGCATCGGCATTCCGCTGTTCGTGGTGGCGATGGCCTCGCAGAACGTGCCGGGCATCGCCGTGATTCGCGCCGATGGCTATGACACGCCCTCCTCGCCGCTGATCGCCACGACCGGCCTCGCCTCGCTGCTGCTCGCGCCGTTCGGCTCGCACGGCATCAACCTCGCGGCCATCACGGCGGCGATCTGCACCGGCCCGCACGCGCACGAGGACCGCACCAAACGCTATATGGCGGCGGTCTGGTGCGGCATCTTCTATCTGATCGCGGGCACCTTCGGCGCGACTATCGCGGCGCTGTTCGCGGCGTTTCCGCAGGCGCTGGTGGTGTCGATTGCCGCGCTGGCGCTGTTCGGCTCGATCATGAGCGGCCTCACCAACGCGATGCAGAACCCGCGCGAGCGCGAAGCGGCCCTCGTGACCTTTATGGTGACGGCTTCGGGCCTCACGCTGCTGTCGATCGGCGCGGCGTTCTGGGGGCTGGTGGCGGGCGTGCTCACGCAGTTCGTGCTGAACGCGCGCAAGGCCTGAAGGCGCGGCGGATAACGAATCGAAAGCCCCGGCACCGAATTTGCGCCGATTTTTAAACGATTTTTGTTCGCCGCGCGCGCGTCATCGCACCGCCTCCCGATCCGCCATAAAATGACGCAGTGAGTCGCGCCAATCCCGATCGGCGCGACATCGCCCTTTCGCGTACAGGCGTAAAGCGTTCAGCGTTTCGCCCTGCGCGCCCGGCGCTCCCGGCTAACCACCGTTAGCACGATGCCCAGGCTCACAGGCCGTTCAACTTTCACCGACGCCGGCGCGCATGCGCCCACAAGGCCAGACATGACTACCGCACTCGATCAGCTCAAGCAGTACACCACCGTCGTCGCCGATACGGGCGACTTCCAGCAGTTCGTCCAGTACAAGCCGCAGGACGCGACCACCAACCCGTCGCTGATCCTCAAGGCCGTGCAGAAGGCGGAATACCGTCCGCTGCTCGAAAAAACCGTGCGCGATCACGCGAGCGAGTCGGTCGAAGCGATCATCGACCATCTGCTGATCGCTTTCGGCACCGAAATCCTCAAGATCATTCCGGGCCGCGTCTCGACCGAAGTCGACGCGCGTCTGTCGTTCGACACGCAAAAGTCGATCGACAAGGCTCATCACCTCATCGACCTCTACAAGAAGGCCGGCATCGAGAAAGAGCGCGTGCTGATCAAGCTCGCCTCGACGTGGGAAGGCATCCGCGCCGCCGAAGTGCTGCAGAAGGAAGGCATCCGCTGCAACATGACGCTGCTGTTCTCGCTCGCACAGGCCGCAGCGTGCGCCGAAGCCGGCGCGCAACTGATTTCGCCGTTCGTCGGCCGCATCTACGACTGGTTCAAGAAGGCCAAGGGCGCGGACTGGGACGACGCGAAGGACGGCGGCGCCAACGATCCGGGCGTGCAGTCGGTGCGCAAGATCTACGCGTACTACAAGAAGTTCGGCTACAAGACCGAAGTGATGGGCGCCAGCTTCCGCAACACCAGCCAGATCGTCGAACTCGCCGGTTGCGACCTGCTGACGATCAGCCCGGATCTGCTGCAGAAGCTGCATGACAGCAACGAGAAGATCGACCGCAAGCTTTCGCCCGAAGCGTTCGCGAACGAGAACATCGCGCGCGTGGCCGTGGACGAAGCCTCGTTCCGCTTCCTGCTCAACGAAGACGCGATGGCCACCGAAAAGCTCGCCGAAGGCATTCGCGCGTTCGCCGCCGATGCGGTCAAGCTCGACAAGATGGTCGAAGAACTGCGCGCGAAGTAAGCAGGCGCGTATTCGGCATGCAAGCGCGGTTTTAAGCAGCCGCTCACCGCGCGCCGAAGTCTCCGCAAGGGCCGCACATCACGCATGTGCGGCCTTTTTTTGCGTTTTTGCGCCCGCGAAAACCCTGCAACCTCCATTCCACTCTGCGCTCTCGCAAACCCTGGCGAGATGGCTGCCCGAAGCGGGCACGCGCGCGCCTAGAATCAGGGCAGCGGCCAGCTTGATAGCGCCGCGCGAGGCAACACAATCCCCGTTCCCCCTGTCATGCGCCGCCCCCCACAGCGCCGCACGACGCGCACTGCAACCAGGACGCTGCGCAAGGGACCGGCCAACCGTCCAGTCCGCAAGGAAGATGACGATGCAAATCCAGCCCTACCTCTTTTACAACGGCACCTGCGAGGAAGCGATCGCGTTCTATCGCGAGGCGCTCGGCGCCACGGAGCTGTTCAAGATGCGTTTCAAGGACGGCCCGCCCGATCCGCAGCGCCCGCTGCCGCCCGAACTGGCCGACAAGATCATGCACGCGACGATCCAGGTCGGCGACGCGCAGTTGATGATGTCCGATGGCGGTTGCATGACGAATCACGACACCTTCACCGGCTTCAGCGTCTCGCTCACCGCGCCCGACGCCGCCACGGCGCAGCGCTATTTCGACGCGCTGTCGAAAGGCGCGCAGATCGGCATGCCGTTCCAGAAAACGTTCTGGTCGCCCGGCTTCGGCATGCTGACCGATCGATTCGGCGTGCCCTGGATGGTCACTGCGCCGCCGCTGGAAAACCCGGCGCCCTGAGATTCAGGTTAGCGCATTGATCATGACGCGCGCTTCACACCATGCGGTGCAGATGCGCGCGCTCGATGTTCCATCTCGGTTCGATTTCGAGGAGCAAGGCACGCAGTTGCCCCACCTGCTCCTCGAAACGCTGTTCGAGCCAGTAAGGCCCCTGCATTTCCGGTGCGAGCGGCTCGGTGGCCTGGTTCGCGGCTTCGTCCGCTTCCATCGGCCGGTCTAGCGGGCTCGAGCGCAACGCCCGCGCCGCCGCCTCAGGATGCCGCGCGCCGCCAAAGCGAAGCGCGCGCGCCGTCGTCAGCAAGGCCTCGCGCACACACGCGCTGCGCTGTGCGAAAGCCACGCGCACGAGACGCTGCTCGTAGTGGCCAAGCCCCGTCGACATCATCTCCAGCGAACTCAGCAACGAGCGATGCAGGCGCTGCACCTGTTCGAGCCGCGCCACCGGCACGTCGATTTCCTTCGCCACCGAAGGCATCAGCGCGCGCAACTGCACGAGCCGCGTGTTGAGGCGGCGGAATTGCGCGACCTGTTCGTCGGTATCGACATGCACGCCGCTCACCACCTGCGCGTAGACGCGCGCGCATTCGCGCAGATTGTCGGCGAGCCGGTAGCGCCACGAGTAAGTGGCGTGCAGCGGCAGCGCGAACGAAAACGCCAGCGCGATCACGATGCCGATCATCACGTTGAGCGTGCGCCACAGGCCGGTATCGATATGGTTGTCGCCGTGGCCCGCGACGATGCACATCGTAATCGCGGTCAGCAGCGCCACATAACCGGGCTTGCCGATCGCGTAATAGCTGCACACGGCCGCGACGATCGACATCAGCGAATACGTGAGCCACGTCGATCCCGTGACCGCCTGCACGACGATCAGCGTCAGGCCGATCAATGCGCCGAGCAGCGTGCCGAGCGCCCGCTCGGTGGCCTTCTTGCGGATATTGCCGTGATGCTGCAGCCCGCCGATCACCACCAGCAGCGTCACCGACGACCAGATGCCGTGCGGAATGTCGATGCCGGTGGTCGCGAGGATCGACACGAGCATCGCGAAACCCACGCGTACCGCGTGAATCACGCCTGCGTTGCGGTAGCGATAGAACGGCGAGCTGATCGCGCGCCACACCCGCGCCGCGCGCGAGCGGCGGCGCACGGGATGGCGTGCGGGTGGTGTTTTGGTATCGATTTCGGGTTCGCTATCAGGTTCGATCAGGGCCATGGCGCGACTAGCGTTGCGGTGACGCCGACCATCGTGCACCAGAAGAACAAAAGCCCGCAACCATGACGTTGCGGGCTTTCGTGTTGCGCCATGTGGCGAGCAGGATCAGCTTTCGACCACGTCCAGATAGTCTTCGGGACGCGTCCGGTCGACGCCCTTTTGCATGCCGGACAGATGCACCAGCGCCGAGACCACCACCGACACCACCAGGTTGACGATCAGCGACCACACCGCCGCATAACCCGGCACATCCATGCCGAACAGATGCACGACGAAGATCGAGCCCTTCAGGTGCAGCGAAATCGCCATCCACGTGCCCGTGGCGATGCCCACCGCCCAGCCGATCAGCAGACCGCGCCAGTCGAGCATGCGCGTATAGAGACCGAGCACGATCGCAGGCAGCGTCTGGATGATCCAGATCCCGCCCAGCAGTTGCAGCTGGATCGCGTACGTCAGCGGCAGACCAAGAATGAACGCCACCGCGCCCACTTTCACGATCAGCGAAACCAGCTTGGCGATATTGGTTTCCTGCTCGTGATTCATGTTGCGGTTGATGAACTCCTTGTGGATGTTGCGCGTGTAGAGGTTGGCGGCCGCGATCGACATGATCGCCGCCGGCACCAGCGCGCCGATGCCGATGGCCGCAAACGCCACGCCCACGAACCACGACGGGAAGAAGTGCAGGAACAGCGCCGGCACCGCGAAGTTCGGACCGAAGGCCTTGAAGTACGGCGCGAATTCCGGCATGTCCTTCACGCCCGACGCCAGCGCCATATAGCCGAGCAGCGCGAGCAAACCGAGCACCAGCGAGTACGCAGGCAGCATCGCCATATTGCGGCGAATCGTATTGCCCGACGACGACGACAGCACCGCCGTGATCGAGTGCGGATAGAGGAACAGCGCGAGCGCCGAACCCACCGCCAGCGTGGCGTAGGCGCTATAGCCGTTCAGGCTCGACGCATCCGGCGCCTTGAGCAGCAGCTTGGCCGGCGGCACGGAAGCGAAGATATGGCCGAAACCGCCCATCTGCGCCGGAATCACGATGATCGCCACCGCAATCGTGATGTAGATCAGCACGTCCTTCACCACCGCGATCATGGCCGGAGCGCGCAGACCCGAGGTGTACGTATAGGCCGCGAGAATCGCAAACGCGATGATGAGCGGCAGATCGCCGACAAAACCGGTCGTATCGAAGCCCAGCGCGCCGATCACCACTTCGATCCCCACCAGTTGCAACGCGATATACGGCATGGTCGCGACGATGCCGGTCACGGCAATCGCCAGCGCCAGCATGCGGCTGCCGTAGCGCGCGCTCACGAAGTCGGCGGACGTGACGTACTGGTGACGCTTGGCGATGGCCCAGAGCTTGGGGAACACCACGAAGGCGAACGGATAGATCAGGATCGTGTAGGGCAGCGCGAAGAAACCCGTTGCGCCCGCGCCGAACACCAGCGCCGGCACCGCCACGAAGGTGTACGCGGTGTACAGGTCGCCGCCCAGCAGGAACCAGGTGACGATGGTGCCGAAGCGACGCCCGCCGAGGCCCCACTCTTCCAGATGCGCGAGATCGCCCTTGCGCCAGTGCGCGGCCAGAAAGCCGACAATCGTCACGCCGACGAAGAACAGGATAAAGACGAAGGTTGCGGTCACATTCATTGCGCGCCTCCCGCCCGGCCGCTCTTCGAGCGATCCTTGGTCCTGAAATAGACGACGGCGGTGATGACGGCACTGATCAGCACCCAGAGGAGCTGGTACCAGTAGAAAAACGGAAAGTCCCACAGAGTGGGTTCGACCTTGTTGTACGACGGCACCCAGATCATGGCGATCCAGGGCAAGAGCAACAGCCAGAGCCAGTGCTTGCTGGCCTTTGCGGCGTCGGCGTCGTGAGCCATGACGTCTCCTCCTCGCGACTTATGTTGTTATGCGGCCTCATTCTGGCCGTTGCAGGCCCGCGAGCTCGTGCCTCGCAAGGTCCCCGAAAGCGCTGAAAAGCGTACCGATGCCATCGCGACGGGTCAACCCGGGGCGGACCCCAACCTTTAACAACATTTCGGATTCGAAACTGTCAGCTATCCGAAAGCACCGCTTTTCGATCGACGAAAAAAAACGGCCCCGCGTGATGCGGGGCCGTTCGTGTCGCTTCGGCAAAAAGCGTCAGATCGCGAATCCAGATCTCAAACTTAGATCGCGAACGTCGTGCCTTCCTTGCCGATTTCCTTGCATGCAGCGCGCAGTGCCTTGACCCACTGGTTCGCGGGCAGACCGAGCTTGCTTTCGAGCAGACGCGCGCGCTTGTCGAGCGCCGTCCAGCTCACGTCGAGCGCCGGACCCGAGAAGGCCAGCGCGACGCGGTTGCCGTCGTGCACTTCCGGCAGCGCGATCACGCGGCCGTCGAAGGCTTCCTTCAGGCGCTTCATGTTGCGCACGTAGCTCGGGTGATCGCCGAACAGGTTGATCGTCGCGACGCCCGCGTCCGTGAGACACGCGCGCACGGCGCGGTAGAACGCAACGCTGTCGAGCACCGGACCGCGAGCGGTCGCATCATAGATGTCGATCTGCAGAGCGCCGATCGTGCCGTGGTTCGAACGGTCCTGCACGAAATCCCATGCGTCCAGTTCGCGCACGGTCAGACGTGCGTCGTCGTGCGGCAGTGCGAACATCGTGCGTGCCGCGACCACGACCGCCGGGTTCAGTTCGACGGCCTCGACCTTCGCCGGACGCAGGTAGCGATGCGCGAACTTGGTCAGCGCAGCCGCGCCCAGACCCAGTTGCACGATGCGCGCGGGCGTGGCGAGGAACAGCAGCCAGGACATCATCTGCTGTGCGTATTCGAGTTCGATGTGTTGCGGCTTCGACAGACGCATCGCGCCTTGCACCCACTCGGTACCGAAGTGCAGGTAACGCACGCCGCTCTCTTCCGAGAACGTGACCGGCGCGAAACGCGGCTTGCGCGGCGCTTCGATGACCGGTGCGTTGTCGAGATCGTCTTCGGCGGCACGGCGCGGACGCTTCGTCATTTTCTGGACCTTCGGTGCGGCTTCGGCCTGCGCAGCCTTGGCTGCCTTGGCGTTCACACGCTTCGCGCGTGCGGGCGTGACGGCTGCGGCCTGTTCGACGGCTGCGGGCTTTTCGGCCTGGCTGGCGGCTGCCTTCGGTGCGGGCTTTGCTGCCTTCGCTGCCGGCTTTGCTGCGGCCTTCGTTGCCGGCTTTGCTGCGGGCTTTGCTGCTGCCTTCGGCGCGGGCTTGGCTGCGGGCTTTGCCGCTGCCTTCGTAGCAGCCTTTGCTGCCGGCTTTGCTTCAACCTTCGCTTCGATCTTTGCTTCGACCTTTTCTTCCGGCTTCGCTTCGGCCTTCACTGCCGGCTTTGCGGCTGCCTTGACTGCGCGCTTTGCGGCCGGCTTGGCTGCAGGCTTCGTTGCGGCCTTCGCTGCGCGCTTTGCCGCCGGCTTTGCTGCGGCCTTCGTTTCCGGCGTTGCCGCTGCGATCGCTTGCGGTGCTGCGGTCACGTCTGCAACCGGCGCCGGCGTTTCAGCTTGCGTCACGATCTGTTCGGGCGCGGCGGCCTCGTCGGTGGTCGTGGCGGGCGTCTTGCTGAATGCGCGCGCCTCGGCCGAAGCGCGCTTGATGAGAGTCGTCATGTAAAGATGTCTTGCTTGTGAGGAGCAGGTGCAGATGCGCGTATTGCGCTGCGATTTACCGTGTTTCGCGGTGTGGTTTCAGCCGCGAGATCACATGCGTTTTCGAACACATCTCGAACGCATCTGCGCGGGCGAACGAGAGCATAGCATTCGTCGCGCATCAGGCCAGTTTTATACGGCAAAAACGCGCTTTTCAAGGCGTGTTGTGCGCGCTTGCATGCCTTCTTCACATCACACCAGTTGCGCGGCGAGTTTGCAGGGCGCTTCCGCACTTACGCGTTTACACGTTACCGTGCTTCGATGCGCCCACGACATCGGCGAGCGCGCGCCACGCCACGAGCTTCGTTGCGAAATTCATCGACGCATAGGCAGGACTACTGGACGGCAGATTCAGCACGCGAAAACGTTTGGCATGCGCGCCCAGAATGCGTTCGCCAATGCGCGCGGCCGTGCCGCCATTGAACGCGATCGCTTCGAGCGACGGCAAGCGCCCGATCAAGGTGATGAGATCGTTGCCCGCGTGATCGCGAATATCGGCATCGAGACTGCCTTCGCGACGCGCCTGCGCCACCACGTCCCACAGACCGACGCGATGTTCGAGCAGCGTTTGCAGGCGTGTTTGATAGTCGAGCGCAGGCAGATCGACGCCGATCACCTCGCCCACCAGATGCCAGAATTTATTCTGCTTGTGCGCGTAATACTGTTGATGCGCGAGCGACGCCTCGCCCGGCAAACTGCCGAGTATCAGCACGCGCGTCCGTGCATCGACAACCGGCGGAAAACAACGCTTGAAACTCATGCTCGCCCTCGCCGCTCAACGTGCGCCAGTATGCGACGACGGATGCGCCCGCGAAGCCGTATGCCCAAGTGGGCCACGTTCGCGCACCGAATGTGCAGGCGTGGACGGCTGTGCGCCGAGTCGCGCGAGATGCGCCCACAACGCGGGCAACATGCACTCGGTCACGAGCAGCGGCTCGCCGTGGCGCTCGAACACGGAACGGCGCGCGACAAATACATGCGGTACAAAAGCGGCCTCGGTCTCGCGCGCCGCCAGCGCATGCAGCGGATGCCGCGCGCTCACGCGCCGGCTCACCAGCGCCGAGCGCGCCACGCCGCTATCGGTGTAAAGCAGTTCAGCCAGGGGACGCGTACGCAAACGGCGCATCGCCTGCCAGACGCCGTGACTCGCCACGAGCGGCGTCGCGCTGTGTGCCGCGACGTAAGGCACGCCATCGACGGCCAGCACGATCTCGCGCACCCACGCCCGCTCGCGCGGCGCGAGGCCGAGCGCGGCGCATTCGTCGGACCAGGGCATGGCGACGGCTTCGCGCGTCACGCGTACTTCGACAGCACCCAGCGCACGCAGATGAGCGGTCAGCGAACCGCCGCGCGTGAGCCAGTCTTTCTGATCGGCGCTAAAGGCCGCGAGGGGCGCGGCGCGCCAGTGCGCGTCGGCGGCATCGAATCGGATGGGCATGGCGGGGATTATAGGCGGTGCGCATTGCGATTCGCTTCGATCCGGGTGGCGCTGCGAAGCCGGTCCGCATCACCCCGGCGATAAAATGACGCGTCGCGGGTTCAAGCCCTCGTACACCACCGGATCTTTAGCGAACGCCCATGCGCGCACTCTTCATCTGTAGCAGGAATCGCCTGAGAAGTCCCACCGCAGAACAGGTGTTTGCCAGTTGGCCAGGCATCGAAACCGCCTCCGCCGGCACGGCCCCGGATGCCGAGGAACAGGTTTCCAGCGAGCACATCCGTTGGGCCGAAGTCATTCTTGTGATGGAGCGCTCGCACAAGTCGAGGCTTTCCAGGCAATTCGGCGATGCGCTGAAAGGGAAAAAGATCGTGTGCCTCGATATTCCTGACAAGTACACCTTCATGCAGCCCGAACTCATTACCTTGCTTGAGCAGCGCGCCGGGAGCGTTCTCAGGCCTTGATTGCGGGCCTGGCCAGGGCACGCCGCGCAATCGACCATGTTTAATGCAGGGAAGCCGTGGTAGACGCTTCGATCGCTTGCTGGACAGACGTCAAGGCGAGACGCGCGGGATTGATATCGCCATCGAACGCGTCAATCAACAGCTTCGAGAATTCGTGAGGATCTCTGGCCGGAACGCGAAGCGGTACACCCGCATGCCCGGAAACGATCAGCAGCAGACAGTCGTCGTTGCCGCCGAAGTGAATCTGAAACAGCCAGCGACGGTGTCCCTCCTGCAGATGAAGGTCGAGCCACGCGGGGTTGGTTTGCTCCCAACGGCTGATCATGTTCGAGCGATGGAAAAAAGCCACGAGACGCCCCCAGAGCGTCTCATGTGCCTTGAGGACATGATCCACCTCGAAGGCAAATTTAGTCCATTGAAGCAAGGCTTCTGGAGCGGGGGGAACATCTGGCACGCCCGAGCGCGAGAACACCGCGCTCTCGCCCTCTTCGATCGTGGTACCGGACAAAGGCGCATGCACCACGCCGCCGCCCCGAACCCCGTACCCCAGGAGCCCAGCGTCGCTCGCCTCGTGAATCCGGGTCCGGCGCGCCCCGGTGTCCACCACAGCGTCCAATACCTTGCCCACCGAAGCGGGATCGTCGAGCAGTTCCCGGTCCGTTGAACGAACGGGATGCCGCTTTTGCAATGGCTCGAACGCTTCACGTCGCTGGATGTCCGCGCCCGTTTGCTGCCCGACCGCCTGCAACTCCGCCATGAGCGCGTCTGTCTGCGCTTCGTCGCGCAGCACCTCTGCAAGACGCGCCACAGCGAGCCGACGCTTGTCCTCGTCAGCAGTAGCGAAATCGACGCCCAGCCACGCGAATAGCGCGCGCATCTCATCCGCAGAAAACTGCGATGTAGAAAAGTCCTGCGGGCCGCCTTCGTTCTCGCTTGCGTTGCCAGCCATTTAGCTCTCCCAGGCCGCCCGCCTTGCATCGTGAGCAGCGCAGAATCGACGCCCTGCCTCGTCGTCCAGATAAAAATACTCGCCCGGAACAACGCGCCTGAAGGGCGATACGTATCGCTTCGGGGTGTCGACACGACTCATACCGCATCGCCTGCTGTAAAACTCGATCAGCTTGCGTCCCCCTTTGGGGTCTGCGTGCAGGAAAACCGAAGCGTCAGCGGCAAGATCGAGTCGCATCTGGATTGCGGTGTCGATGAGCGCCCGCGCTACGCCCGCAACCGGTTCAAGGCGCATCGTGACATAGAACTCGGTCGGCGCATCGGCCAGGTACCAGACAAACCCCCATTTCGAACGATCGCCCAAAACTGGCGAAGCATACGCAGGAACCGCAGTCAGCAGACCGACAGGGACGCCGCCGTCAGCACCAGCCAGTTCGAGGCACCACGCGTGAGCCCGTTCACGCACGTCTGCCAGCGGCCGTAAAAAGTTGTGACACTTGGCGAGCAGGAAAATGCGTTCCCAGTCCCAGTGTACATCCGCGCGAATGGCGCCGACATCGACGTCAGCAGGACGCAGGCAATCGAGGGGAACAGAAGCCGGCCATTCGTCGTACTGCGCCCTGATCAAGGGCTGGACGTGACGATTCCAGTATTGGACATCGGCCGTGATCATCGGACGGATACCGATCTGGTATGACCCGGTGCCACCGTCGAGCAAGGCTCGGAACGGCAAGCTTTTGATAGGGTGTTTGAGTTCGCTGAGGCGCATTGCGCGGTCCATGGATTCAGCACGCGGCTCATGCGCGACACAACCGTCGCAACACCCCGCGTGTACTTCCATCCTCAGCTTTCAGATCCCTCGTGAAGAACCAGAGAGATCCGAAAAATGCTGCGCGCGCGAGCGCGTCGCGCAGCATTCCTGCGTCACATCAACCCGCTTTCGCCAGCAACAACGCATTCGTACGCTTCACAAAGCTCGCCGGATCTTCCAGCGCGCCGCCTTCCGCGAGCAGCGCCTGATCGAACAGCAGATGGCACCAGTCGCCGAAGTTCGCGTTATCTGCGCTCAGCGCCTTCACCAGCGGATGCTCCGGGTTCACTTCGAGAATCGGCTGCATGTCGGGCGCCTGCTGCCCCGCCGCCTTCAACATGCGCTGCAGATAACCACTCATGTCGTTCTCGTCGGCCACGAGGCACGACGGCGAATCGGTCAGGCGGAACGTCAGACGCACATCCTTGGCCTTGCCCTGCAGCGCTTCCTTCATCTGCTCGACGAGCGGCTTGAGCGCTTCGCTCACCTGCTCCTGCTGCTGCTTTTCTTCGTCGTTGAGCGCGCCCAGATCGAGATCGCCACGCGCCACGCTCGCGAGCGGCTTGCCGTCGAATTCGTTGAGGAACGACAGCATCCATTCGTCGACGCGATCGGTCAGCAGCAGCACTTCCACGCCCTTCTTGCGGAACACTTCGAGGTGCGGGCTGTGGGTGGCGGCCTGCCACGTATCGGCGGTCACGTAGTAGATCTTCGACTGCTCGGGCTTCATGCGCGCGACGTAGTCGGCCAGCGACACGTTCTGCTCCGCCGTATCGTTCTGCGTCGAGGCAAAGCGCAGCAGCTTCGCGATGCGATCCTTGTTGGCGTGATCTTCGCCCATGCCTTCCTTGAGCACCTGGCCGAACTCGCCCCAGAAGGTCGCGAACTTCGCCTTGTCTTCGGCCGAAGCTTCAGCATCGGTTTGCGCCGACGCCATCTCTTCCAGCATCGACAGCGAGCGCTTGGTCACGCCATCGCGGATCGCCTTCACGTCGCGGCTTTCCTGCAGGATTTCGCGCGAGACGTTGAGCGGCAGATCGGCCGAATCGACCACGCCCTTCACGAAGCGCAGGTAGTTCGGCAGCAGTTGCTCGGCTTCGTCCATGATGAAGACGCGCTTCACGTAGAGCTTCAGGCCGCTCTTGTGATCGCGGTTCCACATGTCGAACGGCGCGTGCGCCGGCACGTAGAGCAGTTGCGTGTATTCGCTGCGGCCTTCGACGCGGTTATGCGTCCACGCCAGCGGGTTCTGGTGATCGTGCGCGAGATGCTGATAGAACTGCTGATACTGCTCGTCGCTGATCTCGCTCTTCGAACGCGTCCACAGTGCGCTCGCCTGGTTGATGGTCTCGAATTCGTCCTTCGTGACCATCTCGCTCTTTTCGGCGTCCCACTCTTCGGCCTTCATTTCGATCGGCAGACCGACGTGATCCGAATACTTCTGGATGATCGACTTGAGCTTGAACGACGAGAGCAGTTCGTCTTCGCCTTCGCGCAGATGCAGCGTGATCGTGGTGCCGCGTTGCGCGCGCTCGATCGCCTCGACCGCGAATTCGCCCTCGCCCGCGCTTTCCCAGCGCACGCCTTCATTGGCCGGCACACCGGCGCGGCGCGTTTCGACGGTGATCTTGTCCGCGACGATAAAGCCCGAGTAGAAGCCCACGCCGAACTGGCCGATCAGCGCCGCATCCTTCTGCTGGTCGCCCGAGAGCTTGCCGAAGAATTCCTTGGTGCCCGAGCGCGCGATCGTGCCGAGGTTCGCCACGGCTTCGTCGTGGCTCATGCCGATGCCGTTGTCCTCGATCGTGACGGTACGCGCCGCCTTGTCGAAGCCCACGCGAATGCGCAGGTTCGGATCGTTTTCGTAAAGCGCGCTGTTTTCGAGCGCTTCGAAGCGCAGCTTGTCGGCCGCGTCGGAGGCGTTCGAAACGAGTTCGCGCAGGAAAATTTCCTTGTTGCTGTACAGCGAATGGATCATCAGGTGCAGAAGCTGTTTCACTTCCGCCTGGAAGCTCATGGTTTCTTGTGCCATGGTCGGTTGTCCTCTTTCGTTGTCGTTGCAGTGCTGATTAGTCAGATCGGGCGAATGGTGTGCCGCGCGCGGGCTGCTTGTCACTGCTTGTGACTGCGGCCCATGCACGACGCGTTGCCCGCCCATATGGAGGCGGGCTCGGTCGTTTCAAGGGGATCGGGCGCTATCTGGCGTAGCGCAGGCAAACCGGCGTGGATTCAGCCGCGCCGGGCCACGCCATCCAGATAGCCGGCGAGAAAGCCCGGCAGCGCCGGATCGCCGCAGTTCGCGATGTTAAAGCGCATCCATGTCGTGGGCGACTGGTGCGGCGAAAACAGGCTGCCCGGCGTGAGCAGAAAGCCCGCTTCGTGGCCGGCGGCCGTGAGCGCATCGGCGTCCACGCCCGTATCGGCCCACAGGAACATGCCCGCGCCCGGCGCGATAAAGAGCTTGCAGCCGGCCCGCTCCAGCATGCGCGCGGCCTTGTCGCGCACGCCGTCCAGCCGCGCGCGCAGGCGCTCGACGTGACGCCGGTAGTGGCCTTCGGTGAGCACGCGAAACAGCACGCGCTCGTTGATTTCGGGACTCGTCATGCCGACCAGCATTTTCTGGTCGGCGACCGCCTGCGCCACGTCGGGCGCGCTGGCGATATAGCCCACGCGCAGATTGGGCGCGAGCGTCTTCGAAAAACTGCCGAGGTAGATCACGCGGCGCAACTGGTCGAGGCTCGCCAGGCGCGTGGCCGGATAGCCCGAGGGACACAGATCGCCGTAAATATCGTCCTCGACGACGATGAAATCGTATTGCTCAGCCAGACGCAGGATGCGAAACGCCTGCGCAGCCGTCAGCGACGTACCGGTGGGATTCTGCAGCACCGAATTGATGACGAGCATCTTCGGCCGCCAGGTCTCGACCAGCGCTTCGAGCGCGTCGAGGTCCGGGCCATCGGGCGTGTACGGCATGCCCACCAGCCGCGCGCCCTGCGAGGCGAAGCGCCCGAACATCTGGAACCACGCCGGATCGCCGACGATCACCGTGTCGCCGGGCTGCACGTAGATGCGCGCAAGCAGGTCGATCGCCTGGGTGATGCCCGAGACCAGCACGATCTGGTCCGGCGTCGCGCCAATTTCCATTTCGGCCATGCGCGTTTGCAACTGCTGGCGCAGCGGCAAAAAGCCTTGCGGCGAACCGAAGCCCAGCAGTTGCGTGCCGCTTTGCCGTCCCAGCGAGCGCATCGCGCCCGCCAGCAGTTCGCCGTCGAGCCAGCGCGCGGGCAGATAGCCCAGACCCGGCCCTTTTTCTGGATGCGTCGATTGATGGAGCATGTTGCGCAGCAGCCAGACCACGTCGATGGTGGGCGGCGCGGGCGGCTGTTGCACTTCGGGCGCGGCCTCGCCATTTGCGGCGGGCGCGAGACGCCGCTCCATCGGCATGACGGCGGCCGCGGCCAGCCGTTCGCGCACGTAAAAACCCGAACCGCGCCGCGAATCCAGATAACCCTGGGCAACGAGGCGCTCGTAGGCTTCGACCACGGTAAAACGCGACACGCCCTTGTCGAGCGCGAGCTTGCGGATGGACGGCATACGCATGCCGGGGCGAAACACCCGTTCCTCGATGCGGCGGCGGCCCCACTGCACGAGCTGGTCGACGAGCGTGAGGGTGGCCGCGTCATGCGGGGCGGGAATCTGGTCGAGCGGGACGGACGACATGGCGGCTCCAACTGTACCGAACACTATCGGGCCGATTGTACCGTTACTGTCCGCCACCATACCGGTACATTTGATTGCATGCGTACCGGTATGCTTTCCGGTCCGAACCACCCATCCCGCCCCACATGACTGCTACGCCGCTGCGCCTCGATCACCTTGTCGTCTCCGCCCGAACGCTGGAAGAAGGCGTGCAATATGTCGCCGATACGCTCGGCGCATCGCCCGCAGGCGGCGGCGCGCATCCGCTGATGCGCACGCACAACCGGCTGCTCGGCCTGTGGGGCGGCACGTATCTGGAAGTCATTGCGATCGATCCCGGCGCGCGCGGCGCGGGTACAACGGCATCGCCCAGCCGCGCCCGCCTGTTCGCCCTCGACGATGCCGAAGTCCAGGCGCGCCTCGAAAAAGGTCCTTATCTGTCGCACTGGGTCGTGCGCGTCGAGCCGCCCAGGAATCTCGAACGCTGGCGCGCCCAGTTTCCGCAGCGCATCCCCGACCTCGTGCCGATGACGCGCGGCAATCTCAGCTGGCAGCTCAGCGTGCCGCTCGACGGCGCGTTCCCGAACTGGCGAGGCGCCGGCGACGGCATCCTGCCCTCGCTGATCCAGTGGGACACGCCGCGCCATCCGTCGCAAACGCTCGCCGATACCGGCATCGCGCTGCACAAGCTCATCGCCTTTCATCCGCAAGCGCCGCTCGTGCGCGAGCAACTGGCCTGGCTCGGCGCGAACCATCTGATTACGGTTGAAGATGCTTTAAGTCCTGCGCTTGCCGCGCAGTTCGAAACCCCGTCGGGAACGCGATCGCTCGGCGCGCCCCGCACCTTGGTCTGACGAGCGCGACTCACCCACCATGAAAGCACGTGAAACCCAGGGCATGATGCTCGGCCTCGTCGGCGTCATGATCTTCAGTCTGACTCTGCCGATGACGCGTATCGTCGTCCTCGAATTCCATCCGCTGCTCAACGGTCTCGGACGCGCGCTCGCCGCCGCCGTGCCCGCCGCCCTGCTGCTGTTCATCCGCCGCGAAAAGCGGCCGACCTGGCCGCAGGTCAAAAGTCTTGCCGTCGTGTCGCTGGGCGTGATCGTCGCCTATCCGGTGTTTTCCGCGTGGGCGATGAAGAGCGTGCCCGCTTCGCACGGCGCCATCGTCAACGGTCTGCAACCGCTGGCCGTGGCGATCTACGCCGCGTGGCTCTCGCACGAGCGGCCGTCGAAGGCGTTCTGGGTCAGCGCGCTGATCGGCAGTGCGCTGGTCGTGGCCTTCGCGCTGCAGGCGGGCGGCGGCGCGCTGCACGCCGGCGACGCGTGGATGCTGGTGGCCGTGGGCATCGGCGCACTCGGTTATGCCGAAGGCGCGCGGCTCGCGCGGCAACTGGGCGGCTGGCAGGTGATCTGCTGGGCGCTGGTGCTGTCGGCGCCGTTCCTCGTGCTGCCAGTCGGCTGGCTGGCGTGGGCGCATCACGCGGCGCATCCCGAACCGGTCGCGCTCAAGACCTGGCTGGCGTTTGGCTACGTCACGCTGTTTTCGCAGTTCATCGGCTTCTTCGCCTGGTACGCGGGGCTCGCCATGGGCGGCACGGCGCGTGTCGGCCAGGTTCAGCTGCTGCAGATTTTCTTCACGATGGCGTTCTCGGCGCTGGCGTTTGGCGAGCACGTTGCGCCTTCGGCCTGGCTCTACGCCGCCGCCGTGATCGCCACCGTGATGGTGGGCCGACGCGCCGCCATTCGCACCGCGCCCGTGCCCGCGCGCGCTTGAGCGATTTTCGCGTCATAATCGAAGGTTTTCGGCGGTCGCTGGATTGTTCCCGCGACCGCCAGACAGATCCATTCAGATTCACCCCGGATTCACTCGCCCGACCCTAAAAAGGAGACCCCATGGACCAGAGCGATCTCAAAGCCGCGCCCGCGTGGCAACTGTCCGAGCGCGCAATCAAGCTGACCAGCTCGGCGATTCGCGAAATCCTGAAGGTCACCGAACGGCCCGAAGTCATCTCCTTCGCCGGCGGCCTGCCCGCTCCGGCCACCTTCCCGGCCGAGGAAATGCGCGCCGCCGCCGACCGCATCCTGCGCGACGATCCGTCCGGCGCGCTCCAGTACAGCGCGACCGAAGGCTATATGCCGCTGCGCGAATGGGTCGCCGAACGCCATTCCGTGGGCGGCGTGAAGGTGCGTGCGTCGCAGGTGCTGATCACCACGGGTTCGCAGCAGGCGCTCGACCTGATCGGCAAGGTGCTGGTCTCGCCCGATAGCCCGGTGCTGGTGGAAACGCCCACGTACCTGGGCGCGCTGCAGTCGTTCTCGCTCTACGAGCCGAAGTACGTGCAGGTGCCGACCGACGAACGCGGCCTCGTGATCGAAGGCCTCACGCCGGAAATGACCGCCGGCGCGCGTCTGCTCTACGCCATCCCGAACTTCCAGAACCCGACCGGCCGCCGTCTGCCGCTCGAACGCCGCCAGGCGCTCGCGGAATTCGCGAAGACCTCGCCGTTCCCGGTGATCGAGGACGATCCCTACGGCGCCCTGCTCTACGCAGGCGAGCCGCTGCCGACCGTGCATTCGATGGCGCCCGAACATATCGTGCATCTGGGTTCGTTCTCGAAGGTGCTGGCGCCGGGCCTGCGCGTGGGCTACATCATTGCGCCCGAAGACCTGCACTTCAAACTCGTGCAGGCCAAGCAGGCCACCGATCTGCACACGCCGAGCTTCACCCAGCGCATCGTCCACGAAGTCATCAAGAACGGCTTCCTCGACACGCATATCCCGAAGGTGCGCGCGCTCTATCGCGACCAGTGCGAAGCGATGCTCGATTCGCTCAAGCGCAACATGCCCGAAGGCGTGAGCTGGAATCGCCCGGAAGGCGGCATGTTCATCTGGGTCACGCTGCCGCAACAGATCGACAGTATGAAGTTGCTGGAAGAAGCGGTCGCGCAGAACGTGGCATTCGTGCCCGGCGCGCCGTTCTTCGCGAGCGAGCCGCAGCACAACAAGCTGCGTCTGTCGTTCGTCACCGTGCCGCCGGCGAAGATCGAAGAAGGCGTGGCGAAGATCGCCGCCCTGATCCGCGCGCGCCTGTAAGGCCGCACGCAGACTGCACACGAAGATCGCATCAACCGACCAACCCGTACAAGGACTCCTGATCATGGCTGACATCAACATCTACGACCGTCTCGAACAGCTCGGCATCGAACTGCCGCAGGCAGGCGCGCCCGCCGCCGCTTACGTGATGAGCGCGCAGAGCGGCAACACGGTGTACCTGTCGGGCCACATCGCGAAGAAAGACGGCAAGGTGTGGGCCGGCAAGCTCGGCGACACGCTCTCGACCGAAGAAGGCAAGGCCGCTGCACGCTCGATCGCGATCGACCTGATCGCCACGCTGCACGCTCACACGGGCGACCTCAACAAGGTCAAGCGCATCGTCAAGCTGATGAGCCTCGTGAACTCGACGTTCGACTTCACCGAACAGCACATCGTCACGAACGGCGCGTCGGAACTGGTCGCCGATGTGTTCGGCGAAAAGGGCAAGCATGCGCGCTCGGCGTTCGGCGTCGCGCAGATTCCGCTTGGCGCGTGCGTCGAGATCGAACTGATCGCCGAAGTCGAGTAAGCGCTCTGTTTTGCGAGCCGGTGCGCCGGCTCGCCGCGACGACCTCGAACCGCCCCGCAAGGTGCGGTTTTTTTTCGCCGTGCGTTTTTATCCTGATCTTGCCGACCATGACGACATCGACACTTCGCAGCGTCCGCTTCAAACAGGTCGACGTATTCACGTCGCGGCCCTTCAAGGGCAACCCGCTCGCCGTCGTTTTCGACGCCGATGCACTCGACACCGCGCAGATGCAGGCCATCGCGCGCTGGACCAATCTGTCCGAAACGGCCTTCCTGCTCGCGCCCACCGATGCGCGCGCCGACTATCGCGTGCGCATCTTCACGACCGAAGGCGAGTTGCCGTTCGCGGGTCATCCGACGATCGGCTCGGCGCACGCGTTCCTCGACAGCGGCCGCACGCCGAAGACGCCTGGCCGTCTCGTGCAGGAATGCGGCGCGGGCCTGGTCGAACTGGCGCAGCAGCGTGAAGCCAGCGAAAACGCGCCCGCGCAATGGGCGTTCGCCGCGCCGCCCGCCACGGTCACGCCCCTGCCCGCCACGCAGTACGACGCGTTGCGCGCGGCGCTGCGCTCGGATGCGATCGACTTCGATGCGCCGCCGTGCGGCGTCGATAACGGCGCGCCCTGGCTCGTGGTGCGTTTTCCGTCGGCGCAGGACGTGCTCGCGCTCGACATCGACTATGACGCGCTCGCCGTCGTGGCAGCGGGCGTGGGCGCGCAAGGTCTGGCCGCCTACGGCCCGCACGCCGCCAACGGTCCTGCCACGTTCGAAGTGCGCTGCCTGATGACGGGTCTCGGCAAAGGCGAAGACCCGGTGACCGGCAGTGCGAACGCCGCCATCGCCCTGTTGCTCGCGCAGCAGAATCGACGCCCCGGCGAGCGCTACACCGTGCGCCAGGGCACCGTCATGGGCCGCGAAGGCGACGTCGCCGTGACTTATGACAATCCAAGCGACGATGCAGACGACGATGCAAGCGGCAAGATCTGGGTCGGCGGCGCAACAGTCACGGTGGTCGACGGTTCGATCCAGCTCGCATGAAAATACGCACAGTGAACGCTTCATCCAGACTTCACTGACGCCAGAAACACAACATTTAACGCGCGGCGCCGACGCGTCCGGGCACGCGGGCACGCCCGCTGCGCCGGCCTGCGCGTCCCCGCGCAGGCCTTATTCCAGCTAGCTGCGCGTAGCGCGGAGCCACTTCGCGGATCGTCGCTCGTATGCGCCGCACATCGCACGCTGTTGCGCTTGCACTCTCAACTCGCGTATACCCGAGGGGGGACCGCTTCCTTAATCATTCCCCAACCATTAAGATCGAAACATCGGACGCAAAAAAGCGCGTCCTCCTGACTTTTGTCCGCGCGTACCGCGCTCTTTCCTTAGCCGTTCCGCATCCGATGCCGCCGATCCAACCGAGCGCCTTGTTGTCGTCCCGGCCGCCGCATCAGCGGCGCGGCAATCCGCGTGCGCGGCGGACGAGATGAGCACCAACTGGCGCCCCTTCACCCGTGAAGGCGGCCTGCGTGCCACGCAGGGGCCGGCGTACACGCGTCCGCGCACGCTGCTGGCGATTCCGCTGCTGGGCGTGCTGGTGCTGATCCTGCTCTGGGCGGTGATCTTCACGCGGCTGTCGGTCGAAAAGGAAGCGACGCTGCGCGAAGCGACCGCCTCCGCCGCGATCCTCTCCGCGGCGCTCGAACAGCACACCGTCAAGGCGATCCATCAGGTCGACCAGATCACCCGCTTCGTCAAATACGAATTCGAGAAGACGCCCGATCGCTTCAATCTGGCCAACACGGTCGAGAAAGGCGTGGTGCAGAGCGATTCGCTCGTGCAGGTGTCGATCATCGACGAGCACGGCCGCCTGGTCGCCAATACCGCCGACCCGAATCCCAAACCCATCGACCTCTCGGACCGCGAGCACTTCAAGGTGCACGAGCACGAGAACGACGATCAGCTCTTTATCAGCAAGCCGGTGCTCGGCCGCATCTCGGGCCACTGGACCTTGCAGATGACGCGCCGCCTCAATCATCCGGATGGCTCGTTCGCGGGCGTCGTGGTGGTCTCGGAAGACCCCGGCTATTTCACCAGCGACTTCTACAACAACGCGGCCATCGGCCGTGACGGCGTGATCGCCGTGATCTCGGACACCGGCGCCGTGCTCGCGCGCCGCACCGGCAACGCCGACCGCGCGAGCGGCGCCTTCTCCGCGAGCGGCGTCTATCCGATTTCGGAACATGTGTCGGGCACCTATGCCGATCCGATCGATCACGTGACGCGCATCGTTTCGTACCGCCATATCGACGGTTACCCGCTCGCGGTGCTGGTCGGTCTTTCGCAGGCCGAAGAGTTCGCCGACTACAACCACACGCGCGACGTCTATCTGATGATGGCGACGTTCATCTCGCTCGCCATGCTGTCGTTCTTCGCCGTGGCGACGGGCTTGATCGGCAAGCTGCTCGGACGCGAGCGCGAGATGTCGCAACTCGTGCAGTACGACCTGCTGACCGGCCTGCCCAACCGCTACGCCACGCTGCAGCGGCTGCGCCACGAAGTCTCGCAGCCGGGCAATCTCGGACGCCTCGCGATTCTCTTTATCGACCTCGACAACTTCAAGACCGTCAACGACACGCTCGGCCACAACGCCGGCGATATCGTGCTGCAGATGAGCGCCGCGCGCCTGGCCGATGCGGTCGGCGGCGCGGGCACGCTTGCGCGCATCGGCGGCGACGAGTTCGTGGTCATCATCAAGGGCGACGAAATCGAGAAGCGCGCCAGCACGCTCGCGGAAACCACCAACGCGGCCTTCACGCATCCGTTCGACGTGCGCGGCAGCGCCTTCGTGCTGCATGCGAGTACCGGCATCGCCCTCTTCGCGGTGGCGCACGAAAGCGAAATCGACCTGCTCAAGAAGGCCGATCTGGCGATGTATGCCGCCAAGGAAGCGGGCCGCAACTGCTTCCGCTTCTACTCGCCGCAGCTCGCGCATCGCGCCGATCATCTGATGAAGTGGGAGCAGCAGCTGCGCGTGGCGCTCGCCGAAGGGCAACTGTTCCTCGCCTATCAGCCCAAGATCGATCTGCGCCGCCGCTGCATTACCGGCTTCGAGGCGCTGGTGCGCTGGAACCATCCGCAATACGGGCTGATTCCGGCGAGCGAATTCATTCCGGTGGCCGAATCGACCGGTCTGATCGTGCCGGTGGGCGACTTCGTGATCCGCACGGCCTGCGCGCAACTCGCGCAATGGCAGCAGCAGGGTTATGAAACGCTGTCGCTTGCGGTCAATATTTCGGCGGTGCAATTCTGGCGCGGCGATCTCTACGAGACCATTTCGCACGCGATCGAAGAGACCGGCATCGCGGCGCACAAGCTCGAACTGGAAATCACCGAAACCGCGATGATGGAGTACCCCGAACTGGTCTCCGAGAAAATCTTCGCGCTCAAGCGCCTGGGCGTGCGCGTCGCGCTCGACGACTTCGGCACGGGTTATTCGTCGCTGTCCTATCTGAATCGCTTCGCGGTGGACACGCTCAAGGTGGACCGCTCGTTCGTGCAGGCCATTCCCGCCGATCGCAGCGTGTGCGTGATGGTGTCGGCGATCGTCAATCTGGCGCGTTCGCTGGGTCTGACCGTGGTGGTCGAAGGCACCGAAACCGAGGAGCAGATTGCGTGGCTCGCAGCGCTCGGGCCGATCGAGGCGCAGGGTTTCCTGTTCTCGCGTCCGGTGCCGGTGGAAGGCGTGGCGGCGCTGATCGAGCGGTTTGGCGTGTGCGGCGCATCATCGGACGATGTGCGCGAGCAGCGTATCGAGCGGTTGAGCGACGCGCAGCAGTCGCGCTGATCGCCAGGTGTTCCCGGCTCAATAAAAAAGGCAGCGCGGTACACACCGCACTGCCTTTTTAGCGTCTGACGGCCGCTTAGCCCGCCCTATCCCCCATAAATCCACCAAAGAACGCGCGCGCGTTATCTTCGAGACTTTCGAGGTGGTAACCGCCTTCCTGCACGATCACCGAAGGCAGATTCAGCGCACCGATCGCGCGGCCAAGCTGACCAAACCCTTCCGTGCTCACCGCCACCTTCGACTGCGGATCGTCCTTGTAGATATCGAAGCCCAGCGCCAGTACCAGCGCATCCGGCTCGAAGCGCCTGAGCACGCGCAGCGCCGCTTCCACGCGCTCGAAGAACTGCGCCTCGCTCGCACCATGCGGCATCGGCAAGTTGACGTTGTAGCCTTCGCCCTCGCCCACGCCGCGCTCTTCCTCGTAACCCGCGACAACCGGATAGAAGTTGGTCGGATCGCCGTGGATCGAGATGTAGAGCACGTCGTCGCGACCGTAGAAGATTTCCTGCACGCCCTGCCCGTGGTGCATATCGGTGTCGAGGATCGCCACACGCTTGAAGCGCGAGCGCAGCGCCTGCGCCGCGACAGCCGCGTTGTTCAGATAGCAGAAACCGCCCGCCGCATCGGCGCGCGCATGGTGGCCGGGCGGCCGGCTGATCGCATAGCTTTCGCGCGCGCCATCGTTCACGCTCGCGGCGGCGGCCAGCGCGCTCTGCGCCGACCAGTACGCCGCACGCCACGTATGCGCGCCCACCGGGCAACTGCCATCGGCGAGATAACGCGCGGCCTGGGCCAGCACGCCGCGCAGCGGGTTAGGCTCGCGCACGAAGATATTCGACATCACTTCGTCGCCCCAATCGTCGGGCATGCGCTTCCAGTCGGCGTGCGCCTCTTCCAGGAAGCGCAGATAGTTCATGTCGTGCACGGCCGCGAGCGGCGCAGTGCCGAAATCAGCCGGTTCGCGCACGTCGAAGCCCAGCGAGTGCGCCGCCGCCACGAGTCGCGTGGCGCGCTCGGGCACTTCCTGCGGCTCGCGCATCTGGCCGCGCGACAGGTAGCTGCGCGGATGATGCAGCAGTTGCTCAGGATGAAACCACGTCTTCATATTCCGTACTCCTTGCTTGTTTCAGGCAGCCACGGCCTGCTGCACATGTACACCCGCGCGCGCGGCCACGGCGTTGAGCAGCACGTTGGTGCCGGCCGTCACGTCTTCGGGCAGCGCGTCTTCCGCTTCGTTGTGCGAGAGGCCGTCCACACACGGGATGAACACCATCGCCGTCGGGCAGTAGCGCGCGAGGTGGATCGCGTCGTGCCCCGCGCCGCTGACGATGCGCTCGTTCGAATACCCCAGGCGCTCGACCGCATCGGCCACCAGCGCCACGCAGGCGGGATCGAACGGCGTGGCCGGGCTGGTCCAGCAATGCGCGATGTTCACGCCCAGCCCGCGCGAGCCGCTCACGGCCGCGCAGACCGCACGCAGATCGCGCTCCATCGCGTCGATCTGGGCATCGTCGGGATGGCGCAGATCGACCGTGAAGGTCAGATTCGCGGCGATGGTGTTGCGCGACGAATTCGCAATCTGCATCTGACCGATCGTCACGAGGCCGAGCGGCGCATAACGCGCCATCACGCGCTCGATTTCCAGCGCCATCTGCGCGGCGCCAAAGTACGCGTCCTTGCGGTATCGCATCGGCGTCGTGCCCGCATGCGCGGCCACGCCCGTCACGTTGACATCGAACCAGCGGATCGCCTGGCCGCCCGTCACCACGCCGATGGTCGTGCCGTTCGCTTCCAGGATCGGCCCTTGTTCGATATGGGCTTCGAAGTAACTGTCGACCGCCACGCCCTGCACGGGCTGCGTGCCGCGCGCGCCGCACGTATCGAGCGCCGCGCCGAGCGTCACGCCATCGGCATCTTCGCGGGCGAGCGCGTCGGCCAGCGTCATCGCGCCCGCGAATACCGCCGAGCCGAGCATCGCCGGCGTAAAGCGCGCGCCCTCTTCGTTGGTCCACGAGCAGATTTCGATGGGCTTTTGCGTGGTCGCGTTCGCGTCGTTGAGCGCGCGCACCACTTCGAGCGCCGCCAGCACGCCGTAGACGCCGTCGAAGCGCCCGCCTTCAGGCTGCGTGTCGAGGTGGCTGCCCATCAGCACGGGCGCGGCGTTCGCATCGGTGCCCGCGCGGCGCGCGAACAGATTGCCGACTTCGTCGGTCCACACCGTCATGCCCGCTTCCACGCACCAGCGTGCGAACAGTTCGCGGCCCTGGCGATCCTGTTCGGTGAGCGCGAGGCGGCGCACGCCGCCGCCCGCCGTCGCGCCGATGCGCGCCATGTCGGTCAGGCTCGCCCACAAGCGCGGGCCGTCGATTTGCAAGAGGTCTTTCATCGGTCCTTCCGTTGAGATCGATTGGTCGAAGCAGCGTCGGTTCAGTGCGAGCTGAGCGCCTGGGTGGCGGCTTCGTCATGTGCGTGCTGGCTGCGGCGCGCGTCGAGCGCGACGATGCACAGCAGCGAGATGGCGGCGAGGCACGTGTAGAACACCGCCAGCGGCCACCACTGCCCGGCATAGCGATGCGCGAGCCACGTGCCGACGAGCGGCGTCAGACCGCCCGCAATCGCGCCGCACACCTGGTAGGAAAGCGAGATCGCCGAATAGCGCACGCGCGTGGGGAACACGCCCGACACGAAGCCCGCGATCACCGAGTAATAGCTGGCCATGCAGACCACGGCGATGGCGATGCCGATCACCATCGGCACGACATGGCCGCTCTGCACGAGCACGAACATCGGATACGGCGAGAGCATCGCGCCGATGGCCGCGATCTTGAGGAAGCGCGCGCCGCCCAGGCGTTCGGCAAGCCACGCGGCGAGCGGCTGCGAGAGGAACTGGATGAAGGCGACGATAAACAGGCAGTCGAGAATCATCGAACGCGTGATGCCGACGTACTGCGTCGTGTACGCGATCATGAACGTGTTGGTGAAGTACACGCCCGCAATGCCGATGGTGTTCGCGCCGATGCACAGCAGCACGAGGCCCGACGCCGAGCTGAAGACTTCGGCGATCGGCAGTTTGGCGGTGCGGCGCTGATCCTTGAGCTTCTCGAACTCGGGCGATTCGTTCACGCCCAGCCGGATCATGATGCCGACGATCAGCAACACCGCCGAGATCAGGAACGGCAGGCGCCAGCCCCAGGAGAGGAAATCGGCCTTGTCGAGCGACGTCACCGAGCGGAACGCGAGCAGCGAGAGAATCAGCCCGGCGGGCGAGCCCAGTTGCGCGAACGACGCGAAAAACGTGCGGCGGCCTTCGGGCGCGTGTTCGCCCGCCATCAGCACCGCACCGCCCCATTCGCCGCCCACGGCGATGCCCTGCACCACGCGCAGCAGCACCAGCAGCACGGGCGCGAGCGCCCCAACCTTCGCATACGACGGCAGCAGCCCGACGCACACGGTCGCCACGCCCATCATCATCAGCGTGGTCATGAGCGCCTTCTTGCGGCCGATGCGGTCGCCCAGATGGCCGAAGATCACGCCGCCCAGCGGACGCGCGAAAAAGCCCACGGCGAAGGTAGCGAACGAGGCCATCGTGCTGACAAAGCGGTCTTCGGACGGGAAATACAGCTCGCCGAACACCAGCGCGGCGGCCGTGGCGTAGATGTAGAAGTCGTACCACTCGATCATGGTGCCGATGAACGCCGCGGCGGCGGCGCGCACGGGCTGCCGGACGGCGGCAGTGGACGCGGTGGATTGCGGGGTGGCCATGGGTCAGTCTCCTTCGGGCGCGTGCGGTATTTAGTCTGGCTTTGATGGCTGGCGAGCGGGCTTTTCAGCGCATTCGCCATACGTGCTTTATCGCCAGCCATAAAACATTAGTCAAATTTCGAGTTATTATTCAGCGCATAAATTTAGCTAATACCTCGGGCGCACGTGCGCCTGGCAACCGCCCGGAGCCCGCGCATGCGCGCCGACACCACCCGCTTTCTGAACGACCGGCTCGACTGGAATCTGCTGCGCACCTATCTGGCGATCATGCAGGAGCGCAGCCTCAGCCGCGCCGCCGCGCGCCTTTACGTGACGCAACCGGCCGTCAGCCAGGCGCTCAAGCGCCTCGAAGAATCGCTCGGCCGCAAGCTGATCGAGCGGCGCGGCGCGCATTTCGTGCCGACCCAGGCCGGCGAAGAGGTGTATCGGATCGCGAGCGACATCTACGGCAATATCTCGCGGCTCGAAACCGAAGTGGACGAACGCACCGCCGACATCACCGGTTCGATCCGCCTGCTGACGGTGAGCCGGATCGAGTCGCGCGTCTATGACGAATTCCTCGCGGAATTCCATGTCGCCTACCCGCGCATCGATCTGCAGATCGAAGTGATGCGCTCGACCGACATCATTTCATCGCTGCAGCAAAAGACCGCGACGGCAGGTTTGAGCCTGTGCCGCACGCCCGTCGACAAGCTGGAAATGCGCTGCTTTCTGCGTCAGCGCTACGCGATTTTCTGCGGCCGGCATCACCGGCTGTTCGGCCTGTCGCAACTGACGATGGACGATCTGCTCGCGGAAAATTTCGTGTCGTTCACGAGCGACCAGATTGGCGACAGCCTGTCGCCGCTCACGGTGTTTCGCGATCAGCGCGGCTTTACGGGGCGTATCGTGGCGTCGTCGCCGAGTCTGGACGAAGTGCGGCGGCTGATCTATGCGGGCTACGGCATCGGCTGCCTGCCCGAACATACGGTGAAGGACGATCTGGCGCGGCAACGCCTGTGGCGGCTACCGCCGGAGGAAGGTCTCGCGGATGTCGACATCCACTTGCTGTGGCATCGCGAACGCAAGATGAATGCGGCCGAAGAAGCGTTCTTCGACGCGATGGAGCGCTGCATGCAGCGCTATGCGCTCGCGGAACGTCTATGAAAGACGCGCCGCGAACGTTGCATCAACAACGATAAAACAGCAATCGAGCCGCTTCAGTACCCGCGCGCCAGCACCGCGACGCCAATCGTCACGATACCCAGCACGAGATTGATGACCACGAGGCGGCGCATCGTGCCCACGGCGCGCGCGCCGTCGGGCCATTTCTGCGCCTGCACCGCGCGGCGAATGCGCGGAAACAGCGCAAAGCGGATGTGGCCGAAGATCAGCATCATGATGACGCCGAGCCCTGCCATGGCGTGCAGCTGCCACGTGGCGTGACCGCCGCCGAACTGCATCAGCAGAAAACCGCCGCTCAGCAGGATCGCGATGATGGCGACGCCCACCCAGTTGAAGAAGCGGCCGAACACCGATTCGATCAGCGGCAGACGCAGTTGCGGCGAAAGATCTTCGAGCGCGGGGCGCAGGCAGTAGTGCGCGAAAACCATCCCGCCCACCCAGACCGCAACGCTCAAAAGATGCACAAACAGCGCGATTTCGATCGCGTGACCCATGCTGGTAAGTCCTCGTACTTAAAAGATTTCCGGTGCGAACGCCGAATGCAATGTGGGCGGCATTATTCCATGCCGCCCACCGTTGCGCACTGGATGTGTACGCCCGTTCAGGAGCGTACCCTGGCTGGCTCGTGCTCTGGCTGGCTAGATGCCGATGCGGGTCGCGAGATGCGACCTAGCGCGGCAACACCGGACGCATGCCCGTGATGACCTTGAGCTTCGAGTCCGGCGCGCGGCCCTTGCGGGCACGCTTGCCGACCTGCGGCGCCAGCACCGGACCCGACATCAGGTCTTCGCCCGGCTTCTGGCCACGGCCCGTGCCTTCGAGCACCACGCCCGCCGCGCTGATCGCCAGCGCCTGCAGCAGCGTTTCCTTGTCTTCGAGCTGCATCAGCGTGACGCCGCGACCGCCGCCCGAAAGCGTCTTCATCTCGTCGAGGCCGAACACCAGCACGCGGCCGCCCGAGGACAGACACGCCACCTGGAGCGCGTCCGGCACCATCGGCATCGGCGTGAGCGGCACGCTGCCTTCGTCGATCGTCATGAAGGCCTTGCCGGCCTTCACGCGGCTGATCATGTCGCCGATCTTCGCGATAAAGCCAAAGCCGTTGCTCGATGCCAGCAGGAGCGGTTGATCCGCGCTCGCCGCGAAGTAATGCAGCAGATGCGAACCCGCTTCGAGTTCGATCAGCGAGGTGACCGGCACGCCGTCGCCGCGACCGCCCGGCAGTTGCGCCACCGAGACCGAATAGACGCGGCCGTTGCTGCCCCACGCGATCAGCGTGTCGGGCGTGCGGCACAGGAACGCCGCGTACAGACCGTCGCCGGCCTTGAACGTGAAGCTTTGCGGATCCAGACCGTGGCCCTTGAGCGCACGCACCCAGCCCTTCTGCGACACCACCACCGTGACCGGATCATCCGCCACGCGCACTTCGAAGGTCGCGCGCTTTTCCTGCTGGATCAGCGTGCGGCGATCGTCGCCGTACTGCTTCGCGTCGGCTTCGATTTCCTTGACGATCAGGCGCTTCATCGACGACTCGTTGGCCAGCAGCTCTTCGAGCTTCGCCTTCTCGTCGCGCAGTTCCGCGAGTTCCTTCTCGATCTTGATCTTTTCCAGCCGCGCCAACTGACGCAGACGGATTTCAAGGATGTCCTCGGCCTGACGCTCGGACAGACCGAACGCGCTCATCAACGCCGACTTCGGCTCGTCCGATTCGCGGATTATGCGGATGACTTCGTCGATATTGAGGAAGACGATCATCCGCCCTTCGAGGATGTGGATGCGGTCGTCGACCTTGGTGAGACGATGCTGCGTGCGGCGCGTGACCGTGGCGAAACGGAAGCCGATCCACTCGCCGATGATCTCGCTGATGCCCTTCTGACGCGGACGGCCATCGGCGCCGATCATCACGAGGTTCAGCGACGCGTTCGATTCGAGGCTCGTGTTGGCGAGCAGCGAATTGATGAACTCGCCCTGATCGATCTTGCTGGTCTTCGGCTCGAACACCAGACGCACCGGCGCGGCCTTGCCCGATTCGTCGCGCACCGCGTCGAGCAGGCCGAGCATGGTCTGCTTGCTCTGCAACTGCTCGGGCGTGAGCGTCTTCTTGCCGAGCTTCAGCTTGGGGTTGGTCAGCTCCTCGATTTCTTCGAGCACCTTCTGGCCCGAGGTATTCGGCGGCAGTTCGGTGACAACGAGTTGCCACTGGCCGCGCGCGAGTTCTTCGATCTTCCAGCGCGCACGCACCTTCAGGCTGCCGCGGCCCGTTTCATACGCCGCCGCGATTTCCGCTTCGCTCGAAATGATCTGGCCGCCGCCCGGGAAATCGGGCCCCGGCAGACGCTCCATGATCTCCGCGTGCGTCAGCTTCGGATTCTTGATCATCGCCACGGCCGCCGTCGCCACTTCGCGCAGATTGTGCGAAGGGATTTCGGTGGCCAGACCCACGGCAATCCCGGATGCGCCGTTGAGCAGCAGCATCGGCAGACGCGCGGGCAGCGTCTTCGGTTCCTGGAAGGAACCGTCGTAGTTCGGCATGAAATCGACCGTACCCATGTCGATTTCGTCGAGCAGCAGCTTGGCGATGGGCGTGAGGCGCGCTTCCGTGTAACGCATCGCCGCCGCGCCGTCACCGTCGCGCGAACCGAAGTTGCCCTGACCGTCGATGAGCGGATAGCGCATCGAGAAGTCCTGAGCCAGACGCACGAGCGCGTCGTAGGCCGACTGGTCGCCGTGCGGGTGGTATTTACCGAGCACGTCGCCGACCACGCGCGCCGACTTCACGGGCTTGGCGTTGTCGCCCAGGCCCATTTCGTTCATCGCGAACAGGATGCGGCGCTGCACCGGCTTCTGGCCGTCGCAGACGTCGGGCAGCGCGCGGCCCTTGACCACGCTCACGGCGTAGTCGAGGTAGGCGCGTTCCGCGTAGTGGCCGAGCGTGAGCGAGTCGCCGCCTTCGGCGCCATTCGCTTCAACAAAAAGATCGTCCATGTTTTTCAGTCAGTCCGTAATCTGTGTGGGCAGTTATGCAGAAGGTGCGGATCAGATATCCGCTTCGACTTCGTTGCCCTTCTCTTCGAGCCACGAACGGCGCGAAGCCGCTTCACCCTTGCCCATCAGCATCGTCATGCGCGCGACGGTGGCCTCGTAGTCGAGGTCGCCGAGCAGGATGGGCGACAGGCGGCGCGTGTCGGGGTTCATCGTCGTGTCCCAGAGCTGTTCGGCGCTCATTTCGCCGAGACCCTTGAAGCGGCTGATGGACCATTGCGTGTCGCGCACGCCGTCCTTGCGCAGCTTGTCGAGGATCGCTTCGAGTTCGCCTTCGTCGAGCGCGTAGAGCTTCTGCGCGGGCTTCTTGCCGCGCGCGGGCGCATCGACGCGGAACAGCGGCGGGCGCGCCACATACACATGACCGCGCTCGATCAGTTGCGGGAAGTGCTTGAAGAACAGCGTGAGCAGCAGCACCTGGATGTGCGAACCGTCGACGTCCGCGTCCGAGAGAATGCAGATCTTGCCGTAGCGCAGATTCGAGAGATCGACGGTCTCGTCCGGGCTATGCGGATCGACGCCGATCGCCACCGAAATGTCATGCACTTCGTTGTTGGCAAAGAGACGGTCGCGCTCGGTTTCCCAGGTGTTCAGCACCTTGCCGCGCAACGGCAGGATCGCCTGATATTCCTTGTCGCGGCCCATCTTCGCCGATCCGCCCGCCGAGTCGCCCTCGACCAGGAACAGTTCGTTGCGCGCGATATCGGTTGCTTCGCAGTCGGTCAGCTTGCCGGGCAGCACAGCGACGCCCGAACTCTTGCGCTTCTCGACCTTCTGGCCCGCGCGGGTGCGCGCCTGCGCCTGCTTGATGACGAGATCGGCGAGCTTCTTGCCGTGCTCGACATGCTGGTTGAGCCACAGTTCGAGCGCCGGGCGCGTGAACGACGACACCAGCTTGACGGCGTCGCGGCTGTTCAGGCGTTCCTTGATCTGCCCCTGAAATTGCGGATCGAGCACCTTGGCCGACAGCACGAACGACACGCGCGCGAACACGTCTTCGGGCAGCAGCTTCACGCCCTTGGGCTGAAGATTGTGCAGCTCGACAAAGCTCTTCACGGCCTGGAACAGACCGTCGCGCAGGCCGCTTTCGTGCGTGCCGCCCGCGGGCGTGGGGATCAGGTTCACGTAGGACTCGCGCGTGAGCGGGCCTTCCTCGCACCACGCCACGACCCACGCGGCGCCTTCGCCTTCGGCGAACGTGTCGTCGTTGGTGCGGCCGTCGGCGTAGCGCTCGCCTTCGAACAGCGGGATCAGCAGATCGGCGCCGCCCATGCCTTCGAGCAGATAGCCGCGCAGGCCGTCTTCATACTTCCAGCTCAGGCGCTCGCCGGTCTTTTCGTTGATCAGTTCGACTTCGACGCCCGGCAGCAGCACGGCCTTCGAGCGCAGCAGGCGTTGCAGCTCGCCAAGCGGCAGATTCGGCGAATCGAAATATTTCGGGTCGGCCCACGCGGTCACGCGCGTGCCGGTCTTCTTTTCTTCGCGCGTGGCGTTGCGCACGCTCAGCGGCTTGACGACATCGCCGTTCGAGAAACCGAGTTCGGCGACCTTGCCGTCGCGCCAGACGGTCACGTCGAGGCGTTTGGAGAGCGCATTGGTGACCGAGACGCCCACGCCGTGCAGGCCGCCCGAGAACGTGTAGGCGCCGCCGGCGGCCTTGTCGAACTTGCCGCCCGCGTGCAGGCGCGTGTAAACGATTTCGACGACCGGCACCTTCTCTTCCGGGTGCAGGCCGAACGGAATGCCGCGGCCGTCGTCTTCGACGGAAACCGACTGGTCCGCGTGCAGCGTGACCGTGATGCGACGGCCGAAGCCGCCGAGCGCTTCGTCCGAGGCGTTGTCGATGACTTCCTGGATGATGTGCAGCGGATTCTCGGTGCGCGTGTACATGCCCGGCCGTTGCCGGACGGGCTCGAGGCCCTTGAGCACCTTGATCGACGCTTCGCTATATCCAGCGTTCGCAGCGTTTGACTTCTTCGTTGACATGGTGATCCGCAGGGGGTTGTCCGCGCGCTTGTCCACAGAGGCTGTGGACATCTGCGGGGAAAACGCGTTGAGTGTTCAAAAAAACCGTGACGAAACAATGGCATGGACGGGCTGCTCGCCTGGCGCGCAGGCGCGGCGCGCAAACCCGGTCCGCCGTATTCGCGAGGTATTGTACTGATTTGGGACCGCGCGGCAATTTGCTTGGGGGTCGGCCGTTCGGCCAGGGGGTTTCCTGGAACGCGAGTCGCGTAGAATGAAGCGCTTGCCGCAAGGGGTTTGGCGCGGGTGGTTGGGGGATTTTCGTTAGCTGCGTTGGTGGACTGTTCGTTGCAAGGTTGGGACGAACGCGTGTATTCCCGCTCCATCGTTCCACGCCATAAAAAAAACGGCCTTCATCAGACCGTTTTCCCGTATTACTCCAGCATCACTTCCGCTTCGCCTCAAGCTCTTCCCAGCGCTCCAGCGCAACGAGCAATTCCTCGTCGATGGCTGCATAGCGCTCGGTCATGCGCGTGCCTTCCTTCGCATCCTTCGCGAAAATCGAGCCATCCTCGATCTGCGCGCCGATAGTCTTCTGCTCCGTCTCCAGCGCCTCGATCTTCTTCGGCAGCTCTTCCAGTTCGCGCTGCTCCTTGAACGACAGCTTCACGCTGCGCTGCGCGTTGCGGGCCGCCGCGCCGTCCTTCTGCGCAACCGCGGCCGGTGCGGCTTCCTTCGGCGCACGCGCTTCGGCAATTTCCTGCGCGCGCGCGCTCTGCGTCTGCCAGTCGCTGAAACCGCCGACGTATTCGCGCCAGCGCCCTGCGCCCTCGGCCGCGATCACCGACGTCACCACGTTGTCGAGGAACGCGCGATCGTGCGAGACCAGCAGCACGGTGCCGTCGTAATCGGCGAGCAGTTCTTCGAGCAGTTCGAGCGTCGGAATATCGAGGTCGTTGGTCGGCTCGTCGAGCACCAGCACGTTCGCCGGGCGCGCGAACAGACGCGCGAGCAGCAGACGGTTACGCTCGCCGCCCGACAGCGACTTCACGGGCGAACGCGCACGCTCGGGCGCGAACAGGAAGTCGCCCAGATAGCTCATGACGTGCTTCTTCGTGCCGTTGATCTCGACCCAGTCGCTGCCCGGGCTGATGGTATCGGCCAGCGTTTTTTCGAGGTCGAGCTGCGCGCGCATCTGGTCGAAATACGCCACCTGCAGATTCGTGCCCACGCGCACGGTGCCTTCGTCGGCCTTCAATTCGCCGAGAATCAGCTTGAGCAGCGTGGTCTTGCCCGCGCCGTTCGGGCCGACAAAGCCGATCTTGTCGCCGCGCATCACCGTGCCCGAGAACTTATCGACGATCGTGCGATCGCCGTAACGCTTCACCACATCCGTGAGTTCCGCGACGATCTTGCCCGACTTCTCGCCCTGCGAAACGTCCAGCTTCACGTTGCCCTGCACGTTGCGGCGCTCGGCGCGATCGTTACGCATCTGCACGAGACGCGCGATACGTCCGACGCTGCGCGTGCGGCGCGCTTCCACGCCCTTGCGAATCCACACTTCTTCCTGCGCGAGCAGCTTGTCGAACTTCGCGTTTTCCACGCGCTCGACTTCGAGCTGCTGCGCCTTGCGCTCCTGATACTGCGTGAAGTTGCCCGGATACGAGAGCAGCTTGCCGCGATCGAGTTCGACGATGCGCGTGGCCACGCGATCGAGGAAGGCACGATCGTGGGTGATGAACAGCAGGCTCGAACGCTGCGAAACCAGCAGTTCCTCGAGCCAGCGGATGCCGTCAAAGTCGAGGTGGTTGGTCGGTTCGTCGAGCAGCAGCACGTCCGGCTGCAGCACCAGCGCGCGCGCCAGCGCCACGCGCTTTTGCATCCCGCCCGAGAGCGCGCCCACGCGCGCTTCGCCTTCGAGGCCGATCTGCGCGAGCGTGGTGGCCACGCGCGTGCGCCAGTTCCAGCCGTCGTGCGCGTCCAGCGACGATTGCAGCGTGTTCATGCGCGCGAGCAGCGCGTCGTGATCCGCGCCTTCGGGCGTTTCCGCGAGCTCATGCGCGACCACATCGTATTGGTCGAGCAGCGCGCGCACCTGCGCGAGGCCCGAGGCGACCGTATCGAACACCGAGGCATCGGTATCGAAATCCGGTTCCTGCGGCACGTAGACGGTCGTGAGATTCTGCTGGCGCGTGACGAGGCCGTCGTCGGGACGGGCGAGATCGGCGACGATCGTGAGCAGCGACGACTTGCCCGCGCCGTTACGGCCGATCAGGCCGACGCGCTCGCCGGCTTCGAGCGAAAAGTCCGCGTGATCGAGCAGCGCGACGTGACCAAACGCGAGTTGCGCGTCGGAGATGGAGTAAAGCGACATGGATGGAAACCGAGGCCTGCGTTGGAGAGCAAGCCCGTATTGTACCGGGCGGCACGGCTGGCTCCGCGCCGCCCGCTTGCGCTTACTTCACGTGGACCGTAATCGTCTTGCTCCACTCGGGGCCATAGGACTGATGCGCGCCGTTGGCGAACTGCGCCGTGAGCGTGTGATCGCCCGGCGGCAGCGTGATATCGGCTTCGGTCTGACCTTTGCCGTAGTGAATCGATTTATCGTTGACCGGCACGACCGTGCCTTGCGCAAGCGGCTGGCCGTCGATCAGCAGATGATGATGGCCGGTATTGGGCGTGACGGTGCCGGCGGGCGCGACCGTCATGCCGTCGATGCCGAATTTCACGTGCACGGGATTGCTCACGGTGGCGCCGTCCTTCGGCTCGACGAAGTAGACGCCCTCGGCGTGCGCGACGCCGCTTGCCACGAGACACGCCGCGAAGGTCATGCCGGCCAGCCAGTTCCTCTTCATCATGGTTCGCTCCTCTGTTCTCTCGATTGATGGTTGCCCGATTGCATCGGCTCGCGGCCAAGCATACACCGCGATCATGACCCGACATCGCGACGCCGCGCAGCCGCAAACCATCGTCAATACATCGCTTGATGCGATGCGAATACGCTATGCGACGTGACGCCAATCGCCCCGCAAAAGTCCCGCGAACGGTGTGCCCGCCGTTTTCCGGTAACATCGCGGGTCGCCCTCGCCCCGGATAAACGGGGCCATATGGCTGGTTTATCCGCAGCTTCGGGCTGCGAACTGCAATGAACAAAGGTGTGTTGTGAGCGAAGTCATCGAGTACAAGAGCTGGATCTGCCTGATCTGCGGCTGGATCTATAACGAAGAAGAAGGCCTGCCCGACGAAGGTATCGCCGCGGGCACGCGTTTCGCGGATATCCCGGAAGACTGGCGCTGCCCGCTGTGCGATGTGGGCAAGGCCGAATTCTCGGTCGTCGAGTTTTAAGGTCTAAGCGGATCGTCGCGTGTCGATTGACACGCGAGCGCCATTTTCCCGCCGCATCGCGTTTGTTATACTCTTGCGCCTGCGCGGGCTACGTCCCTGCGCGCACTCCGCGCCATGACGGGTGACTTGGGAAACATGGCAGCTGGGCGGAGTCGGGGCTCGCATGCCCCGCAGCAGTACTGGATGCTCCCTGTAGTTCAATGGATAGAACAAGTGCCTCCTAAGCGCTAGATGCAGGTTCGATTCCTGCCAGGGGGACCAGCCACGCAAGCCCAATCCCATCTTCCCTTGCCTTTTCAGCCGTCGCCGGTCGCGTAGTTCACAGACCGGGGCACGGACATTCCTGTTCCCGCTTTCCGATTTTTCAGCGCCGCGCGGCACGTGTTTCGCTACTGAACCCTCGTTCCAGCCGAATTTCACGCGCGCCGCAGTGCGCTTTTTTCAGGCAGATCCCCTATGGACATCCAGAAGCAAGTCGCCGCTCTCACCCATTCCGAACTGCAGACCGCAGGCGCGAGCCAGGCGACCGCCATCGCCGTGAGCGTGCTGCTGCGCCACCTGAGCTCGCCGGAGCTGATCAATCTGCTGTCGTCGGCGTTCGAAAACCATCAGGCCGTCATGCTGCAAACGCCGTGGCCCGAGCAGATGCTGCAATCGTTCGCCGCCACGCGCCGCTTCCTCGAAGGCGCCGCGCAAGGCCCGGCGCCGGCAGATGCGCCGGAAACGCCGGACGCTCCCGATGCGCCGGAAGCCGCCGCGGAATAAACCCTCCGCCCGCGCGCCGGGGTCATCTCGCGCCGGGCTGGCGACTGTGTTCGCCAGCCCACTTTGGTTTGTCAATTGTTAACTTTCACGCGGGCCAGCTTAGCCTACGATGGTTTCCAGCACGACGCCGCTCAGAGACCGGCTCCTTCGCGCAGACCATCGGAGACCCCCGCCATGACCTCGCCCTACGTTTTCGCCCTGATCGCCGCGCTCACCGCTGTCGTGTATTCGTCGCTGACGATGTTGCTGCTGGGCTGAATTCGCGAGGTCGTCGAAGTTGCAATAGCCAGCCGAACCATCGGCTGGGTCGCACCAGGGTAAACAAGGAGCGCAAAGAATTAAAGTTAGGGTCGGAGCTGTCGTAATCTTCCTACATGGACACGCTCCGTCCCCTCCCCGCCGGCTACCTGATGACGAATCTGATCGATCAGGACATTGCCCACATCCGTCGCGTCATGCCGCTCTCCCTCACGGGCGATCTCGGCGGGCCGATCCTCTCCGCGAATTACTGGCGCGCACGCCTGCACCGGCTGCTCGACACTGGCCATATCAACAAAGGCCAGCTTGCCGATATCGACAGTCTGCTGGTGCTGATCGACCTGCACGAACTGAACGCCGCTTCGCTGGCCGCAAGTCTCGCCGCTCAGGCGGCCGGCCAGATCGCGAATCAAGCCGCGAATCACTGATACACCCCGTCGTCTTTCTGGTTGACTGACCGGTCTGCGCGTCTTTCGTACGCGCGAGGCACATTTGCGTCCTGAATTCCTGGTAACGGGGGTCAGGTATCGGTCATAATGTCCGCCAAAATACCCAGAGAGGACTTCGTGCATCCGGCCCATACGCGAAACCTGCTTGCGCAGGCACGTCAGCGCTTCACGCAGCAGCAGATCGCCGCTCATGTCGGCAAGGACGTCAAGACCGTGCGTCGGTGGGAAAAAGGCGAAACGCCGTGCCCCGCCATGCTCGACGCCGCGCTGCGCGAGTTGCTGCGCAGCGCCGATCCCGCGCCCGCAGCGACAGCCGCGCGCGCGACGGTTGCGCCCGCACGCTTTCGCTTCGTCGATCTGTTCGCCGGTATCGGCGGCATCCGCATGGGCTTCGAAGCCCAGGGCGGCGCCTGCGTGATGACGAGCGAGTGGAACAAGTTCTCGAAGAAGACCTATCTGGAAAACTATGGTCCCGCCGATGGCGAGGGTCACGCCTACGTGGGCGATATCGTCGAATTTCCGGCCGCCGATGTGCCCGATCACGACGTCCTGCTCGCGGGCTTTCCGTGCCAGCCGTTCTCGATCGCGGGTGTGTCGAAGAAGAACGCGCTGGGCCGCCCGCACGGTTTCGAGTGCAGCACGCAAGGCACGCTGTTTTTCGATGTCGCGCGCATCATCGCTGAAAAGCGCCCTGCCGCCTTCCTGCTCGAAAACGTCAAGAACCTGCTGTCGCACGATCATGGCCGCACCTTCGACGTGATCCTGCAGGTGCTGCGCGACGAACTCGGCTACGACGTGCACTACCGCGTGATCGACGGGCGGCATTTCACGCCGCAGCATCGCGAGCGCATCATCATCGTCGGTTTTCGCGAGCCGACGCCGTTCACGTGGGACGCGCTCGAACTGCCCGAAGACGGCCCGCGCCTCGCCTCGATCCTGCATCGCACCGACGGCAGCGAGCCGCTGCTGCCGTGGGACGGCGAGCGTTTCTTCGATCATTCGGCGCGCCGCGTGCAGCCGAAGTACACGCTCACGCCCGGTCTGTGGGCCTATCTGCAGCAATACGCCGAAAAACATCGCGCGGCCGGCAACGGCTTCGGCTACGGCATGGCGTTTCCGCAGAGCGTCACGCGCACGCTGTCCGCGCGCTATCACAAGGACGGCAGCGAAATTCTCGTCTATCAGGGCGAAGGCGTGCGTCCGCGCCGCCTCACGCCGCGCGAGTGCGCGCGCCTGATGGGCTTTCCCGACACCTTCCGCATTCCTGTGAGCGACACCCAGGCGTATCGGCAGTTCGGCAATAGCGTGGTGATGCCGGTGATGCGCGAAGTCGCGCGCACGATGATGCCGCATCTCGACGCGGCGCTCGCCGGCGGCAAGACCAAAGCGAAAGCGGCAACGAAGCGGCGCGCGGGCGGCGCCAAAGCCGCGAAGGCCGGCCGGGACGAGGCGGCGCTCGCCGCCTGAATGCCGTGGTCGACGTCGTCGACAGCGCGACCCGCAGCCGGATGATGTCCGGCATCCGCGGGCGCAACACGAAACCCGAGAAGCTGATCCGCAGCCTGCTGCATCGGCGCGGTTTTCGCTTCCGGCTGGACGTGCGCGAGTTGCCCGGCCGCCCCGACATCGTCTTGCCGCGCTATCGCGCCGTCGTGCTCGTGCACGGCTGTTTCTGGCACGGCCACGATTGCCCGCTGTTCAAATGGCCCTCGACGCGCCCCGAGTTCTGGCGCGCCAAGATCGGCCGCAACCGCACCCACGACGCCAAAGCCCTCGCCGCACTCGCCGCGCAAGGCTGGCGCGTCGCCGTGATCTGGGAATGCGCGCTGCGCGGAGCTTCGCAGGACCCGGAAGCGGTCGTCGAGCGCCTCGCGGCCTGGCTCAAGGACGAGACGCTGGGCTGGTTCGAAGCGCGCGCGTGAGGCGCACGGCCCTGCTGGCCGCGCTGAGCGCGCCGCCTCGCGGTGCTAAACTCGATCGATCGGTTCCGCGCCGCGCGCCTTGCTGCGCGCATGACGCATTGATGTCAGAACACATGAGAAAGGAGGCAAGCGATGGCTGATTTCCGACTCTGGTCCGACGATTTTCCGAGTAACGGCTTCATGCCGAAGGCGCAGGAGTTCGACGACCGGTCCTTCGGCGTCGAGGGCGACAATCTCTCGCCCGCGCTCCAGTGGGACGCGCCGCCCGCCGATACGCAAAGCCTCGCCCTGACCGTCTACGACCCGGACGCGCCCACGGGCAGCGGTTTCTGGCACTGGGTCGTCGTCAATATCGCGCCTGACGTGCGCGCGCTCGCCCGCAATGCGGGCAAGGCCGATGGCAGCCTGCTGCCGCCCGGCGCGCTGCAGGTGCGCAACGACTACGGCACGGTGGGCTTCGGCGGCGCCGCGCCGCCGCGCGGAGACAAACCGCATCGCTACATCTTCCGCATTCATGCGCTGAAGGTGCCGCAACTGCCCGTCACGCCCGAGACCACCAATGCGGTCGCGCGCTTCATGACGCATCTGAACGAAATCGACTCGACGACTTACGTCGGGCTTTACGAACTCAAATAAGCACTGAAGATTCCAGCGCGGCGCGTGTAGCGCCGCGCCGCTTTCGCACCACACAACCCGATTCAACCGATACATCCGACGACGCGCACGGAGACGCGCGCCGTCCCGCTCATCAATGTCCACACGCCCGCAATCTGACGTAACCACCGCCGCTTCAAAGGCCGCTTCAAAGGCCGCTGCCCTGGCGTCCGCCACCGCCGATCCCAACGATCCCGAAAGCGGCCTGCCCTTCCCGCAACGCTATTACGCGATCCTCGTGGTCGCGCTCGGCATCACGCTCGCGGTGCTCGACGGCGCGATCGCCAACGTCGCGCTGCCGACCATCGCGCATCATCTGCACGCCAGCGCCGCGAACTCGATCTGGATCGTCAACGCCTACCAACTCTCGGTGACGATCTCGCTGCTGCCGCTTTCCTCGCTGGGCGACCGCATCGGCTATCGACGCGTGTATCTGGGCGGGCTCGCGCTGTTCACGGTGGCCTCGTTCGGCTGTGCGCTGGCGACGTCGCTGCCCGCGCTCGCGATTGCGCGCATGGTGCAGGGCTTCGGCGGCGCGGGCGTCATGAGCGTGAACACCGCGCTCGTGCGCATGATCTATCCGCGCGCGCAACTCGGACGCGGCGTGGCCATCAACGCGATGGTGGTGGCAGTCGCCTCGGCGGTCGGGCCGACGCTCGCGTCCGGCGTGCTGTCGATCGCGTCCTGGCCGTGGCTCTTCGCGATCAATGTGCCGATCGGCATCGCCGCGCTCACGCTGGGCCTGCGCGCGCTGCCGCTCAACGCGCGGCATGCGGCGCCTTACGACTATCTGAGCGCGCTGTTCAACGCGCTGGTGTTCGGTCTACTGATCTTCGCCGTCGATGGCCTCGGGCACGGCGAAAACCATCTGTTGAGCGGCATCGAATTCGCGGCCGCCGTCGTGATCGGCTATTTCTTCGTGCGCCGCCAGCTATCGCAAACCGCGCCGCTGCTGCCCGTCGATCTGCTGGCGAATCCGCTCTTTGCGCTGTCGATCAGCACCTCGGTGTGTTCGTTCTGCGCGCAGATGCTGGCCTTCGTCGCGCTGCCGTTCCTGCTGCAGGACACCTACGGTTTTTCGCAGGTGCAAACCGGCCTTCTGATGACGCCGTGGCCGCTCGTGATCATCGTCGCCGCGCCGGTGGCGGGCGTGCTTTCCGACCGCTATCCGGCGGGGATTCTTGGCGGCGTGGGGCTGGCGCTTTTTGCGCTCGGCTTGCTGTCGCTCGCGACCTTGAGCGCGCATCCCGCCGATCTGGCGATTGCCTGGCGCATGGCGCTGTGCGGCGTGGGCTTCGGCATTTTCCAGTCGCCGAACAACCGGCAGATTCTGTCGTCCGCGCCGCGCGAACGCAGCGGCGGCGCGAGCGGCATGCTCGGCACGGCGCGCCTCACGGGGCAGACGCTCGGCGCTGCGCTGGTCGCGCTGATTTTCGGCGTTGCGCCGCAGCACGGGCCGACCGTGGCACTTTACGCGGGCACCGCGTTCGCAGCGGTCGCGGCCATCGTCAGCATGATGCGGCTCGTGCCTCGCCGCACCGCAGCAGCAGGCGGTTAGCGCCGCACGCCGATGTAGCATCGGGCCACCTCGTTTTTGCGGCCCGCACGCACTACCATGAAGACACGGCGCGCCGCCTTCCTCCGCTCGCTGTTCTCACGCTTGCGTCGATCGCCGCTGCGCCGCGGTCCTGTTCTTCTGGCGAGTCAACCTGCATCGAGGGGGATTTCCATGTCTCTGATCGTCGCTGGCCGGTTCACGACGTTTCCCGCCGCCGAAGCCGTCGCCGAGAAGCTGTTCTCGCGCGGTTTCGTCGAAGAGGACGTCAACCTCTTTTTCGTCAATCCGCGCGGACAGCACGCGCGTCATACGCCGCATCCGGTGCCGGTTGCCGTGGCGCCACCGCATCGCATGCGCAATCTCACGGCCGGCGCCGTCGCGGGCGCGGTCGTGGGCGTGTCGCTGTTCGGCGCGCTGCTGGCGGCTTCGCTGCCTTCGGTCGTGATCGCGGCTGGCGTGGGCGCGTGGATTGGCGCGCGCATCGGCATGGGCTGGCATCGCGCCACCGAGCACGAAGCGCGCATTCATCGCGAAACGCGTCAGTCGGGCGTGTTGCTCACCGTCCATGTGAGCGCCGAAAACCAGACGCTCGCCGCCGATGTGCTGCGCGAAGCCGGCGCCGATGACGTCGAGCGCGCCACGGGCCAATGGCACGCGGGGCACTGGGCCGATTTCGATCCGACCGAAGCGCCCCATCCGTACGCCGAAGCGGGCGTGCAGCGCGCCTGATCGCGGCGTTTGCAGGCGGCGCGCGGCGCGCGGCGGTCGATGAGCAAGAAAAACGGCGACTCGAAGGTCGCCGTTTGGGGTGATGCGTGCGCGCGAAAAATGCGCCAGAAGCGGGTTTAGTCTGCCTTGCTGGCCGCGCTGGCCGCTTTGGCGATTTGCGCCACGCTCGACGCGTTCGGAACGCTCGCTGCGCCCGACACCGGCGCCTTCGCACCCGGCGCGGCGCTACGCGCCTTCGCCGTCACCGAAGCCGCCGTCGCCACACTGCGCAGATCGGCGAGGAAGGAATCGCGCCACACCGAGAGATTGTTCTCGCGCAGCGACGCCATCATGTCCTCGTAGCGCGATTGCCGCTCCGCATGCGGCATCGACAGCGCACGCTCCAGCGCCTCGGCGGTCTGGTTGAGATCGTAAGGATTCACAACCAGTGCGCCAGGCATCTGCTCGGCGGCACCCGCGAATTGCGAGAGCACCAGCACACCCGGATCTTCCGGATTCTGCGACGCCACATACTCCTTCGCGACCAGATTCATGCCGTCGCGCAGCGGCGCGACATAGCCCACCTGCGCCTGACGGAATAGCGCCATCAGCAGATTGCGCTCGTACTTGCGGTTCAGGTATTGAATCGGCGTCCAGTCGAGCTGCGCGAAGCGGCCGTTGATGCGCCCGGCCTCGCCTTCGAGGTTGCGGCGGATGGTCTGATAGGTCTGCACATCGGAGCGCGTCGGCGGCGCGATCTGCAGCAGCGAGACGCGGCCATGCCAGCCCGGCCCGTTCTGCAGCATGCGTTCGAAAGCCTGAAAGCGCTCGGCGAGCCCCTTCGAATAATCGAGACGATCCACGCTCATGATCAGCTTGCGCCCGCGCATGGCGTCGCGCAGGCTGCGCACCGGCTTGCGGTCGGTGAACTGGCTGGCCGCTTTGGCGATCGCATCGGGATAGATGCCGATCGGGTACGCGCCCACTTTCAGGAAGCGATCCCACGCGTGAACCATGCCGTCTTCGCTCGACGTGCCGTGGCCGCCGCGCTCGACGTAATCGAGAAACGCCTGTCGATCGGCATCGGTCTGGAAGCCCACGACGTCGTAGTGACAGAGGAACTTCATCAGTTCTTCGTGCGGCGGCACCGAGCGCATGACTTCCGGCACCGGCAACGGAATGTGCAGGAAGAAGCCGATCGGGTTTTTCACGCCCAGATCGCGCAGGCAGCGCGCGAACGGAATCAGGTGATAGTCGTGAATCCAGATGATGTCGTCGGGTTCGATCATCGGCTGGAGCTGGCGCGCCAGCGTGACGTTCACCCGCAGATAACCGCCGTATTCCTGACGCTCGTAACGCGCGAGGTCGTTGCGGTAGTGGAACGTCGGCCACAACGTCGTATTCGAAAATCCTTTGTAGTACTGGTCATAGTCACGACGGGTGAGACCTACCGTGGCATATGTGACGCTGCCCTGTTGCTCGATGGTCGGTGGGGCCGGTTCGGCGACGGTTTCGCCGCTCCAGCCAAACCACACGCCACCGGTTTCCTTGAGCGCGTCCAGCACGCCAACCGCGAGACCGCCAGCAGCGGGACGCCCTTCCTGGGTCGGTGCAACGCGATTCGATACCACGATCAGTCTGCCCATTGCGGCTAAACCTCCTGTTTCGTTGTTCGGGGACGGTGCACCGCAATGTCACGCAAGATGCATGCCTCTTCGACACGATCCGGAGCGAAATTCTATTTTCCGCGCGGCGCAAGCGAGCTAAATCGGCGCGAAAAATAGCCGGATCGTGCGGCAAAATTTTCAGGGGACGATGCGCTGCACAGCGACAAAAATCGCTGCAGCGCAGTGATGAAATCAGGCGTCCTGTTCCGAGCCGAGATCGCGCTGATAGTCGAGGCCTTCGGCGCGCGCGCCGCCCTGGTTGTGCTCGCCATCGGGCGGCACGCCTGGCGCCGGGCGATTCTGGCTGGCGGGGTCCGGGCCGTGTCCGTTCGATGGCTCGACCGGATTTGGCTCGAAATTCGCGGCGTTGCTGGACTTCTGTTCGCCGTCGCGCGGGCCACGCTTGCCCGAGTGACGCGCGGACCGGCGCAATGCGGGATGTCTCATGTCGATGCCTCCAGCAAACAAGCTGCTAACGGGCTGCAAATGCGCTGTCACACGGCGGTAGCGTTTTTATAGTCTAGGAACCGCCGCGTGAAATTGCCGGTAAATATGGGCAGGCGTTTGTAACTCGTACATAAGAATGCAACCGTCAGGCACGGGACCAACGGTGGACCTGCGCAACGCTTGTTGCATCGCGGCGAGATTGATCGGGCCCTGACGCGTCCAGGGTCGACGGGTCGGCCTGTCCAACCCAGCCGACCCAGCGCGCCCACCTCGCCCACGCGGCGCGACCCGCGCGTTCGGCGGTTCGAGCGATCTGCGCGCGTTCTTCGCGGGCCTGCGCAGCGTGCGCCACAGCGGATGGCGAAACGCGCATCGCCGGATAAAAACGCGGATCGACCGAGCGCGGCACCTCGCCCGGTTGCGCAGGCGGGTCCCCGACCGGCGGCACGTCGGGCGTGCCGGGCTGATCGGGCGGCGGATCGTCGGGTTGCGGGGTGTGCGCCAGCCAGGGCTTCGCGCGGAACGGATCGGATTGTCTGCAGCTTGGCATCGCTCGCTCCTCGAAAGGGTTTATCGAGCGGATTGCAAGCGACATACCAGCGGCGGAGAAAGCGGCGAACGCCCGAGCCGCCGGGGCGCTCAGGGCGCCCGGCGTGCCACGGACAATCGGGGAGAGGACAACGAGGAAGCGGAAAAACAGGTGCGATTTACATCGCGTGCAGGCAAACGCGTCTTGGGGAACAGCCCATCGGGGATCAGCCCGTCGCGCGCGCTGACGCCTCGCCCTTGCCGCCCGCGCTACCGGCACCGCCGGTTTCGTTACCGTACTCGACGAGCCGGTTGTAGAGCGTCTTGAGGCTGATGCCGAGGATTTCGGCCGCCCGCGTCTTCACGCCGCCGCACTGCTCCAGCGTGGCGAGAATCAACTGACGATCGGCATCGGCCAGCGAGGTGCCGAACGGAATCGTCACCGCCGTGCCCGCCACCGGCTTCGACAGCGAAATCTGCAGCGGCACAGCCGCCGTGAGATCGCCGTCGTTGCCCGCCATGATGTGCGCGCGCTGCACGTAGTTCTTCAGCTCGCGCACGTTGCCGGGCCAGGGGTAGGTTGCGAGCATCTCGCGCACGGCCGCCGGGAACTGCTTTTTCGTGCCGTGGCGCTCGTTGAGTTCGTCGAGGAAGGCCTGGGCCAGCAGTTCCACATCCTTGCCGCGCTCGCGCAGCGGCGGCAGGTTGATCGGGAACACGTTCAGGCGGTGATACAGGTCCAGACGCAGCTTGCCTTCGGCCACAGCCTGCTCGGGATCACGGTTGGTCGCCGCGATCAGCCGCACATCGGTTTCGATTTCCTTGGTCGTGCCCACGCGCATGAACATGCCGGTTTCCAGCACGCGCAGCAGCTTGACCTGCAGTTCGATCGGCATTTCGGTGATTTCGTCGAGGAACAGCGTGCCGCCGTTCGCGCGCTCGAAATAGCCCTTGTGCTGGCGATCCGCGCCCGTAAACGAGCCGCGTTCGTGGCCGAACATTTCCGATTCGATCAGGTTCGGCGAGATCGCGCCGCAGTTCACCGCGAGGAATTCGTGCTTGCGGCGCAGGCTCAGCTGGTGAATGGTCTGGGCGGCCACTTCCTTGCCGGTGCCCGATTCGCCCACCAGCATCACCGACGCCGGCGTGACCGCCACGCGGCTGATCTGGTCGTAGACGTCCTGCATGGCCGGCGAATTGCCGAGCATCAGCCCGAAGCGGCCCATGCGGCGCAACTCGCCGCGCAGCGTGCCGATTTCCGCCTTGAGATCGCCCGCGCGCGGCAGACGGTTCAGGATCGCCTTGACGCGCTGCAGGTTGATCGGCTTCACGAGATAGTCGATCGCGCCGTTCTTGAGCGCATCGACGGCCGTCTCGACAGTCGCATGACCCGTAATGACGACGAGTTCCACGCCCGAGCGCGGATCGAGATCCTGGAACAGATCGGTGCCGCTGCCGTCGGGCAGCTTCAAATCGGTGAAGACGACGTCGGGCATCTGGCGAATCAGCTGGATGCGCGCTTCGCGCAGATCGCCCGCCTGCGCGGTGGTGAGCCCGTCTTCGCCCACCACGGCGGCGAGTGCTTCGCGCGTTTCTGCGTCGTCATCGACAATCAATACATGTGGCATCGCGTCTCGTCAGCCCTGAAAGGTGAATGGCTCCATGCACGAAACATCCGCGCCGCGCGCATCGCGCATGCGCCGGACAATTTCGCCCGACGCCGCAATGCTGGCGGCGCACACGTTGCGCTGCAGTGGAGTACGAAACGGTCGGGCGCGTTCAGACGGCAAGCGCGCAGTTTTCGTCGCACTATGGCGACAATGCGCAACAATACCGCGATCAGCACGCAACCCGAACCTCGATTGTTGTGGATTTAACTATTATAGACTTATTCGAGATAGCCAGGCGCGCGATTCCGGGCGCAAGCGTTCTGCATTGAGCCCGCGTTGACTCTGCTTTGACTCCGCTTTGACCCTTTCGTTGTCCTTGCCGAGCCCTACTTCGCCCTTGCCATCTCCGTCAGTGCCGCGTCGCCGAATCCGAATCGCTGGTCGGAAACGGCCAGGCATTGCCGTTCGCTTCGTCGGCCGCACCGCTGGCGCGCGTAGCCGTCTCATCCGCCGGTTTCGCCGCTGCGGCGTTCAGCGCGCCCGCGGTTTCCGAGAGCGCACCGCCCTCGTCTTCCCAGCGGCTCAGATCGCGATGCAAATGCTGACGCTGCATGCGATGGCGCTGCGACCAGCGCAAGGCCAGCATGCCGGCCGTCGCGCCGAGCGCGCCCACCGCCATCAGGGTTCCGAACAGTCCAGGCTTGTTCTTCGACATATCGATTCTCCCAGTTCTTTGCGCAAGTTCAGCGCATGGAGCGGCGTCGCAATCGCCACCCTCTAGCGTAGACGCTCGTGCGCCATCGGAGTTGCGGAGCACGAGGCGTGCCAGCTCCGCCAGCCGCACGTCGATGCGGGACAGATGCAGGACAGATGCGGGACCGGATCGGGCACGTCCATTGCCCTTTGACGCGTCGCAGTGGTTAAATGTTTACGAGATGGAAATCCTGCGACCGGCGGCGCGGCATCGCCCGCGTCAGTCCTGGCCGGTCGCCGCCCGTCCGAAGCCTGCGTTGAAGTCGCGCCTGACCGTTCATGCGCGCCGCGCCTCGATGCGCGTGCGCCCGGACGGAAAGACGCGCGAGCCACTATCCCGGCCTCGGGCCACTTACTCACTTTGCAGGACGAATACCCTATGGCGTCAATCGAGCCGGGCTCGCCCGCCGCCGAACGAGATGAACCGCGCGCCACGCGAGATGAACGCGACGCGCGCCGTAACGAGAAAGGCAACGCCAGGCAACGCGCGGCCGCCAGCGAAGCCGCCAATCCAAGCGGCAAGGATGCGCGCGGCGCCGAAGCGCGCGTCCCCGGTCTGCAGTCCTATGGGCTGCTGTACGGGTCGTCGGCGATCATGCTGGACCTGTACGAACAGATCGAGCGCGTCTCGGTCACCGACGCCACCGCGTTGATCGTCGGCGAATCGGGCACCGGTAAGGAGCTGGTCGCACGCACGATCCACGATCGCAGCGAGCGCCGCGACGGTCCGTTTATCGCCGTGAATTGCGGTGCGATCCCCGACGAGCTGATCGAAGCCGAACTCTTCGGTCACGAGAAAGGCAGTTTTACCGGCGCCGTGCAGGCACGCGACGGCCACTTCGAGCACGCGCGCGGCGGCACGCTGTTTCTCGACGAAGTCACCGAAATGTCGCTGCTGCATCAGGTCAAGCTGCTGCGCGCGCTGGAGAGCGGCGAGTACCGTCCGGTCGGCAGCAACGAGACGATACGCGGCGACGTGCGCATCATTGCGGCGACCAATCGCGATCCGGTCGTGGCCGTGAAGGACAACGCGCTGCGCGAGGATCTGATGTATCGCCTCGCCGTGTTTCCGCTGCGCGCGCCGCCGTTGCGCGAGCGCGAGCGCGACCGCGAACTGCTGGCCCAGCTTTTTCTCACCGAACTCAACGAGGAAAGCGGCACGCAGAAAGTGTTCAGCAAGCGCGCGCTCGAAACCGTGCGCAACTGGTCCTGGCCGGGCAATGTGCGCGAACTGAAGAACGCCGTGTATCGCGCGTTCATCCTCGCGGAAAAGCAGGTCGAGATCGCCCATCCGCAACTCGTGCCGAAGGTGAAGAAGCCGGTCACGCAAGGCGATGCGATGAGCGTGTGGATCGGCACGCCGCTCGCCGATGCGCAGAAGCAGATCATTCTCGGCACGCTCAAATACTGCGGCGGCGACAAGCGTCTCGCGGCGCGCACGCTCGGCGTGAGCCTGAAGACGCTGTATAACCGGCTCGGCAGTTATGGCGCGGAAGACGGCGATGCACCGCCGCTCGACGATGGCGATAACGACAGCGATCCGGCCGAGCTCGATTAGAAAAATCGCGCGCGAATTCGAAGTGAAATTCGAAGCTGAATTCGCGCTAATTCGCACAAAAAGGTCGTGCCCGCAACCATGCAATGACAAGCGGCGCACGACCTTTTTCAATTTCTTGCATTTTCCCTATCCCCTTTGTAATTCTCATCCTGCACAATCCGCAGCACGAAATAGCACCTTGTTTTCATTCAAAAGGTGCATCAATACGTGCTGGCGCGTCGCCTGAGGCGAGCGCCAGCCGCCAGCGGCAGGGAATGAACATGCAAGAACGACGTGCCATGGCGTGCAATGCGCCATCGACGGCACCGCGCAGCGCAGCATCGGCAGGCGCAGTGCGGAATGACAACCTCGCGGCCGGTTCGGCTATTGCGGCCACTGCAGCCACTTCGGCTGGCTGGCGACGCAGCGCTTCCCTCACGCTGCTCGCCGCCGTCGCCAGCCTCGCCTGCTCCGCGTGCAGTTCGCTCTACTCCGAAGGCGCGCAAACGGGCGCGGGTGTCGCGGGCGCGGCAGTCGCCGCGAAGGTTACGAATAACGCGGCCGTAGCGACCGGCATCGGTCTGGGCGCGCTTGCGGCCGCCAAGGCCGGCGTGCAGTATTCCGAACGCGTCGTGCACAACAATACCCAGGACAGCATCGCCAAGGCGGCCGGTCCGCTCGACGTGGGCGGCGTGGCGCCGTGGTCCATCGTCCACTCGTTTCCCATCGAAGAAGACGCGCATGGCCGCGTGACGGTGAGCCGCGCGATCAGCACGGGCGAACTCGACTGCAAGGAAATCGTCTTCTCCGTCGATCGCGACGCGACCAAGGACAAGGCCGCCAGCAGCGCGTTCTACGTGGCTTCGGTGTGCCGCGACGGTCAGACGTGGAAGTGGGCGTCGGCCGAACCCGCCACCGATCGCTGGGGCGCGCTGCAATGAGCGGCACGACCAGCATGGCCGTGCCGGGCGCACGCCTGATCGCGCTCGTGGCGCTGTGCGCGGGCGCGGCGCTCGGCGTGAGCGCCTGCGGCTCGATCGGCGCGGCCAGCGGTGCCGCAGCGGCGGCCGCCACCGGCATCGTCACGGCCAATCCCGCTATCGGCGTGGGCGTGGGTATCGCCGTGCAAGCCGCCACCGACGAAGCCGTCAACCGCTTTATGAAGAGCATGCACGCCGATCAGCAGGAAATGATCGCCGAAACCGCCGGGCGCTTGCCCGTGGGCGGCAGCGACAGCTGGCGCATCAAGCACAAGCTGCCGGTCGAAAACGGCCACGGCGAAGTACGCGTGACGCGCGCCTTCGCTTCGGCGCTGGCGCTGTGCAAGGACTTCGCGTTCTCGGTGCAGGACAGCGACAAGCCCGACTCGCCCCAGCAGTGGTACACGGCGAGCGCCTGTCAGGACGACAGCGGCTGGAAATGGGCCACCGCCGAACCGGCCGTCGAGCGTTGGGGCTCGCTGCAGTAACGCTTTCTGCAGTGCTTTTGCAGTTTTACAGCACGAAAAAAACGGTCGCCTCGGCGACCGTTTTGCATTGATCGACTGCGAATATCCAGAAAATCAGGACTCCACGTCTTCCAGGCTGAAGATTTCCGACTGGTCGTTATACGAGAAGATTTCGCCATAACGGCCCCAGTCGATCACCGTGTCGAGCGTTTCTTCCGCTGCGCCATCCGAGAGGAAATCTTCCAGTTCCTGCTCGAAACGCACGCGCGGCGCGCGATGGCCGGGACGCTCGTTGAGCACCTTCTTGATCCGCGCCGCCAGCGGCACATGGCGCAGCAGATGTTCCGCGAACATCATCTTGCGCTCCTGCGTGCCGAATTCCGCAAACACGCGCGCGGGCGGCGTGAGCAGCACATCGCCTTCGCGCACATCGGCGAAACCGAGGTATTGCAGCACTTCCGCGATCGGGAACAGATCGTCCACTTCCAGATGCAGCGAGCGGGCGATTTCCGGCATGTCGGCGCGGCCGTGGTACGGCGCGGCCGCCAGCGTTTCGATCAGACCCGCCATCAGGTTGGTGGACACGCGCGGCAGCCAGCTACCCAGCTCCAGCCCCTTCTTCGTGGTTTCGCCGGTCTGACGCGCCGTCATCTTCGCGTAGATGTCGTCGACCAGCTTGCGGAACGCCGGATCGAGACGGTTGCGCGGATGCTTGAACGGCACCTTGATTTCGGCGACCACGCGGCCAGGATTGGACGACAGCACCAGAATGCGGTCGCACATGAACACCGCTTCTTCGATGTTGTGCGTGACGATCAGAATCGACTTGATCGGCAGGCGGCCTTGCGTCCACAGATCGAGCAGATCGGTACGCAGCGTTTCGGCCGTCAGCACGTCGAGCGCCGAGAACGGTTCGTCCATCAGCATCAGATTCGGGTCGACGACCAGCGCGCGCGCGAAACCCACGCGCTGGCGCATACCGCCGGAAAGCTCGCGCGGATAGGCGTTTTCAAAACCGTCCAGACCGATCAGGTCGATGGCGGCCAGTGCGCGTTCGCGGCGCTCGCGCGCGCCCACGCCCTGCGCTTCCAGACCCGCTTCCACGTTCTGTAGCACGGTCAGCCACGGGAACAGCGCGAAGGTCTGGAACACCATCGCCACGCCTTCGGCCGGACCGTCGAGCGGTTTGCCGCGCCACGTCACATCGCCCGCCGTCGGCTCGATCAGCCCGGCGATGATGCGCAGCAGCGTCGATTTGCCGGAGCCCGAGCGGCCCAGTAGGCCGACGATCTCGCCTTCGCGCAGCGACAGGTTGGCGTCGTCCAGCACGAGCAGTTCGCCCTGGTTCTTGTTGAAACCGCGGCACACGTTCTGCACGCGCAGAAGTTCTTCGCCGAGACGCGGCGGATTCGCAGCGGTCTGCACGTCGCCGTGCGCGGCGCTGAGGGTCTTGGGGTTTTGCATCGCTTTACCTTCGAGCCTTCGATTTATTCGGTCAGTTGCGATCAGTCCAGCCGCAGCCGCGACTCGGCGTGCGTATAGAGCGGACGCCAGAGCACGCGGTTGAACAGCGTGACGAACAACGACATCACGGCGATGCCGAGGATGATCTTCGGATAGTCGCCGGCGGCGGTCATCTGCGCGATATACGCGCCCAGACCGTGCGCCGCGACTTTGGTGTCGCCCCACTGCACGAACTCGGCGACGATGCTGGCGTTCCACGCGCCGCCCGACGCCGTGATCGCGCCCGTGATGTAGTACGGGAACACGCCCGGCAGCATCGCCTGCCGCCACCACTGCCAGCCGCGGATGTGGAAATTCTTCGCTGCCTCGCGGTAGTCGTTCGGATAGGCGCTCGCGCCTGCGATCACGTTGAACAGGATATACCACTGCGTCCCGAGCACGATCAGCGGTGACAGCCAGATGTCAGGATTGAGGTGGAAGCGCACGATCACGATCACGAACACCGGGAACAGCAGGTTGGCCGGAAAAGCCGCCAGGAACTGCGCGAGCGGCTGGAATTTTTCCGCGAGCGCCGGACGCAGGCCGATCAGCACGCCCAGCGGCACCCAGATCACCGAAGCAATCGCAATCAGTACGATCACGCGCAGCAGCGTAATGAAGCCGAGTCCCAGCACATGGCCGACTTCGTCGAGCGAGACGCCGGTGCGCACATAGGCGACCACGCGCCACACGACGTAGATCGTCAGCGCGATCACGAACACGGCCCAGATCGCATCGCCGAGTTTCGCGCGCAGACCGCCGCGCGGCGCCTTCGAAGGCGCGGCGCGCTGCACGACGGCAAGCGCAGGCAGCGCGGGTAGTGCGAACGGCAGACGGAACGGCACCCGCGCGGCCTTCGAGAAGAACCAGCCGAGCGGCACCAGCAGTTGGTGAATCAGATGGGTGCGACGGATCAGATCGAGCAGCCAGGACTCGGGCGCATCGCCGGAACTGGTGTTCTCCATGCGGAACTTGTCGGCCCACGCGACCAGCGGGCGGAACAGCAATTGATCGTAGGCGAGGATCACGACGACCATCGCCAGAATCACCCAGCCGATGGCGTGCATGTTCTTTTCAGTGATCGCCTGCGCCAGATATGCGCCGATGCCCGGCAGCGTGATCGTGTTGTTGCCCACCGTGATCGCTTCGGAAGCCACCACGAAGAACCAGCCGCCCGACATCGACATCATCATGTTCCAGATGAGGCCGGGCATCGAGAACGGCACTTCGAGTTTCCAGAAGCGTTGCCAGCCGGTCAGATGAAAACCCTTCGAGACTTCGTCCAGATCGCGCGGCACGGTGCGCAGCGACTGGTAGAAGCTGAACGTCATGTTCCACGCCTGGCTGGTGAAGATCGCGAAGATCGCCGCGAGTTCGGCGCCCAGCACGCGCGACGGAAACAGCGCGAGGAAGAACGTGACCGTAAAAGAGATATAGCCCAGCACCGGCACCGACTGAAGAATGTCGAGGATCGGCACCAGCACCTGGCCCGCGCGGCGGCTCTTGGCCGCCAGCGTGCCGTACACCAGCGTGAAGATCAGCGCGGCGACCATCGCCGCCAGCATGCGCAGCGTCGTGCGCATGGCGTATTCGGGCAGATTGGCCGGATCGAGCGAAATCGGCTGCGTCTTGAGCACGGCGATCGGCGCCATGGTTTCGTGGAAACCCACTGCCGCCATCGCAATCAGGCAGATGATCAGCGGAAACGCGACGAAGTCCCAGCGATTGGGCAGCACGCGCCACGCCGAAACGTTGGCGGTGCGATTGAGATTGAAGCTGAAGTCCATTCAGGCGCCCTCCCCGCGTTGCGGTTGATGGATACGAAACGTCGCGCGGCGCACCGCAGCACGGCGGGCAAAGTGCAACGAGGAACAGCAATCGGGACGGACAGAACGCATGGACTCGATATTTCGTTAGCGTGGGTTTGCGCAAGCGGCGCGGGCGAGCCCGGCTCACGAACGGCACGACACTACTACAACATTCGTGACACATTCAACCTTGCCCGCGGCCCGCGCGATTCGCCGCAAAGTCACGCCCGGCGGGGCTTTCGGGCTGCTTTCGAGGGCATTCCGGCAAGCTTCCAGGCATGGGCGCAGCGAGCGCGCCGCCGCGCTCGCATCGGGCATACAAACTGCATCAAAGCGGCGCTTCTGCACCGTTTGCGCCTTCTCCACGGTCGTTCGGGAGTTAAAATCCCGACACAGCAAGGCTCGCCGACTGTCGTACCGACTGTCTCACCGGCCGCCGCGCCACGACGCCGGGCTACCCGCCCGCCTACGCTCACCCGCGATCGCACTTACGAACCAGAAGGCCGATGAACAGGAGACTCTTGCGTCAGGCTGCCGGACCCGTCGGGGTCGTGGTGGTCGCGCTCGTCTGCTGGCTGGGCGCCGGCTGGCTCGCCGACCGCATGGTGCGCCAGGAACTCGACGCCTCGCTGGGCGCGCAGCGCCAGATGACGCGCTCGATCGTCGACAACATGGCCGAGGTGATCGCCAGCGATCTGTCAATGTCGCGCGCCATTCCCGCGACCATGGCGGAAACCCACATTGTTCAGCAGGCGCTGACTACGGCCGCGCATTATGCCGCCTCGCACGCTTCGACGGAACTGGCGCGGCGCGAAGAACTCCAGCACGTGCCCGACCTCACCGGCATCAACCGCTTTCTGCACGACGCCCAGGGCTTCTCGGGCCTCGACGCCATCTGGCTCGTCAACGCCAATGGCATCTGCATCGCGTCGAGCAACGCGATGGAAAAAATCTCCTACGTGGGCGTGGATATGCGCCCGCGCGCGTATCTGAGCGACACGCTGCTGGGCGCGTTCTCCGAAACCTACGGCGTGGGCACCTCGAGCGGCGAACCGGGCATTTTCGTGGCCGCGCCCGCCTATAGCGACGGCTTGCTGGTGGGCGCCGTGGTCGCCAAGGTCAGCATCGCGCGGCTGCGGCACTGGGTCACGCATCCCGGCACCTTCGTCTCCGACAGCAACGGCGTGATCGTGATGGCGCACGACAGCTCGCTCGAAGGCCTGGCGATGCCGGGCTCGCACGTCGAGGAAATGAACGCCGTCGATCGCGTGAACACCTATCTGCGCGAGCGCTTCAGCGAGATTTCCCTGCAAAGCGCGGCGCGGGCCGCCAGTTCCCAGGCGCCGTGGATGCCCGAGGCCGACGCGCACGCGCTCGTCGATCTGCCCGGCCAGCACGCGCCTGCGCTCTATGAAGTGCGCGGCGGGCTCAATTCGGGGCTGTCGGCGCATCTGGTCGATCCGCTCAACGCGTGGAGCGAACTGCTCGCCAATCATCGGCGCGACCGGCTGCTGATTTTTCTGACGCTGGCAGGTTCGGCGGCGCTGGCGGCGGTGATTTCGATTTCGTGGGTGCGCGAGCGGCGCCTGCACCGCGCGAGCCGCGATCTCGCCGGGCAATTGCAAGCCGCCAATGCGCTGCTGGCCGCCGAGGCGCGCCACGACGCGCTCACGGGCGCGCTCTCGCGGCGCTATTTCCTCGACCTGCTGCGTCGCGAAATCGACGCCGCTTACGCGAACGGCCAGCCGCTGTGCATGGCGATCGCCGATCTCGACCACTTCAAGCAGATCAACGACCGCTTCGGCCATCCGGCCGGCGACCGCGCCTTGCAGCATTTCGTCGAAACCTGCCGCGCCGAGCTACGTTCGGACGATGCGGTCGGGCGGCTTGGCGGCGAAGAATTCGGCATCCTGCTGCCCGCCACCGCCTTGCAAACCGGTCATGACGTGATCGAGCGCCTGCGCCGCGAAGTGAAATCGAGCCATTGCGCGGGACTGCCGGACGAAGCCAACCTGAGCGTGAGTATCGGCATCACGGAACTTGCGCCGTCCCAGGATCAGCCCGAGCGCCTGATGAGCCGCGCCGATCTGGCGCTCTACATGGCCAAGGCGGGCGGGCGCGATCGCTGCGAAGCCATGACCGCCGACGGCGCCGTGCCGCCGCGCACGGCCGCCGAAACCTGGTAAAAAACGGCCGCCAATCCAGGCGTTTTCCGTAACAGACGGAAAGCCGCAACCATGGTGCACTGCAAGACTCGACCGGGGCCTGGCGGCTCAACGCGGTATCATCGGTTAATTCAGTCTTTCGGGGTGCGTGAATGCGCGCTGCGCCCGACATGGCGCAGGTCGCTACGCACCGTAGTCACCGCACATTGAGGAGGCATGCATGAAGGGAAATCTGGTCATCGTCTGTCGCGATCAGGATGCTCTCGCGTTCGACCAGTTGATGGTCGAATACGGAGCGTTTCAAACGCGCCTGTCATCGACCGCGTGGTACCTGAAGCTCGAAGCCGCGCCCGAGCTGGTACAGGAAGAGATTCTTGCCCGCCTGGGCAAGTACACGACGCACTACATCTTCGAAGCGGGCAGCGTGACTTACAACACGGTCGACAATGAGGCTGCCGCCGCACTCGACACGCTGTTTTCGGTTTGATTGAAGTTTGACCGACGCTCGATCCAGAGCGTCATACGCGCCTTGCAGGCGCAGAGCGGGCGACGTTAGAACCGCTACGCGCCCACATCCGCTCACCACCACCCTGCTTCCACGCCGAAGCACACCTTCCAGCACAGCGCCGCAAGGCGCTCACCAGATCTGCGCTGCCTCGGCGACGGTACGCTCGACCACCTCGTACGGGAACGTCATACGCACCGCGAGGCCGCCACTTTCCCCATTGCCGATGGCGATCTCGCCACCCGCACGCCGTACCAGACGCTCGACGATCGCGAGTCCCAGGCCGCTATGGCCGTTGCCGCCGCGCGCCGGATCGAGCCGCACGAACGGCCGGCTGGCCTGCGTGAGATCCTGATCGGCGATGCCCTTGCCGTGATCGCGCACGCACAGCGTAAAGCCTTCGGCGTCGCGCGACGTTTCGATCACCACGGGCGGCGCGCCATAAGCGTGCGCGTTATCGAGCAGATTCGACACCAGACGCTCGAGCGTCGCCGCAGGCAGACGGAAATCCGGCCCGGCCTTGAAGCGGCGCTCGATCAGGATCGATTCGCCGCCCACCGTGCGGTAATTGCGCGCGATGCGCTCGCACTGGTCGTCCACCACGAGCGGTTCGCTGCGGTCCGCGCCGTCGTGCGCGAACACCAGAAACTGATCGATGATGTGCGCCATCGAATCCACGTCGCGCACCACGCCGTCACGCACCTTCTGCTCGTCCATCATTTCGGCGCGCAGACGCAGACGCGCCAGCGGCGTCTTCAGATCGTGCGCGACGCCCGCGAGCATCACGGCGCGGTCTTTATCCGTTTGCTCGACTTCCTTGACCATCTGGTTGAAGCCGCGCGTGAGCTGACGCAACTCGCGCGGCCCGCGTTCGGGCAGCGGCGGCACCGGCTGGCCGCGGCCAAAACGCGCCACGGCATGCGCGAGCGCGCGCAACGGCTTTTGCACCATCCACGCCGCCACCAGCGCGGCCACCAGCGCCGCCGAGAAAATGATGATGAACCACGGCGCGCGGTCGATCGGCCGCATCACGCGCAGCGGCTGACCCGGCACGACAATCCATTTACTGTCCGTGGGCGCCTTCACCCATAGCGTAGGCGGACGGCCCGGCGTGCCCGCGCGCACCTCGGTGCCCGGCGGCATGCGCTCGCGCATATCGTCGATAAAGCGGCGCAGCGGCTCGGGATAGTCGTTGCGCACGGACGGCACGTCCGGGCTGTCGGGCGCGACGACCTGCACGCGCGACGGCAGCGGCTGGTCGGGCTCGCGCTCGACGTGCTGACGCACGGCATCGACGAGGAACATGGCCTCTTCGACTGCGTAGCGCGTCTGCATCTGGTCGCGCTCGAGACGCATGAGCGCAAACCACGCGACGTGCGAAAGAAGCAGAACGCCGATAAAGAGCAGCGCAAGCCGCCCGAACAGCGAATCAACCGGCTGGCGCATGACTGCCCTGTTCACCGTCCGGCACGAACACATAGCCGCGGCCGCGCACGGTCTGAATGAAACGCGGCGTGGACGGATCGGATTCGAGAATGCGGCGCAGACGCCACACCTGCACGTCGATACCGCGGTCGGTGCCGTCGTATTCGGGACCGTGCAGCAGTTCGAGCAGGCGCTCGCGCGTGAGCGTGCGCATGGGGTGGTTGACGAAAATCTTCAGGAGCGCGAATTCACTGCCCGACAGCATGATGGGCTTGCCTTCCTGCTGCAGCGTGCGCGACTGGAAATCGAGCGTGAAGCGGCCGAACGAGAACGGCTCGCGCTGTTCGGGCGCGGCCGCCGACGGCACCGTGCGACGGCGGCGCAGCACCGCCTGCACGCGCGCCAGCAGCTCGCGCGGGTTGAAGGGCTTGCCGAGGTAGTCGTCCGCGCCGAGTTCGAGACCGACGATGCGGTCCACGTCGTCCGCGCGCGCGGTCAGCATGATCACGGGGATGTCGTCGCCCGACGCGCGCAGCTTGCGCAGCGCCGTCAGGCCGTCGACGCCCGGCATCATCAGATCGAGCACGATCAGATCGGGACGCTCGCGCTCGAGGCGGCGCTCGAGCGAGCCCGCGTCGTGCAGCACCGACACTTCCATGCCTTGCCGAGCCAGATAGTCGCGCAGCAGATCGCGCAGTTCGACGTCGTCATCGACGACCAGAATTTGAGTAGCCATGGGACGAAGTTTAACGCGCGTAAGTGGCCCGTTTGCTTACACGGACCGGGTTTGGGTTACGAGAAGTTACCGCGAAAGGGCGCCGTAATGTCGCGTAATTTCCGCAGCCGGGACCGTAACACGGGGGGCGCAACCGCTCTATACGCTAGGGACACCGGTTGCGAACGCCCGCACCTTTTTGCGAAGCGACGTGCCATACCGGACCAAACCTTCAAGGATTTGTCAGGAGCTTCACCATGTACAAGACCCCTTCGCGCCTTCTCGCGATCGCCGCTGCCTCGCTCGCTCTCACGATCGGCGCTACCGCCGCTCACGCACAAACGCCGCCGCCGCCCCCGGGCGGCCCCGGCATGATGCACGGCCACCACGGCGGCCCGGGCATGCACGGCGATTTCATGATGGCCGCCAAAAAGCTGCACGACAAGCTGAACCTGAACGCTGCGCAGGAAAAGCAGTGGCAAACCGCCGTCGACACGATGAAGCAGAACGGCGAAGCGATGCACAAGAACCACGAGCAGCTCAAGCAGCAGTTCGACGCGCAGAAGAACCAGCCGATCCTCGATCTGAACGCGATGCACAGCACGCATCAGCAGATCGACCAGCAGGACTCGCAACTGCGCGAGCAGACCGCGCAAGCCTGGCTGGCGTTCTACAACGGCCTGAACGATCAGCAGAAGACCACCGTGAGCTCGGCGCTCAAGGAACGCTTCGCGAAGATGGAACAGCGCCACGAGAAGATGCGCGAGCACTGGGAGCATCGCAAGGGCGCGGCTTCGGCTTCGGCTCCGGCTGGGCAATAAGCGTCTGGGCGGCGGGCAGCGTCGGTACCTGACTGGTACCGATCTGCCCACCGGTATGCAAAACGCCGCGGGATTCGCATCCCGCGGCGTTTTTTCGTTCAGGCGTCTGGACGGAGTTACGCCACGTCGAACAACAGCACTTCCGCCTGCTCGCCGTGCGCGAGCGTGACTACCGCTTCGGCGTCGATCATCGCGGCGTCACCGGCGTCCAGCCGCTGGCCGTTGACCTCCACCGCGCCGCGCGCCACGTGCACGTAGGCGCGCCGGCCGGCCGCCAGCGTGTAATCCGCGCGTTCGTCGCCGTCGATCAGCGCCGCGTGGATCGAGGCGTCGCTTTGCACGCTCACCGATCCGTCGCGCCCATCGGGCGAGGCGATCACGCGCAGACGGCCGCGCTTGTCGGCGTCGTCGAAACGCTTTTCTTCGTAGCCGGGCGCCCCGCCGCGCAGGCTCGGCAGCAGCCAGATCTGCAGCAGATGCGCTTCCTCGTCGGGCGAGCCGTTGAACTCGCTGTGCATCACGCCCGTGCCCGCGCTCATGCGCTGCACGTCGCCAGGGCGGATGGTCGAGCCGTTGCCCATGCTGTCGCGGTGCGCGAGCGCGCCCGACAGCACATAGGTGACGATCTCCATATCGCGGTGGCCATGCGCGCCGAAACCCTTGCCGCCGGCGATGCGGTCGTCGTTGAGCACGCGCAGCGCGCCGTAGTGAACGTGTGCTTCGTCGAAATAGTCCGCGAACGAGAAGCTGTGATACGAGTCGAGCCAGCCGTGGTTGGCGTGGCCGCGTTCGTCGGCGCGTCGGATGGCGAGCATCGGAATCTCCTGTTGGTCGTGACGATCATGTCGATGTCCCAAGGTAAGGGCGAAAGCCCGCCAGGACAATCCGCAGCGGCGCACCGGATCGTTTCGCCAGCAACATCAATGCGTCGATGGCGGGCTTGTATTTGCTTCGCCTGTCAGACCAATGCGACAGGCATGAGTCAACAAACCGCGCGGGCGTGCGCTTCGGGTAAAATACCGCCCTTTTGCGACCGGCGGCGGTCGTGGGCGCCCTTGCGCGCCCGCTTTGCGGCCGGTTCCAGCAGGCGACAGCGGGAAATGCACTCGATGCGCGAATTCGATGCGCTGAAGCATCGCGTCCGACCCGTATTTTTGATCGCCTAAAATGGCGGCGCCCGGTCAAGAGCCGGCCCGAAACCAGCGCGCGCCGGCCGGACGTTTCCAGAACGCCGGCAAACCGGTCCGTTCGCGGCACCCTCGCGAACAACCGCGCCAGTATCAGCAATGCAAAGAACTGGGATGCGTGCTTACCGCACGTGCTCCGGCTCGACAGGAGAATGATGAAGAAGTTCGCAGTGTGCGTCGCACTCGCCCTCGTTGCCAGCGGCGTTGCAGCCAAGGATTGGAAAACCGTGCGCATCGGCGTCGATGCGAGTTATCCGCCGTTCGAGTCGAAGGCGGCCAACGGCCAGATCACCGGTTTCGACGTCGATCTGACCAAAGCGCTGTGCGCGCGCATGAACGTGAAGTGCGTCTGGGTCGAAAACGACCTCGACGGCATCATCCCCGCGCTCAAGGCCCGCAAGTTCGACGCGATCATTTCGTCGCTGACGATCACGCCGCAGCGCGCCCAGCAGATCGATTACTCCGACAAGATGTTCGACGCGCCCGCGCGCATGATCGCGCGCACCGGCTCGCCGCTGCTGCCGACGCCGGAGTCGCTCAAGGGCAAGAACGTCGGCGTCGAGCAGGGCTCGACCCAGGAAGCGTACGCCAAGGTTCACTGGTCGCCCAAGGGCGTGAACGTGATCTCGTACGCGAACCAGGACCAGGTTTATCAGGATCTGATGTCGGGTCGCCTTGACGCCACGCTGCAGGACGAAGTGCAAGCCGACTACGGCTTCCTGAAGACGCCGCGCGGCAAGGGTTTCGGCTGGGCCGGCCCGGAAGTGGAAGATCTGGCGACGATCGGTGACGGCACGGCCATCGGCCTGCGCAAGGACGATGCGGACCTGAAGGCGAAGTTCAACGCCGCGCTGGCTTCGATGCACAAGGACGGCACGTTCGACAAGATCGCGAAGCAATATTTCGACTTCGATATCTACAAAGGCAAGTAAGCTGCAGGGCCGCGCGGCCGGGGGCCCGCCCCGATAGACCGCGCGAGGCCTTCGTATACAGTGGCCACCACGCAGTTGCAACCGCGCAGGTTTCGAGGGTAGCAGCCCGGAACCGGCGCAGAACAACGAACCATCGCACCAACGGGAACGCGGCCAGCCACGCCGGCCGCGCATGAACGGCAATTGAACCGCGGCAGCGACTGCCGCGTCTTTCGCGGGACGCACTCCACGTTTTCGGGGTCGCCCCGTCAGGGACTCACCTATGTTTCTTCAAGGCTACGGCCCGCTGATCCTCGCCGGCACCTGGCAGACCGTCAAGCTCGCCGTGCTCTCGCTCGTGCTGTCGTTCGTGCTCGGCCTGCTGGGCGCGGCGGCGAAGCTGTCGAAAAACCGCGTCGTCAACGGCGCGGGCACGGCCTACACCACGATCATTCGCGGCGTACCCGATCTCGTGCTGATGCTGCTGCTGTTCTATAGCATCCAGATCTGGCTGAACATGGTCACCGATCACTTCGGCATGGATCAGATCGACATCGATCCGTTCCTCGCTGGCGTGATCGTGCTGGGCTTCATCTACGGCGCGTATTTCACCGAGACGTTCCGCGGCGCGTTTCTTTCGGTGCCGCGCGGCCAGCTCGAAGCGGGCCACGCCTACGGCATGACCAACTGGCAGGTGTTCACGCGCGTGATGTTCCCGCAGATGATGCGCTTCGCCCTGCCCGGCATCGGCAATAACTGGCAGGTGCTGGTGAAGTCCACCGCGCTGGTGTCGATCATCGGTCTCGCCGATGTCGTGAAGGCGAGCCAGGACGCCGGCAAGGGCACGCTGCGCTTCTTCTTCTTCACGCTGCTGGCGGGCGCGATCTATCTCGTCATCACGACCGTCTCGAACTTCGTGCTCATGTATCTCGACAAGCGCTACTCCACCGGCGTGCGCAAAGCGGATCTCTGAAGCGACTCAGGCACAGGACAAGGCCAACGACAATGCAAGACCTGATCGAGCTGATCCAGCAATACTGGCGCAATTACCTCTATACCGACGGCTATCACTTCACCGGCGTCGCCATTACGGCGTGGCTGCTGGTGGTGTCGATCGGCCTCGGCTTCTGTCTGTCGGTGCCGCTCGCCGTGGCGCGCGTCTCGAAGAAGAAGTGGCTGTCGGGCCTCGTGTGGCTCTACACGTATATCTTCCGCGGCACGCCGCTCTATGTGCAGCTGCTGCTGTGCTACACGGGCCTCTATAGCCTCGACATCATCCGCAATCACGAGCTGACGAGCGCGTTCTTCCGCAGCGGCATGAACTGCACGCTGCTCGCCTTCACGCTCAACACCTGCGCGTACACCACCGAGATCTTCGCGGGCGCCATCAAGGCCACGCCCTACGGCGAGATCGAGGCCGCGCGCGCCTATGGCATGTCGCCGTTCACGCTGTATCGGCGCGTGATCCTGCCGTCGGCGCTGCGCCGCGCGCTGCCCTACTACAGCAACGAAGTCATCCTGATGCTGCACGCAACGACCGTGGCATTCACGGCCACCGTGCCGGACATCCTGAAGATCGCCCGCGACGTCAATTCGGCCACCTATCAGTCGTTTGGCGCCTTCGGCATCGCCGCCATGCTCTACCTGATCATTTCTTTCACGCTCGTGTGGCTGTTCCGCCAGGCCGAGCGCCGCTGGCTCGCATACCTGCGACCGCAAGGCAAGTGAGCCATCGAGGTCATAGATGAATTCCCAGAAGCAGAAACTTTTCGTCGATTCCATCCACAAGCAATACGGCGACAACGAAGTCCTCAAGGGCGTCTCGCTCAAGGCGAACGCCGGCGACGTGATCAGCGTGATCGGCTCGTCCGGTTCGGGCAAGAGCACGATGCTGCGCTGTATCAACTTCCTCGAGCAGCCGAACTCGGGCCGCATCTTCGTCGATGGCGAAGAAGTGCGGACCAAGGCCGACAAGCGCACGGGCGCGCTCCAGTCCGCCGACGTCAAACAGCTCCAGCGCGTGCGCACCAAGCTGGCGATGGTGTTCCAGCACTTCAACCTGTGGTCGCACATGTCGGTGCTGGAGAACGTGATCGAAGCGCCGGTGCACGTGCTCGGTCTCTCGCGCAAGGAAGCCGAGGATCGCGCGCGCGTCTATCTGGAGAAAGTCGGCCTCGCGCCGCGCGTGGAGAAGCAGTATCCGTCGCATCTTTCGGGCGGCCAGCAGCAGCGCGTGGCGATCGCCCGCGCGCTGACCATGAACCCCGATGTGATGCTGTTCGACGAGCCGACTTCGGCGCTCGACCCGGAACTGGTGGGCGAAGTGCTCAAGGTGATGCAAAAGCTCGCCGAAGAAGGCCGCACCATGATCGTCGTGACGCACGAAATGGGTTTCGCGCGCAACGTCTCGAATCACGTGATGTTCCTGCATCAGGGCCGCGTGGAAGAGGAAGGCGTGCCGTCCGAGGTGTTCGCCAACCCCAGAAGCGACCGTCTGCGCCAGTTCCTTTCGGGCAGCCTCAAGTAATAGCCCGGATGGCCCGCTGAGCGGCTACGCCATGTAGTCCACGCCATCCGGCAATTTGCGATGTAGTAAAAGTAGTATTTCAAGGCGCCTTCAGCGCCTTTTCTTTTTGCTTTCCCGCCATGCGTCGGAAGCCGTCTTTTCGCGGAAAAATCGCCTTTTTCGCATTACTCCTGCCTGTTTCGCCCGTCAATAGTGGCAATCCTGAAGCTACCCCATGCTGATCCGTGTGTGCCTTGTCCTACAAGGATTTAGGCATACTTTTCAGATTGCCCTGACCACCATCCAGGAAGTGCATATGGCAATTTGACGACACCCCGCCCCCGAGGCGCGATTTCGTTCGCCAGCGCCAACCTTTTTTGCTAAATTAGTAACCAGAGTAGCAAAACAAAGAACATTAAAAGTAGTTTCACTTCAAATAAGAACGGGAGATGCCAGTCAACCAAGGGATCTGCATGACGACTCGAACAGGTTGTCCTGCTCGCATCGTTCCGTAACGCCGATCCCTCGGGTCACACTCCCTTTACGCGACTATTTCTGTCCGCAGCACCCCGAAGGCGCGCGGACGTCTTTCGCAGTACTAAGGTTGACTCTTTGACAGGGTATGGAGGAGAAGATGAAGAAAGCATTGCTCGCCGCGGCACTGATGTCCGCTGGCGTCCTCGCGCATGCGCAAAGCAGCGTGACGCTCTATGGCCGTCTTGACGCAGGTGTCGCGTACATGAGCGGCGTCGGCGTAGGTTCGGGTGCGAACGGTCAAGCTACCGGCAGCAAAAGCCAGGTCCAGCTCGAAAGCGGCTACTGGGGCACCAGCCTCTGGGGCATGAAGGGTGTTGAAGACCTCGGCGGCGGCAACAAGGCACTCTTCCAGTTGGAAGGCAGCTTCAGCACGACGACGGGTCAAGGCCCGGGCAACGGCGGTCTCTTCAATCGCTGGGCAACCGTCGGTATGTCGAACGACCAGTTCGGTACCCTGCTGCTGGGCCGCGAACTGTTCATCTCCAACGGCATTTGGGACTTCGACCCGTTCGGTCAATCGAACTGGTCGTCGGCGTCGCTGGTGCGTGGCCGCAACTGGCCGCAATCGAGCAACAACATTTCGTACCAGTCGCCGAAGTTCTACGGCTTCGACGTGTACGGCCAGTACTCGTTCTCGAACTCGACGAGCTGGAACGGCAACGGTACGACGGCGCAAGGTCGTGAAGACGGTATCCAACTGACTTACACGAACTCGCTGTTCCAGATCCGCGGCCTGTACGACGAAATCCGCAACCCGAACACCGGTACGCTCGGCGGCGCTTACGATCCGACCGGCGTGAACTCGGACAACGCGGGACAAGGCGTGTTCGCCTACTCGCGTGACTACATGGCGATGGTCAACGTGTTCCTCGGACCGTTCAAGGTCCAGGGCGGCTACGAAGCAATCCGTTCGTCGGGCATGACGGGTCTGGCAATCGGCCAGCCGAGCACGCTCGATCACGAATGGGGCGGTGTGACGTGGCAAATTACGCCGGCTGCTGCCCTGATCGGCGCGGTCTACCACGTCAACGCGAACAACGGCGGCGGCAACGCCACGTTGTACTCGATCGGTGGCTCGTACAACCTGTCCAAGCGCACGCTGCTCGACATCCAGGCAGCCACGGTGCAGAACAGCAAGTCGGCTAACTTCGGCCTGAACGCCAACAACTACGGCACGTCGGCAGCCACGGGCAACCCGCTCATCGGCCACAGCCAGAGCGGCGTGTACGCAGGCATCCAGCACTCGTTCTAAGCGTCTGGGCTAGCGCCTTCGCGGGCTAGCCCAAACCCTTCAAGACGAGTGCAGACAGAATAGCTACATCGACGTTTTCACGCTGCTGCGAGAGGCGCGTATCGGTGCGGTGTCCGAAAGGGTATCGCACCGTTTTTTATTGCGGGACGGGCCGGGTCTTGATGACTCGCGGCGCCGTCCCTTTTCTTTTTCTGGCTGGAGAATCCGGCGCGGCTTAGACCGCGGCTTCGTTCTCTTCGCCGGTGCGGATACGGATCACGCGCTCGACTTCGGTGACGAAAATCTTGCCGTCGCCGATCTTGCCCGTGCGCGCCGCGCCGATGATCGCGTCGATCACCTGATCGCACTGGTCGTTCGCGACCACGACTTCAATCTTCACCTTGGGCAGGAAGTCGACCACGTATTCGGCGCCACGGTACAGCTCCGTGTGGCCCTTCTGGCGGCCGAAGCCTTTGACTTCCGTGACGGTCAGGCCGGTGAGGCCCACTTCGGCGAGCGCCTCGCGCACTTCGTCGAGCTTGAACGGTTTGATGACGGCGGTAATGCGTTTCATGGCGAGCCTCGTCTGGTATCGGTTATCTGCGGGTTATGCGAATGAATCGGTGAATCTGCTTGTGCTTTGCGTCGATCTGGCAATTCTACGCTCTGCGCCCAGGCTCAAGCCGTCGGCTCCTGGTTCGGCACGCGATCGAGATCGGCGAGCCACACGGCGCTTTCCGAATCGCTCGGCGCGCGCCAGTCGCCGCGCGGCGACAGCGAGCCGCCCGAGCCCACCTTCGGCGCATTCGGAATACAGGTGCGCTTGAACTGGCTGGTGCGGAAAAAGCGGTCGAGGAAGATGCGCAGATTGCGCTTGATCGCCGCCAGGTCGTACGCGTTGCGCACGACCTTGGCGTTGTCGGGCCACGCGCCTGCTTCGCGATCGCCCCACGCATGCCGCGCGAGGAACGCCACCTTGGTGGGCGCAAAGCCGAAGCGCAGCGTGTAGTAGAGGTTGAAGTCCTGCAGCTCGTATGGGCCGATGGTGCTTTCGGTCTTCTGCTCGGGCGCGCCGTCGGTCTTGCCGGGGATCAGTTCCGGGCTGATATCGGTGGCGAGAATTGCTTCGAGCACGTCCGCGCCGCTTTCGCCGTTCTGGCCGATCTGCCCGGTTTCCGCGACCCAGCGCACCAGATGCGTGATGAGCGTCTTGGGCACGCTGGCGTTCACGTTGTAGTGCGACATGTGATCGCCCACGCCGTAAGTACACCAGCCCAGCGCCAGCTCGGAAAGATCGCCGGTGCCGATCACGATCGCGTGATTGAAATTGGCGAGGCGGAACAGGTGATTCGTGCGCTCGCCGGCCTGCACGTTCTCGAAGGTGATGTCGTAGGCTTCCTTGCCTTCCGAATACGGATGGCCGAGGTCTTCGAGCATCTGCATGCAGCTCTGGCGGATGTCGATTTCGCGCGCCGTGCAGCCGACCAGATTCATCAGCTCGCGCGCCTGGCGCAGCGTGCGTTCGCTGGTCGCGAAGCCCGGCATGGTGTACGCCAGAATATTCGCGCGCGGCAGGCCGAGACGGTCCATCGCCTTCGCGCAGACCAGCAGCGCGTGCGTCGAATCCAGCCCGCCCGACACGCCGATCACCACCTTCTTGATGCCCGCCTGTTGCAGACGCTGCACGAGCGCCTGCACCTGAATGCTGTAGACCTCGTTGCAGCGCTCGTCGCGGCGCTTCGGGTCGGCCGGCACATACGGGAAACGCTCGACGCGGCGCTCGAGCGCGAGCGTCTCGCGCGTCCATGCGCCCTGACCCGCCAGCTCGCAGCGAATCACGCGGAATTTCGCGACTTCGTCGGCGTAACGGCGGATCGAATCGCCGAAGGTGGTCTGGCGGATGCGTTCCTGCTGCAATCGCTCAAGATCGACATCGGCGAAGATCAGATGCGAATCGGCGAGAAAACGTTCGGACTGCGCGAGCACTTCGCCGTTTTCGCAGACCAGCGCCTGGCCGTCCCAGGCCATGTCGGTGGTCGATTCGCCCTGACCCGCCGAGGTATAGAGATAGGCCGCCAGGCACCGCGCCGATTGCTGCGACACCAGTTGCTGACGATAACCGGCCTTGCCCACCACCACGTTCGACGCCGACAGATTCACCAGCACCGATGCGCCCGCGAGCGCCGCGAACGACGACGGCGGAATCGGCACCCAGACGTCTTCGCAGATCTCGACGTGAAAACGCAGCCCGCGAATCTGCGCCGCTTCGAACAGCAGCCCGGCGCCGAACGGCACGTCCGCGCCCGCGATGCGCACGGTGTCCGTGCTCGCCGTATCGGCCGCGCTGAACTGGCGCGGCTCGTAGAACTCGCCGTAATTCGGCAGGAAGCTCTTCGGCACGATGCCCGCGATGCGCCCGCCCGACACCACCGCCGCGCAGTTGAAGAGCGCATGGCCCACGCGCACCGGCAAGCCGACGATCATCGCCAGCGGCAGTTCGGCCGAGGCTTCCACGATCTGCGCGAGCGCACGTTCGCAGGCATCGAGCAGCGCCTGCTGATGGAAGAGATCGTCGCAGCTATAGGCGGACAGACCGAGTTCCGGGAACGCGACCAGCGCCGCGCCTTTGGCGGCGGCTTCGCGGGCAAGCGTCAGCGTCTGCGCGGCGTTGAAGGCCGGATCGGCCACGCGGCAGCGCGGCACGCCCACGGCCACGCGTGCGAAACCGTGCGAGTAGAGATTGAAGAAGCGCTCTTTCATTTCGATAACCGATAAGCGATAGCTCGAAGGCGTGGCGGGAGGTGACTGGCTGGGCGACGGGCAACCGGCGGCGCGCACGTTGTTGCGGCCCTCACCCGTTCGGGTCGTTTGCTTTACCATGACCGCTTGCCGCAGTGCCGCGAATCGCTGCAAATCGCTACGAATGACTGCGATCAGGACAGACACGGCACGCGAACCAGACATCCAGGCAAGCACGGGCACGCCAGTTGGACAAGAAACATTTCGATTATCGCACGGGCATTATCGGCTCACCGTCCGAGCTCGACGCCGCCGAATGGAACGCCCTGCTCGCGCGCCAGGCGCAGCCGACGCCGTTTCTGCGCCACGAATTCCTCACGGCGCTCGACGCCACCGGTTGCGCCGCGCCCGACGCGGGCTGGGCGCCGCAGTTCGTCACGCTCACGGACGCCCACACGGGCCGCCTCGCCGCCGCCGCGCCGGTCTACGCCAAGGGCCACTCTTACGGCGAATACGTGTTCGACTGGGCCTGGGCGGACGCCTACAAGCGCAACGGCCTCGACTATTACCCGAAGCTGCTGTGCGCCGTGCCGTTCACGCCGGTGCAGGGCACGCGCCTGATGGCCGAGGACGACACCGCGCGACGCCATCTGGCCGCCACGCTGCTCGCCTTCGCCGAACAGGCCGATGTTTCCTCGCTGCATGTGCTGTTTCCCACCGGCGAAGACGCCGCCGCCCTCACCGATCTGGGCATGATGCAGCGCGAAGGCGTGCAGTTTCACTGGCTCAACGACGGCTATCGCGACTTCGACGATTTTCTCTCCACGCTCGAACAGAAGAAGCGCAAGAACATCCGCGCCGAGCGCCGCAAGGTGCACGACGCGGGCGTGACGCTGCGGCGCATTCGCGGCGAAGACATCCGCGACGAAGACTGGCGCTTTTTCAGCCGCTGCTACCGGCAGACGTATCGCGAGCATTTTTCGTCGCCGTATCTGAATCTGGACTTCTTCCGCATGATCGGCGCGAGCATGCCGGAGAACCTGCTGCTGGTGATTGCCGAATACGAAGGCAAGCCCATCGCCAGTTCGCTCGTGGTGTATCAGCGTGACGCCGATGGCACCGGCGGCACGCTCTACGGCCGCTACTGGGGCGCGCTCGAACATGTGCCTTGCCTGCACTTCGAGACGGCCTACTACCAGCCGCTGGAGTTCTGCATCGAGGAAAAACTCGCGGTGTTCGAAGGCGGCGCGCAGGGCGAGCACAAGATGGCGCGCGGCTTCATGCCGACCGTGACGCGCTCGGCGCACTGGCTCGCGCACCCTGCTTTCGCCGATGCGGTGGCGAGTTTCCTGCAAAGCGAGACCAACCAGATCCACGCCTACATGCACGAACTCAACGAGCACAATCCCTTCCGAAGCTGACGCGCGCGGCCGATAATTCACGCCCCGCGCACTGCGACTCACGCCAACCCGATCATCGCCACCCGAAACATGCCGTGGTTTCTCTATCTGCTCGAATGCGCCGACGGCAGCGTCTACACGGGCATCGCCATCGACGTTCAGGCGCGCTTCGCGCAGCACGCGAGCGGCACCGGCGCGCGCTACACGCGTGCGCGCAAACCGGTGCAGGTGCTCGCGCAGTTCGAATTCGCCAACCGCTCCAGCGCATCGAGCGCCGAGTACTGGGTCAAACGTCTGCGTCCGCACGAAAAGCGCGAGCTTGCTGCGGGCGGTCGAACGCTCGAATCGGTGCTGCCACCGCCGCCTGAACCTGAAGCGCCTGAAACGCCGGAAGCGCCCGAAACTCCCGAAAAAAGCGCGGCACCCAGCGCATAAAAAAACCGCACGGCCTTGACGGCACGTGCGGTTTTTTTATCGGCAAAACTCGCGCTGAAACTCGCGGCAGCTTACTGCTTCTGCGCGTTTGCGAAGCCTTCCGTGATTTCCTTGTGAGCGGCTTCGATGCCTGCCCAGCCGTCGACCTTGACCCACTTGCCCTTTTCGAGCGCCTTGTATTGCTCGAAGAAGTGCTTGATCTGGTCCTTCAGGTACTCGGGCACGTCGTCCAGCGACTTGATGTTGGCCGTCATCGGGCAAACCTTGTCGTGCGGCACGGCGATCAGCTTGGCGTCGACGCCCGATTCATCCGTCATCTGCAGCATGCCGAGCGCGCGCGAACGCACGACCGAGCCAGCCAGCAGCGGGAACGGCGTGATCACGAGCACGTCGACGGGGTCGCCGTCGCCCGACAGCGTCTGCGGAATGAAACCGTAGTTGACCGGGTAGCGCATGCCGGTGCCGACGAAACGGTCGACGACGAGCACGCCCATTTCCTTGTCGGCTTCGTACTTGACCGGATCGCTTTGCGCCGGAATCTCGATGATGACGTTGAAATCTTGCGGCAGATCCTTGCCGGCGGGCACGTTTGCGAAGCTCATGAGCGCTCTCTGTTGAAAAGGGAAATAAGCGACAGTTGCACGGCGCGGCGGCACACGCGAGGCAAGCCACGCACTGCGCGCCGGCACGCAACCGGACGTTCGAGGTTGTCGGCCATTATAGCCAATCGGCCAGGGTGATTCCTGGTGCGGTCTGCAGTTACGATGAAGCGTCTCCTGAATTCGCGCGCGGCCCGGCCGCAAGTGGCGCGATAATGGGCCGGTCGGCGTTCGCCCGGCGCTCATCGCTCTCTGGCTTTCCCTTCAGGCGTTGTCCTCAACCTCAACGAGGCGCATGCATGGAAGAAGCAAGGCATTTCATCGGCGGCGCGTGGTGTGCGCCCGCCAGCGGCGAAACCCTCGCCGCGCTCGATCCCTCCACCGGCCAACCCTTCGCCCGGCTCGCACGCGGCAATGCCGCCGACATCGACGCCGCCGTTCGCTGCGCGCGCGCCGCCTATGAAGGCGCGTGGGGCGCGCTGTCTGCGGCGGAACGCGGCCGCCTGCTATTCGCGCTGGCGGCGCTGGTCACCCGCGACTCGCACATACTCGCGCAGCGCGAAGCGCAGGACACCGGCAAACCGCTCAAACAGGCCCGCGCCGATGCCGCCGCGCTCGCGCGCTACTTCGAGTTCTACGCGGGCGCCGCCGACAAGCTGCACGGCGAAACCCTGCCCTACCAGAACGGCTACACGGTGTTGACGATCCGCGAGCCGCATGGCGTGACCGGCCATATCGTGCCGTGGAACTACCCGATGCAGATTTTCGGCCGCAGCGTGGGCGCGGCGCTCGCGGCGGGCAACGCCTGCGTGGTCAAGCCCGCCGAAGACGCCTGCGTGTCGCTGCTGCACGTCGCCGCGCTCGCGCGCGAGGCGGGCTTGCCGCCGGGCGCGCTGAACATCGTCACGGGCTTCGGCCACGAAGCCGGCGCGGCGCTCGCGGCGCATGCGGGCATCGACCATATCTCGTTCACCGGCTCGCCGCAGACCGGCAAGCTGGTCGCCCAACTGGCCGCCGAACATCACGTGCCCGTCACGCTCGAACTGGGCGGCAAGTCGCCGCAAATCGTGTTCGCCGATGCCGTTTTCGACGCCGCCCTGCCCGTGCTGGTCGCCGCGATCGTGCAGAACGCCGGGCAAACCTGCTCGGCGGGCAGCCGCGTGCTGATCGAGCGCAGTGCGTACGCGCCGCTGCTCGACCGGCTCGCGGGCGCGTTCGAGCAACTGCGCGTCGGGCCGTCGGGCGCCGATCTCGACTGCGGCCCGCTCATCAGCGAGAAGCAGCGGCGGCGCGTGCGCGATTTCCTCGACGAAGCGCAGCGCGACGGCATTGCCGTGGCCGCGCGCGGCCGTCTGGACGCGAGCGCGCCCGATGGCGGCTTCTACGAAGTCCCCACGCTGTTGCGCGACGTGCCGCCGCAAAGCCGTCTCGCGCAGGAAGAAGTGTTCGGGCCGGTGCTCGCCGCCATGCCTTTCGACGATGAAGCGCAGGCGCTCGCGCTCGCCAACGGCACGCCCTACGGCCTGGTCGCAGGCGTCTGGACCCGCGACGGCGCGCGCCAGATGCGCATGGCGCGGCGCGTGCGCGCGGGCCAGGTCTTTGTGAACAACTATGGCGCGGGCGGCGGCGTCGAGTTGCCGTTTGGCGGTGCGCCCTCGGGCGGTGCGCGACAGTCAGGCCACGGCCGCGAAAAAGGCTTCGAAGCGCTCTACGGTTTCACCGTGCTCAAGACAATTGCGATCCGCCACGGCTGAAAGCACGTTTATCCGCCATCACAAAAACGGAGACACCATGCGACTCAAAGGCAAAACCGCCGTGGTCACGGGCGCCGGTTCGGGCTTCGGCGAAGGCATCGCCAAAACCTTCGCGCGCGAGGGCGCGAACGTCGTCATCAACGATCTGAACGTCGAATCCGCGCAGCGCGTGGCCAGTGAAATCGCGCTCGCGGGCGGCAAGGCCATCGCCGTGCAGGGCGACATCACGCGCGAGGCCGACTGGCATGCGCTGCGCGAAGCCGCCATCGACGACTTCGGCAGCGTCGACATCGTCGTCAACAACGCGGGCACGACGCATCGCAACAAACCGGTGATGGAGGTGAGCGAAGCCGAATTCGACCGCGTCTACGCCGTCAACGTGAAAGGCCTCTACTGGAGCGTGCGCGCCTTCGTGCCGCATTTCCGCGAGCGCGGCGGCGGCGCGTTCGTCAACATCGCCTCGACGGCGGGCATCCGGCCGCGGCCCGGACTGGTCTGGTACAACGGCAGCAAAGGCGCGATGATCGTCGCCAGCAAGGCGCTCGCCGCCGAACTCGGGCCGGACAACATCCGCGTGAACTGCGTGAATCCGGTGATCGGCGATACGGGTTTGACGGCGGAATTCATGGGCGTGCCCGACACGCCCGAGAATCGCCAGCGCTTTATCGCGACGATCCCGCTCGGGCGCTTTTCCACGCCGCAGGACGTGGCCAACGCCTGCCTTTATCTGGCTTCCGACGACGCCGCCTTCATCACCGGCACCTGTGTCGAAGTCGATGGAGGGCGCTGCGTGTAACCGCTCGCCAGCGCGCGTAAGTCCTTGACGTATTGGTGTTTTCCCGCGCCGCCCCGGCCTGGCGGCGCGTATAGAATGGTCGTGCTTGTCCACGTGATTTGTCCACGCACAGCCGCGATAACAAGACGGCAATACACGCAGGCCGAACCCGCGGCCCGCACGGAGACACCATGGCCAGTCCAGCGAATCACCTGCCGCACGCGGGCGCAGGCGCGCCCCTTCCCGCCTTCGAAGAAGCCACTTACCGCAAGGTCGCGTGGCGCCTGATCCCGCTCCTCATGCTCTGTTACGTGGTCGCCTATCTCGACCGCGTCAATGTCGGCTTCGCCAAACTGCAGATGAGCACCGCGCTCAATCTCTCCGACGCCGTTTATGGCTTCGGCGCAGGCATTTTCTTCATCGGCTACTTTTTGTTCGAAGTGCCAAGCAATGTGATCCTGCATCGCGTGGGCGCACGCGTCTGGATCGCGCGCATCATGGTCACCTGGGGACTCGTCTCGATCCTGACGATGTTCGTCACCACGCCAACGATGTTCTACGTGATGCGTTTCCTGCTCGGCCTGTGCGAAGCGGGCTTTTTCCCCGGCATCATTCTCTATCTGACGTACTGGTATCCGGCGCACCGGCGCGGGCGCATGACCACGTGGTTCATGACGGCCATCGCCTTGTCCGGGGTGATCGGCGGGCCGGTGTCGGGCTGGATTCTCAAGTCCTTCGATGGCGCGAACGGCTGGCAAGGCTGGCAGTGGCTGTTTCTGCTCGAAGGGCTGCCTTCGGTGATCGTTGGCGTGCTGGTGTTTTTCGTGCTGGACGACCGCATCGGCAACGCCAAATGGCTGACGCCCGAAGAGCGCGCGCTGCTCGAACGCAATATCGCCGCCGAGGACGCCACCAAGGAAGACCCGCCCCTGCGCACCGTGCTCACGAGCCCGCGCGTGCTGCTGATGAGCCTCACGTACTTTGCCTTCGTGATGGGGCTTTACGGCGTGAGTTTCTGGCTGCCGACCATCATCAAGGCGACGGGCGTGAAGGACGCCTTGTCGATCGGGCTGCTTTCGGCGATTCCGTTCGCGGCGGCGGTGATCGGCATGGTGCTGGTTGCGCGCAGCGCCGACCGCCGGCGCGAGCGGCGCTGGCATATCGCGATTCCGGCCGCATTTGGCGCGCTCGGTCTCGTGCTGTCGGTGACGTGGGCGCACGATACGGTGCTGGCGATGGCCGCGCTCACGCTCGCGACCATCGGCATTCTCACCACGCTGCCGCTGTTCTGGAGCCTGCCGACGGCCTGGCTCGCGGGCACCGGCGCGGCAGCAGGCATCGCGCTGATCAATTCGATCGGCAATCTTGCGGGCTTTTTGAGCCCGTATGCAGTGGGCTGGCTCAAGCAGGCCACGTCGGCCAACGACTCGGGCATGTATCTGCTCGCAGCGTGCATGATCGTCGGCGGTCTGCTGGCGCTGTGCGCGCCCGCGAAACTGGTGAACCGCTAACGCATACCGGTTTGCGCAGCCAAAGAATATGGCCGCTTTTCAGCGGCCATTTTTTATTGCGGCGGTTCATTGCAGCAGTTCATTGCGGCAACAGCGAACCAGGCATCAGACGATGTTCATCGCCAGCGCGCTTTCGCGGTAGTGCGTGGCCGCTTTGCCCGCGTCGCCCAGTTCCTCGTGCAGACGCGCGAGCGCGCGGTGCGAGCGGATCTTGAGCGGTTCGTTGCCGCTGGCGTTGGCCGACTTGAGCGCCGCTTCGAGGAAGGACTGCGCCTTGCCCCAAAGCTGCTGCTTCAGACACAGACGGCCGAGCGCGAACAGCAGATCGCCGTCTTCCGGGCGCTCCTTGCGCCACGCTTCCGCTTTTTGAATCAGCGGCAGCGCATCGTTGCCTGCGGTGTCCGGGTAACGGCGCAGCAGACGCGCATCCCAGTTCTGCGCCAGCGCTTCCTCGACGATCTTGCGCGCGTCGTTCTGGCGATCGAGCGCGATCAGCAGTTCGGCGGCGCAATCGGCCAGACGCGGCGAATGACGCTCGACCGGCGTGAGCGCATGCCAGAGTTCGAGCAGCGCATCGGCGTTATGACGACGCTCGCGCAGCAGGTTTTCCGCCGCCAGCTGACGCAGACGCACGGCCACGGCCGGATGCAGCGCCTCGCGCTTTTCCAGCGTCTTCACCAGCTTGAGCACTTCGCTCCAGTTCTTGAGCTGCTGCTGCGCGCGCAGCGCGATCTGCTGCGCGTGAATGCGGCGGCCGCCCTGGGTGCGCATTTCGGTGAGTGCGGCGAGTGCGCCGTCCGCGTCGCGGCCATCGGCGCGCATATCGGCGGTGGCCATCAGACGCGCTTCCTGCAGCTCGGGGTCTTCGACCTGGGTGAGCCATTCGTCGCGGCGCGCATATTCGTGCAGACGATGCGCGGCGTTCGCAGCGATCAGCCCGGCCGCGCCCTTGTTGTTTTCATCGGCGAGCGAATCGCGGGCGGCTTTTTCGGCGCGCGAGAAACGGCCCGCATAGAGATTGCCCACGGCGTCACGCAGCGCCGAATGCGCCTTTTCCTTGCGCGCACGCGCACGATAGGCGGCAACGCGGCGCGGCATCGTGACGATATTGCGCACGAAACGCAGGATCGCGTAGAGCAGCAAAAACGCCACGACGATGCCGACCACGAACAGGTTCAGCGAAACATCGACGCGATACGGCGGATAGACGAGCAGCACCTGCCCCGCGTCGAAGCGCCCCACGGTTGCGAGCGCCACGGCGACCGCGAAGAGGAGCGCGAGCCAGAGAAGTCCACGGATCGCCATGTCTTACCCCCGGCTCTTGTATTGCTGGATCGCCTTCAGGCTCTCGTCGAGCGTGGGCAGCGCGACCGCAGCCGAACCCGCGTCCACCTGCTTGAGCAGGTCGCGCACGTTCTGCGTTTCCTTCGACGCGCTGTCGAAGTAATGCGCGAGCGCGGCGTCGGCGGCGGCGAGGTCGGACTTGAGCGTGGCTTCGTTGCGCGAGAGCAGCGACAGGCGCGCGGACAGCAGCCGCAGCTTCACGTTCTCACGCACGAAATAGCCTTGATCGGGCGAGGCGAGCATGGCGTCGGCGTTATCGATGCGACGCACCTGCACGAGGCTGGCGATCTGCTGGCCGATGCCGGAAACGAAGGTGTCGAGCCAGGCCTTCCAGCGCGGCTCGCCGGTAGCGGCCGCGGTTTTCGCAACGTCGGTCGGCGTGGCGGCTTCCGGTTTGGTATGCGCGACGATCGCTTCGCCCGCGAGCGGCAGCTTGTCGATGGCGGCGAGCGCCGTGTCGAGCTTGATCGCCAGACCCGCGAGGTCGGTGGACGGCGCGGCCTTGAGCTTGTCGGTGTCCTGCGCGATGGCCTTGCGCACGGCGAGCGCCTGCGGGCTGTCCGAAGCGGCGAGGCGCGTGTCGGCGCTTTGCAGCGCGAACAGCGCGAGTTGCGTGTTGCCGGTCATTTGCAGCTGTTCGCTGGCGCTGGAGAGCATCTGGCCGACTTCGGCGAGGGTCCAGTCATCGCGGTTCTTCGCGAGATCGGCGTATTGCTGGGCGAGCGCCTGCTGCGAATTTTGCGCATCGGCGATCTTGCCTTCGAGCTGCGCCATCTGCTTGTCGATCTGCTGGGCGCTGGTGACGGCCTGATCGGCACGCGCGCGCAGCGCGGAAGTCTGCTGATCGGCAGCCTGCTGGCGCTGCGCGAGCGCCGCGTCCATGCGGTCGAGCTTGCGGTTGAGCGCGTAACCGCCCGCACCCGCACCGCCCGCGACCAGCACGATCACGAGCCAGAGGATCGCGGAACCTGCACCGCCGCGGCGCGCGTTCGCGCTCGCAGGCGGCGCCGATGCATACGACGATGCCGGGCGCGCATTCGAAGACGACGCTGACGAAGCACCAGACGAAGCACTGGAAGAAGAAGCGGCCGCCGCCGTCACAGCGGACGACGAAGCGGGCGTGGCGCCTGAGTTGGGAACGTGGCTGGAATCGTTCTGATCAGTCATGCGTGGTTGTGCCGGCGGCGAGGCCGGGATGTTCTGAACTGGTTGAGCCGCGGACTGCGCGGCTGAAGAACCATCGGAAGAAACCGAGGATGCCGACTGGGACGATGCGAGCCCGAGCAGCGTATCGACAATGCGTTCGTCGCCCGCGCCGGACACCGTAATCCTATCAAAACCCAATGAGCGCGCCGTCTCGGCGATCCGCGGATGGGGCGCGACCAGATGGGCATGGCGCAGCTCGACGATTTCGCCCGCCGTGAGGTGCTCGCGCGCGAGTTCGTCGAGATTGCGCACGCCTTCGGAGCTGGTCACGAGCCACGCGTGCGGCGCGCCTTCGAGCAGCGTGTGGATCGACGCCCACGCGCCGATCGGCGGCTCCGGCACGATGCGCCGGTAGGCGGCCACGGCTTCGACTTCGGCGCCCGCTTCGCGCAGGCGGTCGGCGAGCCATTCGCGCCCGCCGTCGCCGCGCACGATCAGCACGCGCTGGCCCGCGAAGGCGTTCTCGCCGAGCGTCTTTTCGAGCGCGGCGTAAAGCGATTCGGAGTCGAAGCGCGCGGGTTCTTCGTCGGCGGCTCCGGCCGGGCTGATGACGCGATGCGTGGGTGCGGCGACGCCGTGACGCGCGAGCGCCGCAACGCTGGCCGGACCGACGACCGCGACAGGCAGCGCGTGCGGCCAGATCGACGAGATCTCGCGATAGCAATCGAACGCGCGATCGACGGCATTCGGTGAAACGAACACCACCAGCGCGTAACGGTCGAGCGCGCCGAGCGCTTCGCGCAGCGGCGCGTCGTCGCGCACGGGCGCGATGGCGATGAGGGGAAAATCGAGCGGCTTCAGGCCGCGTGCGGCGAGCTGGGTCGCGAGCGTATCCGACTGACCGGCCGGCCGGGTTATGACGACCGAAAACGGTGCGCCGGTGTGAGCCTGGCGTGGTTCGGAATGCGCACCATCGGCGGGCCCGCGCCATTCATCGGGCTGGGCCGAACCGGGCGTGCCGTCGCGGCGCGGCTGCCAGGGGCTCGTCATTGTCCGCCCGTGCCGCTGTCTGTACCGCGCGACGACGGAGGCGCATTCGGCACGCGCTGCTCGTGCGCACCGGCTTCGGCCAGTGCGCGCACGATGTCGAGCGCGCCTTGTGCGATCAGATCGTCGGCGACCTTGCGGCCGAGCGCGACCGCTTCCGCTACCGTGGCGGGCGCGGCGGCTTCCTCGGCGGCCAGCACCTGGCTGGCGTTGGGCGTGGCGATCGTGCCGCGCAGCGCGAGCTTGCCGTCCTGCCACTGCGCGTAGGCCGCGAGCGGCACCGAACAGCTGCCGCCCAGGGCGCGCGAGACCATGCGTTCGGCCTCGACGGCCTTGGCGGTGGCGTCGTCGTGCAGCGGTGCGAGCCAGGCGGCGACATCGGCGCGATCGGCGCGAATTTCGATACCGAGCGCGCCCTGCCCCGCGGCCGGCAGACTATCTTCAGGCGAAAGCAGCGCACGGATGCGCGCGCCCAGACCCAGACGCTTGAGACCCGCGGCCGCCAGAATGATCGCCGCGTAGTCGCCGCGATCGAGCTTCGACAGACGGGTATCCAGATTGCCACGCAGCGGCTTCACATCCAGATGCGGATAACGCGCTCGGATCATCGACTCGCGGCGCAGACTGGAGGTGCCGACCACCGCGCCCGGCGGCAGCGCCGCGAGCGAGTCGTAGTCGTTCGACACGAAGGCGTCGCGCGGATCTTCGCGCTCCATGATGGCCGTGAGCGCGAAGCCTTCGGGCAATTCCATCGGCACATCCTTGAGCGAATGCACCGCCAGATCGGCGTGACCATCGGCCAGCGCCTGCTCCAGTTCCTTGACGAAAAGACCCTTACCGCCGACTTTCGACAGCGTACGATCGAGAATTTGATCGCCTCGGGTCGTCATTCCCAGGATTTTCACGTCGCAGGATGGATATAATTTGTGCAGCGCAGCTTGCACATGTTCGGCCTGCCACATTGCGAGGCGGCTCTCCCGCGAAGCGATGACCAGCGTACGCGGTGTGGCCGACATGGGCGTAGATAACGTCTCGGAATTCATGGCAAGCACATCGAATGACGGGTTCGAAAAAAACAGAATCGGATAACAGGCAATGTTAGCACGCGCCCCTTTTTCCGCCTGCCCGATGGGCGATATGAGGCGGCAGAAGCGGTGGTAAAACCGCGGTCGTAGAACCGGCGTGTGCGGCGGCAAGGAAGAGACCGGGCTTCGAGCAGAAGCCGTGTGCCCCATTCACGTCCTCGCACTGCGTGCGGCGACGCCGTCCAGCAAAGCCTGCGCCCGGCGCCTCGTTCGATGTCGCGCATTCAGGATGGCTTGCCCATCCGCTCCAGGTTGCACCGAAGTAGCGTCGAAGTACCTGAGTCGCGGTCCCGGCCGCGTCCATGCAGTTGGCAGTCCCGCACCACCTGTCCATCCCCTGATGTTGGTTCGAGTTGGGACGTTCGTGCCCGATTTTGGCCCATGCAGGGCAATTGCTGGCTAGTCTTGAGGAAAACATCGTGAAGTCTTCCGGATCGGCGCGCGCACAGCGCCGCAACAACGCATCGCAGAACGCATCTTCCGCAGCACAGGCGCAGGCGGAACAATCCACTGGCACGAAGACCACGACCATCACACAAGCCTCGACCGCCTCGAAAACCGCAACGCGCAGCGTGAGCGAATCCGCTGCGCCGAAGGCCGCGAAGGCAGCCAAGGCGCTGAAGGCCGCGAAAGCCGATAAGACCGATAAGGCCGTGAAAGCGCCGAAGGCCGAAAAAGCCGCCAAGGCCGACAAGCCCGCGAAGGCGCTCAAGCCCGCCAAGGCACCGAAGGCCGCCGCCGCGGTGCGCAATGGCCGCGCACGCGACGACAAGGACCAGCCGCTGTTCGAAGACATCCGCTATCTGGGCCGCTTGCTCGGCGAAGTGGTGCGCGAACAGGAAGGCGACGAAGTGTTCGACGTGGTGGAAACGATCCGCCAGACCGCCGTGCGTTTTCGCCGCGAAGACGACAGCGCCGACGCGCTCGCCCTGGAAAAGCAGCTGCGCGCGCTCTCGCCCGAGCAGACCGTGAGCGTCGTGCGCGCCTTCAGCTACTTCTCGCATCTCGCGAATATCGCCGAAGACCGCCATCGCAATCGCCGCCGCCGGATTCACGATCTGGCGGGTTCGGCGCCGCAGGCCGGCACCATCGCGCATTCGCTCGAACGCCTGGCGCAAGCCGGCGCGGCCGCCACGCCCGTGCTCCAGCAGTTCTTCAACGACGCGCTGATCGTGCCCGTGCTCACCGCCCACCCGACCGAAGTGCAGCGCAAGAGCACGCTCGATTCGCAGCACGATGTCGCGCGCCTGCTGGCCGAACGCGACCAGCCGCTCACGCATCGCGAACTTGAGCAGAACGAAGCATTGCTGCGCGCACGCGTCACCTCGCTGTGGCAGACGCGCATGCTGCGCGACGCGCGCCTGACTGTCGGCGACGAAATCGAGAACGCGCTCTCGTACTACCACACGACCTTTCTCACCGAGATCCCCGCGCTGTACGGCGAGATCGAAACGCAACTGAAGGAACACGGTCTGTCGGCGCGTCTGCCCGCGTTCTTCCAGATGGGTAGCTGGATCGGCGGCGACCGCGACGGCAATCCGAACGTCACCTCGGCCACGCTCGAAGAAGCCAGCGAGCGTCAGGCGCAGGTGATCCTGCAGCACTACCTCGACGAAGTGCACAAGCTGGGCGCGGAGCTGTCCGTGTCGAATCTGCTGGCCGGCGCGAGCGACGAACTCAAGGCGCTGGCCGAAGCCTCGCCCGACCAGTCGCCGCATCGTGTGGACGAGCCGTATCGCCGTGCGCTGATCGGCGTGTACACGCGTCTGGCCGCCAGCGCCCGCGTGCGTCTGGGCGAAGGCGTGGTGGCCGTGCGCAGCGCAGGCCGCGGCGTGACGCCCGTGCGTGCGACGCCTTACGCCGATGCCGCCGAATTCTCGCGCGATCTGCGCGTGCTGATGGATTCGCTCGCCGAACATCACGGCGCGTCGCTTGCCACGCCGCGTCTCGCGCCGCTGTTGCGCGCGGTCGAAGTGTTCGGCTTCCATCTGGCGTCGATCGACCTGCGCCAAAGCTCGGACATCCACGAAGCCGTAATCACCGAACTGCTTGCGCGCGCAGGCGTTCAGGCCGATTACGCCGCGCTCTCCGAAGAAGACAAGCAGATCGTCCTGCTCGCGCAACTGGCCGATCCGCGCACGCTGCGCTCGCCGTATCTCGACTATTCCGATCTCGTGAAGAGCGAGCTGGGCGTGCTGGAAATGGCGCGCGTGACGCGCGAGAAGTTCGGCGCGCGTGCGGTGCGCAACTACATCATCTCGCACACCGAAACGGTTTCCGACCTGCTGGAAGTGATGCTGCTGCAAAAGGAAACCGGCCTGCTGCACGGCCGCCTCGGGCACGCGGAAGATCCCGCCAAGGCCGCGCTGATGGTGATTCCGCTGTTCGAAACGATTCCCGACTTGCGCCACGCGTCGGGCATCATGCGCGATCTGCTGGCGCTGCCGGGCATCGACGGTATCGTCGAGCATTGGGGCAACGAGCAGGAAATCATGCTCGGCTATTCGGACAGCAACAAGGACGGCGGCTTCCTCACCTCGAACTGGGAACTGTATCGCTCCGAACTCGCGCTGGTCGCGCTCTACAAGGAACGCGGCATCACGCTGCGGCTGTTCCATGGACGTGGAGGCACGGTCGGTCGCGGAGGCGGCCCGACCTATAACGCGATTCTTTCGCAGCCGCCGGGCACGGTCGACGGCCAGATCCGCCTGACCGAGCAAGGCGAAGTGATCGCCTCGAAGTTCGGCAATCCCGAGATCGGCCGCCGCAATCTGGAAACGGTGATCGCCGCGACGCTCGAAGCGACGCTGCTGCCGATGGGCAAGGACGGCGGCAGCAACGAGCCGGATCAATTGCCCGCGTTCGAAGAGACGATGCAAAAGCTCTCCGACGATGCGATGGCCGCGTACCGTTCGCTGGTCTACGAGACGCCGGGCTTCACCGACTACTTCTTCGCCTCGACGCCGATCACGGAAATCGCCGAACTCAACATCGGCAGCCGTCCGGCTTCGCGCAAGCTGCAGGACCCGAAGAATCGCAAGATCGACGATCTGCGCGCGATTCCCTGGGGCTTCTCGTGGGGCCAGTGCCGCCTGCTGCTCACGGGCTGGTATGGCTTTGGCAGCGCGGTGTCGGCGTATCTCGACGAAGCGGGCAGCGAGGCCGAGCGCACGCGCCGTCTGGCCATGTTCAAGAAGATGTACAAGAGCTGGCCGTTCTTCGCGAACCTGCTCTCGAACATGGACATGACGCTGGCGAAAACCGACCTCGCCGTGGCGTCGCGCTACGCGCAACTCGTGACCGACAAGAAACTGCGCAAGCACGTGTTCGAGCGCATCGTGGCCGAGTGGGACCGCACGACGAAGGTGCTCGACGAGATCACCGGTTCGAACGGCCGTCTCGCCGATAACCCGCTGCTCGCGCGTTCGATCAAGAACCGCTTCCCGTATCTCGATCCGCTCAATCACTTGCAGGTCGAGCTGATCAAGCGCTACCGCGCCGGCGACCCGAGCCCGCGCGTGCGCCGCGGCATTCACCTCACGATCAACGGGATCGCGGCTGGGTTGCGGAATACGGGTTAAGTTGGCGTCTTGCCCGGAAAGCCTCGCAGATCAACGATCTGCGGGGCTTTTTTGTTTTCAGGGCAATGCCGAGATTCACGAGATGCCGAAATCTGATGCTGAATCGCCTCAGATCAGTCATCACGGCGTACCCTCACCCCCGCCGCGCCGCCTCGATCATCAACGCATCGAGCTTGAAAGACCCATCGGCTTTCACGTCGAAATACTGCTTCACCTCGTCGGGCGCGCTCGTCCACATCGAGCGGATCGCCGTCACACGCTCCGCTGGCGTGCGCATGCGCGCCACCCACGTATCGAAGTCGATATCGATGCGCCAGCGCTCGCTCACCTTCGCATCGAAACCCGCGCGATCGAGCATCGCGACCCACTCGTCGGCGCGATAGTCGCGGATATGCGAGGCATCGCGCAGCACTTCCACGGCCTGGATATGCGTGTCGAAAAGCGGATCGTCGATGCCCGCGATATCGATGAACTTGAGCCGGCCGCCCGGCTTGAGCACGCGATGCACTTCGGCCAGCGCGCGCGGCACGTCGCGCCAGTGATGCGCGCTCATGCGGCTGATCGCCCAGTTGAACGAAGCATCGGCGAACGGCAAGGCTTCGGCCGCGCCCTGCTGCGTGCGGATGCTGGCAAGGCCGCGCTCTTTCGCGGCGGCTTCGACGGTCGCGAGCATCTGCGGGGCGATGTCGTAGGCCACCACGTCCTTCACATGCGGCGCGACGGCGAAACTCGCGTGCCCGGCGCCGCAGCCCATGTCCAGCACCGTCGCATTGCCGCAGGTCGCCGCGAAGGTCGCGGCGAGGTTGTCCAGATCGGCGCCGCTCGCGTGGACCTGGCTCGTGAGGTAGGCGGCGGCGGTCGAACCGAAGGCGTCGGCAACCTGATCGTGATGTTTCATCGCATGCTCCTGTTTGTGGGGACGATTTCGAAGGGGACGCCGCTACAATAGAGCCCCATCTGTACCAGTACAAGTTAAGCAGTTATTCTGGTATCAACAGCACCCGCCCCCGTTACATGAGCACCGATACCCCCGCACCGGCCCACGACGCCGGTTCCGCGAAGACCCTCGACGCCACGCCCGCACGCGCGCTCGGCGAATTTATCCGCGCCCACCGCGAGCGGCTTTCGCCCGAAGAAGTCGGCCTGCCGCCGGGCCCGCGCCGCCGCACGCCCGGCCTGCGCCGCGAGGAAGTCGCGCAGCTGTGCGGCGTCAGCCCCACCTGGTACACGTGGATCGAGCAAGGGCGTCCGGTTTCGGCATCGGCGGACGCGCTCGCGCGCATTGCCGTCGCGCTGCGCCTGTCGCGCGCCGAACGCGCCTATCTGTTCGAGCTGGCCGCCCAGCGCGACCCGGCCGAACCCGATGCGCCCGGCGCCGGCGCCGCGCCCGAAACGCTGCTGCAAACCGTGCAACTCGTGGATGCGCCCGCCTACGTGCTCGATCGCCAGTGGACGGCGCTCGCCTGGAATGCCCACGCCGCCGATCTCTTCACCGGCTGGCTCGACGGCGATCACGACCGCAATCTGCTGCGTTTCACCTTCACCGAGCCGCTCGGGCGCGAGTTGATCGTCGATTGGGAAACGCGTGCGCGCCGTCTGGCCGCCGAATTCCGCGCCGATTCGATCCGCCATTCGAGCGACGCGCCCACGCGCGCGCTGGTCGATTCGCTGCTGGCCACGAGCGACGAATTCGCCCGCTACTGGGGCTCGCAGGACGTGTTCGAGCGCGAAGGCGGACGGCGCGAATTCAATCATCCGCGCCACGGCCGCATCGCCTACGACCAGATCACGTTCAAGCCCGCGCACCGCGAAGACCTCAAGTTGGTCGTGCTGGTGCGGCTTTAAGCGCCCTTCAGGCACGTTCCGGCAATAACGCGCGCGCCAGGCGCCCCAGGGTACGGCGCGCGCCGATGGTAAAATCGTCAACTTTCCCGCTGCGCGCGGCGCTCAGGCGGCCTTTCCGGCTGCGTTTGAAGCGCCCTGCTGCGCGGCACGCTTTTTCACCTGCTCGCTCAAGCCCCATCACCATGACGTCCCAACTGCACAAAAAAGGCGAAGCCTGGTCGGCTCGCTTCTCCGAACCCATGTCGGAGCTGGTCAAGCGCTACACGTCGTCGGTCTTCTTCGACAAGCGTCTGGCGCTCGTCGACATCGAGGGCTCGCTCGCGCACGCGTCGATGCTGGCCGCGCAGAAGATCATCTCCGCCGACGACCTCGCCGCAATCCAGGGCGGCATGGCACAGATCAAGGGCGAGATCGAGCGCGGCGAATTCGAGTGGAAGCTCGACCTCGAAGACGTGCACCTGAACATCGAAGCGCGCCTGACCGCGCTGATCGGCGACGCCGGCAAGCGCCTGCACACCGGCCGCTCGCGTAACGACCAGGTCGCGACCGATATCCGCCTGTGGCTGCGCGGCGAAATCGACCGCATCGGCGGACTGCTGGGCGATCTGCGCGGCGCGCTGCTGGACCTCGCCGAGCAGCACGCCGGCACCATCATGCCGGGCTTCACCCACCTGCAGGTGGCGCAGCCGGTCACCTTCGGCCATCACCTGCTCGCCTACGTCGAAATGTTCTCGCGCGACGCCGAACGCATGGTCGACTGCCGCAAGCGCGTGAACCGTCTGCCGCTGGGCGCGGCCGCACTCGCCGGCACGAGCTATCCGATCGACCGCTTCGCCGTGGCGAAAACGCTGGGCTTCGACGGCATCTGCGCGAACTCGCTCGACGCCGTCTCCGACCGCGACTTCGCGATCGAATTCACGGCTGCGGCGGCGCTCGTCATGACGCACGTGTCGCGCTTCTCGGAAGAACTGGTGCTGTGGGTGAGCCCGCGCGTCGGTTTCATCGATATCGCCGATCGTTTCTGCACCGGCTCGTCGATCATGCCGCAGAAGAAGAACCCGGACGTGCCCGAACTCGCGCGCGGCAAGACCGGCCGCGTGAACGGCCATCTGATCGGCCTGCTCACGCTGATGAAAGGCCAGCCGCTCGCGTACAACAAGGACAACCAGGAAGACAAGGAGCCGCTGTTCGATACCGTCGATACGGTCGCGGACACGCTGCGCATCTTCGCGGAAATGGTCGCGGGCATCACGGTCAAGGCCGATGCGATGCGCGCCGCCGCCCTGCAAGGCTTCTCGACGGCCACCGATCTGGCCGATTACCTCGTGAAGAAGGGGCTGCCGTTCCGCGACGCGCACGAAGCCGTCGCGCATGCCGTGCGTATCTGCGTGGACCGCAACTGCGATCTGGCCGACCTCACGCTCGACGAAATGCGCAGCGAACTGCCGGCCGTGGCGCATCTGCTGGCCGAAGACGTATTCGAAGTGCTGACGCTGGAAGGTTCGGTGTCGGCGCGTAACCATCCGGGCGGCACCGCGCCGGAACAGGTTCGTGCAGCAATCGTGGCGGCACGCGCAGCGCTGAAGTAAGCCACTTACCCGCTCAACGCTCTGCAACGGGGCGCGCGACGATCACCGTCGCGCGCCCCGTTTTTTTGTGCGGACGCGAAACGGCGGGCTGTACCCGCCCCAAAATGTGGGAAGTGTGCGCCTGCAGCAAACCGACGCGCGGCTATGATTTTTTGCAGAAGCAACCCGCGGCATCGTATCGTTGCAGGGTTGCCCGTCCGGCCCAGACCAGCACGCACACATGATCGTCCGACCTCATCTCAACTGGTTCCGCATGCTGCTCGCGTGGCGCGGTTCCGTCCTGCCGCAACTGCTGCCGCGCCTCTTTATCGTCCTGTGCCTGTCGTTCGTCGCGGTCGCCGCGCACGATCACATCCTGCGCGTGACGGTCAATCTGAGCACCGTGCCGTTTTCGCTGATCGGCATTGCGCTGGCTGTGTTTCTCGGCTTTCGCAATAACGCGAGCTACGACCGCTACTGGGAAGGCCGCAAGCTCTGGGGGCAAATGCTCAACGAAACGCGCTCGCTCGCGCGCCAATCGCTGGCGCTGGTGCAAGGCGACGACGCCGTCGAGCGCGCGCGCCCATTCGTCGCCCTGCTCTGCGCATTGCCGCATGCGCTGCGCCATCAGTTACGCCACACCGACCCGCGCGCCGATCTCGAATCGCGTCTGCCGCGCGACGTGTTCGAGCGCGTCATGGCCTCGCGCTACCGGCCGATGACGCTCGTGCTTTGCGCTTCGGAATGGCTGCGCGCCGAAGTGCGTGCAGGCCGCGTGGACAGCTACGCCGTGCTCGCTTTCGAGCGCAATCTGAACGGGCTGTCCGATGTGATCGGCGGCTGCGAGCGGATCGTCTCCACGCCGCTGCCGTTCGCCTATACGGTGATGATTCACCGCACCGTGTACTTCTTCTGCGCGCTGCTGCCGTTCGGTCTGGTGGACAGCATCGGCGCGCTTACGCCGGTTTTCGCGGTGTTCGTCGCCTATGCGTTCATGGCGCACGAAGCGATCGCTTCGCAGATTGAAGATCCGTTCGGCACCGAGGACAACGATCTCGCGCTCAACAACATGTCGATCGGCATCGAAGCGGCGCTGCACGATCTGCTCGGCGATCCCACCACGCTGCCGGAAGCCGTGCCGGGCCAGTGCGTGCTCGATTGATCGAAGCCTGGCCTGCCGACTGGCACGTCTGGCACCCCAAATGAAACAGGCGTGATCCGCAAGGATTCACGCCTGTTTTTTTATCGATGCACGCAACGCATCAACGGTTGTTGACGGTCTCCGACAAACGCTTGAGCGTCGCCAGTCGCGCGCCCAGCAGATCGAGCCGCGCACGTTCGTCGATGAGCGGCGTCGTCGCGTCGCGATACGCCCGCCACGCCGACTGCGCGCGCGCCACGGCCGACCGCGCATGCTTCGGCATACGCGCGTACAGCTGACGGTAGTAGCGGTTCAGGTCGTAGCTCACGTGCTCGCAGCGCGCATCGGCGCTACAGGCGCGTGCGCGCACGGGCTTGTCGGCCGCCGTGGCGAGCGAGCCGCGCAGCGCCTGCGCACGGTCGCGCACGGGCTGCAGACGCATATCCGCTTCGTAAAGCTGATACGACGAACCGCTCGACGTCGCGAACGCGGCGCCGAGCATGGTGTCCTCGGCATCGCGCCACGCCACCCACTTCTGCTGGCTCGCGCGCCAGCGCCGCTGCTGCGCGGGCGGCGTCTTCGCCACGAGTTGCGCGAGCGCCGCGTCGGCGGCGGCGCGCCAGGCCGTGCGGGCGTCGTCCATACACTGGACCTGGCCCGCCGTCGAGGAACGGTCCGCGCGCGCGAGACACGCACGCATACCCGCGTCGATTGGATCGGCCGCCGAAACTTCGGCGTGTGCCAGCCCCGGCGCCAGCGCGGTTGCCAGCCCCGTTACCAGCACCGCAGCCAGCGACCACGCCGACACCAGAGAACGCACCGACCTGCGCAAAAGCCGCACCGTCATGCCGCGTGTCCTCGCTTACACCCGCACGCAATCCACGAAGTACTCGATGCGGCCGTTGATGGTCTCGCCCACGAGTCCGTGGATATCGGTGTGGAAGCCCGGGAAGCGCTCGTTGAATTCGCGCGCGAACTTCAGGTAGTTCACGATCGTCTTGTTGAAGCGCTCGCCCGGAATCAGCAGCGGAATGCCCGGCGGATAAGGCGTGAGCAGGATCGACGTCACGCGGCCTTCGAGTTCGTCGACCGGCACGCGATCGATCTCGCGGTGCGCGAGCTTGGCGAACGCGTCGGACGGCTTCATCGCCGGTTCCATCGTCGACAGATACATCTCGGTCGTCAGACGCGCGATGTCGTTGGCGCGGTAGACGCTGTGGATCTGCTGGCACAGATCGCGCAGGCCCACGCGCTCGTACATCGGATGCTGCGCGACGAATTCCGGCAGCACGCGCCACAGCGGCTGGTTGGCGTCGTAGTCGTCCTTGAACTGCTGGAGTTCGGTGACCATCGAGTTCCAGCGGCCCTTGGTGATGCCGATCGTGAACATGATGAAGAACGAGTACAGACCGGTCTTCTCGACGATGATGCCGTGCTCGGCCAGATACTTCGTGACGATGGCGGCCGGAATACCGGTTTCGCCGAACTCGCCGTCCACGTCCAGACCCGGCGTGACGATGGTCGCCTTGATCGGGTCGAGCATGTTGAAGCCTTCCGCCAGCGCGCCGAAGCCGTGCCAGTGGTCGTTCGGACGCAGGACCCAGTCGTCGCGCGAGCCGATGCCTTCTTCGGCCAGCTCGTCCGGGCCCCAGACCTGGAAGAACCAGTCGTCGCCGTATTCGGCGTCGACCTTGCGCATCGCGCGGCGGAAGTCGAGCGCTTCGGCGATCGATTCTTCGACCAGCGCCGGGCCGCCCGGCGCTTCCATCATCGCCGCGGCCACGTCGCACGAGGCGATGATCGCGTATTGCGGCGAGGTGGACGTGTGCATCAGATACGCTTCATTGAAGCGGTGACGGTCGAACGCGCTGTCTTCCGAATCCTGCACGACGATCTGCGAAGCCTGCGAGATGCCGGCCAGCAGCTTGTGCGTCGAGTGCGTCGCGAACACCAGCGCCTTGGTACGCGGACGGCCCGCGCCGATCGCGTGCATGTCCTGGTAGAACGCGTGGAATTCGGCGTGCGGCAGCCAGGCTTCGTCGAAGTGCAACGTGTCGAGCATGTCGCCGAGCAGATCCTTGATCATTTCGACGTTGTAGATCACGCCGTCATACGTGCTTTGCGTGATCGTCAGAATGCGCGGCTTGAGGTTCGGGTTCTTCTCGAGCGCTTCGCGCGCGAACGGATTCGCCTCGATCTTCTTGCGGATGTTTTCCGGCTTGAACTCGTCGCGCGGAATCGGGCCGATGATGCCGAAGTTGTTGCGCGTCGGCGTGAGGAACACGGGGATCGCGCCCGTCATCGTGATCGCGTGCAGGATCGACTTGTGGCAGTTGCGGTCCACCAGCACGATGTCGCCCGGCGCCACCGTGGCGTGCCAGACGATCTTGTTCGACGTGGACGTGCCGTTGGTCACGAAGAACACGTGGTCGGCGCTGAAAATGCGCGCGGCGTTGCGCTCCGAAGCCGCCACCGGGCCGGTGTGGTCGAGCAGCTGGCCGAGCTCTTCCACGGCGTTGCAGACGTCGGCGCGCAGCATGTTTTCGCCGAAGAACTGGTGGAACATCTGGCCAAGCGGGTTCTTCAGGAACGCGACGCCGCCCGAGTGACCCGGGCAGTGCCACGAGTAGGAACCTTCGTCGGCGTACTGCACCAGTTCCTTGAAGAACGGCGGCGCGAGCGCGTCCAGATACACCTTCGCTTCGCGAATCACGTGACGCGCGACGAATTCCGGCGTGTCCTCGAACATGTGAATGAAGCCGTGCAGCTCACGCAGGATGTCGTTGGGCAGATGGCGCGAGGTGCGCGTTTCGCCGTACAGGAAGATGGGGATGTCGGCGTTGCGCTTGCGCACCGCTTCCATGAACGCGCGCAGCGCGACGATCGCGGGCGCGTGTTCGGGCGCTTCGCCATCCGCACCTTCGACGTAGGGCAGCAGTTCATCGTCGTCGATCGACAGGATGAAACACGCGGCGCGGCTCGACTGCTGCGCGAACGAGGTGAGGTCGCCGTAGCTCGTCAGCCCGAGGACTTCCGCGCCCTCTTTCTCGATGGCTTCGGCGAGTGCCCGGATGCCGGAACCCGAGATGTTCTCGGAGCGAAAGTCTTCGTCGATGATGACGACGGGAAAGCGAAACTTCATGGGCGAATCTCCAAAAGAAACGACCGCTGCATGTAACGCGCAGCGGTCCCCGTATGTCGTAAATCCAGTGGGTTAAGTGCGCTCGAACTCAGGTCTTGGGCAGCGTGACGCCGTGCTGGCCTTGATACTTGCCGCCGCGATCGGCGTAAGACACTTCGCAGACCTCGTCGCTCTCGAAGAAGAGCACCTGGGCCACGCCTTCGTTCGCGTAGATTTTGGCAGGCAAAGGTGTCGTATTCGAGAATTCGAGCGTGACGTAGCCTTCCCACTCGGGTTCGAACGGCGTGACGTTCACGATGATGCCGCAGCGCGCGTAGGTGGACTTGCCCAGACACACCGTCAGGACGCTGCGCGGAATGCGGAAATACTCGACCGTGCGGGCCAGCGCGAACGAATTCGGCGGAATGATGCAGACGTCGCCCTTGAAGTCCACGAACGACTTTTCGTCGAAGTTCTTCGGATCGACGATGGTCGAGTTGATGTTCGTGAAGATCTTGAATTCGTCGGCGCAGCGAATGTCGTAGCCGTAGCTGGAGGTGCCGTAGCTGACGATCTTGCGGCCGTCTTCCGACGTACGGATCTGGTCGCGCGCGAACGGCTCGATCATGTTCTGCTCTTCGGCCATGCGCCGGATCCACTTGTCGGATTTGATTGCCATGTTGCTCGCTGCGGTCCAGTAAAAAAACGGGGAACGAAAAGGTAAATGCAAGAAAAACGCGTGCAGGGCCGGCCTGCGCCCGCTCAGGGCCGTCGGGCCGTGGCGGTGCCTTGCGAACTTGCGAAAGGCGCCTATTTTACGCGATGTGAGTCGGTGTGCCTGGAAGTGCGCTTCAGTGGCGCACCAGCGGTTTCCACAGGACGGCTCGCGGCCGCTCCAGCGCGCGCCGCAGCGGCCAATGACGGCCGCCTGCTCGCAACGTATTCGCCGCTTATTGCGCCTTGATCACGCCACAGGCCATGGCCGCGCCGGTGCCGCGCTGCGGGTAGGCGTACGGGTCGATGGCTTCGTGATGCACGATCACGGCGCGTTGCAGCACCGAGCGCACGCCGTCGAGCGACACGTCCGTCGCGACGATAAAGCCGCTCGCGACGCCGTTGGAATCCGCGTGAATATTGCCGAGGTCGCCCGCCACGCGCGCGCCGGACTTCAGGCGTTCGGCGGCTGGCGCGAACACCGCGCCCGCGCTGGTGGCATCGGCGGCGTTGCAGTCGCCGCGCTCGTGCACCTGCAGCGCATGGTCGGAATCGGGCGGCAGGCCGGCCAGGTTGTAGCTCACCTGCACGCCGTCCGAATGCTCGACGAACGACACGGTGCCGCGCACCTGATTGCCGACGGTGGGCTGAAGCTGCGCGCCCGCACGCTTGTCCTGCTGGCCCATGAAGCTCGTGCAGCCGCCTAGCAGCGCACATGCAACCACGGCCAGCACGACTGCGTTCCCCGCCTGCCTGTCGTTTCCTTTACCCATGCGATCCTCTTGCCGGCGCACGGCCGCCCCTTGCGGCCGTCGATCCGGACCCATGAATCCCACATGATACCGCGCAGGCGCCCCGCCGCGAGCCCTGTGTGCCCCTCGAACGCCCCTAAATGCGCGCAAAAACACACGCCGCGGGCCCGGTGATGCAAGGCGCACGCGGCGTGCCTTCAAAGTTGACGCAAAAGTGTCGCAAAAGCGCCGTAAAAACGGCGCAAGCGATCAGGTGTTCTGCACGACGATGGTCGGGAATTTCGAGCTCATGTCGCGCGAACGCTCGGCGATCTGGATCGCCACGCGGCGCGCGATTGCCTTGTACGTCGCGGCGACGGCGCTGTCCGGCGCGGCCGCAACGGTGGGCGCGCCCGAATCGGCCTGTTCGCGGATCGACATATCGAGCGGCAGGCTGCCCAGCACCTCGACGCCGTACTCCTTGCCCATGCGCTCGCCGCCGCCCGCGCCGAAGATATGCTCGGCGTGACCGCAGTTCGTGCACACGTGCACGGCCATGTTTTCGACGATGCCGAGAATCGGAATGCCCACCTTCTCGAACATCTTGAGGCCCTTCTTGGCGTCCAGCAGCGCGATGTCCTGCGGCGTCGTCACGATCACGGCGCCCGTGACCGGCACGCGCTGCGACAGCGTCAACTGGATGTCGCCGGTGCCCGGCGGCATGTCGACCACGAGATAGTCGAGTTCGCGCCAGTTCGTCTGCCGCAGCAGCTGTTCGAGCGCGGAGGTGGCCATCGGGCCGCGCCAGACCATCGGATTGTCCTGATCGACGAGAAAGCCGATCGAATTGGCCTGCACACCATGGCCTTCGAGCGGGTTCATCGACTGGCCGTCCGGCGATTCGGGGCGACCGCTGATACCCAGCATCATCGGCAGCGACGGGCCGTAGATGTCCGCATCGAGCACGCCCACCGATGCGCCTTCGGCCGCCAGCGCCAGCGCCAGATTCACGGCGGTCGTGCTCTTGCCGACCCCGCCCTTGCCCGACGCCACGGCGACAATATTCTTCACATTGGGCAGCAGCTTCACACCGCGCTGCACCGTATGCGCGGTCACCTCGAAGCCCACCGTCACGCGGCTCGCCTTCACGCCCGGCACCGCCGCGAGCGCGTTCGCCACCTGCGTGCGGATCGCTTCGTAGCGGCTCTTCGCCGGATAGCCGAGCACGATCTCGACGTCAACCGTTTCGCCGTCGATCGCGACGTTGCGCACGCCCTTGGCCACCGTGTAAGGACGGCCCGTGTCCGGGTCCTTGAGGGCCGCCAGGGCCGCGTCGACCAATGCCCGATCAATGCTCATTGAAACTCCGTGGGGATAAACGATCCGGCGCGCCGCACGCCCCGTGGGGTGCCGCTCTGACGCCGTAAATCGAAAGAAATTGTTAAGCTGGATTGCGCAAATACCCGCGGCAAGGCACGCTTCGCGGCAGCAGCGTTTTCGCGCCAGGCCAGTGCTTGTCAAGCGGTCGTCGAGCAACTATCAACTAGATGCGCGACGTCTCGCCACAGCGCTCAAGCCGCCATTGTAGTAGCTGCTGCCGCACGCCGTCCGATGACCCTGAAGCCTGTCGGGGACGGTCGTTGTCACATTGCAGCCTTTCCGTTCACTCAAGAGAGGATTGAAAAATGAACACAAAAACCTTGACCCGTCTGTCCGTCTTCGCTGTCGTCGGCGCGCTCGTCGCCGGCTGCGCAACCCAGCAGGGCACCAACACGGCCGTCGGCACGGGCGTCGGCGCGGGTACGGGCGCCGCGATCGGCGCGATCTTCGGCGGCGGCAAGGGCGCGGCGATCGGCGCGGGTGCAGGCGCGCTGGTCGGCGGCATCACCGGCTACAACTGGCAGGCCATCCACAACAAGCTGTCGGGCGCCACCAAGGGCACCGGCACGCAGATCACCGAGCAGCCGGACGGCTCGCTCAAGCTCAACATTCCGAGCAACGTGACCTTCGACACCAACAGCTACGCGATCAAGCCGTCGTTCGCGCCGGTGCTCGACCAGGTCGCGCAGACGCTGCAGCAGAACCCGGAAGTCGTCGCGCAGGTGGTGGGCCATACGGATAACACCGGCCAGCCGGCGTACAACCAGACGCTGTCGGTCAACCGCGCGCAGAGCGTGGTCAACTACCTGGCAGGTCGCGGCATCCCGATGCAGCGCATGGCAGCCGAAGGCCGCGGCGACACCCAGCCGATCGCCGACAACAGCACGGAAGCCGGCCGCACCGCCAATCGTCGCGTGGAAATCTATCTGCGTGCGACGGCGCAGCATCAGCAGTAATGGCTTGATGTCGTGATGCCGGCGCCGCAACGCTCGATCGGGCGACGCCGGTAAAACAGCGACAGGACAAACGGGACGGCCGCACAGCCGTCCCGTTTGCATTGGCGATGCCCATGTGGCGCGCAGGCGCTGCTGCCGCAAAGGCTCGCCGCACGGCCTTCGCGGACAATTTCAGACAATCGAAAAAAATTTCGAACTCTCGCGAAATAGCGCGGTCTGTCTTTACGGTACGTGTGCGGTCATGCCGCCGCGTCACCATTCTCCTCTTGTCGTTGTTGCTCCGGGGCCAATCTGCCCCGGTTTTTTTTGCCCGCATTTTCGATGCGTTGTGCGCCCTGCCTGCGCCCTGCCTGCGCCCTGCCTGCGCGCAGGCCGCCCTCGCCGATCCAGCCCGCATCGCTGCAGAACACACTGCACCGCACACAGCACAACGCGCGACGCCACGCGAGCGCCCCGCCGGAGCCCGAACGCGCCGTGCGCCCGCCCTGCTAAAATCGCGGTTTCCCCCGCAACATCGGACGTCCAACCACTTATGTCAGCATCCGCCACCGACCTCGCCGCCGGCGCATCCAGCGTCCAGAGCGGCCGCCAGATTCTCGTCACGTCTGCTCTGCCGTATGCGAACGGCCAGATCCACATCGGCCATCTGGTCGAGTACATCCAGACGGACATCTGGGTCCGTGCGCTGCGAATGCATGGCCACGAGGTCTATTACGTCGGTGCCGACGACACCCACGGCACGCCCGTCATGCTGCGCGCCGAAAAAGAAGGCCTCACGCCGCAGCAGCTGATCGCGCGCGTCTGGCAGGAACACAAGCGCGACTTCGACAGCTTCGGCATTTCCTTCGACAACTACTACTCGACCGATTCGGACGAAAACCGCGTCCTGTCGGAATCGGTGTATCTGGCGCTCAAGGAAGCGGGTCTGATCGAGACGCGCGATATCGAGCAGGCCTACGATCCGGTCAAGAACATGTTCCTGCCGGACCGCTTCATCAAGGGCGAGTGCCCGAAGTGCGGCGCGAAGGATCAATACGGCGATAGCTGCGAAGTGTGCGGCTCGACCTACGCACCGACCGATCTGAAGAATCCGTACTCGGTGGTCTCGGGCGCTACGCCCATCCGCAAGACCTCGACGCACTACTTCTTCCGTCTTTCCGACCCGCGCTGCGAGCAGTTCCTGCGCGGCTGGGTGGCGGGTCTGGCGCAGCCGGAAGCGACCAACAAGATGCGCGAGTGGCTGGGCGACGCGGGCGAATCGAAGCTCGCCGACTGGGACATCTCGCGCGATGCGCCCTACTTCGGCTTCGAAATTCCGGGCGCGCCGGGCAAGTACTTCTACGTGTGGCTGGACGCGCCGGTCGGCTACTACGCGAGCTTCAAGAATCTGTGCGAGCAGCGCGGCCTGAACTTCCAGGACTGGGTCAAGCCGGGCACGAAGACCGAGCAGTACCACTTCATCGGCAAGGACATCCTGTATTTCCACACGCTGTTCTGGCCGGCGATGCTCGAATTCTCGGGTCACCGCACGCCCACCAACGTGTTCGCGCACGGCTTCCTGACGGTGGACGGCGCGAAGATGTCGAAGTCGCGCGGCACCTTCATCACGGCCGAAAGCTACATCACCACGGGCCTGAACCCCGAGTGGCTGCGCTACTACTTCGCCGCGAAGCTCAACAGCACGATGGAAGACCTCGACCTGAACCTCGAAGACTTCCAGGCGCGCGTGAACAGCGATCTGGTGGGCAAGTACATCAATATCGCCAGCCGCGCCGCGGGCTTCCTGATCAAGCGCTTCGAAGGCCGCGTGCAGGACAGCGCGATGAAGCATCCGCTGCTCGAACAGTTGCGCGCCGCGATCCCGCAGATTGCTGCGCACTACGAAGCACGCGAGTACAGCCGCGCGCTGCGTCAGACGATGGAACTGGCCGACGCAGTCAACGGTTACGTCGATACGGCCAAGCCGTGGGAACAGGCGAAGGACCCGGCCAACGCCGTGGCGCTGCACGAGTCGTGCAGCGTGAGCCTCGAAGCGTTCCGCCTGCTGTCGCTCGCGCTCAAGCCGGTGCTGCCGCAACTCGCGCAAGGCGTCGAGCAGTTCCTCGCGATCGAGCCGCTCACGTGGGCCGATGCCGGCCGCGCGCTGTCGTCGCAGCAGCCGATCAACGCGTACAAGCATCTGATGACGCGCGTCGATCCGAAGCAACTGGAAGCGCTGCTGGCCGCCAACCGCGATTCGCTGCAGGCGACCGACGCACCCGCCGCTGCCGCCGACGCGAACAAGAAGTCGAAGGCATCGAAGGAAGCGAAAAAGCCCGCTGCCGATGAAACGCCGGAAGTCATCTCCATCGACGATTTCGCGAAGATCGATCTGCGCGTGGCGCTGATCGTCGACTGCAATATCGTCGAGGGTTCGGACAAGCTGCTGCAACTCACGCTCGACGTGGGCGAAGAGAAGACGCGCAACGTGTTCTCGGGCATCCGTTCGGCCTACAAGCCGGAAGACCTCAAGGGCAAGCTCACGGTGATGGTCGCGAACCTCGCGCCGCGCAAGATGAAGTTCGGCATGTCCGAAGGCATGGTGCTCGCCGCTTCCGCCGCCGACGAGAAGGCCGAACCGGGCCTCTACATCCTCGAACCGCATAGCGGCGCCAAGCCGGGCATGCGCGTGCGTTAAGCGCCCGCTCGCTGGCCTGACGTAAAAAAGCACACCCTCGGGTGTGCTTTTTTTTCGCCTGCGTTCCGCCGCGCGCTACCAGCGAATCCGGTCGAAGCGCCGCGTATATTGAATGTCCGCGCCGTAGAAGGTGCCGCCGTAAGCCGTCACCGACCAGTAGCGCGTCAGGTTCAACGTCGCCTTGATCGCGTTCGACGCCGATTGCAGCCCCTGCTCGTAGCCGAGCACGAGCCATTCGTTGATCGCCTTGGCGAGCATCACCACCTGCGGATCGGTCAGGCCCACTTCGCTGCGGCCGATCGAGAATTCGTCGAGCCCCACCTCCTGCGCAATGCGCTTGCCGCTCGCACTGCCGAGCAGCGCCAGCGCCGTCGTCATCGCGCTTTGCTGGCCGACGTTATTGCCCTGATCCGTGCCGTGACCGAACAGCAGCCACGAGAGCTTTTCGTTATCGGGCACGTTCGGCTCGGAGATCAGCTTGGCCACCGGCGCCTGCACCGTGCCGGTCACCTGCACGCCCGCTTCCACCTGCTGGTTGCGGCGCATCGCGAGGATATTGATGCCCGGGTTCGCCACCGGCCCGTTGAAGGTGAAGAAGCCGTTTTCGATGTTGAGCTTGCGGCCGAACGCCGTGTACGTGGAACCCTCGGTTACGCGCACATTGCCCACCGCGCGCAACGGCACATCGGGCGCGCTCATCGCCGTGATGGTGCCGGCCAGACCGAGATCGGCGCCCATGCCGTGGAAGCGGAAACTGCGGCCCAGATTGATGTCGATATTGGCGCGCGGCGCGAAACGCGGCGCGGGCTTGTCCGACGCTTCCTGCGCCTGCACGGCGGGCGGCGGCGTGCCGCCGCGCGTGGTGCCGTCCGGGCGCACAATCACGACGTCGTCGCCCAGTTCCGGCGCGGCCGACTCGGGCATGTCGAACAGCGCGCGATCGACGGTGAACTTGCCGTCGATCTGCATGCCGCCCAGATGCCCGCCGTTCGCGATGCTCGCACTGCCCGAGAGCGACAAATGGCGATCGGGCGCGGCGAACAGTTCGAGCTTGTCGGCGACGATGCTCGCGGTGAGATCGGGTTCGGCGTTATCGAGACGCACGCGCCCGGTCGCGCGCAGCGTGCCGTCGCCGCCGTGGAACTCCACTTGCTGGAAATCGACCAGATTCTTCGACAGCATCACGCGCACCACGCCGTCCTTCAACTGGATGCCCTGATCGACGAGCGTGGCCGAAAGCCCGTCGCCGATCAGCGAACCCGACACGTTCGGCTTCGCGACCGTGCCGCCCAGCGCAAGCTGCAACGCGATATGACCGTCGAGCAGATAACTCGGCCCGAGCAGCCCGCCCGTGGTCTTGAGCGAAGGAATATTGGCCTTGATCGTGCCGCCGAGCGGCGCTTCGTCGCCGAGCGCGAGCATGCCGTCGCGCGGCGTGAGCGCCGTATTCGCGTCGATGTCGAGCACGCCCACGCGGCTCGCCTGCGCGTGCGCCGTGAGATTCAGGTGATTGCCGCCGCTGAATGCCGCGCGCGCACTCAGATCGCCGATACCGACCGAGGCGAGCCCACGGCCGATTTCGGCGGTGATATCGCCCGAGCGGCGCTTGATCTGGATATATCCGCTTGCGCTCGGGCCGACCGAGAAGTCCCAATCGCCGTCGAACACGAGATCGGTTTTCAGGCTCGATGGCTGGCCCGTGAGCTGCTGCTGGAACTGCATGATGCGCGCAAGCGACACGGTCGTGAGCGAACCCGCCGAGCGGATGCGGCCGTGATCGAGATCGAAGGATTTGAGGTCGAGCGTCGCGCCCAACGCGGTCAGACGTGTGGCGCCGAGCGTCACCTTGCCCGGCCCGGCGCTGATCGTGAGCGGCGACTTCAGATCGATATCAGGCGCGCCGCGGTTCTGCAACTGCGTGACGGTGCCGTCCCAGCGCGTGCCTTCGCGCGTATCGGAGAGCTTGCCGTTGGCGGCGACCTGCACGTCGATCGGCTGGCCTTGCACCTTGCCCTTCGCGCTCGCAGTCAGCTGGTGTTTCGCGCGCGTGCCGGTGAGACGCGCGGTGAGCGTCGAGATTTCCGCGCCGCCGGCGGCGATGCCGCTCGCGTCCGCGCTGAAGGCGAGCGCGCCGTTCGCGCCGTCGTGCAGTTCGGCGTGACCTTCGGCGTGACCGAGGCGGTTATCGCCGAACGCGACGTGATCGGCCTTGTAGTCGAGCGACACGTCGGGATGCGCGAAGGTGCCGGTCAGATCGCCGTTCGCCGCTACCTGCCCCGCCACGCCGAAACCCAGATGGTCGAGTTGCGGCGCATCGATCTTGAAGCGCAGACGATCGCCGCGCGCACCGAAACTGCCTTGCAGATCGACGGTATTGCCGGCCACCGACAGATTCGCGCGGCTGGGCAGGATGCGCGTGCCGGCCAGCTGGATCAGCCCTTGCCCGGTGAGCGGCAGATTGTCGTAGACGCTCGGGCCGAGCTTGAATTCGGCCTTGGTGGTGAGTTCGGGCGCGAGCGTGCCGCTGGCGGTGAGCGTGCCGGTGATGCGCGCTTCGATACGGCGCGCGGGTGCTTTTGCGGGCGTCTTTGCGGGTGCTTTTGCAGCGGGTTTGCGCGCGGGCTTTGCTGTCGCCTGTGTTGCAGGTTGCGATGCGGACGGCTGCGTCTGCACCGTATTGCGCGCGACGTTCTGAGCGGCGGCCTGCTCGCTCGATTGCGCCGGATTCAGCGCGGGATTCGCGGCAGGATTCAGCGCCAGGCTGCGCTTGGGATCGAGCGCGTTCTTTTCGGCGTTGCGCTGCGCTTCGGTGCGCGCGCCAGGCTGCTGCGCGGGACTCGGCGGCGTATGTTCCGGGCCTTTGCCCGGCGCCTGCGACAGCAGCGAGAGCGGATCGAAATCGGTCAGCGAAGCCTTGAGCGTGTAGCTGGAATGCGCGTCGTGCTTGAGCGCGCCCGACAGGTCGATGCGGCCCGTGCCCGAACTCACGCGCACGTCGTTGAACGAGATGCGCGCCGGGTCCAGCGTCACCTTGCCCTGCGCGCGCAGCGCGGCCTTCGGATCGGCGAGATCGAGCGTGAGGCTCTGCACATCGTCGGCCAGACGCACGGTGATCGGGCCAGCCAGCTGCGTGGGGCGCACGCTCGCCTGGATCGCGTTGAGATCGAGATTCGCCACCTTGAGATCGAAGCGGCCATTGCGCCCGCTGATCGCGCCGCCGCCCGTTACCGTCGCGTTCTTCACGAGCCGCACGTTGAGGTTCGAGAGCCGTTGCGTGTGGGCGTCGAGCACGACATCGGTGCGCGCGTCGATCAGCGGCAGCAGTTGCGCGTCGATCGCGCCGGGCTTCGCGTTGACGATCGACACGCTGCCCGCGACCGTGAAGCCTGCGGCATTGGGATTGTCGTGCGCGGTGGACGACGACGGTGCGCTGGCCGCGCTCGCGGCGGATGCACCCGGCGCGAGTTGATCCGCGCGAGCGCCGGCGGAAGCGCCACGCGCCTTCGCCGCCGAAACCGCCGAAACCGCCGATGCCGCCGACGCAGCCGATCCACGCGGCTCCGGCACGAACGGCTTGACGCCGTGTTGCGCAGGCTGCAGATCCGCCCGCACCGCGAGATCGGCGAATGGCGCACCCGGCGAAAATGCCTGCGGATTGACGTGATCGAACGCCAGCGTCGCGCGCTTGAGCGGCACGGCCGCGAACGGCGCGGCCTCCAGATGTGCGCGGCCGGTGAGCTTCATGCCGCTCGCCGTCACATCCGCGCCCAGCGCTTCGAGCGAACCGTCGAGGTTCGCGTTCACCTGCACGTCTTCGTTATTGACCTTGCCCGCGTAACCGAGCGTGCCGGCGAGCGCGAACGGCTGCACGCCGTCGAGCTTCGCTTCGGCGCTGACCGCGCCAAACGGCGTATCGAGCTGCTCGACGGCGGCTTCGTGATGGCGGCCATCGCTGCTGCCATGGAAAGCGAAATGCGAGAACTCGGTGGCGCTCGCGCCCTGATGCAGCGTGAGCTTCGCCACCTGCACATCGCGGATATCGAGCGCCATCGGCAGGCGCAAATCCTTGGGCAGCGACATCGGCGTAGTCGACGTTTCGCCCGACGGCACGATGCGCAGATCGATATCGCCGATGTGCAGATAACTCAGCACGAAGCGCCACGGGCGATTCTTGTTGATCTCCAGCTTCCATTCGCCGCTGGCGCGATCGACCGTGGCGGTCGTGCCGTCGGCGCCATGCCAACTGACGTTGCGCAGCCGCACGCCCGTGGCGAGCGTGCCGCCGTCGAGCGTGCCCGCCAGTTGCCCGCCCAGCACCTTGACCGCTGCGCGCCAGGCCCATGCGGTGCCGCGCTCGGTCGTGAGTGCGCCGTAAAGCGCACCCGCCAGCAGCGCGACGATCAGCAGCAGCACCACGAACAGCCACGCGAAATCCTTCAGCAGCTTGCGGCCGCGCCGCTTCGGCGCGGGCGGTTGCGCGTCGGGCGCGGCGCCGTTTTCGGCAGGCGCGTCGGACGCCGCGCCTTCGCCCGGCGGCATTGCGAACAGCGTCGCCGCCCACACGCACCGGCGCAGCCCTTCACGCGCGCTCATGCCGCCTCCCTGACAGTGGGCGCCCGCATGCAGCGTGGGAAAGTGGCGTAGGTCGTCATCAGAAAGCGATTCCCAGCGTCAGATAGGGCCGCACTCTGCGTTCGCGAAAGCCATAGGCCAGATCGAGGTTGACCGGGCCGACAGGGCTGCGCCAGCGCGCGCCCAGGCCCGCGCCCGGATAGAAGACTTTTTCGCCCCAGGTATCGGTGGCGGTGCCCACATCGAAGAAGGCCGCGCCGCCCCAGTCGTGGCTGAACCAGTGCTGATATTCCGCCGATCCCGTCACCAGGTACTTGGCCGGCAGGATCGAGCCATCGACATCGTTACCGATGCTCTGGAAACCGTAGCCGCGCACCAAGTTCGAACCGCCCGCGCGGAACAGCAGCGAAGCGGGCACGTCGGACGAACTGCTCGACGTGAATACGCCGCCCAGTTCCGCGCGGAACAGCACGATGTCGCTGTGGCCGATCGGCAGATATTGCTGGCCGCGCATATAGCCGCGCACGAAGGTGGCGTCGGACGCCGCGCCCTTCACGGCGAAGCCCGCTTCCACGCGAATCAGGTTGCCCGAGCGCGGGAACAGTTGATCGTCCACGTTACGGCGCGTCCACGACCACGACGGCACCAGCGCGCGGCTCGTGGTCGGCCCGGCGGCGTTCTGCGTGAGCCGGTCCTGGTAGTAGAGCAGCGAGTACGCGTAGTCGATGTTCTGCGAGGTGCGCGTGCGCTGCACGCCCATGCGCAGGCTGTAGATGTTGGTGTCGGAGACGTCCGTGGTCGTGTAGGACACGAGCGCGCTATTGGTCCACGCGCGCGGCCCCGGCGGCATCGAAAGCTGGATCTGCCCGTACTGCTGGATCTGATCGAGACGCCCGGAGACCTGGAACGGCCACGCCGCGCCGAAGGTATCGAGATACGTGTACGAGCCCTGCACGTGCGCGCCGGTATCGGTCGAATAGCCCACACCGCCGCGGAAGTTGTTGTACGGATACTCGCTGACCTTCACGTGCACCGGCGTTTGCAGCGGCTTCTGCGGGTTATCGTCGACGTCGATCGCCACGCTCGCGTAATACGGCGTGTTCTGGACCTGGCGCTGCAGTTCGGTGACGCGGTTGACGTCGTAGATCTCGTCCGGCGAAAGCGGGTTCACATTGGAGACGATATTTTCCGGGTAGCGCCGCGGCCCGGAAATGTCGACCTGACCCATCGTGAAAGTCGGGCCGCTGTCGAAAGTCACGGAGAGTTTCGCGTCGTGCCGCTGCGGATCGACGCGCGCCTCCGAATGCGAGATCTTCGCGGCCAGATAGCGGCGCGATTGCAGCGCACGCAGCGCGGCGTTCTTGGCGCCGTCCCAGTCGGATTGCGTGAAGGCGTCGCCCTCGTGCAGCGAGAACGCGAAGCGCGTGGCGTTTTCCTGCGCGTGATCTTCGGTGAGCACAGGGCCGGTGAAGTTCAGACTGACCGAGGAAATCTTCGTGCGCGGGCCGGGATCGACCATCACGCGCACGATCCGGCGGCCGTTTTCGTCGGTATGGACGTCGGTGCGCACGACCGGCGTGAAATAGCCGTCGGTCGAGGCCAGATCGCGCACCTGCTGCGGCGTGGCCGTGACGAGGAATTCGAACTGGTCGTCGCTGACGTCTTCGCGTTTGGCGAAGCGCGCGATATCCAGATGCGCCTCGAGCAGTTTGCGCAGATCGCGCGGCGTGGCCTGAATATCGACGTCGTAGTAGGTTTTGGCGTGCGACCAGGGCAGCAGGTCGGTGAGCGCGGCGCAGGCGGGCGTCGCGCCGATCAGGCTCGCGCCCAGTCCGGCGACCAGCCACACAGACAGCCTGGCCGCCAGCCTGGCACCGGCGTGCACCGAAACGAAGGCGGAAATACCGGCGAGCAGGCGCGCGGCGTGGCCCGGCGGCGTCGCGAGGACATCGCGCCGGCAACGCTCGGGGCACGGCCGTGCGCGTGATGCTTCAATCACCCTTCCCGCCAAACAGGACCTCCGGCTGTTGTTTTCCGATGCGCGCGCCGCCCTGGCCGCGCTCCGCTTGCGGGCCGCACGGGCGCAAACGCGTTATTTCACCACAACAGCGCGTGAAAACCCCAGGATGCGGCGCAAACGTGTGCAACTCATTGCAACAGCGCACAACCGCCCTATGCGCGGCAAGGCGCGGATGTGGCCCCGCGCAAGGCCGTCGCGCGGGTTCGACGCATCGCCCGGGCGGATGTTCCGCTCGCATCGCTTGCTGTAAAATTGCGGCCAATCCGGAACACCGGAATCATCGGCGGCCGCCAGACACTGACAGGAAGGCCGCCTCACTCGACGGACGTCAGCCATGTATCAGTCGGACATCACCCAGTTTCTGAACCAGCTCAAAGAGCAAAAGCCGCAACTCGAAGAGCAGCAGCGCAAGGGCCGCTCGCTCCTGTGGGACAAGCAGCCGATCGACCTCGACGAGCGCGAGCGCCAGCAGGCTTCGCGCGTCAAGCAGACGTCCTACGTCTACTACCAGAACTTCTGATGGCCGAAGCCGACGGCGCCGAACGGCCTGACATGGCCAGCCTGCCCGTAGACGGGTCCACGGGAGCCTCGCCTCCCGCGCCCGTGCATGCGGATGCCAGCGCCACGGATTCGACGCCCGACACGGTCGACGGCGTTGCGTTCGCGCGCCTGTACGGCGAGCCGCTCTTCAAGCTTCCGCAAGATCTCTACATTCCGCCCGACGCGCTCGAGGTGTTTCTCGAAACGTTCGAAGGTCCGCTCGATCTGTTGCTGTACCTGATCCGCAAGCAGAACTTCAACGTGCTCGACATTCCGATGGCGGATGTGACCACGCAGTACCTCGGCTACGTCGAACAACTGCGCAAGACCAATCTCGAACTCGCCGCCGAATATCTGCTGATGGCGGCCATGCTGATCGAGATCAAGTCGCGCATGCTGCTGCCGGTCAAGAAGGCCGACACCGGCGAAGAAGCCGAAGACCCGCGCGCCGAACTCGTGCGCCGCCTGCTCGAATACGAGCAGATGAAGCTGGCCGCGCAGCGTCTGGACAAGCTGCCGCAACTGGGCCGCGACTTCCTGCGCGCCGAGGTCTATATCGAGCAGAGCATCACGCCGCGCTTTCCCGATGTGGACAGCAACGACCTGCGCGCCGCGTGGGCCGACGTCATCAAGCGCGCGAAGCTGGTGCAGCACCACAAGATTTCGCGCGAGGAACTGTCGGTGCGCGAGCATATGAGCGTGATCCTGCGCAAGCTGCAGGGCGCGCGCTTCATGGAATTTTCCGAGCTGTTCGATACGACGCGCGGCGTGCCCGTGGTCGTGGTCAACTTCATCGCCATGCTCGAACTCGCGCGCGAATCGCTGCTCGAAATCACCCAGGCCGAGCCGTTCGCGCCGATCTACGTGCGCCTCGCCTACCTGCCGGTCTGACGCCTGGTGCGGCGGCTTAAGACAGGCGCCCCAGCACTATTTCCGGCGCCCGAGCGCCATCCTGCCGTCACACTGAACGTCACGTGAAAGTAACTTGAAAGCATCGCGCGGCATCCCGCCCCATCACGCCGAGCCAGGATAATCCCGTATCCGAAGCGGCTGCGCAGCACGCTCAAATCCTCTACAATCGCCCGCGCCTGCCCCTGACCGGGCCCGGGCACGCCATCCGGCCGGCCGCCCTGCGGGCCCGCCGTGTGCTGCAACCCCGTCTTGCCCCGCGCGAGGCATAACGCATCCGATCATGAAAGTCATCAGCTCGATTCAGGAACTGCGCGACCAGTTGCGCGGCCAAAACCGCACCGCGTTCGTTCCGACCATGGGCAATCTGCACGAAGGTCACCTCTCGCTGATGCGCCTCGCGCGCCAGCACGGCGACCCGGTCGTCGCGAGCATCTTCGTCAACCGTCTGCAGTTCGGCCCGAACGAGGATTTCGACAAGTATCCGCGCACGCTCGAAGCCGATATCGAGAAGCTGCAGAAGGAAAACGTCTACGTGCTGTTCGCGCCGACCGAGCGTGACCTCTACCCGCAGCCGCAGGAATACCGCGTGCGCCCGCCGCACGATCTGGGCGATATCCTCGAAGGCGAGTTCCGTCCGGGCTTCTTCGAAGGCGTCTGCACGGTCGTCATGAAGCTGATGTCGTGCGTGCAGCCGCGCGTGGCCGTGTTCGGCAAAAAGGATTACCAGCAGCTGATGATCGTGCGCGCGATGTGCCAGCAGTTCGCGCTGCCGACCGAAGTGATCGCCGCCGAAACCGTGCGCGACCAGGACGGCCTCGCGCTGAGCTCGCGCAACCGTTATCTGTCGGATGCCGAGCGCGCCGAAGCGCCGCAACTGGCAGTCGCGCTGCAGGCGATCCGCGCCGCGGTGCTGGCCGGCCGCCGCGACTTCCCGCAACTCGAACTCGAAGCCATGGCGGCGCTCGCCGCGCGCGGCTGGAAGCCCGATTACATCGCCATCCGCAAGCGCTCGAACCTGCTGCCGCCGACGCCCGTCGTCGCGGCCGATGCGGAAGCGCCGCTCGTGGTGGTGGCCGCCGCCAAGCTCGGCGCCACGCGCCTGATCGACAATCTCGAGATCTGAGCGCGGTTTCCGGACCGCTCCCGCTCAAGCTCACGCCTTTACCGAATCTGCTGCGACGGGCCGCGCGCCCGTCCGCCCGAGGAGACATTCCATGCAACGCAACATGCTTAAGTCGAAGATCCATCGCGTGGCCGTCACGCACTGCGAGCTGCACTACGAAGGCTCGTGCGCGATCGACGAAAACCTGCTCGAAGCGGCGAATATCGTCGAAAACGAGCGCATCGACATCTGGAACATCAATAACGGCGAGCGTTTCTCGACCTACGCAATCAAGGGCGAGCGCGGCAGCGGCATGATTTCGCTGAACGGTTCGGCAGCGCGCCGCGCGCAACTGGGCGATCTGGTGATCATCGCCGCCTTCGCGAACGTCGATGAAGCCGAACTCAAGGCCGGCTGGAAGCCCGACCTCGTGTTCGTCGACGAAAACAACCGCATCAAGGGCAGCCGCGACCACGTGCCGACCCAGAACTGGACCTGAGCGTTCCAGTCGTCAAAACGGGAGCCCGATGGCTCCCGTTTTTCATTGCTCGCGTGGCGGCTTACTTCGCATTCACCCACGTGAGAATCGACTGCCACTGGTCGATGTCCTTCTCCACGCGGCTTTTCGCGACATCCCAGATCGTGAGCCCGTGCGCCGCCATCTGCACGTAATTCTGCGTATCGCGCAGATAACCGAGCACCGGCAGATCCAGCCCTTCCACGAAACGCTGCAACTGCTCGGCCGAACGCGTGCGCGCGTCCACCCGCATGCCGACCACGCCCACCTGGATCGCGCCCTTGCGCACCGCTTTTTCCTTCGCCAGCCGGTCGAGGAAGTCCTTGGTGGCGAGGATGTCGAACATCGACGGCTGCAGCGGCACGATCACCTTGTCCGCCAGCTCGACGATCGTGTTCAGGCGGTTGCCGTGCAGGCCCGCCGGCGTATCGATCACGGCATGCTCCAGCCCCTTGGGCGGCTTGGCCGGATGGTCCAGGTCGATCTGCCAGCTTTCGATGGCCGGCAGCGAGGCCGGGCGCAGGTCGAGCCAGGCGTGCGCCGACTGTTGCCGGTCGAGGTCGGCGAGCGCGACCCACTCGCCTTGCGCCGCGAAATAGCCGGCCAGATTGGTGGACAGCGTGCTCTTGCCGACGCCGCCCTTGGGGTTCGCCACCACAATCACCGTCATGAATGCTCCCGTCAGGATGGCTGGCGCGAAGCCAGCCGGTTTGCCGATTCTGTCTTTCCGTATGCGTCTCGCGCGCTGTGGCCGCTGGGGCCGCGCGCTGTTGTTGCGTATTGTGGTGTGCCCGTGCATGAAGCCTGAAGACGCGCCCCAGCGACCCATGCCGCCTGCGAAACCGGCCGATGCCGATCACGCAACCGTCCGATAATATCGGCAAATGCTGCGGGGTCGAAGCCCCCAAAAGGCTAACCCGGCGCCACCCGAGGCGCCAAAGCAGCGCGAAAAACCCTATTCAGCCCCATCCAACGGAGACTTTCGCCTCATGAGCACGCTGCGCACCGACGTCACCCTCGATTCCCTGCACGAACGCCAGCGCGGCCGCCTGCCCGAACTGATCGGCTTTCGCGCCGTTTCGATCGAACAGGGCATCCTGCGCGCGGAACTCGATATCCGCAGCGAACTGCTCGCGCCCAACGGCTTTCTGCACGCGGCCACCGTGATCTGTCTCGCCGATACGGCCTGCGGCTACGGCTGCTTCGCCCATCTGCCGGCCACGGCGAAGAATTTCACGACCATCGAACTCAAGAGCAACTTCCTCGGCACCGCGCGCGAAGGGCGTCTGAGCGTCGTCGCGACGGGCGTGCATCTGGGACGCAGCACGCAGATCTGGGACGCCACCGTGACCGGCCCGGACGGCAAAACCACCGCCCTGTTCCGTTGCACGCAGATGGTGCTGTACTGAAGCGACCTTAACGACGCCTCAGCCCATCGCCGCATACAGGCGCGGCAAGTCGAGGCTGGCCGCGAGCGTATCGGCCAGCCGTTCGAGCGACGCTTCGCGCAGCGCCGGATAGTCCACCTGCTGCGCCGTTGCGAGCCCCGCCCAGCGCAGCAGCGCGGCGCATGCCTCGGGCGTGTCGAACAGCCCGTGCACGTAGGTCGCGAGAATCTGTCCATCGGCCGATTGCGCGCCGTCCGCGAGCATTGCGTCCGCTTCGCTATCCACTTCGCCGTCCCGCGCCATCGCGCGCAGCGCGGGCACATCCAGCGCCGGGCCGCGCGTTACGCCCATATGGATTTCGTAGCCGCGCACCGGGGCCGCGCCGTCCAGCGCAAGTGTCGCCGACACGTTCTTGAGCGTCTTCTCGCGCGTGAGTTCCGTTTCGTAGTCGAGCCAGCCGAAGCCTTCCACCGCGCCCGGCTCGCCTTCCACGCCATGCGGATCGGCGATCGCGCGGCCCAGCATCTGCATGCCGCCGCAAATACCGATCACGCGGCCGCCATAGCGCAGATGCCGCTCCAGCGCCTTGTCCCAGCCCTGCGCGCGCAGCCACGCGAGATCGTCGCGCACGTTTTTCGAGCCCGGCAGGATCACCAGATCGGCGGGCGGCGGCGCGTTGCCCGCGCGCACATAGCTGAATTCGACCTGCGGATGCACGCGCAGCGCGTCGAAATCCGTGTGATTGCTGATGTGCGGCAGCGCCGGCACGACCACGCGCAGCGCCTCGCCGCCCGCCTGGGCGTGTGTGTGTGCGGCGCCCGGCAGCATGTCCTCGGCGTCGAGCGTCAAGCCGTGCAGATACGGCACCACGCCCAGCACCGGCTTGCCGGTCTGCGCCTCCAGCCAGTCGAGGCCGGGCTTGAGCAGCGTCGGATCGCCGCGAAACCGGTTGATGATGAAGCCCTTCACACGCGCGCGCTCGCTTTCCGATAAACACGCGAGCGTGCCGATCAGATGCGCGAACACGCCGCCGCGGTCGATATCGGCGACCAGCACGACCGGGCAATCGACGGCCTCGGCAAAGCCCATATTGGCGATGTCGTTGGCGCGCAGATTGATCTCGGCGGGACTGCCCGCGCCTTCCACGAACACGGTGTCGTAGCCCGCGCGCAGCCGCCCGTACGATTCGAGTACCGCTTCGCGCGCGAGCGGCTTGTAGCTCTGGTAGGCGCGCGCATTCAGATTCATGCGCGCCTTGCCGTGGATGATGACCTGCGAACCCAGATCGCTATTGGGCTTGAGCAGCACGGGGTTGAGGTCGGTATGCGCCTCGATGCCCGCGGCGATGGCCTGCAGCGCCTGGGCGCGGCCGATCTCGCCGCCATCGGCCGTCACCGCGCTGTTCAGCGCCATGTTCTGCGGCTTGAACGGCGCCACGCGCACGCCCGCGCGCCGCGCGAGGCGGCACAGACCGGCCACCAGCGTGCTTTTGCCGGCATCGGACGTGGTGCCCTGGATCATGAGCGTGCCGCGCGGCACGGAGGAATCGGAAGCAGACATGTTGGCGTAGTGCGTCGTTCAGGCGAACGCGCATTATCCCATCGCCCGTACGCGCACTACGGCTGCGCCCTGCAGCGCGCGGGGCTTCTTCTGACGTGGCGGCCACGAACTCGCGCAGTCCAGCCGCTACAATCACGCGATGATTTCGCGCGATCTCACCTTTATCGTCGGCGGCGCGCGCTCGGGTAAGAGCGCCTACGCCGAACGCCTCGCCGCCGACAGCGGCCTGCCCGTCACCTATCTCGCCACCGCGGCCGTGCCCGCGGGCGCGCATGCCGATGCCGAATTCGCCGGCCGGATCGGCCATCATCGGGCGCGGCGGCCCGCGCACTGGGGGCTCGTCGAAGAGTCGCTCGATCTGGCCGGCGCGCTGGACGCCACTGCCGCGCCTGGCCGCTGCGTGCTGATCGACTGCCTGACGCTCTGGCTCGCCAGCCTGCTCTGCCCGCCCGACTCCGAAAGCCCGCGCCCGGACTGGCGCGAGCGCATCGATGCCTTTGCCGCCGCCTGCGAGCGCGCACGCGGCACGGTGCTGGTGGTGAGCAACGAAATCGGCATGGGCGTCGTGCCGATGGGCGCGGCGACGCGTCTTTACGTCGATGAACTCGGCCGTTTGAACCAGCGCATCGCCGCGATTGCCGATCGTGCGACGCTCGTCGCCGCCGGCCTGCCGCTCGTGCTGAAAGCGCCAAACCCGGCGAGCGCCTCATGCTGAGCCTGCCCGTTACCGCCGCGCTCGCCGTGGCGGGCGTCGCCGTCGACCGCTGGCTCGGCGAGCCGCGCCGCGCCCATCCGCTGATCGCCTTCGGCACGCTGGCCTCGCGCATCGAAAAACGTCTGAACACGGGACGGCGCGGCCGTCCGCTCGGCCTGCTGGCATGGCTGCTGGCGGTTGCGCCGCCGGTCGCCGTCGCGGCCTTGTTCTGCGCCGCGCTGCCCTGGCCGCTCGCGTGGGCGCTGCACGTCGCGCTGCTGTGGTTCGCGCTGGGCGCGCGCAGTCTCGAAGAACATATCGCGCCGATTGCCCAGGCGCTCGCCGAACGCGATCTCGCCGCGGCGCGCTCGCTGACCGCGCGCATCGTCTCGCGCGACACCGCCAACGCCGACGCCACCGCGCTCTCGCGCGCGGCCTGCGAATCGGCGCTCGAAAACGGCAACGATGCGATCTTCGGCGCGCTGTTCTGGTTCGCGATTGCGGGCGGGCCAGGCGCGCTGGCGTTTCGCCTCGCCAATACGCTCGACGCGATGTGGGGCTACCGCACGCCGCGTTTCCTGCGCTTCGGCTGGGCGGCCGCGCGCATCGACGATGTGCTCAACTGGATTCCCGCGCGCCTCACGGCCACGAGTTACGCGCTGCTCGGCGATACGCGCGTGGCGCTGCGCTGCTGGCGCGAGCAGGCCCGCCGCTGGGAAAGCCCGAACGCCGGGCCGGTGATGGCCGCGGGCGCGGGCAGCCTGAACGTGCTGCTGGGCGGCGCGGCGGTTTATCACGGCGCGGTGGAGGAACGTCCGCCGCTCGGCGCCGGTTCGCCGCCGCGCGCGCAAGACGTGGAAGCCGCGCTGCGTCTGGTCGAACGCACGACGATCCTGTGGCTCGCCGCGCTCATCGCGATGGCTTTTGTGAGCGTGGCCACACATGTCTGACGCTCCCCGCATGGTCGCGCACGGCGGCAATCTGCACGAAGCCGCGCAACGTTTCGGCATTCCCTGGGAGTCGTGGATCGATCTGTCGACCGGCATCAATCCGCACGGCTATCCGGTGCCGCCCGTCCCGGCTTCGGCATGGCGGCGTCTGCCCGAGGACGGCGACGGTTTCGCAGCCTGCGCCGCACGCTATTACGGCGCGCCGGATGCGCAGCACGTCCTGCCCGTGGCCGGCAGCCAGGCGGCGATCCGCGCCCTGCCCGCGCTCCTGCCGCCCGCGCGCGTGGCCATCGCGCCGCTCACCTACGGCGAGTACGCGCCCGCTTTCGCGCAGGCCGGTCATACGGTCGTGCCGTTCGACATCGACGCGGCGCTTTTGCCCGCTGACGTGACGCACGCCGTCGTCGTCAATCCGAACAACCCGACCGCCACGCTCGTCGGCCGCGACACGCTGCTGCGCTGGCACGCGCAACTGGCGGCGCGCGGCGGCACGCTGATCGTCGACGAAGCGTTCGCCGATGCCTTCGCGCCCGCGCGCGCCGCATCGCTGGCGAATGACGTCGATCGTGCGGGGCTCGTCGTGTTGCGCTCGCCGGGCAAGTTCTTCGGCCTCGCGGGCGCGCGCTGCGGCTTCGCGCTCGCGCAGCCTGCGCTGCTGGCAGGCTTGCGCGCCCGGCTGGGCGCGTGGACCGTGAGCGGGCCTGCGCGCCACGCCGTCACGCACGCGTTTGAAGACGCCGGCTGGCAAACCGCGATGCGCGCGCAACTGGCCGCCGAAGGCGCGCGTCTCGCCGCTTTGCTGAAAGCACACGGTTTCACGCCGCACGCGACACCGCTCTACAGCTGGATTGCCGACGCGCGCGCCGCGCAGTGGCAGGAAGCGCTCGCCGCACGCGCGGTCTGGACGCGCCGCTTCGACACGCCCGCGAGTCTGCGCTTCGGCCTGCCGGCATCGGAAGACGAATGGCAGCGCTTCGAAATCGCGCTTGCGCAAGCCGCAAAGGGACTCGGCCGATGATGCGCCGCCAGCTTACCGTTTGCGCCGCTGCGTTCTCGCTCAACCTCGCGCATGCAGCGCCCGTGAGCGCCATCGACGATGAAGGCACGACCGTCACGCTCGCCGCGCCCGCCCAGCGCGTCGTCAGCCTCGCGCCGCATGTCACCGAACTGGTCTACGCGGCAGGCGGCGGTGCGAAACTGGTGGGCGCCGTGAGCTACAGCGATTACCCGCCGCAGGCGCAAAGCGTGCCGCGCGTGGGCGACAATCGCGCGCTCGACCTCGAACGCATCGCGGCGCTCAAACCCGATCTGATCGTCGTCTGGCGTCACGGCAACGCGCAGCAACAACTCGACCGTCTGCGCGAACTGCACATTCCGCTGTTCTTCAGCGAGCCGCATCATCTCGACGATGTCGCGACATCGCTCACGCGTCTGGGCACGCTGTTCGGCACCGAAAAAACCGCGCAGGACGCCGCCAGCGCCTATCGCGGCAAGATCGCGCAGTTGCGCGCGACCTACGCGCAGCGCGCACCCGTGAGCGTGTTCTACGAAGTCTGGGATCGTCCGTTGATGACGATGAACGGCGAATCGATGATCTCCGACGTGATCGCCTTATGCGGCGGGCGCAATGTATTCGCCGCGCTGCGCCCGCTCGTGCCGACGCTGTCGACCGAAGCCGTGCTCGCCGCGAACCCCGACGCGATCGTCACCGCATCGCAAGGCGCCACCGAGCCGGACCAGCCGCTGCCCGCGCTGCAAAGCTGGCGTGCGTGGCCGCAGTTGAAGGCGGTCGCGCGCGGCAACCTCTACGCCATCGACGGCGATCTGCTCACGCGTCCCGGCCCGCGCATCGCGCAAGGCGCGCAGCAACTCTGCGAAGACCTGCAACGCGCCCGCCCGAAATAATCTGCAATCCCGATTAATTGCCGATTTGACTCAGGCGTTCCAGCGCGCCAGCATCCATTCGCCGCTCGCGGATTCCCGCTTCAGCACCACGATCGCCGCCATCTCCAGCGGCCAGCGCACACAACGCTCCAGCGGCGCACCCAGCGCGCGTGCCGCAATCGTGCGGATCACGCCCGCATGCGCGACCGCCCATATCGTTGCGCGCGCATCGTGTTGATCCGCGTCGAGCGATGCGAACCACGCCGATACACGCGCATCGAATTGCGCCACGCTCTCGCCGCCATGATCGCGCGCATGCAGAAAATCGGCGGCCCACGCGTCGATCTGCGAGCGCTCGATGCCGTCCCAGCGCTGCCGTTCCCACGCGCCGAAATCCATCTCCGCGAGACGCGCGTCGTCGTGCGGCACGAGCGCGCCGTGCCCGTCGGCGAGTTGATGGGCAAGCTCGCGCGCCACGCTCGCGCAGCGCGTGAGCGGACTCGTTTCGATACGCGCGGGCGCACGCACGCCCAGCGCATTCAGGCGCGCCAGGATCGAGGCCGCGCCGCTGGCGGCATCGGCGGCGAGCGGCACATCGGAACTTCCGTAGCAGATGCCCGGCTCGATCGCCACGGCCGGATGGCGAATCAGAACGAGATCCATGCAAGCCCCGTCAGATAGATGGCGATTTCGAAAATCTGCTGCGCGAAGCCGAGGCAATCGCCCGTATAACCGCCGATGCGCCGCACGAAGTACCGCGCCAACGCGAAGCGCAGCGCGCCGAGCACGGCGAGCGTCGCCACGCCCGCGCGCCAGTCCGGCCATGCGGGCCAGACAAGCCAAGGCAAGCCGATCGCCGCCGCGAACGCAAGCGCGAGCACGCCCAAGCGCTGCGCAACCGGCTTGGCTTTGCCTTCGGGCCGCACGTAGTCGAGCGACGCCAGATAGCTGATCGCGAACACGCGGCTCGCGGCGTGACCGGCGATCATCAAGGTCGCCGCACGCAGCGGCGGCAGCGACGCGAGCGTTTGCCACTTCAGCGCCAGCGCCACCACCAGCCCGATCGCGCCAAACGCACCGATGCGCGAATCGTGCATGATGCGCAGCACGTCTTCCTTCCTGTACGCGCCGCCAAAGGCATCGAGACAATCGGCGAGACCGTCTTCGTGAAACGCGCCCGTCACCAGCAAGGTCGCGGCCATCGACAGCAGCACCGCCACGCCCGCCGGAAAAACACGCAGCGCGCCCAGATAAACCAGCGCCGCCAGCGCGCCGATCAACAAACCGACCAGCGGAAAATACCGCGCCGCCGCGTTCAGCCAGGCCGGCTCGAAACCGACCCAGCGCGGCACCGGCACACGCGTGAAATAGCCGAGCGCCGTGAAGAAATAGCGCACCTCCATGAGCGGATTCATGGCGCGGGCCGGTTTATCGAAGTCGCTCAATGCCCACGCTCGCTGCGATCATCGACGCCTGCCGACTCGAAGCTCGCCATCTCGTTGAGGAACGCCACGGCCGCACGCAACAGCGGCACCGCCAGCGCCGCGCCGGTGCCTTCGCCCAGACGCAGATCGAGCGAGAGCAGTTCGCGCGCGCCGAAATGATCGAGCATGCGCCGATGCCCCGCTTCGTTCGACGCGTGCGCGAACACGCAGTAATCGCGCACGTGCGGCGAAAGCGCATCGGCGACCACGAGCGCCGACGACGCGATAAAGCCATCGACGAGAATCGCCATGCGCTGACGCGCCGCTTCGAGGTACGCGCCCGCCATCATCGCGATTTCGAAGCCGCCGAAGGTGGCCAGCACGTCGAGCGGTTCGCGCACGTTCGCGTGATGCGCGAGCGCCGCCGCCAGCACGTTGCGCTTCTTCGCGAGGCCCGCGTTGTCGAGACCCGTGCCGCGCCCGACGCATTCGTCGATCGGCACGTTGCACAGACGGCTCATCAAACAGGCCGCCGACGAGGTATTCGCGATGCCCATCTCGCCGAAGCCAATCACGTTCGTGCCGAGCGACGCGTGATGGCGCACGCGCGCCGCGCCCGCTGCGAGCGCGGCGATGGCCTGCTCGCGCGTCATCGCCGCTTCGGTGGCGAAGTTGCGCGTGCCTTGTGCGATCGGCACGGCAATCAGCTTCGCGGTATCGACGGGCGGCAGCGGCGTGGCCACGCCGGCATCGACGATTTCGAGTTCGATGCCGCCTACGCCGCTGAACGCGTTGATCGCCGCGCCGCCCGCGAGGAAGTTCGCGACCATCTGTGCGGTGACGGCCTGCGGATATGGGCTCACGCCTTCGTGCGCGATACCGTGATCGCCCGCGAACACGATCATCGCCGGACGCGTGATGCGCGGGCTGGTCGTGCGCTGGATCATGCCGAGCTGGCGTGCGAGCGCTTCGAGACGGCCGAGACTGCCGGGCGGTTTGGTCTTGGTATCGATGAGATGTTGCAGCGTGTCGCGCAGCGAGGTGTCGAGCGGTTCGACGGCGATCAGATCGGAAAGCGTGGTGGTCATGGCGTTCTTTGCTTACTGTGTTTTCGATGCGTTTTCTGTGTGTGTTGCTTGCGCGAAGGCGTTCTAGCTGTCGTGCGTGTCATCCGTTTGTGCGAGCGCCGGCCGGCACGAGCGCTTCGTGCGGGCCGTCGCGAATCAGCGCGAGCGGATGACCGAACGCTTCGCTCGCGCGCGCTGCCGTGAGCACGTCGCGCACTGGGCCCGCGTAACAGCCGCCGCGGCCATCGAGCAGCAAGGCGTGCGTGGCGTAGCGGCGCGCGAGATTGAGATCGTGACACGACAGCAGCACGGTACGCGCTGCGTCGCGCACCCATCGGCGTAAAGCTTCGAGGCAGGCGATCTGGTGATGCAGATCGAGGTGCGCGAGCGGTTCGTCGAGCAGCAGCAGCGGCGCCTGCTGACACAGTGCCGCCGCCAGCGCCACGCGCTGACGCTCGCCGCCCGAAAGCGACAGCACATCGCGCGCGGCGAAGTCTTCGAGATCCAGTTGCGCAAGCGCCGTGTGCGCGGCAATGCGATCGTCTTCGCTTTCCCAGCCCCAGCCCGCGAGATGCGGATAGCGGTTGAGCAGCACGATATCGAGCACGCTCGCGCTGAAGGCATCGCGCACGTCTTGCGGCATCAGCGCGCGGCGTTGCGCGAGATGCGTGGGCTTCCAGTCGCGCAGCGCGATGCCATCGACTTCGACATGGCCCGCAGCGGGCGCGCGCAAACCGGCAAGCGTGGCGATCAAGGTGGTTTTGCCCGCGCCGTTCGCGCCCGCGATGCACCAGATTTCGCCTGCGTTGAAGGACTGCGTGAGTGTATCGACGAGCGTGCGGGCGCCGACGCGCAACGTCAGCGCGCGCGTGGCGAGCAAGGGATTCGCCTGCGTGCTCATGACCCGCGCCTGCGCAGCAGCATCCACAAGAACACCGGCACGCCCGCGAGCGCGGTCACGACGCCGACGGGCAATTGCGTCGGCGCGGCCACGGTACGCGCGGCGAGATCGGCGGCCATTACGGCGAAGCCGCCCGCGAGCGCGGCTGCGGGCACGAGCATGCGCTGATCGTTACCGAACGCGAGCCGCACCATATGCGGCACGACCAGCCCGACGAAGCCGATGGTGCCGCCCGTCGTCACCGCTGCAGCGGCGGCAAGCGAAGCCGCGAGATACACGCCCACGCGCAGACGCAGCACCGGCACGCCCAGCGCCTGCGCCGCGGCGTCGCCGCGCAGCAGCACGTTCAAACGCGGCGCAACGCTCACGCCGAACACCAGCACGACGGCGAGCGCGAGCCACGCGGGCCACGCCGCGCCAATGCCGTCGAGGTCTCCCGTGAGCCAGAACAGCATGCCGCGCAAACGCGCATCGGGTGCGAGCGTCAGCAACAGCGTGATCAGCGCGCCCCACCCCGCCGCCGTCACCGCGCCCGTGAGCAGCAGACGCGGCGAGCTGTCCTGCGGTTCGCCCCGCCAGAGTTCGCGGCGCGCGAGACCCAGCACGAGCAGGATCGAGATAAACGCGCCCGCACAGGCGCTCGCCTGCACGGCCCACCAGGCGAGGCCGCCGATCATCGCCATCAGCGCGAATGCGGCCGCGCCGCCCGATACGCCCAGCACATACGGTTCGGCGAGCGGATTGCGCAAGAGCACCTGTAATAGCGCGCCGGCGAGCGCGAGCAAAGCTCCGCATGCGAAACCGCCGAGCGCACGCGGCAGGCGCAGTGTGCGCACGATGTCGCTCGCCATGTCGTGGATTCCCGCGTTGGGCCAGAGCGCGTGCAGCGCCTGCCCGAATGTGACCGGCACGCTGCCGATCACGAGCGACGCGAAAAACACCGCACACGCTGCGAGCGACAGCGCAAACCAGATCGACACGGCGCGGCGCGCGTGCATCGCCGGGCGCACCGAAGCGCGCGTCGACACGCCGGGCGTCGCTACGCCGGGCGTCGGGCGTGGCGGCGGCGCTTGTGCGTGGCGCGGTTCGTCGGGGCTTACGGTTCGCATCGTTGAAAGTGAAATCCGGCAGGTCGCAAAACAGGTGCCGCTATTGTCCTTTTTTTTCGCTGGAGAGACGAAAAGACCGCAAAACATGGGGACAAACGTGCTTGCGCAGCTTCTCAGTCTCGTTGCGCGGCACCATCTTTGCCCCTGTTTTCGTGTCGCCTGCGTGACCCGGCCCGGTGGGCGCGGGCACGTGCAGCAACGCGCGATTGCGAGCGTCAACACCGCGTCATTATTGCGCTGCACGCGCTGGCCAGCGCGTAAAAACGTCTCTTTAAAACGCCTCGAAGCACATCGGGCGAGTCAGCATTACCGGGCCGAAACTGCAAGATACTGGCAAGAAGTAGGGTTGTTACGTCTGGAAACGTCGCGGATGTCGGAATACGCGGCAATCCGCGCTAGAATGCCTGTCTTTAGAGGACGCAGCACATGCTCAACGAACTCGAAACACTCTCACAAAACATCGGGCGGCTGATCGAGATCAATCAGCGCCATCATGAAGCACGCGTGGCGCTCGAAGAGCAACTCGCACAATTGCACGCGCAATGCGAAGCGACGCGCGCCGAACTCGAACAGGTGCGTGAAGAACGCAACGCGCTGCAGGCCGAGCGCGATGGTCTCTCCGCCAAGATCGACGACGCGCAGGTTCGCCTCAACGCGATCCTCGAAAAGCTGCCGCGCGCTCGCGGCGGTGCAGACCGCGAGAACCAGCTCGATCTGCTCGAACCGCAGCAGGACGCCGCCGACGACAACGCCGCTCGCCACGGAGAAAATGCATGACGACCAAACAGATCGAAGCGACGATTCTCGGCCAGAGCTATCGCCTCGCCTGCTCGGCGGAAACCGAGGCGGCGCTGCTCGAAGCGGTCGCGCGCGTGGATGCGGAAATGTCGAAGATCCGCAATCACAGCACGGTGCGCGGTCAGGACCGTATCGCAGTCATGGCGGCGCTTTCGCTCGCCTCGGAACTGCTGCGTCTGCAGACCAGCGTGCGTCATGGGGAAGCATTCCCAGCCGAAGAAATCCGTCGTACAATGCGCCAAATGAACGATCAGCTTGGTGCAGTGATCCAGCAATACGGCGTACAGTAAGCACGAAACACGCACGGTGGTCGAAATACAGAATTCGATACACAGTGCTTAAAAGCTGCTGAAGAGTGCGTTAGAATGCAGTTCATCGGAGCGTACACAATACGTTTCGAAACAGGTTTTATCAGCTTCCCTGCCTGGTTCGCCAAGGTCATATATTCCTTGAACCAATGCCATGTGCACGGTTGCGGAAATTTGTAGCACGGGCGTGCGCGTCACTCGTCTGATGTACCCGAAGTGCTGCTAACTGCGACCAATTCTGAACCCTCGGTTCAGGATGCCGGCCTAGCGGCTAAGGCGGGGACCTATTCGAACGGCATCGGACATGTGTCCGGTGCCGTTTTTCATTGGTCCCCACTCTCCTCTCTCTTCCGACGTTCTTCTTCGACTCATGCGCTACTGGCTGATGAAGTCCGAACCCGACGAAGCAAGCATCGACGATCTCGCCAAGGCCCCGCAGCACACGCTGCCGTGGACGGGCGTGCGCAACTATCAGGCGCGCAACTTCATGCGCGACACCATGCAGATCGGCGACGGCGTGCTCTTCTATCATTCGAGTTGCCCGGAGCCTGGCATCGCGGGTCTCGCGCAAGTGTCGTCCACGCCTTACCCGGACCCCACGCAGTTCGATCCGAAAAGCCCTTACTACGACGCGAAATCGACGCAGGAAAACCCGCGCTGGATGCTCGTCGATGTCGTGTTCAAGAAGAAGTCGGCATTGATTGCGCTCGCGACGCTGCGCGAGCATGACGAACTCGCCGACATGCGCGTGCTCGCAAAAGGCAATCGGCTTTCGATCACGCCGGTCACCAAAAGCGAGTGGGACTTCATCACGAAGCGCCTGATGTAAAGCTTCAGGCGCACAGGCGCGGCAATCTGCAAAGATTGCAAAACGCCCTGCCCGCAGCGGGAACCGCGCCCGCTACCCAACGCTCCAAGAACACGCACGGCCGCACACAGCACAGACACGCAGCCGACACACCGCCGCGAACTTGCGCACAATCATGCGCTCGCGCGGCGCACATTCGTGTCGATGCCGAAGTGCCGGCCGCTCGCGATATCCGTTCTGCAAGGAGCCAAAATGAAGAGAACAACCGCCGTCACGCTCGCTGCCGCTTTCGCCGCTGCTGTCCCGCTGGCCATGACGCTCGCACCGCGCGCCGCGTATGCGCAAAGCGATGCGCGCTATCAACCTTCGGGCGTGCTCTCGCTGTCCTCGCAGGCGAGCGCCGAGGTGCCGCAGGACGTCGTCACCATCACGCTGTTCTACGAGCAGGAAGCGAATGATCCGGCCACGCTCACCAGCACGCTCAATCAACGTGCCGATACGGCCTTGCAAAAGGCCAAGGGCGTCGCGGGCGTGACCGCGCGTTCGGGCCAGTTCTCGATCTATCCGTCGACCGATCGCGACGGCCGCATTTCCGCCTGGCGCGGACGCACGGAAGTCGTGCTCGAATCGCATGATTTCGCGGCGGCGTCGAAACTCGCAGGCGATATCTCGTCGGTGATGCAGGTGGGCAACGTGCAGTTCTCGCTCTCGCCGGAAGCGCAACGTGCCGCCGAACAGAAACTCTCGACCCAGGCGATCGCATCGTTTCGCGACCAGGCATCGGCGGCAGCGCGCGCGTTCGGCTACAGCAGCTATTCGATTCGCGACGTGAACGTGGGCCACAACGGCGTCGCGCCGCGTCCGATGATGATGATGAGCGCACGCGCCGCCAGCGCCGACGCGAAGATGGCGCCCATGCCGCTCGAAGGCGGCACATCGACGGTGACGGTGAACGTTTCGGGTTCGGTGCAAATGAAGTAAAACGTACGCACCATAGAAAAAGCCACGGCAAAAACCGTGGCTTTTTTATTGGGCGCGTGCGGCGCAAGCGAATTAACGAACGCGCATTAACTCTTCGCGCCCACCGCCTGCGAAGCCGGGTTGCGCTTCGCGCGGCGATACGCCCAGATCATCAGCAGCACGCCCACGATGATCATCGGCAGCGAGAGCCATTGGCCCATCGACAGACCGAGTGCGAGCAGACCGAGGAAGTCGTCGGGTTCACGCGCGAATTCCACCGTGAAACGCGCGAGACCATAGCCGATCAGGAACAGCGCCGAGATCGCGCCAACCGGACGCGGCTTGCGCGAGAACAGGATCAGCACGATGAAGAGCGCGATGCCTTCGAGCGCGATTTCATAGAGTTCGGACGGATGGCGCGGCAGCAGGTGATACTGCATGAACACTTCGTTCAAATGCCACTTCGCGGCCAGCGCCGGATGCGTTTGCAGCCACGCGGCGTCGTCGTTGGCCGCGCCCGGGAACAGCATCGCCCACGGCGAATCGGGCGAAGTCACACGGCCCCACAACTCGCCGTTGATGAAGTTGCCCAGACGCCCGGCGGCCAGACCCGTCGGCACCATCGGCGCGACGAAATCGGTGACCTGCAGCCACGTGCGCCCGCGTTGCCACGCGAACAGCACCATCGCGAAAGTCACGCCGAGAAAGCCGCCGTGGAACGACATGCCGCCTTCCCAGACCTTGAAGATGTCGAGCGGATGCGCGAAATACCAGCTTGCCTTGTAGAACAGCACATAGCCCAGACGGCCGCCGAGGATGGTGCCGAGCACGCCGTAGAACAGCATGTCGTCGATGTCTTTTGCGGTCCAGCCTTGCGCGGCCACGAAGGGCAGACGCAGGCGCAGGCGGCCGATCACGATCGCGAGAATGAAGCCGACGAGATACATCAGGCCGTACCAGCGCACGGCGAGCGGCCCCAGATGGATGGCGACAGGGTCGAAATTCGGGTGAATGAGCATCGTGGAAAGCGTTCTTGTCGGCGGTGAGCTGTGTAAGCGGATTGCAGGATGCGCCGCGGTTCGCGACGCCGAAGGCAGACATTATCGCCGACGCGAGGGGGCGCGAACCATTTTGCACATCTCGGGCGCTGCGCGAAGTTTAAGGGCCGGATATGAATCCCGCATGCGCGCGCACGATCTCGATAAAGGCCGCCAGCACCGGGCTCACTTCCGCCGCGCGCCACACGAGGCCGGTTTCGATCGTCGGTACGGTTTCGGCCAGCGGCCGGTAGACCACGCCTGTGCGCCGCAAATGGCGCAGCGACTGCGGCACGAGCGCCACGCCCATGCCCGCCGAAACGAGACTCACGATCGTCTGCATCTGGATCGCCTCCTGCCCGACGCGCGGCGCGAGACCGGCCGCGCCGTAACAATCCATGATGGTGTCGTAGAAGCCCGGCGCGAGATGGCGCGGGAACACCACCAGCGGCGCCTCGGCGAGCTCGCGCAGACTCACGGGCGTGTCGCACCAGCCATCGTCCGTGGCGCTGCCGGTGCGCGCCGCCAGCGCTGTGGGCATGGCGATCACCAGCGGCTCGCGCGCCACGCTCAGATACGTCAGATGCGCGGCATGGCGCGGCGGCACGGGCGCGATCACGAGCCCCGCGTCGATGCGGCCGGCCACCAGTTCCTCGACCTGCACGTCGCTCGTGGCCTCGGTCAGTTGCAGGCGCACGCGCGGATAGCCCGCGCCGAACTCGCGCAGCAGCGCGGGCAGCAAACCGTAGTCGGCGGTCGATACGAAGGCCAGCGCGAGCACGCCCGCCTCGCCGCGCGCGAGACTCTGCGCGAGCGGGCGCAACGCTTCGGCGGCGGCCAGCAGACGGCGCACTTCGGGCAGCAGATCGGCGCCCACGGCGGTCAGTTCGACCGAGCGGCGCGTGCGGGCGAACAGATCGACGCCCAGCGTCTCCTCCAGCGCCCGGATCGCCTGCGAGAGCGTCGGCTGTGTCATCGACAGACGCGCGGCGGCGCGGCCGAAGTGCTGCTCCTCGGCCACGGCGACGAAGTAGCGCAACTGGCGCAGGTCGGGAATCGATGTACTCATGGCGTTATTGATACTTTTTACGACTCAATAAGCCGCGAATAATATATTGGACATTGCGCTCGCGACACACCATTCTGTTTTGCACGAGCCGTGCGTATCGTCCAGGTCGCCCAGGCCGCCCAGGTCGCCCAGGTCGCCAACGACACGTCTGCGCCCGGCTCACAAAACACACAACGGAGCGTCCCCATGTCCTACAACCGTCGTTCGAAGCACATCACGCAAGGCGTCGCGCGCTCGCCGAACCGCTCGATGTATTACGCGCTCGGCTACGAGAAGGCCGACTTCGACAAGCCGATGATCGGCGTCGCCAACGGTCATTCGACCATCACGCCCTGCAACGCCGGCCTGCAGCGCCTGGCCGATGCCGCCGTGGCCGCCATCAAGGGCACCGACGCCAATCCGCAGACCTTCGGCACGCCGACGATCTCCGACGGCATGTCGATGGGCACCGAGGGCATGAAGTACTCGCTGGTCTCGCGCGAAGTGATCGCCGATTGCATCGAGACCTGCGTGCAGGGCCAATGGATGGACGGCGTGGTGGTGATCGGCGGCTGCGACAAGAACATGCCAGGCGGCATGATCGCGCTCGCGCGCATCAACGTGCCGGGCATTTACGTGTATGGCGGCACGATCCGCCCGGGGCACTGGAAGGGCAAGGATCTGACCATCGTATCGGCGTTCGAGGCGGTGGGCGAATTCACGGCCGGGCGCATGACCGAAGAGGACTTCGAGGGCGTCGAGAAAAACGCCTGCCCGTCCACGGGTTCGTGCGGCGGCATGTACACGGCCAACACGATGAGTTCGTCGTTCGAGGCGCTGGGCATGTCCCTGCTCTATTCGTCGACGATGGCGAATCCCGATCAGGAGAAGGTCGATTCGGCGGCGGAATCGGCGCGCGTGCTGGTCGAGGCCGTGAAAAAAGACCTCAAGCCGCGCGACATCATCACGAAGAAGTCGATCGAAAACGCCGTGGCGCTGATCATGGCGACGGGCGGCTCGACCAATGCCGTGCTGCACTATCTGGCGATCGCGCACGCCGCGGAAATCGAATGGAACATCGACGACTTCGAGCGCATGCGCAAGCGAGTGCCGGTGATCTGCGACCTCAAGCCTTCCGGTCAATACGTGGCGACCGATCTGCATGAGGCGGGCGGCATTCCGCAGGTGCTCAAGCTGCTGCTCGACGCGGGCATGCTGCATGGCGACTGCATGACCATCACGGGCCGCACGATCGCGGAAGAACTCAAGGACGTGCCCTCGAGGCCGCGCGCCGACCAGAAGGTGATTTATCCGATCGACCAGGCGCTCTACAAGGAAGGCCATCTGGCGATCCTCAAGGGCAATCTCGCCACCGAAGGCGCCGTCGCCAAGATCACGGGGCTGAAGAATCCGGTCATCACCGGTCCGGCGCGGGTGTTCGACGACGAGCAGAGCGCGATGGACGCCATCCTCGCCGACAAGATCAAGGCCGGCGACGTCGTCGTGTTGCGCTATCTCGGGCCGAAGGGCGGGCCGGGCATGCCGGAGATGCTGGCGCCGACTTCGGCGATCATCGGCAAGGGGCTGGGCGAAACGGTCGGCCTGATCACCGACGGGCGTTTCTCGGGCGGCACGTGGGGCATGGTGGTCGGCCACGTCGCGCCGGAAGCGTTCGATGGCGGCACGATCGCGCTGGTGCAGGAAGGCGATTCGATCACCATCGACGCGCACAAGTTGCTGCTGCAACTGAATATCGACGACGCCGAACTCGCGCGCCGCCGCGCCGCGTGGAAGCAGCCCGCGCCGCGTTATACGCGCGGTGTGCTGGCGAAGTTCGCGGCGCTGACGCGACCCGCGAATCTGGGCGCGGTGACGGGCTAGGCGGCGGGCCGCAGCGGGCCTTGAGCGCTAACGCGCTGTTTCATCGGCTGAAATCGTCGGTTAGATCGACAGAAGCGAGACAAATGGGCGCGTAGCCTGGCTGCGCGCCCTTTGCTTCTATAATGCGACGACACAGCCGGCGACCACGCTGGCGGAGACCAGCATGAAACTGAAGTCGCAAGCGAAGAACAAGACAGCGACGCCGGCCGCCCCGCTGGCTCAGATTGCAACGGTAGTGAGATCGGCAGTATGGCTATGCGCGCTGGCAGGCAGCGCCGCCCATGCGCAGAACGGGCCGGCCGCGATGGTCGCCACCAGCGCTCCAGCCGCAACCAGCATGGCAAGCGGACTCGCGCTCGCCCAGCAGCAGAACTGCATGAGCTGTCATTCGGTGACGCGCACCTTCATGGGCCCGGCGCTACGCGATGTAGCGTCGAAGTACTCGGCCCGGCCCGAAGCGCAAACCTATCTCGCGCACAAGATCATGGAAGGCAGCAGCGGCGTGTGGGGCATGGTGCCCATGCCCGCCAACACGCAATTGAGCCCCGGTCAGGCGGCCATGCTGGCGAGCTGGATTCTTACGCTGAAATAACGCAGCAACTCAAACGCAGCAACTCAGGCCGATGGCGGCGTGCCATGCGTCGCGCGCGCGTCCAGTTCCTCGCGCACGGCGGCCTTGACCCAGCCCTTGAGTTCGGTTTCGAGCGCGAGGCCAATCTCGCGCGAGACCTGCCCCACGATCCAGTGCGAATGCTCCTGCATCGCGGCACTGCAGCGTTGCTCGATCACGCCACGGCCTTCGCCGGTCAGCCAACTGAGGGCGCGCCCGCGCAGACGCTCGACGAGTGCATCGGCGTCCTGTGCATAGAGCGCGTAGGTGTCCTGCTGTGCGGACTGAGGCTCGGGTTCCTGCGCGAGCGTCGGCTCGGGCACGGCATGCGCAGCCGCCATGGTTTCGGCAGACGCCGGCGTGGCAACGGGTTCCGGCGCGGCATCCTGCACAGGCTGCTCGACCGGAAGCGCCTGCGCCTCGTGCACCCGCTCGAACGGCGAGCGGGCACGCAACAGATTGCCCGGAACCATGATGTCGCTCAAAAGCGGGATCGGCGCCTCATCAAGATCATGCAACTCGGTCACGATCGCCTCCTTCGGATATCGATCAAACAGAAATCTCAGGCCAGCGGCGGCAAACCCTCACCGGCTGCGTTCAGCCGCCCTGCTTGTAGTTGTTCAGCGTATAACCGCGATCGCGATAGAAGCGATAACGCTCGCGGCCCGACGCCAGTTCCTCGGGCGCATCGCCGATCACTTCGAGCAGACGCTCGAAGCGCGCGAACTGCGGCGGCACCGCGGCGCCCAGATTGAGCAGCACGCGATGATGCGGCGCACGCTCGAGATCCGCAGCCAGCACGATAGGCGTTTGCGCGGCCAGCGCGTTATCGGCCATGCAGTGCGGTACGAACTCGAGCGGCGAGAACGTCCACAGCAGTTCGTCGAACGTGCGCAGGCGCGCCGGCTCGGCCAGCACGACAACCTGCTGGTCGGCCAGATACGCCTTGCGCACGAGACGGCATGCGTACATCAGCGCATCGCCCACATTGGTGTGGAAGTCGATGCGCGTCATGCTTTCACCACCATCGGGTTCAAACTCGATGTCATTGCGCCGCGCGATCGATCAGGAACTGCGCGAGCAAAGGCACCGGACGGCCCGTTGCGCCCTTCGCTGCGCCGCCCTTCCACGCGGTGCCCGCGATGTCGAGGTGGGCCCACGGATAGGCTTCGGTAAAGCGCGACAGGAAGCACGCCGCCGTGACCGCACCGCCCGGACGACCGCCGATATTGGCGATATCCGCGAAGTTCGACTTCAGCTGGTCCTGATACTCGTCGTCGAGCGGCAGGCGCCAGGCCGGGTCGCCGGCTTCGCGCGACGCGTCGAGCAGTTCGCCCGCGAGCGCATCGTCCTTCGAGAACAGACCGCTGTTGTGGTGACCCAGCGCAATGACGCAGGCGCCCGTCAGCGTGGCGATGTCGATCACCGCCGCCGGCTTGAAGCGTTCCACATACGTGAGCGCGTCGCACAGGATCAGACGGCCTTCGGCGTCGGTGTTCAGCACTTCGACCGTGAGACCCGCCATCGTCGTGACGACGTCGCCAGGCTTGGTGGCGTTACCGGCCGGCATGTTCTCGCAGGTGGGAATGACGCCGATCACATTGAGCTTGAGGCCCATTTCGGCCACCGCACGCATCGTGCCCAGCACCGAACCGGCGCCGCACATGTCGTACTTCATCTCGTCCATGCCTTCACCGGGCTTGAGCGAAATGCCGCCCGTGTCGAACGTGATGCCCTTGCCAACCAGCACGACCGGCGCGGCTTTCGCGCTGGCGCCCTGATAGTGCATGACGATGAATTGCGGCGGTTCGACCGAGCCCTTTGTTACAGAAAGAAACGAACCCATCTTGAGCGCTTCGATCTGACGCTGGCCCAGCACTTCGACCTTGAGCTTCCAGTCGCGCGCGAGCTTCTTGGCCGTGGCAGCCAGATAGGTCGGCGTGCAGACGTTGCCCGGCAGGTTGCCGAGGTCGCGCGTGAGATCCATGCCGTTGGCCAGCGCCACGGCCTGCTTGGCGGTGACCTTGGCGACCTTTTCTTCCGCGGCGTCCACGCTGAAGACGACGCGCTTGAGCGCGCGCTGCGTGACGTCCGGCTTGCTCTTCATCTGCGTGAAGCGGTAGGTCTCATTGCGCAGCGCGAGAATCGCGGCGCGCACGCCCCAGTCGCCGGTGCGTTCCTTGATGGGCAACTGCGCGAGCGAGAACGTCACCTGGGCGATGCGCGTGCCGAGAATCGCGCGCCATGCGGCCCGAACCGCTTCGCCATAGGCCTTCTGGCCGAATGCATCCTGCTTGCCGAGGCCGACCAGCAGCACCCGCGAGGCGCCGATACCGGTCACTTCCGGCAGGAACAAGGTCGAACCGGGCTTGCCGTCCATGTCACCGGCCTTGACGACGCGGGCGATCGTGCCGCCGAGTGCGCTGTCGATCACGAATGCCGGGCCGGAGAGGGTTTGCGCTTCGAAGACACCGACCACGACGCAATCCGACTTGCCGGTCAGGAAGGGGCCTTCCCCGCCTTTGCTCCAATCACAGGCTTTTATGCTAAAGTCCATCGCGCTTGTCCTCGGATAAAATCAGGGCTTAGGATGAAAGCCGCAATTATCCGCTATTTTTACCGCGGCGGCTCCTGGGCGGTAGCGCGAGCAGCGCGGCGCCCGGCGCAGGCCGCCCGCCCAGCCCATCTAGAATGATCTTCGAACGTTCCCTGCAGCGCGAACTCGCGTACACGGCTGGCGCCGTGTTCATGGTTCTGCTCACGATCATGCTGACGACGATGATGATCCGCATCGTCGGCTTTGCTGCGTCTGGCCAGATCGACCCGCGCGACGTGCTGGTCCTGATCGGCCTGACCGTGATCGGCTACCTCGCCGTCATGCTCATCGTCACGCTTTTCGTGTCGATCCTGTTTGTGCTCACGCGCTGGTACAAGGATTCTGAAATGGTCGTCTGGCTCGCCTCCGGGGTGAGCCTCACGCGCCTGATCAAGCCGATCGCCGTGTTCTCCACGCCGATCATCCTGTTGATCGTGTTCTTCGCGCTCGTTGGCTGGCCGTGGTCCAACGCGCAGAGCAAGCTGATCCGCGCACGCTTCCAGCAGCGCGACGAAGTCTCGCTGCTCGCGCCGGGCCAGTTCCGCGAATCGCCGACCACGCACCGCGTTTTCTTCATCGAAAGCATGAGCCCCGACCAGGGCCGCGTGGAGAACGTGTTCGTCACGAGCACGGAAAACGGCAAGGTCAACGTGATCGTCTCGAAAACCGGTCACACGGAAACCACCAAGAACGGCGATCGTTTCGTCGTGCTGGAAAACGGCCGCCGCTACGACGGCGAACCGGGCCACCCCGACTTCCGCATCACCGAATTCCAGCGTTACGGCGTGAAGGTCCAGAGCCAGCCCGTGGTCAATACGCCCACGTCTAGCACCACGTCCACGCCGGATCTCCTGCGCAACCCGACCAACGACAACCTCGGCGAATTCGCCTGGCGCGTGGGTCTGCCGCTGATCGCGATCAATCTGATGCTGCTGGCGATCCCGCTCGCGTACCAGAACCCGCGCCGCAGCCGCACCATCAACCTCGTGATGGCCGTGCTGATCTATCTGACCTATTCGAACCTGCTCAACGTCGTGCAGTCGCAGATCGAGCAAGGCAAGCTGTCGTTCGGCGTCGGCCTGGTGTCGCTGCACCTGATTGTGCTCGCGCTTGTCGCCTTTATTTTCTGGCTGCGTGTGCGCAACCGGCCGCTCTTTACCCGCGCGATGTTCCGCCGCGCGTCGCAGGGGAACTGACCGATGCGCATCTACGAGAAATACTTTGCGCGTCAGGTCTATCTGACGTTCATCTTCATTCTGTTCGCCTTCTCCGGCCTGTTCTTCTTCTTCGACCTGATCAACGAGCTGAACTCGGTCGGCCACGGCAACTACAAGTTCACCTACGCGGTGCTGCGCGTGGCGCTGCAGGCGCCCTCGCGGCTCTATGAAATCATTCCGGTCGCCGCGCTGATCGCCGCCATCTACGTGTTCGCGCAGATGGCCGCCAGCTCGGAATTCACCATCTTCCGCGTCTCCGGTCTCGCGACCGGCCAGGCGCTGCGCTCGCTGCTGAAGATCGGCGTGCCGCTCGTGCTGCTCACGTATCTGATCGGCGAAGTGGTCGGTCCTTACACCGATCAGCTTTCCGAGAAAGTCCGTCTGGAAGCGCTCGGTTCGGCGGTGTCGACCGACTTCAAGTCGGGCGTCTGGGTCAAGGACACGCTCACTACGCGCGCGGATGGCCAGCAGGCCACGCGCTTCGTCAACGTGGGCGAGTTGCAGCCGGACGCGACCATCACGAACGTGCGCATCTACGAATTCGATTCGCAGTTCCGCCTTTCGAACGTGCGCGTGGCCAAGAGCGGCAAGTTCCAGCCGCCGGGCCACTGGCTGCTCAAGGACGTGACCGATACCGAGCTGATCGGCGTGCCGCCGCCGCAGAACCAGCCGACCGATGCGCTCGCGCCGGTCTATCGCGCAACGCAGACTTCGACGCCCGAATATTCGCTGCGCTCGGAACTCACGCCGCAGATTCTTTCGGTGCTGCTGGTGTCGCCGGACCGCATGTCGATGTTCAACCTGTTCCGCTACATCCAGCATTTGACGGAAAACCATCAGGACACGCAGCGTTATGAAATCGCGCTGTGGCGCAAGCTGCTCTACCCGTTCGCGGTGTTCGTGATGCTGGTGCTGTCGCTGCCGTTCGCGTATCTGCATACGCGTGCGGGCGTGGTGGGCGTGAAGGTGTTCGGCGGGATCATGCTGGGGATGAGCTTCCAGCTCGTCAACACGCTGTTCTCGCACATCGGCAATCTGAATACCTGGCCCGCGCCGCTCACGGCGGCCACGCCCGGGCTGATCTATCTGGCGCTTGGGCTGCTGGGCTTGAAGTGGGTGGACCGGCACTAGCCGGGTTAGCGCAGACAGGCTCTTTGGGATCGCAAAGATGGCGATGCACGGCATGATTCTCTTCGGCCACGGCGCGCGCGACGCGCGCTGGAAAGAGCCGTTCACGCGTCTCGCGGCCAAGCTGGCCGCTTCGCGTGGCGCGGCCGGTCCCGTCGATCTCGCGTTTCTCGAACTGATGACGCCGGGCCTGCCCGAAGCCATCGACGCACAAGCCGCGCAAGGCTGCACGGTCATCACGGTGGTGCCGGTGTTCTTCGGCCAGGGCGGCCATATCCGCCGCGACCTGCCCGCGCTGATCGCGCAATGCCAGGCCGCGCATCCGCAAGTGCGGATCGATTGCGCAACGGCGGTGGGCGAAGACGATGGCGTGCTCGACGCGATCGTGCAGTACTGCCTCACGCACGAAGCCTGAAAAAACTCCGCCGTAAACGCAGAAGGGCCGCTTTTCAGCGGCCCTTCTGCTTTCTTATGGCACAACCCCCGTCTTGATTCTTTCCTGACGCAGCCTGCGTCTCTCAGGCGGCAACGAGACGGTCGTCGCTCAGATCGCCCTCGCCGGCCTGCTGCCCTGCCCGCTCGGCAAACGCCTCGCCGATCATCAGCAGACTCGGCTGCGCCGCATCGAGCCAGTCCTGCGCCTCGCCGGCCGCCAGCTTCGCCAGCGTCAGCGTCAGCGTGCGTTCGCGCGCCGTGCTGCAGGCCTCGACGATCGCCACTGGCGTGGCGCCCGGGCGACCCGCGTCGATCAACTGCTGCGCGATATCGGGCGCGCTGTCGCGGCCCATGTAGAACACCAGCGAATCGGCGTTGACGTGCTCGCGAATCTCTTCGCTGCCCGCCGCCCGCGAATACGTGGCCAGCGCCACGCTGCGCGAGACACCGCGCAACGTCAGCGAGCGTTGCAGCGTCGCCGCGCTCGCCAGTGCCGCCGTGATGCCCGGCACGATTTCATACTCGATGCCGGCCGCTTCGAGCGCGCGCATTTCTTCGTCGGCGCGACCGAACAGCATCGGATCGCCGCCCTTCAGACGCACGACGATGTCATGCTCGCGCGCCGCATCCACCAGTTGCTTGTTGATGAACTGCTGCGCCGTCGAGCGCTGGCCGCACCGCTTGCCGACCGCGATGAACTTCGCGTCTTGCGGCGCGTAGTCGAGCATCGCCGCCTCGACCAGCGCGTCGTGCAGGACGACCTGCGCCTGCCCGAGCAGGCGCGCGCCGCGCACCGTGATGAGATCCGCCGCGCCCGGTCCGGCGCCGATCAGATAAACCTTACCCATATTTCAGAACCCTGTATCGACCGGAGCGAGCGTGGAGGCGTCGGACGGTCAGGCCGTCAGCGCGCGGATCATGCCCGCAGCCACCGTATGATGCGTTGCCTCGTCGATGAGGACGAACGCGCCGGTGCCGGGGTGCACATCATACAGGTCCGCGACCAGCGGCTTTTGCAGCGTGAGCGAGACGCGGCCGATGTCGTTCATCGCGAGGTTCTGGCGATCGACGGCGTGCGACAGCGTATGCACGTCGAGCACTTCCTTGATCGCGCCGATCTTCGCGAACACCGTGCTGGTGGTCTGCTTGAGCAGGTACTTGCGCTGCGTCGAGAGCGGCTCTTCGTCGAACCAGCAGAGGTCCGCTTCGAGCTTCTTCGCCGGTTGCGTTTCGTCGTTGGCCGGCACGAAGGTGTCGCCGCGCGAAACGTCGACGTCTTCCGCCAGGCGGATCGTCACAGTCTGGCCTGCGAATGCGCGATCGACCTGCGCCGTGCCGCCCGGCACCGGTGCGATGATTTCCGCAACCGTTGCAGCGCGGCCAGCCGGCAGCACCGTGATGGTGTCGCCGAGCTTCACTTCGCCCGCTTCGACACGGCCCATGTAGCCGCGGAAGTCATCGGCGCTCGAACCGTCCTGGCGCGCGACCCACTGCACCGGGAAGCGCAGCGCTTCGCCGCTTGCCTGCGCAACCGGCAGTTGCTCGAGCACGTCGAGCAGCGGCTGGCCCGCGTACCACGGCATACGCTCGCTCAGGCCGACGATGTTGTCGCCCTTGAGCGCCGACACCGGCACGAAACGCACGTTGTCCAGACCGAGCTGGCGCGCGAGTTCGACATAGGCTTCGCGGATCAGGTTGAAGGTCGCTTCGCTGTAATCGACCAGATCCATCTTGTTGATCGCGACGATCACGTGTTGCAGGCCGAGCAGCTTGACGATGGCGCTATGGCGCTTCGTTTGCGGCAGCAGTTGCGTCACGCCGTTCTCGACCGTCACGCGCGTGGGGTCGATCAGGATGATCGCCGCGTGCGCCGTGGAAGCGCCCGTGACCATGTTGCGCGTGTACTGCTCGTGGCCGGGGGTATCGGCGATGATGAACTTGCGCTTCGCCGTCGCGAAGTAGCGGTACGCCACGTCGATCGTGATGCCCTGCTCGCGCTCGGCTTCGAGACCGTCCGTGAGCAGCGAGAGGTCGATTTCGTCGCCGACGGTGCGTTTGTTCTTCGCACGCGAAAGCGCCGAAAGCTGGTCGCTCAAAACGGCCTTGCTGTCGTACAGCAGGCGGCCGATCAGCGTGCTTTTGCCGTCGTCCACGCTGCCTGCGGTGATGAAGCGCAGCACGCCGAGGTCTTCAGGTTGGTGAGTCGTAACCATGTCTAATCTTTCCTCTGCGTGCTCTTAGAAATAACCTTGCTTCTTGCGCTGTTCCATCGCGGCTTCCGACGCCTGGTCGTCCATGCGCGTGGCGCCACGTTCCGTGATTTCGGTCACGGCCGTTTCAGCGATGATCTTCTCGATGTTGTCGGCATCGCTCGCCACCGGGCAGGTGCAGCTGATGTCGCCGACGGTGCGGAAACGCACCTGCGCCATTTCGCTGGTTTCGCCTTCCTTCATCGGCGTGAGCGGCGTGACCGGCACGAGCAGGCCGTTGCGGCGTACGATCTCGCGCTGGTGCGCGTAGTAGATCGACGGCAGTTCGAGCTTTTCGCGCTCGATGTATTGCCACACGTCGAGTTCGGTCCAGTTCGAGATCGGGAACACGCGCAGGTGTTCGCCGTTGTGCAGACGCGCGTTGTACAGGCTCCAGAGTTCCGGGCGCTGCGCCTTCGGGTCCCACTGGCCGAATTCGTCGCGGAACGAGAAGATGCGCTCTTTCGCGCGGGCCTTCTCTTCGTCGCGGCGCGCGCCGCCGATCATCGCCGTGTAGCCGTATTGTTCGATGGTTTCGAGCAGCGTGACCGCTTGCGCCGCATTGCGCGAGTCGGTTTCGCGGCGCAGGCGCACCGTGCCCTTCCTGATCGAATCTTCGACGTGACCGACCACGAGTTCCGCGCCGATTTCAGCCGCACGGCGATCGCGGAAGTCGATCACTTCTTCGTAGTTGTGGCCCGTGTCGATGTGCACGAGCGGGAACGGCAGCGAGGTCTTGCGGTTCGCGCCCAGGCCGAACGCCTTCAGGGCGAGCGCGAGCACGACCACCGAGTCCTTGCCGCCCGAGAACAGCAGCGCGGGCTTGCTGCACTCGGCAACGAGTTCGCGCAGGATGTGGATCGACTCGGCTTCGAGCCAGTCGAGATGGTCCATGCGGTTCGCCGTGACCTGAAGCGGCGCGTTCACTGCGGAGTCGAGCGTCGTGCTCATGTTCGGAATCCTTCGTCTGATCGCGCCCCCGTTCCGGGGAATCAGGGCGCGTTACTCTGTATTCGACTTCGCGGCCGTTCGATGTCCGTTAAAACATCGAAAGCGGCGCGAAAACTTCAATCTTAGCTCGCGTGTCCGATCGGCGAAACTTCCGGGGCAGCTTCGACCACCGGAATCGCGGAAACCGACGTGATGTGCAGCCCGCATTCCTTCGTATCGCGCGACTCCCACCACCAGCGGCCCGCACGGCTGTCTTCGCCGGGACGGATCGCACGCGTGCAGGGTTCGCAGCCGATGCTCGGGTAGCCGCGCGCATGCAGCGGGTTCACCGGCACCGCGAAGGCGCGCAGGTAATCCCAGACATCGGTTTCGGTCCAGTCCGCGAGCGGATTGAACTTGTCGATGTTGCGGGCTTCGTCGCGTTCTTCCTCGTGCAGCTCCGCGCGCGTGACCGACTGCTCGCGGCGCTGGCCCGTGACCCACGCCGACACGCCCGACAGCGCGCGATTGAGCGGCTCGACCTTGCGGATCTCGCAGCAGCGCTTGCGCAGATCGACGCTCTCGTAGAACGCATTCAGGCCATGCTGCGCGACGTATTCGTCGATGGCGTCCTGCTGCGGACGGAACTGCTCGATCTCGTAGCCGTAACGCTCGCGCACCGTGTCGATCATGCCCACGGTTTCCGCGTGCAGGCGGCCGGTGTTGAGCGAGAAGATGCCGATCTTCACGCCGCGCGAGAGGATCGCGTGGGTGAGCAGCATGTCTTCGGCGGCGAGGCTGCTGGCTAGCTTGACGTCGGCGTGACGTGCGGCGATCGAATCGAGCAGTGCGTCGAGGCGCTCGATCTTCGCTTGCAGGTCAGCGGTGACAACGGCTGCGGCGGTGCTCATGCTGCTGCGCCCGCTTGTGCTGCACGGCGGCGGAACAGCGGCGACGGCTCGTCGAACGCGCCCTGGTATTGCACCGTGAATTCGGTGAATGCCTTCAGTGCGTCGTTGATATCCTTGTCGGCGCGCAGTGCGTAGGCGTCGAAGCCGCAGCGCTCGTAAAAGCGCAGCTGGTCGCGCAGCACGTCGCCGATCGCACGGATCTCGCCCTTGTAGCCATAGCGCTCGCGCAGCAGACGCGCGATCGAATAGCCGCGGCCATCGCGGAACACCGGGAAGTCGATCGCGATCAGCGCGATGTTGTCGAATTCGGCGACCACGTCGGCCGGTTCGCTGTCCGGCGCGAGCCACACGCCCAGTTCGTCCTTGCCGCGCGCAGCGAGCGCTTCGCGGTTGGCCTGCCAGTACGCGAACGGAACCAGCACCTTGCCCGCCGGCAGCGCGGCCACATCGGGCAGCACGCCGTCTTCGGCGGCGCGCACGACCTGCCAGCTGTCTTCAACGATCTCGCGGTTTTTGATGATCAATGCCATTGCTTAACTCTCGTATCTCGTTGCGGGCGGATCAGGCGTGGGCCGGCTGGCGCGAGGCGTACACGCGCTCCTTGAACGGGGCCATGCCGATGCGGTCGTACGTGTCGATGAAACGCTCGCCGTCGATGCGGTTTTCGACAAACGTGTCGATCACCTTCTGCACCACGTCGGGCATCTCTTCCGCCGAGAACGACGGGCCGATCACGCGGCCAAGGCGCGCGCCGTTGGCGCCGGTGCCCTGCTCGCCGCCGAGCGTGACCTGATACCACTCCGAACCGTCCTTATCCACGCCCAGCACGCCGATATTGCCGACGTGGTGATGACCGCACGCATTGATGCAGCCCGAGATGTTGAAGGTCAGGTCGCCCAGGTCGTAGACGAAATCGAGGTTGTCGAAACGCTCCTGGATCGCCAGCGCGATGGGGATCGACTTCGCATTCGCGAGCGAGCAGAAGTCGCCGCCCGGGCACGCGATGATGTCGGTCAGCAGACCGATGTTCGCCGTCGCGAAACCTTGTTCCTTGGCCTTTTCCCACAGCGCGAACAGGTCGCGCTTCTTCACATCGGCGAGGATCAGGTTCTGTTCGTGCGAGACGCGGATCTGGCCGAACGAGTATTCGTCGGCCCAGTCGGCCACGGCTTCCATCTGCTTGTCGGTGGCGTCGCCCGGCGCGATGTTGCGCGGCTTGAGCGAGATCGTCACCGACGCATAACCCGGCACGCGATGCGGACGCGCATTGCGCTCGACCCAGCGCGCGAAGGCGCGGTTTTCGAGCAGATGCTTTTCGTAGGACGTATCCGTATCGGCGAGCTTTTCGTAGGCCGGCGGCACGAAGTACTGCGCCACGCGATCGACTTCAGCTTGCGTCAGCGTCGAAGGACCGTCTTTCAGGTGCTGCCACTCTTCTTCCACTTGCTGCGCGAACTTCTCGGGCGAAAGCGCCTTCACGAGAATCTTGATACGCGCCTTGTAGAGGTTGTCGCGGCGGCCGTAGCGGTTGTACACGCGCAGCACGGCTTCGCAGTAGGTCAGCAGATGCTGCCACGGCAGGTTGCGCTTGATGATCGCGCCGATGATCGGCGTGCGGCCCAGACCGCCACCCGCGAGGATGCTGGCGACCACTTCGCCCTGCTCGTTACGTTCGAGGTAGACGCCCAGATCGTGGATCTGCACGGCGGCGCGGTCTTCCTTCGAACCCGAAACGGCGATCTTGAACTTGCGCGGCAGCCACGCGAATTCGGGGTGGAACGTCGACCATTGACGCATGATCTCGGCCCACGGGCGCGGATCGACGACTTCGTCGGGCGTCACGCCCGCGAACTGGTCGGCGGTGATGTTGCGGATGCAGTTGCCCGACGTCTGGATGCCGTGCATCTGGACGGACGCGAGCTTGGCAAGGATTTCAGGCGTTTCTTCGAGCTTGATCCAGTTGTACTGGATGTTCGAACGCGTCGAGAAGTGGCCGTATTCGCGGTCGTGTTCGCGGGCGATCTGGCCGAGCATGCGCAGCTGATCGCTACGCAGATTGCCGTAAGGAATCGCGACGCGAAGCATGTAAGCGTGACGCTGGTAGTAGAGACCGTTTTGCAGACGCAGCGGGCGGAACTCTTCTTCGCTCAATTCGCCCGACAGGCGGCGGCGAACCTGGTCGCTGTATTGCGCGACGCGCTCGTCGACGATGGTCTGGTCGTACTGATCGTATTGGTACATTCGGGGACCCCAGGGTTGTATCAATCGCAGCGTTCCGGTTACGCCGCGTTCTCCGACTTCGACTTAGCTAGTTCTGGTCCTGCTTCCTGGCAACGGGCCGGCGCCTTCAAGTCGCCGGTCATTTGCTAATGACCAAAACAGATATCCATATTGGAAAAGTTGGGGAAATGGTAATAAACTCGCCTTATATTTCAAACGATCTAAAAATCAGGTTGATATGCCAAGGGGTTATATATGAACCTCCACCAGTTCCGCTTCGTGCGCGAGGCCGTGCGCCAGAACTTCAATCTCACCGAAGCGGCCAAGGCACTGTATACAAGCCAGCCAGGCGTTTCGAAGGCGATCATCGAGCTGGAGGACGAATTAGGGGTCGAAATCTTCACGCGCCACGGCAAGCGCGTGCGCTCGCTCACGGAACCGGGCCGGATCATCCTCGCCTCGGTGGAGCGTATTCTGCAGGAAGTGGAGAGCCTCAAGCGGGTTGGCAAGGACTACGCGGCCCAGGATCAAGGCAACCTCGTGATCGCCGCCACCCATACGCAGGCGCGCTACTCGCTGCCGGCGGCCATCGCCGAATTCAAGCGGCGCTTCCCGAAGGTGCATCTGTCGATCCTGCAAGGCAGCCCCACGCAGGTCGCGGAAATGGTGCTGCACGATCAGGCCGATCTCGCGATCGCAACCGAAGCCATCTCCAACTATAAGGAACTGGTTTCGCTGCCCTGCTTCACTTGGCACCACGTCGCGGTGATGCTGCCCGATCACCCGCTGCTCGAGCGCAAGCCGCTTTCGCTCGACGATCTGGCCCAATATCCGCTGATCACCTACGACAACGCGTTCGCGGGCCGCACCAAGATCAACGAGGCGTTCCGCCTGCGTGGTCTGTCCCCGGATATCGTGCTCGAAGCGATCGACGCCGACGTGATCAAGACCTACGTGGAACTGGGTCTGGGCGTAGGCATCATGGCCGACATCGCCTTCAACGCCGAGCGCGACCGCCATCTGCGCGCCGTTCCCGTGGGCCACCTGTTCGGCAGCAACGTGACGCGCGTGGCGCTCAAGCAGGGCGCGTATCTGCGCAGTTATGTCTACACGCTGGTCGAACTGCTCTCGCCGAGCCTGAACCGCAAGCTCATCGAGCAGGCGCTCAAGGGCGAGCACGAGAGCTACGAGCTTTAACAACAGTAAAAGCGCAGCCGGGCTTAGGCCCGGCTGCCGCCGCGCACCGTTCGATGCAGCCGATGTACCGCTAGATAACTAGAACACTTCTCGCTTTTTTCCTTCCTGGAGACCGCTGCATGAAGTCGTATCTGCGTCTGAGTTCGTCCCTGCGTCCGCTCGCCCTGGCCGCCGCCCTCGCGCTGGGCGCCGTCGCCCCCGCCGCGCACGCCGACCTGAAGGTGGGCATCGACCTGTCGAGCACCGGCCCCGCCGCCGCCATCGGCATCACCAGCAAGAATGCGATCCTGATGTGGCCCCCGACCATCGCCGGGCAAAAGGCCGATTACATCGTGCTCGACGACGGCTCCGATCCGGGCGCCGCCGTGCGCAACATCCACAAGCTGATCAACGAAGACCATGTGGATGTGATCGTCGGGCCGAACATCACGCCTGCGGCGCTGGCCGCGCTCGCCCCCATCGCCGAAAGCAAAACGCCGATGATCACGCTCGTGGGTTCGGCTTCCGTGGTCGAACCGCAACAAGGCGCGCGCGTCTGGGCCTTCAAGATGGCGCAGACCGATGCCGCGATGGCCGACGTCATGACGCGCTACATGGCCGCGCACGGCGTCAAGACCGTGGGCTTTATCGGCTTCGCGGACAGCTACGGCGATAGCTGGCTCAACGAATTCACGAAGTTCGCGAAGGAACGCAACATCCAGATCCTGGCGACCGAGCGCTTTAACCGCACCGACGCAAGCGTGACCGGCCAGATCCTCAAGCTGATCGCCGCCAGGCCCGACGCCGTGCTGATTGCCGGCGCGGGCACGCCAACGGTGCTGCCGCAGCGCACATTGGTGGAGCGCGGCTATAAGGGCGCGATCTACCAGACGCACGGCATCGCCACGCCCGAGTTCATCAAGCTGGGCGGCAAGGACGTCGAAGGCACGCTGTTCCCGACCCAGCCCGTTGTGGTCGCGCGCACCCTGCCCGCCGATCAACCGGCGCAGAAAGCCGCACTGGCTTTCGTGGACGCCTACGAGGCGAAGTACGGACCCGGCACGGTCACGCAGTTCGCCGGCGACGCGGCGGGCGTGTATCCGCGTTTGCAGGATGCGGTCACGCGCGCGCTCAAGACCGCGCAGCCGGGCACGGAGGCGTTTCGCGTGGCGCTGCGCAGCGAGCTCGAGCACGCGCACGAAGTGGTCGTACCCAACGGCATGGTCAACACCAGCGAAAAAGATCACGTGGGGCTCGACCAGCGCGCGAGCGTGATGGGCACGATCCGCGGCGGCAAGTTCGTTTATCTGGGGCAGTGAACGGGCTTCACCCCGGCTGACTGCGCGGCGCGCCTCGTGCAAACCGCGCCCCGCCGATCATGACGGGGCGCGTTTCGCTACGCGCCCCACGCCCGTTTGCGCCAAACCACGCCTCGTGCGCGGCCGTATCGACGCGAACCTGCACCACGGCGCTCGCGCCCATTCCCCAGCTTCGCCGCGTGATGGTGGACGCGGCGGCGAAATTCATCTGTATGACATTGGACATGCGGATTCCTTGCAGCGGGTTAAACACGCTGCCAGTTTCGCTGTCCGGCGCGCCGCGCGGTACTCATCCGAATGGCCAGTCGTGCGCCGCCCGATGCGCGTTTTCCCGTGCCGGCCGCAAGGCGCGCCGCAAAAACCCTTTGGTACAATCTCGCGGTTGCCTGGCACTGTTTTTATGCGACGTCGCGTCTGAATGGCGTCGCCAGCGCCGCGCCGGGCCCCTGCCCCGAATCCGCAAGAACCCAACGCCAAGTCACCATGAACATCGAAAAAGCGCGTTTCAACATGATCGAACAGCAGATCCGCCCCTGGGAGGTGCTCGACCAGGACGTGCTGAATCTGCTTTCGGTCGTCAAGCGTGAGCACTTCGTCCCCGCGGCCTACGCCGATCTCGCCTTCGCCGACCTTCAGGTGCCGCTGCCCAACGGCCAGCACATGATGCCGCCGCGCGTCGAGGCCCGCGTGCTGCAGGAACTCGCGGTGAAGAAGCACGAAAGCGTGCTGGAAATCGGCGCCGGTTCGGGCTACATGGCGGCTCTGCTCGCGCATCGCGCACAGAAGGTCGTGACGGTCGAGATCGACACCGAACTCGCCGAATTCGCCCGCGCGAACTTCGTCAAGAACGGCGTGCTGAACGCCGAAGTCGTGCAAGGCGACGGCGCACGCGGCTGGGCGGCGAATGCGCCCTTCGACGTGATCTGCGTCTCGGGCGGCCTGCCGGTCGTGCCGCAGGAACTGCTCGAACAACTGAAGGTGGGCGGCCGTCTGGCGGCGTTCGTCGGCAGCGCGCCGGTCATGGAAGCGCAGATCATCACGCGCATGGACGACAAGCAGTACCGCATCGCCAGCGTTTTCGAAACCTGGGTCGAAGCCCTCGAAAACGCCGTGCAGCCGTCGCGCTTCAAGTTCTAAAATCGGGTTTCACGCCCGCCGCGTCAACACTTCATCAGATTGAGTCTTTCATGCAGATCCTGACCGCCCCCGCCCTCGCCGAATGGCTCGCCGACTCGTCGCGCCCCGCGCCCATCCTGCTCGACGTGCGCGAGCCGTGGGAAATCGAAACGGCGAAGATCGACGGCATCGTCTCGATCCCGATGGCGCAGATTCCCGCGCGTAGCGAAGAACTGGACGACGAAGCCGAAGTCGTCTGCATCTGCCATCACGGCGCGCGCAGCGCCCAGGTCGCGATGTTCCTGGAATCGCGCGGCTTCACGAAGGTGTTCAATCTGCAAGGCGGCATCGACGCCTGGTCGCGTCAGGTCGACCCGAAAGTGCCGACTTACTGATCGCGGCACGATCCGCCGGATCACAACACGCAAAGGGCGCGGCTTGCACAGGCCGCGCCCTTTTTCATTGCGGGCGCGCCTTCAATCCACTTCGCGCAGCACCAGCGCGACGGTCGAAAAAATCTCCTCGATCTGCTTTTCGTCGACGATCAGCGGCGGCGAGAACGCCAGGATATCGCCCGTATAGCGGATCAGCACGCCCTTCTGATAACAGCGCACAAAGGTCTCGTAGGCGCGCGCGCCGGGCGCGCCTTCGCGCGGCTCCAGTTCCACGCCGCCCACCAGCCCCAGATTGCGCACGTCGATTACATGCGGTTCGCCGCGCAGCTTGTGGATCTCGCGCTCGAAGATCGGCGCACTCTGCGCGGCGCGGCCGAACAGACCTTCGCGCTCGTAGAGGTCGATGGTCGCGCAAGCTGCCGCCGCGGCAACCGGATGCCCCGAATACGTGTAGCCGTGAAATAGCTCGATGCCGCCAGGCGCCGCGCCCACGATCTGGTCGTGAATGCGCGCGCTCGCGGCCACGGCGCCCATCGGCACGGCGGCGTTGTTGGTGCCTTTGGCCATCGTCAGCAGATCGGGCGTGACGCCGAAGTAATTGGACGCGAACGGCGCGCCCAGACGGCCCCAGCCGGTGATGACTTCGTCGAAGATCAGCAGGATGTCGTGCTTGTCGCAGATCTCGCGCAGACGCTGCAGATAGCCTTGCGGCGGAATCAGCACGCCGGTCGAGCCCGCCACCGGTTCGACGATCACGGCGGCGATCGTCGAGGCGTCGTGCAGCGCGCACAGGCGTTCGAGATCGTCGGCGAGATGCGCGCCCCACACGGGCTGGCCCTTCGTAAAACCGGCCTCGCGAATATTGAGCGTATGCGGCAGATGATCGACCGAGGGCAGCAACTGCCCCGAGTACATCTTGCGATTGGGCGCGATGCCGCCCACCGAAATCCCGCCGAAGCCCACGCCGTGATAACCGCGCTCGCGCCCGATGAAACGCGTGCGCTGCCCTTCGCCGCGCGCGCGATGAAACGCCAGCGCGATCTTGAGCGCCGTATCCACCGCCTCCGATCCCGAGTTCGTGAAGAAGATGTGCTTGAGATCGCCGGGCGTGTGCTTCGCGATTTTCTCCGCCGCCTCGAAGGCGATCGGGTGGCCCATCTGGAAAGTCGGCGCGAAGTCCATTTCCTCGGCTTGCGCTTTCACCGCCGCGACGATTTCCTCGCGACAGTGTCCCGCGTTCACGCACCAGAGCCCGGCCGTGCCATCCAGCACTTGCCGGGCGTCGTGCGACGTGTAGTACATCCCCTTCGCGCCGACCAGCAGGCGCGGCGCCCTCTTGAACTGCCGGTTCGCGGTGAAGGGCATCCAGAACGCGGACAGATCGGGCAGGCTGGCATTCATCTGCATCTCCTTGGGTTCGGTGAGCCTGGCATTGCACGGCAACGTCGTCAGCGCTTCGCGGCTGCGTCAGACAGACAGCATCGACTTTCAGTGTAGGCAGACACCCGCGCACATGCACATGCACAACGAAGCAGCGCGTCTGCACACCCGCATAAGCACTACGCATCGTCATGCACCGCGGTGCTTTGCGATGGCGCACTGCAACGATGCAACGCGCCCGAACATGCGTCCCGCTGCACCAGATTCGCCCGCCTTTTTGCGCCGTGCAGCACGTCATGCACAGCGTCCATGCCTTGCTGCTGCCGGTGTCGCGCTGATTCAAGCGACTGGCACAACCCTTGCAGTAATAGCCCCGCAACGCTGCAACACAACAACGCAACACGCTGACTCGAACAGGCGGCGCATAACCAGATGCGCCACGACCATGACTTCACCCATAGGGGCAATGCAATGAAACGTCGCAGTCTGTTGAAATTCGGGACGATGTCGGGCGCACTCGCAGTCGCAGGGCGCGTGCCCTTCGCACACGCCGACACCGGCAGCGGCCCCATCAAGGTCGGCATTCTGCATTCGCTCTCGGGCACGATGGCGATCTCCGAGACCTCGCTCAAAGACACCGCGTTGATGACGATCTCCGACATCAACAAGAACGGCGGCGTGATGGGCCGCCAGATCCAGCCCGTGGTGGTGGACCCGGCGTCGAACTGGCCGCTGTTCGCCGAGAAAGCGCGCCAGTTGCTCACGCAGGACAAGGTCGCGTGCGTGTTCGGTTGCTGGACGTCGGTGTCGCGCAAATCGGTGCTGCCGGTGTTCGAAGAACTCAATGGCCTGCTCTATTACCCCGTGCAATACGAAGGCGAGGAAATGTCGCGCAACGTGTTCTACACCGGCGCAGCGCCCAATCAACAGGCCATTCCGGCGGTGGAATATCTGATGAGCGCCGAAGGCGGCAGCGCCAAGCGCTTCTTCCTGCTGGGCACCGACTATGTGTATCCGCGCACGACCAACAAGATCCTGCGCGCCTTCCTGCACTCGAAGGGCGTGAAGGACAGCGATATTCAGGAGGTCTACACGCCGTTCGGTCATAGCGACTATCAGACCATCGTCGCGAACATCAAGACCTTCTCGCAAGGCGGCAAGACCACGGTGATCTCGACCATCAACGGCGATTCGAATGTGCCCTTCTACAAGGAGCTCGGCAATCAGGGCATCAAGGCCACGGACGTGCCGGTGGTGGCGTTCTCGGTGGGCGAAGAAGAACTGCGCGGCATCGACACGAAGCCGCTCGTCGGCCATCTGGCGGCGTGGAATTACTTCATGTCGGTGAAGGGCGCGCAGAACACGAAGTTCAAGGATCAGTTCGAAGCCTGGGTGAAGACCAACAACCTGCCGGGCGGCGCGAAGCGCGTCACCAACGATCCGATGGAAGCGACGTTCGTCGGCATCCATATGTGGAAGCAGGCCGTGGAGAAGGCCAAGAGCACCGATGTCGACAAGGTTCGCACGGCGATGATCGGCCAGAGCGTGGCCGCGCCTTCGGGCTTCACGCTGACGATGGACGGCAATCACCATCTGCACAAGCCGGTGATGATCGGCGAAATTCGCGGCGACGGTCAGTTCAACGTGGTGTGGAAGACCAAAACGGCGATTCGCGCGCAGCCGTGGAGCCCGTTTATCGCCGGCAACGAAGGCAAGCCCGATGTCGTGACGCAAGACGTGCTGCCCGCATTCCTGCGCCGTTCGCGCACGGCATAACAAGCCGGCGATGTTCGATTGAAGCACCGGCGCTTCACGCATAGCGGCTTGCGTGACGCGCGTGATCTGCCCGACGGGACGCGCGGCATCGTACTTCGACTGCAGTTCGACTGCTGTTCGACTGCACATTGCCGCGCGCTCCGCATCAAGAAGAAAACATCATGGCTCTCTCAATCTCGAGGTTTGCCCGCACGGGGCTGCGCCATGCGCTCGCCGCCGCTGCGCTCTTTGCGATGTTTGGCGCAAGCGCGCATGCGCTCGAAGCCGCCGATGTCGCGCCGCTCGGCGCCGATGACTTCGACGCGAAATCCGCCGCCATCGACAAACTCATCGCCACGCACGACGCTGCTTCGCTCGCACTCCTGAAGGCTTTATCGGAAGACAACGTCACCGCGACGGACGCCGGCGAAGTGCTGGTTCAGGACGGCACGGATGGCCAAAGCGCGCGCGACGCGGCAACGGGCAAAGCCGTCGCCGCGAATGTGGCGGCCAGCGCGCAACCGATCACGCTCAACAACCAGTTGCGCTCCAAGGTCGCGGGCGCGCTTTCGGGCCTGCAACTCGCGGCGCCCGATGTGCAAACGCGCCGCGCCGCCATCGCCGAATTGCTGAAGAACCCCGATCCGTCGATGAAGCCGATGATCGACGCGGCCCGCGCGAAGGAAACCGATCCCGCGCTCAAGCGCCGCCTCGACACGCTCTGGGCCATGACGGCGCTGCACGACCCCGACACGGCGACGCGTCTCGAAGCCGCGAAGCTGGTCGCGGCGCGCCACGATCTGGACATGTACGAACTGCTGCGTCCGCTGGTTGCGAAGAACGCAAGCGGCGCCTTCAACGAACCCGATGCCGATGTGCGCGCCACCGCGCAGCAAGGCATCGAGGCGCTCGATTCGATCCAGCGCCGCAGCGAAATCTTCGGCACGCTGTTCGCGGGGCTGTCGCTTGGCAGCGTGCTGCTGCTCGCGGCGCTCGGTCTTGCCATCACCTATGGGCTGATCGGCGTCATCAATATGGCGCACGGCGAGTTCCTGATGATCGGTGCGTACGCAACGTATGTGGTGCAAACGCTGTTCCAGCGCTACGCCCCCGGCGCATTCGACTGGTATCCGCTGCTGGCGATTCCGGCTTCGTTCATCACGGCGGCGCTGATCGGCGCGGTGATCGAGCGGCTGGTGATCCGCCATCTTTATGGCCGTCCGCTGGAGACGCTGCTGACCACCTTCGGCATCAGCCTGATCCTGATTCAGGCCACGCGCATGCTGTTCGGCGCGCAGAACGTGCAGGTCGAAAACCCCGCCTGGATGAGCGGCGGCGTGACCGTGATGCAGAACCTCATCCTGCCGTACAACCGGCTCGCGATTCTGGCGTTCTCGCTGATCGTCGTGGGCATTGCGTGGACCGTGCTGACGAAGACGCGCCTGGGCCTCTTTGTGCGCGCCGTCACGCAGAATCGCCGCATGGCCGCCTGCGTGGGCGTGCGTACTGCACGCGTCGATGCGTGGGCGTTCGCGTTCGGCGCGGGCATCGCGGGTCTGGGCGGCTGCGCGCTGTCGCAGATCGGTAACGTCGGGCCGGACCTCGGCCAGAGCTACATCATCGATTCGTTCATGGCCGTGGTGCTGGGCGGCGTGGGGCAGATCGCGGGCACGGTGATCGGCGGTTTCGGCCTCGGGCTGGTGTCGAAGGCGATCGAGCCGTTCTGGGGCGCGGTGCTCGCGAAGATTGCCGTGCTCGTGCTGATCGTGCTGTTTATCCAGAAGCGTCCGCAGGGGCTGTTCGCCCTCAAGGGCCGTAGCGCGGAGGCTTGAACATGACTGTCGCCACTTCCACTTCGCCGCGTCATACGCTCGGCGCGCACGACAGCGCCGCCGAGACCTTCGCGCTCGGCCTGCCCGCGCGCCCCGCCCTGCTCTCGCGCCGCGCGTGGCTTGCGCTGATCGCGCTCATCAGCGCGATGGGCGTGGGCGTGCCGCTGTGCGCGCTGGTGCTGCCGCAATCGAGCGCGCTGCATCTTTCCGCCTACACGATGACGCTCGTGGGCAAGCTGATGTGCTACGCAATCGCGGCGCTCGCGCTCGATCTCGTCTGGGGTTATTGCGGCATTCTGAGCCTCGGCCATGGTCTTTTCTTCGCGCTGGGCGGCTACGCCATCGGCATGTATCTGATGCGCGAGATCGGCCACGACGGCAAATACGGCAGCGATCTGCCCGACTTCATGGTGTTTCTCGACTGGCATTCGCTGCCGTGGTACTGGCAGGGCACGCAGCACCTGGGCGTCGCGCTGCTGCTGGTCGTGCTGGTGCCCGCCGTGGTCGCGTGGGTGTTCGGCTTCTTCACGTTCCGCTCGCGCGTGAAAGGCGTGTATCTGTCGATCATCACGCAGGCCATGACCTTCGCCGCGATGCTGCTGTTCTATCGCAACGAAACGGGCTTCGGCGGCAATAACGGCTTCACCGATTTCAAACGCATCGCGGGCATGCCGATCACGCATCCGGGCACGCGTACCGTGCTGTTCCTGATGACCTTCGCGGTGCTCGTGCTCGCGTTTCTCGGCGCGCGCGCGATCGTCACCTCGAAGCTCGGCCGCGTGGTGACCGCCGTGCGCGATGGTGAGACTCGCCTCATGTTTCTGGGCTACAGCCCGCTCGGCTACAAGCTCTTTATCTGGACGCTTTCGGCCGTGCTGTGCGGGATTGCCGGTGCGCTTTACGTGCCGCAGGTCGGCATCATTAACCCGAGTGAAATGTCGCCGGGCAACTCGATCGAAATGGCGATCTGGGTGGCCGTGGGCGGACGCGGCACGCTGATCGGCCCGATCATCGGCGCCTTCGCGGTCAACGGCGCGAAGAGCTTTTTCACGGCCTATTTCGCCGAATACTGGCTGTTCTTTCTCGGCCTCATCTTCGTGCTAGTGCCGTTGTTGCTGCCCAACGGCATCATGGGCCTGATCGAAGCGGCGATGAAACGTCTCGGAGGCAAACGCACATGAACGGACACGTTTTGCTCAACGACCCGCTCAATCACAACCCGTTCGACGAAGCGGACACGCTCACCGTTTCGGGCGTGGCCAGCATGGGCCATGTGGTGGAGCCCGGCGCCATCGACATCTCGCACGGCACGATCCTCTATCTGGAAGACGTGACCGTGAGCTTCGACGGCTTTCGCGCGCTCAACCAGCTGTCGCTCGCCATCGACGCGGGCGAGTTGCGCTGCGTGATCGGCCCGAACGGCGCGGGCAAGACCACGATGATGGACGTCATCACCGGCAAGACTTCGCCCGATTCGGGCAAGGTCTTTCTCGGCCAGACGCTCGACCTCACGCGCATGAACGAACCGTCGATCGCGCGCGCGGGCATCGGCCGCAAGTTCCAGAAGCCGACCGTGTTCGAGCAGCATCCGGTGTGGGAAAACCTCGAACTGGCGATGAAGGCCGATAAAGGCTGGTTCGCCACCTTGCGCGCGCGGCTCGACCGCGACGCCCAGGCGAAGATCGAGCAGACGCTGGAAATCATCCGGCTGGAGAGCGATGCGCGGCGTCTGGCGGGCGAGCTTTCGCACGGACAGAAACAGCGGCTCGAAATCGGCATGTTGCTGATGCAAAAGCCGCAACTGCTGCTGCTCGACGAACCCGCCGCCGGCATGACCGACGACGAAACCATGGAACTCGCCGCCCTGCTCAACCGCCTGCGCGGCAGTTGCTCGATGATGGTGGTCGAGCACGACATGGAATTTGTCGCCGCGCTGGCAGGCGAGACCGGCCGCGTCACGGTGATGGCCGAGGGCCGCGTGCTCGCGCACGGCACGCTCGACGAAGTGAAACGCGACGAAACCGTGATCGAATCGTATCTGGGACGCTGAACGCGTCACCACCGGATATCAACGGATATCTTTAGCCATGCTGAATATCGAATCGCTGAACCAGTATTACGGCGGCAGCCACATCCTGCGCAATGTCTCGATGACGGTGCCGCAAGGCGAACTGACCGTGCTGCTCGGCCGCAACGGCGTGGGCAAGACCACGCTGCTGCGCTGCCTGATGGGCGTGGTGCCGACCAAAAGCGGCACGATCGCCTGGGGCGAGCATGCGCTGACGAAACTGCCGACGCATGCGCGTGTCGCGCAGGGGCTTGCGTATGTGCCGCAAGGCCGCGACATTTTTCCGCGCCTGAGCGTCGAAGAAAATCTGCTCGTGGGTGCGGCGAGCAAAAAGCGCATGCCTAAAGGCGTGCCCGAGCATATCTACACGCTCTTTCCCGTGCTCAAGGATATGAAGGCGCGACGCGGCGGCGATCTTTCCGGCGGGCAGCAGCAGCAACTCGCGATCGGCCGCGCGCTGATGAGCGATCCGAAACTGCTGATTCTCGATGAACCGACCGAAGGCATTCAACCGTCGATCATTCAGGATATCGGGCGCACGCTGCGCAGGCTGGTGGAAGAGATGAATCTCACCGTGCTGCTGGTGGAGCAGTATTACGACTTCGCGAAGGCGATTGCGGACCGCTACTGGGTGATGAGTCGCGGCGAGATTGTGGCCGGTGGTGAAGGCGCGCAGATGGACGCAAATGGCGTGCGCGAGTTGATTGCGGTTTGAGGGGCCAGCGAAAAAAGGACTGCTACGCGCGCGCCGGCTTCCCGGCGCCTGATTTTCGTCCGATCGGCGCCCACTGGCACGCGTGCTATCCTCGCCACCTGTCCTAGCTTTCGCACTTCATCGCGCATGTCGCTCCACGAAGATCACGCCGCGCTCGCCAACACCACGTTGCGCAACATCGCCCCGCCGGAATGGGTCGCGAAACTCGAACTCGGCTTCGAGCTGCAGAAGGAAGCGCGCACTGCGCTCACGCACCGGCTGCATGTCGGGCCGTTGCGCGTGCAACGACCGCTGTACCCCGAAGGCGATGCGATCTGCCACGCGGTCATCGTGCATCCGCCAGCCGGCATCGCGGGCGGCGACCGGCTCGATATCGACGTCAACGTCGGCGATGGCGCGCATGCGGTCGTCACCACGCCAGGCGCGACCAAGTGGTACAAATCGAACGGCCGCGTCGCACGCCAGCGCATCAACGTGCGCCTGGGCGCCGGCGCGAAACTCGACTGGCTGCCGCAGAACAATCTCGTCTTCGATCACGCCCACGCCGAACTGGACTTCGCGCTGACGCTCGGCGAAGGCGCCACCGCCATCGGCTGGGATGCCATGCAGCTTGGCCGCCAGGCGGCGGGCGAGCGCTGGTCGGCGGGCATGGTGCGCTCGCTCACGCGCGTCGTGCGCGCAGCCGCACCTGACGCGACGCCCGAAGCCGAAGAACAACTGCTCTGGTTCGAGCGCGCCTTGATCGACGCCGCCGATCCCCTGCGCGACGCACCACAAGGTCTCGCGGGCTACCCCGCTTTCGGCGTGCTGTGGGCGATAGGTCCCGCGTGCAACGACGCGCTCGCGCAAGACCTCGCCGCCACGCTGCCCTTCGACGATGCGCTGCGCTCGGGCGCGAGTTGTGTCGCGCCGGGCGTGCTGCTCGTGCGCGTGGTCGCACGCTCGATGGAACCGCTGCAGAACACGCTGGCGCAATGCTGGTCGCAACTGCGCCCGTTCGTGCATGGCGTCAAGAGTGCGCCGCTGCGTCTCTGGACGACGTAAGCCCCCACGCACCATCACGGCGCACATCCGCGCGCCGATGCACAACATCGCCTCAAAAAAACGCCATCACAGTGCGCCCCAGCACTGTAAATGGTGCATTCACGCTGTCCCCTTCATTGGCACAACCCTTGCTGTCAGCTTGCACTGATTCGCGCGTTTCACGTGCGAGGCTGCAAGCTGGCCGTAACCTGGCTCCCGTAAGCTGATCTGGCACAAATCCAGAGCGCGCGCGTATTCGCTTTGCATCAGCCTTGCCCGCCCGCGCGCGAGAAAAGCACACAGCGATACACAGCGAACACCCAAGACCCAGAACGATGAAGCTCACGCCACGCGAGAAAGACAAGCTCCTGATCTTCACCGCCGCGCTGCTCGCCGAAAGGCGCCGCGCCCGCGGCCTCAAGCTCAATTACCCCGAGGCGGTGGCCTTCATCAGCGCCGCGCTGATGGAAGCGGCCCGCGACGGCAAGACCGTCGCCGAGGTCATGCACTACGGCACCACGCTGCTCACGCGCGACGACGTGATGGACGGCGTGCCCGAGATGATCCCGGACATCCAGGTCGAAGCCACCTTCCCCGACGGCACCAAGCTCGTCACCGTTCACCATCCGATTCCCTGAGCCGCGAGGAACCCACCATGATCCCCGGCGAAATGCTGATCGACGATGGCGAAATCGAACTCAATGTGGGCCGCAAAACCGTGACCGTGACGGTTGCGAACACGGGCGATCGTCCCGTGCAGATCGGCTCGCATTTCCACTTCTACGAAGTCAACGACGCGCTGGCGTTCGATCGCGAGACCACGCGCGGCTTTCGCCTGAACATCGCGGCGGGCACCGCCGTGCGCTTCGAGCCCGGCCAGGAACGCACCGTCGAACTGGTTGCGCTCGCGGGCGATCGCGCCGTCTATGGCTTTAGCGGCAAGGTGATGGGCCCGCTCTGAGCGGCACGCCTGCATCACGTTTCGAATTCATCAGGAATCCGATATGACTTTGAAGATCGGCCGCCGCGCCTATGCGGAGATGTTCGGCCCCACGACCGGCGACCGCGTGCGTCTCGCCGACACCGACCTGCTCATCGAAATCGAGCGCGACTACACCGTCTATGGCGATGAAGTGAAATTCGGCGGCGGCAAGGTGATTCGCGACGGCATGGGCCAGTCGCAGCGCCTGCACGCCGAAGTGGCCGACACCGTCGTCACCAATGCCGTGATCCTCGATCACTGGGGCATCGTGAAAGCCGACATCGGCATCAAGGACGGCCGCGTCTGGCGCATCGGCAAGGCGGGCAATCCCGACGTGCAGCCGGGCGTGACGATTCCGATCGGCGCGTCGACGGAAGTAATCGCGGGCGAAGGCCAGATCGTCACGGCGGGCGGCATCGACACGCATATTCACTTCATCAGCCCGCAGCAGATCGACGAGGCGCTGGCGAGCGGCGTGACCACGATGCTCGGCGGCGGCACGGGCCCGGCGACGGGCACCAACGCCACCACCTGCACGCCGGGTCCGTGGCATATGGAGCGCATGCTGCAGGCCGCCGACGGCTGGCCGATCAATCTGGGCTTTCTCGGCAAGGGCAATGTGAGCCTGCCCAAGCCGGCGGAGGAACAGATCGCCGCGGGCGCCATCGGTCTCAAGCTGCACGAGGACTGGGGCTCGACGCCCGCGGCCATCGACAACTGCCTGACAGTTGCAGACGCAACCGATACGCAGGTGGCGATCCACACCGACACGCTCAACGAATCGGGCTTTCTCGAAGCCACCGTGGGCGCGTTCAAGGGCCGCACGATCCACACGTATCACACCGAAGGCGCGGGCGGCGGCCACGCACCGGACATCATCAAGGTGTGCGGCGAAGCGAACGTGCTGCCCTCCTCGACCAATCCCACGCGCCCTTACACCGTCAACACGCTCGACGAACACCTCGACATGCTGATGGTCTGCCATCACCTCGATCCGTCGATTGCCGAAGATATCGCCTTCGCCGAATCGCGCATCCGCCGCGAGACCATCGCTGCAGAAGACATCCTGCACGATCTTGGCGCGCTATCGATGCTTTCTTCGGATTCCCAGGCAATGGGCCGCGTGGGCGAAGTGATCATCCGCACGTGGCAGACCGCGCACAAGATGAAGGTGCAACGCGGCGCGCTGCCCCAGGACAGTTCGCGCAACGACAACTTCCGCGCGAAACGCTACGTCGCCAAGTACACGATCAATCCGGCGCTCACGCACGGCATCGCGCATGAGGTGGGTTCGATCGAGCCGGGCAAATGGGCCGATCTGGTGTTCTGGGACCCGGCGTTCTTCGGCATCAAACCGTCCCTCATTCTCAAGGGCGGCATGATCGCGCTCGCGCAGATGGGCGACCCGAACGCGTCGATTCCCACGCCGCAGCCGGTGCATTATCGCGAGATGTTCGGCACGCGCGGACGTGCGCTCACGCAGACCTCGCTGACCTTCGTTTCGCAGCTTTCGCTCGATCTGGGCATGCCCGAGCGCTACGGTCTGCAAAAGCGTATCGTGGCGGTACGCAACTGCCGCAACGTCACGAAAGCCGACATGATCCACAACGCGTGGCAGCCGTCGATCAGCGTCGATCCCGAGACCTATCAGGTCGTCGCCGATGGACAATTGCTCACCTGCGAACCCGCCACGGTCCTGCCGATGGCGCAACGCTATTTCCTGTTCTGACGATTTTGAAGTTCTGATATGCGCACGATCGACAAACGACTCACTGCAAAGCTCGCGAACGTGCTGGTCAAGCGCGCGCCCACGCTCACGCTGCCGTACGACATGCGCTGCAAGAGCCGCTTCGCGGCCACGCTCGATAGCGGCGAAGAAGTCGGCATCGTGCTGCCGCGCGGCACGATCCTGCGCGAAGGCGACATGCTGGTCGCCGACGATGGCGGTCTCGTGCGCGTGATCGCGGCCGCACAAAGCGTGCTGCGCGTGCGCGCGCACGAGCGCCTCACGCTCACGCGCGCCGCCTATCACCTGGGCAACCGCCACACGCCCGTGGAAGTGGGCACGGATGAACTGAAGCTCGAAGCCGATCCCGTGCTGGAAGACATGCTCAAGCGCCTGGGCGCGCAGGTCGAGCGCGCGGAGTTGCCGTTCCAGCCCGAAGCGGGCGCGTACGGCGGCGGTCATCGGCATGGCCACGACGAAACCTTTGCCGAAGACTACGCGCTCGCGCAGCGCGTGTTCGACGAGCATCACGGGCACGCGCACGATCACGCACACTCGCACGATCATTCGCACGACCACGCGCATGACCACGACTGCGGGCACGACCACGCGCACTGCGACGGCCACGCGCACGATCACAGCCATGAACATCGCTGAACTCACCGCGCTGCTGCATCTGGCCTCGCCGGCCCTACCGATTGGCGCGTTCAGCTACTCGCAGGGTCTGGAAGCGGCCATCGACATCGGCATGATCGCCAATGCCGACGATGCCGCGCACTGGATCGCCAACGGTCTCGCCAACGTGCTCGCGCCCGGCGAGTTGCCCTACCTCGCGCATCAGCTCGAACGCTGGCGCACGCACGATGCCGAAACCACCCAGGCGCTGATCGACGCCAACGCGGAATTCATCGCCAGCCGCGAGTCGGCGGAATTGCGTCGCGAGACCGCGCAGATGGGCTGGTCGCTGCGTCAGTTGTGCGCGCAACTGGAATGGAGCGATGCCACGCGGCGCGCCACGCTCGAACGCATGACGCCGATCGCGCAGCCCACCGCTTTCGCATTCGCGGCCTGGGCGCACGAGGCCTCCACCGAGGCGACGCTCGCGGCCTACGCCTTCAGCTGGGTCGAGAACCAGACGGCTGCGGCGCTAAAAGCCGTGCCGCTCGGCCAGCTTGCGGGCCAACGCATCGTGGTCGCGCTGCGGCCTCGCATCGAAGACGCCGTGGCCCGCGCGCTCGCCACGCCGCCCGCGTCGATCAATACCTTTGCGCCGCAACTCGGCATCCTGTCCGCGCGGCACGAATCGCAGTATTCGCGGCTATTCCGCTCCTGACCGCAACTGACGCACTGACGCAACCGACCTCATCCGCATCGCACGACTCATGAACAACACACGCACCAAGAAACTGCCGCCGCTGCGCGTCGGCGTCGGCGGCCCGGTGGGCTCCGGCAAGACCACGCTGCTCGAAATGCTCTGCAAGGCCATGCGCGAGCGTTACGACCTGGTCGCCATCACCAACGACATCTATACGAAGGAAGATCAGCGTCTGCTGACGGTCGCGGGCGCCCTGCCCGCCGAGCGCATCATGGGCGTGGAAACCGGCGGCTGCCCGCACACGGCGATCCGCGAAGATGCGTCGATCAACCTCGAAGCCGTCGACCAGATGCTCACGCGCTTTCCCGACGCCGATATCGTCTTTATCGAATCGGGCGGCGACAATCTCGCGGCCACGTTCAGCCCCGAGCTGTCGGACCTGACGATTTACGTGATCGACGTGGCGGGCGGCGAGAAAATTCCGCGCAAGGGCGGCCCCGGCATCACGAAATCGGATCTGCTGGTGATCAACAAGACCGATCTCGCGCCGATGGTGGGTGCGAATCTGGACGTGATGGCCTCGGATGCGCAGAAGATGCGCGGCGAGCGTCCGTTTGTGATGTGCAATCTCAAGGCGCTCGACGGCCTCGATCAGGTGATTGCCTTCATCGAGAAGAAGGGACTGCTGACGGCCTGAGTGTCGTCAGCAGTCTTTGCACCGTAGGCGCTCAAGGCGGCGCTTAAAGATCGAGCGCCGCCGAAGCGTGCTCGGGCAACAGCGTGGTGAGCACGTCCACCGTGCGCGCCGTCGCGCCACGGTGGCGCGCGGCAAACGCGGAGGCCGCCGCGCCCATCGTCACGCGGCGCGACTTGTCTTCGAACAGTTCGCGCAGCGCGCGCGCCAGATCGGCCGGGTCCTGCACCTGCAGCGCCGCGCCTGCGGCCACGGCATCGGCGGTGGCCTGGGTGAAGTTGAACACGTGCGGGCCGATCAGCACCGGCGTGCCCACCGCGCACGCTTCGATCAGATTCTGCCCGCCCAGCGGCAGCAGACTTCCGCCGATAAACGCCAGATCGGCGGCCGCGTAATACGCGCCCATTTCGCCCATCGAATCGCCAAGCAGCACGTTCACGTCCGGCGGCAACGCGCGCACATTCGTCTGCCCTTCCACCGAAGGCGCGGGCGCCCACTGCGAGCGCCGTTCCAGCTTGAAGTTCTTGCGCGTGACGAGGGCCGCGACTTCATCGAAACGCTGCGGATGGCGCGGCACGAGCAGCAGCAGCGCGTCCGGCACCTTGAGTGCGGCGAACGCCTCCAGCACGAGTTCCTCTTCGCCTTCGCGCGTGCTCGCCGCCACCCACACGGGCCGCGTGCCGATCGCCCGGCGCCAGTCGCGCCCGCGCGCGACGAGCGCAGGCGGGCTCGCCATATCGAACTTCAGATTGCCGAGCACCGCCACGTTGCGCGCGCCCAGCGTGCTCAGGCGCTCGGCATCGGCGGGACTTTGCGCCAGCACGCGCGTAAAGCCGCCGAACACTTCGCGCGCGCCCGCGCCAAACTTCGCCGCACGCTTGAACGAACGCGCCGACATGCGCGCGTTGGTCAGCACGAGCGGGACATCGGCGCGCTTGCATTCGTCGATGAGCGTGGGCCACACCTCGGTCTCCATCACGAGACCGAGCGAGGGACGCCAGGTGCGCAGAAAGCGCCGCACCGCATGCGGCATGTCGTACGGCAGATAGCAGCGCAGCACGCGATCGCCGAACAGTTGCTCGCCGGTCGCGCGCCCGCCCGGCGTCATGTGCGTGAGCAGGATGCGCGCATCGGGGCGCGCCGCCAGCAGCGCATCGACCAGCGGCTGCGCCGCGCGCGTCTCGCCGACCGAGACGGCATGCACCCAGATCAGCGGCGTGTCGTCCTCGGGCAGACGCCCGGCGCTATGACCGAAACGCTCGCAGACGTGCTCGCGATAGCCACGCTCGCGGCGCGAACGGATCATCAGCCGCAGCACCGCGAGCGGCGCGATCAGCCACCAGGCCGCGCGATAAATCGCCCTTAGCATCGGGCCTCCGCGCGGGCTTCGGGTGCGCTCGTACTCATCGTCGGCATCAAACCAGTTCCTTGCCCTTGAGGCGTTGCAGAATGCCCAGCGGCGCCCATTCGGGGTGCACCATGTCCTTCGCCGGCAGGAAGAAAGTCTGTTCCATCATGAACTGGCCGGACATGACCGCGTGCGAGGTGTGATCGGAGAAACACACCCAGACGCTGCCCGGCGGAAAGCCGATGGTCTCTTGCGGGCAGGCCTTCTGATAATCGAGATCGGCCTTCATGCCGTCGTGCAGATTGAGCATCAGATGGTCGTACTCGCTGCGCGGCGACTTGGTGATGTGCAGCAGGTTCTGCAGCCACGCCGAGCCCGGCATCTGCGCCTTGATATTCGGCAGGAAGCGCTTTGCCATGTCCTCGAACGGCTCGCCCACGCGCCACACGCGCGGCGCGCCGTTGGGATTGACGTTGGTGAACACGCGCAGGATGCGCTCGCCGTAGTTCGGGCGCGACGGGAACGCGTCCACGTGCAGGCGCGAATCGTCCTTGCGCCACGAGGTTTCGCGCGTTTCCACCTGATGCAGACGCAGGCTCGTGGGCGCCACGCGCAGCTTGCCGGTGTACTCGGGAAAGAGGCCGTCGACGAGCGAGCGCGCGCAGGCCTGATAACGCGCGACCAGCGCGCGCACGGCCGACTGCGTCACCGTATCGCCGAGCACGCCGTGCAGCGCGCCGCCGTTCGGATCGAGGCTGATGTTCTTGCGCTTGGGATCGGCGATGGCCGGATCGAGCAGCGCGCGCTCGCCGCCTTCGATCGCGAATTCCAGCTTGGGAAAATACAGCACCTTGCCCTGCTCGACCGCATCGAGCAGTTGCTCGCGCGGCATCGGCAGACACTGCCCTTGCCAGTCGGCGGAAGTGATTTCGATGATCTGGGATTCGTTCATGGTCGCCTCTGGAAGCGATGGATCTGGATGCCTGGCGGGAAAGTCCGGCGGATCAAGGCGCTGACGCGCGCGGTTGCGCAGGCTGTCAGCGAGGCGGATACCGCCCGTGCCCGGGTTGCGCGCCAGCGCGCCGGACCTCGTAGCTTCGGGACCGGGCGCCGCGCGCGCCGACCCTTATACCGCACGGTCCGCAATGCGCGCCTTGATGCGCCGCAGCCTGTCAGGCTTTTCCGACAAAGAAGCTGGAGCACGTTGCCGCACCCCGCGCGCTTGCGCGCATGGCGCGTTCCACTCAAAGCAGGCCGAAGCCCGCGAGCGCGCCCTTGACCTGGGCGAGCGTGGGCGGCTGGCCAGCCGTGCCGAGATTGACGACATTCGGCGACCAGTAGCCGCCGGTGCGCCAGGCGGTCGCGAAATTGTACAACTCGACGGTCGGGCGCTTCAGCGCCGCCGCGATGTGCACGAGGCCGGTATCGACGCCCACGGTGGCCGCCGCGCCGTCGATCAGGCCGACCACGGCGGGCAGCGACAGCTTCGGCGGCACGATGGCAGCTTCGCCGAACTCGCGCGCAAGGCGCTCGCTGGTCGCGCGCTCGGACTCGCTGCCCCACGGCAGCACGAGCGACGCGCCACGGCGCACCAGCGCCTGGCCCAGCTCGATCCAGTGGGCGTCGGGCCATTGCTTGTCGGCGCGCGACGTGGCGTGCACGAACACGACATAAGGCACCGGCAGGTTCAGGCCGAGGCCCGCGAGCGCCTGGGCGGCGCGGAACGTGTCGATACCGAAGTCGATCTCGTCATTCGGCGACGGCGGCGGCAGTTCGAGTGCGCCCGCCACCAGCTGGCGCGTGCGCTCGACCACGTGGGTGCGCGGCTCGATGCGGATCGAGCGGTCGTAGAAGAAACGCACGGGCCATTCGTAGCCCGCGCCATCGGTACGATTGCCCAGACCAACCAGCGGCCCGCGCGCCCAGCTCGCGACCCAGGCGGTCTTGATCAGCCCCTGGCAGTCGATCACGAGATCGTATTTTTCGGCGGCGAGCGCCCGGCGGAACGCGCCGATCTCGCGCCAGTTGGCGCCCGACAGCAAGCGCTTGCGCCAGCGGCGCAGCGAAAACGGAATGGCACGGCGCACGCCATGCACCAGCTCGACGAGCGACTGGAAGCTTTCCTCGACGAGCCAGTCGATCTGGGCGTCGGGATACCGCCGCCGGATGTCGGCGATGGCGGGCATGTTGTGGACGACGTCGCCAAGCGACGACACGCGCACGATAAGGATCTTTTGCACGCTCAAGGCAAACTCGGACTGATTCAGGCGGACAGGTTAAAAAAGGTGCGCAATTTTAGCGCGCCGCGGGGAGTTGAGCGAAAAAGCGGGGGAAAAGTGCGGATATAAGCGCCAGAACTGCCTTCCCGGCCCCTCCCAATCCTTCCCGCTCTCGCGCGCAGGAGTCGCCAGCATAAACGGCGATCGCAAAACGGATGCCACAAATGGCGCGGCGCCGGGCGGAAAAACCGCACGGCGCCGCGATCAGCGCAATTCAGGCGCTCAGGCGCCCGGCGAGGCTTAGAACGGCAGCTTCGCGTCGGCCTTCTCAGCCAGGATCACGCGCTTGAAGTCGGCCTGAATACGCGCGAGCGCGGCTTCGTTATCGGCTTCGAAACGCATGACGACCACCGGCGTGGTGTTCGACGAACGCGCCAGACCGAAGCCGTCCGGGTATTCCACGCGCAGACCGTCGATGGTGATGACTTCGTCCGCGCCGGTGAACTTCGCGTTTTGCTGGAGCTTGGCGATCAGCGCGAAGTTCTCGCCTTCTTCCAGCTTCAGTTGCAGTTCCGGCGTGGCCGTGGAGTTCGGCAGATCGTTGAGCAGCTTGCTCGGGTCCTGGACGCGCGCGAGGATTTCCAGCAGACGCGCGCCCGTGTACAGGCCGTCGTCGAAACCGTACCAGCGGTCCTTGAAGAACACGTGGCCGCTCATTTCGCCCGCCAGCGGCGCGCCGGTTTCACGCAGCTTCGCCTTCACGAGCGAGTGGCCGGTCTTCCACATCAGCGGCTCGCCGCCCTTGGCCTTGACCCACTTCGCCAGGTTACGCGTGCACTTGACGTCGTAAATGATCTGCTTGCCCGGGTTGCGCGAGAGCACTTCTTCCGCGAACAGCATCAGTTGACGGTCCGGGTAAATGATCTGGCCGTCTTTCGTCACCACGCCCAGACGGTCGCCGTCGCCATCGAACGCGAAGCCGATTTCGGCATCCGTTTCCTTGAGCGCGCGGATCACGTCCTGGAGGTTTTCCGGGTGGGCCGGGTCCGGGTGGTGATTCGGGAAGTTGCCGTCGATGTCCGTGAACAGTTCGACCAGCTCGCAACCCATCGCCTTGAACAGACGCGGCGCGAGATCGCCCGCGACGCCGTTGCCGGTGTCGACCACGATCTTCAGCGGACGCGCGAGCTTCACGTCGCCGACGATGCGCGCGACATATTCATCGGCGATATCGTAGTCGGCATAGGTGCCTGCGCCGGTTTCGAAACGTTTGTCGACGATGCGCTGGTACAGCGCCTGAATCTGCTCGCCGTAGATGGCCTTGCCGCGCAGGACCATCTTGAAACCGTTGTAGTCGGGCGGATTGTGGCTGCCCGTCACGACGATGCAGGAATCGACGCTGCGCTCGCCCGTGGGAAGGTTCAGCGGCACGCTGGCCGCGAAATAGCCAACCGGCGTGGGCACCATGCCCACGTTGACGACGTCGACGCCCGCAGCACGCAGGCCATCGGCCAGCGCGGACGACAGATCCGGACCCGAAAGACGGCCGTCGCGGGCGATCACCACCGCGTCGCCGCCCTGCGCACGCACCTCGCTGCCAAACGCCTGGCCGATGGCGTACGCCGTATCCGTGTCGAGCGTCTTGCCGATCACGCCACGAATGTCATAGGCCTTGAAAATCGATTGAGAAGTCATGATGAGGCTCACCGTGCGATGGAAAGTCGGGGGGTCTATTCGTAACATGTTTTGCTACCGGAACGGGACCGGTCGTTACGAAAAGAGGGATCCGTTACAAACTATAATTGCGGGTTTTCGGCATCCGCCGAAGGTTACGCACCTATTTTAATGCCTCGCCGTTTCTTCCAGACGACAAAATCCGCGCCCGTGCTGGCGTGTGCGCCGACGCGCGATCCAGCGTACTACCCGGCGTGCATGAGGGGACCGCGGGTGCGCACGCGCCGTGCCCATGCGCTTCACGGCGGGTGTCACGCATGCTGAGCCTCAAACGCTTCGCCAACCCCGACGTCACGCGCGCCTTCGCCAACATCGTCTGGCTGGGCCTCGAGCGCGTGACACAGATTGCCGTGGCCATCGTCGTCAGCGGTGTGCTGGCACGCTACTTCGGCCCGGATGTGTTCGGCAAATGGCAGTACGCCAACACGCTGCTGCTGGTGCTCGCGCCCATCACCTGGGTCTGCGGCGCCGAAATTCTCGTGCCGACCATTGTCAACAAACCGCGCGAGGAAACCGGCACGGTGCTCGGCAGCGCGTTTGCCTTGCGCATCGGCGTGTCGGCCGTGGCGCTGCTCGTGACGTGGGGCGGTATCGCGATGGGCGCGACCGATCCGATGGTAGGCGCGATGCTCGCAGGCCTCGCGGTCACGATGTTGTTTCGCGAGCCGTTCGTGGGCGTCATCAATGCGTGGCTGCAGAGCATGACGTACAGCAAGCCGCAATTGCTGGCGAGTATGAGCACCGCCATCGTCAAGGCGCTGCTCGTGTTCCTGCTCGCGCGCGCGGCGTTCACGCCGGGCAGCTTCGGCTGGCTGTGGGCGATCGAATCGGCGGCCATCGGCGCGGTGCTGGTGCTGTATTACCGCAGCCGTCACGGTGGCAAGCTCAACTGGCATGTGGACCGCACGCTCTTCCGGCATTTCGCGACGGCAGGCACGGTGTTCTGGATCGGCCTGATCTGTATGTATCTGTTTCTGAAGCTCGACCGGCTGATGCTCGAACGCACGATTTCTTTCGCCGATCTCGGGCGTTACTCCGCCGCGCAACAGCTCAACGAAAACTGGATCACGCTTGCGCTGATGCTTTCGCAAACCATCGCGCCCGCGTTTGTCTATCGCGTGCAGGAAGCCGCGCAACTCAAGCGTAATCTGGTGCGTCTGTTCGCGATGACGGCTGCGTTGATGGTGGCGGGCGCGCTGGTGCTCGACGCGCTCGCGGGCTTCATCATCCATCGCGTGTTCGGGCCGGATTACGCGCAAGCAATCGGCATCTTCCGCTGGGCCGTGTGGCTCTCGCTGCCCGCGGGCATCGAGGCGATTGGCAATCTGGTGGTGCTCAAATATCAGGCGAAATACGTCCTGCTCGCAAAATGGCTGCTCGCGCTCGCGGTGGCGTTCGTGGTGAACCTCGTGGCGATTGCGCGCATGGGCGCATATGGCGCGCTGGTTGGGCTCGCGATCGGTTATCTCGCGGCGGCGTGCGTGAACTTCTATTACATCCGCTTCAAGCTGGCTTCATGACGAATTCTCCCGCTGCTTCGAACCTGACCCGCACGGGCGCACTTGCTGATGTGGCCGTGCTGATGCCCGCCTATAACGGCCAGGCCGATGTCGAGCGCTCGCTTGCTTCGTTTGCCGAAGACGCGCGTGTCTATGCGCTCGTGGTCGATGACGGCAGCACGCCGCCTATCGTCGCGCCTGAACTGCCGGGCATGCAGATCGAAGTGCTGCGCATGGCGAAGAACGGCGGTATCGAGCGGGCGCTCGAAGCCGGTATGAAAGCGCTGGCCACGCGTGGGTTTCGTTACGCCGCGCGTATCGATGCGGGCGATCTTGCTGCGCCTCTGCGGCTTGAGAAGCAACGTGTGCGCATGGAGGCGGAGCCGAAGCTTGCTGCGCTTGGCACGTGGACGCAGGTGGTCACGCGCGCGGGCGACCCGCTCTTCATGCTGCGCCCGCCCGCCGATGCCCGCACGCTGCGCAAGACGCGCATGCTGCGCTCGCCGCTCGTGCATCCTTCGGTGATGTTGCGTATCGATGCGGTGCTGGATGTAGGCAACTATCGCGTGCAGTATCCGGCGGCTGAAGATCTCGATCTGTTTTTGCGCTTGATGGAGCGCTATGACTGCGCGAATCTGCCGGAGCTTGGGCTGTATTACGAGCTGAACGAAGGCGGCATCAGCGCGACCAAGCGGCGCAAGCAGATCGCTTCGACGCTGCGTTTGCAGGCGCGTTATCTGAATGTGCTGAACTGGCGCGACTGGGCCGGGATTGCGAAAAACCTGCTGCATTTTGTGACGCCTTATGGGGCGTTGCAGAAGGTGAAGCGGGCGTTGTTTGCGGGCTGAAAGAAGTCCCCCGTCAGGAAAAAGAGATTCCGCACACAGGCATGCCGTAGACAGCACCGCTGCGGCGAGCCCTGCGGGCTCAGCCCGCGCTGCGGTCTTGGGCGCAGCGCTACTGAACGCTCACGCACGCCAAACGTATCGTAAGCTGCGGCATAAGGGCCAATTGGATGCTAACGGCACCGCCCCGCTCGCGCCGCTCCCTGGTTTTCCAGGCACCGTGAGCGACAATTTGGCTGACAATCACTGATCGCCAACCCGCGCAGTCGTACTTCCAATCAGAGTTGCAGCCGCACTCTGTACGATGGCCATGTAAGGCGGCATGTTCACCGCCAATCGTAAAGCTCGACTGCGCCTCGACGATTTTGTTCACACCATGCGGACGTCCGTCTGGATAGCGCTCAGGACGATCGACTAAATCGTTAAGACGTGCGATAGACTTGCCATCGATCGTATGGACGTCTGAACCAGTAATCACACGTCCACCATGCGATGTGGAATCGCCTACGACACTGATCGACAGTGCCATAGGTCACCTCGTGTCCGAGTTGTAGGGAAACGAATACGCGCAGCTGCGAAGGCACCGCACGCTCCAATCAGTCACCTTCTTGTTCAGAATTGTCTTCGGGATAGTTTGGATCGCTCGTTGCGATTTTTCCTTTTATGTCCTGCACACGAGCGCGATAAGCATCCACCAGGCACGCCTTATCCGCACATGCATTACGAACCGTCCGAATCCAATTGACCTGGTTTAGCCGTACAGGATCCTGATACGAGATCTCCTTCGAATCGATTAATCGCATGGTGACATATCCGCGATTCACCGTTGCATCGAGTTTCACCAAGTCTGGGTTATTGCAGATCAAGTGTTCAACTTTCGTACTCGCTTTTTTGCAGTCAAAACTCTTTTCTGCGTTTGATGGCGCACTCGTCTGACGCTCAAACGCATATGCCCAGGAACCGTCGAGTAGTATCAATTCGTCGGACGACTTATCGATCGCCACATAGCGAAGCCCCTGACAGAGCGGCGTACCCGCATCGCCGAGAAGATAGATGTCTGTCATCGCGCCACCATTCGCGTGGAACTTGCTGCGCAGAAATTCATTGAACTTTTCCAATGACCCGAACGAATGCGAGATGACGGGGTCAACATAGAAGCTCATCTTTTTTTCGACCTTCACGCTGCACTGGTTGCCAGTCTCGTGATAGGTGAACGCAGTACCATCGAAAGTCAGCAAGCCGGCCAGCGCTGGATTCACTGGCAACGAGAGATGGTGAAAATCACTGCCACGTTCAAACTGGGCAGCACCCGTCATCCGATATTCGTCCTGCGCAGCCGCGTAACCTTGCGAGAGCAACAACATGAGCGGCAAGACCAGCCACCGCTTAAGCTTCTTCATGGTGAAAATTGCCATTGACGTTGATAGTTCAGTGATTAGAGTTAAAAACATTCAAACAAAACATATCGCGCTCCCTTTGTCCTCGAGTATGGTTCTCTATATCCAGAAACTCAACAGGAACACCGGCTGGACCAGGTCGAATCGCTTGGCAAGATCGGCACAACCTAAACGGATATCGATTGGCTGTGCAGCGGCTGCAATCAAAGGCTTCGCACGTGCGTGTGGTTTATGAGGCGGGTCCGCGCGGCTACGGGCTATATCGGCAGTGGGTGCAGCGCGGGTTCGAAAGTATGGTCTGAGCGCCATCGCTGATTCCCGGAAAGCCCAGCGAGCGAGTCAAACTTGCACGCCACGGCCGACGGGCCGCACATGCGCGGCCCGCACTCGGGCGATATCCAAGGCTATGCAGACTCTTTTGCGCTCCCCATGCAGGCAGTGACGCGCAACGGGCGGTGAACTGTGCGGTTTAGGGGTGGCCAACCGATGCCGCGTTCCACGCGTTTGTCCACGACGTCATCGTCCTGGTGATGGCGAGACATTCATCGACAAGGCAACCCGAATGTCTTCGAGCGTCACGGTCACGGATTCCGCACCAGCGTACCGACTGCGCACCGCGGCGAAAGCAAGAATGCACCGCAAGGCGTCATCGGAATCTGCGAGTAAGCGCGCCAGCAACGCAGTGGTGACGCAATCGACGGTGTGATGTGAAATGCCAGCACCGGCTTCTCCCGCCAAGATGCGAAAACGGGCTCGCACATGGGAGGCAATCCCGCTCTCGCTTCTTTCAATGCTCGCACAGGCGGCAACATCTGCTTCTGTGCGAGATCCGCAATCACAGTATTGCTCGCGCGGGTCGCACATCATCGACTCGCATGGTACGCACCGCCTGCCGCAAGGGGTGTCGAGCCGGAATGAGTTCGCTTCGTCATCTTTCATCAGAACGCTCCGCTGATCAGGTGAGGAATGGGGTCTCCCCAGGCCCTGAGGAGATTTGCCTGACCAGTATTCCCCCGAAATTTGCGGATGCAAGTCGGGTGGCGCCGCGAGCGGAGATCAACGAAACCCGCTCAATGTTGTCCAGTTACACGCGCGCCTTTCGGTCTACGTAGTCAGCGGCTGAGCGTGGCGCCCACGCAGATTGGGTCCAGCAAAACGCCGATGTGCGAGCCGTGTGGAATGCGCACCGCACGCATACGTTGAGCAGAACACGAATGAAGGCCTATTTGCCCCGTCTTTCTCCTCAACCTGGGGCGACTGGCGCTGCCACACTTAACGCGTTGTCGAGAAGGTCGCGCAGAGGTGAGGCAAAGCCTGCCCGGTGCATCGGCCTCAATCGTTTTCACTCAATGTTGGGAGAAAGTCTGAATGACGAGCAGGAACAAAATCTCGCGGGCAAAAGCCTGGCGACTGAATGCGCTAGAGACTGCGCTGGTCCAGCCGTTGGGCTTGGTCATGGGGCCATTGCCCACCTACGTGCTCGACGCAATCGCACTCGATCATGCGCTACGCCAGCACTTCAAGCACATTGACTGGGAAGAACATCTTGAACGGTGGGTCAATGATGCCCACTCCCTGCGTACCACGCCGGCCTATCTGAGCAAGCTCAAACGACTGGAGTCGCAACAGGTTTGGCATGCCGAGCGCCCGTGGGGCACGCTCGCCGTTCACGCAGCGCCAGGGACGTGCGGCGAGACCAACCGACCATGCGACAGCATTCACTGTACGCTCTACCTCAAGGTCATGCTGGAGCATCCGTTCATGCTGAGCGAGCACCGCAAGACGCCGGCTGACAAGCAATGGTGGGAACCCGCCTTCCTCCAACCTGACGTACGTCTGACCCGCCTGCTCGAGGCGCACGCCTTTGCCCCCCCCGGACCAGATGCTCTGTACGTCGATGAGGGGCATCACCTTTATGTCGGCTCCACTGTCGGCGTTGACCTTGGCTCGCGCACAACGGCTGCTCGCGCACGCGTGGTCCAGCGCATCGCCCAGTTGTTCAGCACCAAACTTGATCGTGACATCGGCGAGCTCTCGGACGACGCACTTAAAGAGCACCTGCTAACCCATCTGGTGGCCGCTCCGTGCTGATCGATCAGGCATAGACGATCGTTTTACCGAGAGTGCTGGCACACACAAAGTGTCCTCACCTGAATTCACGTTTGTCCGAAAAACCTTCATTTGGGCAAATCGTGAATTAAAAACTCACGAATAGTCAATGCCTTACAGATTGACGCGCGCTTGCTTCGGTCTGATCCCCGTAGTCAGGCGCGCAGCCCGCCCCCTGACCTACCCTGCACGGTACAGGAGGGATTTGCATTTTCGAATCGCTCGTACCATAATCAGCACAAAGTTTTACTCCGCCGTTTAATCGGAAACATGTGAAAAAGCAGGAGCTAAGGCTCCCCCCCTGATCAGGCTCCTGATCAGGCGAAACCAAACCCTTCGTCCTTTTCAGGAAGGAGGGTTGCCGCTGCGTGCCCCCTCCTATTTGTTCAGGCGAGGCACGAGCGGCTTCGACCAATGCAGCAGCAAACTGCTAGCTCGCCACACCAGAAAACCGTGGACAACCCACGGCATTGATGGAACTGACGTCAGGCAATTGCGGCACGAATTACCGTGTCGTGCGTTAGTGACGTAGTACGGTCTGCATCGCGCCACTCAGGCGCCTTCAAGCTATTCAGGCTCGTTCTCAATCGACCGCGCGGCAACACGCGCATGGTCCGATTCACGCAATTCAACTGCCCATGCGTCGCAAGGCGCACGACCGTCAGGCGATTGTTCCGCGCACGTGGACATCGACTACCCCTCCGGGCTCATCAACTCCCAGCATGCAGACCTTTCCCGTGCGCTTTGCACTGGACCTCCAGTTAAACAATCCGGAGTCTGCCCGTCCTTCCAGCGCAATCACACCGCAAAGTCCATCGCCGCTATCCGCACTCCTTGAGCGGTCCGGCTCACTTCGCTGACCGGAAACACAAACTGACACATCGGGTTTCTACCCGCTCCCGTGCGCGAGCGCACCGCGCGCACGGGGGGGTCTCAAGGTGCACGCTGACCTCGATAGGAGTACGAATGGGCAAACGCGCTCAAGGTGTCCACCATGCCACGAAACTGAGCAAACAGCTCGGCGGCAGCCTCGATACGCAGTACCACCGCCGCCTTCACTGGCGCGAATTTTCGCGTTTTTGCAGCGATATCGGCCATACCCTGGCCAGGGTCAACGACGCCCAGCCGTGGATGATCGAATTGTTCATCATGTTCCTCGTGGCGGGCGACATGAAACCTGGCACCCTGGCGAACATCAGGGCATCCCTTGCCGTGATTCACGCCGGTGCGGGTCAGACGTTCGCCTTGTCGATCCATAGCAGGTCGCTGAAACTGGAAAGGCGCGACCGCTCTGGAAAACACCGCTCGCTCACGCCGGATGAATTTCATGAACTGGTGAGTCTTGCAGGAAAAATTGACGAGGGTCTCGTCCATATCATCTCGCTCATGCGCTGGCTCGGTCTGCGAAGTCGCGAAGCCTTGATGTCTGCGCGATCCCTTGAAAGCTGGCGAGACCGGATCCTGGCAGGGGAACTACGCCTGCCGGTTGAGCGTGGCGCGAAGAACGCTCGCCCCCGCGAGACGGAAGTACTTCCTGGAAGAACTGCTCCAACGCTGGCCGCAGTTGAAGCGGCGCTTGCCTTCGCCCAAAGCCGGAACTTCGAATTGATTACCGGCTGCCATGGCGATCTGAAAAGCGCGAAATCCAGGCTTAAGGCCTTGTTTGACCGTCTCCCCATGCGCGGAGAACGAGGCAGTCATTCCCTGAGATACACCTTCGCGCAAGAGTTTGCGAACAGTCGCCTGGACCAGGGCACTCCGCCCCTGGATGTGCTCACCGAGCTCAGTGATCGTCTGGGCCACGGTCCGTCACGGCTGAAGATGATCCTGGATGTCTATTGCCGGGAAATCCGGCACCGGTTCCCCGCCGTCATCCACCTGCCGAGCGATTTTGTAGCCACGACACTCCACCGAAAGACTGACGGCATGCAAACACCTGCACAGCCAGAGCACCCCGCCGGCACGCGGCACGATTTCCCTGATGCCTGCCCCGAATCGTGAACGGACGATGTTCGCGATCCCCGATTGTATTGATTACGTTCACCCTGTCAGCACAACTGATTATGACAACACCCACACGAAGCGACCCGTCCCCCCTCTTTGCCAACGCGACCAGCATGCCGGCGTCGGCACTCGTCCAGGAGGCGCAACGCGTTATCGAACGCTACGAGGACAAACATGCCAGCGCGACACTACTGCCTTACTGGCAGTCCTTTGAGCGTTTTCTCGCCTCACTCGGTGATTGGCCTCAAAGCATTCAGGAGGTATCGCCAGATGCTCTGCGCGCTTACGCGCAGCATCTTGACAGGCAGGCTATTGACGTCGATGAGGCGCTGGTCAAGCTAAGCGCAGTCACGCTCATTTGTTTGCATGCAGGCTACCCCGCACAGGAGCTGCGCTCGGCAGTCATCCCACGTGTACGGCGCCCCACCGAAAACCGCGTCTGGAAATCATTCAGGGCTCGCGAATATCAAAAACTTGAATCCTCCCAGCTTGCCCGCTCCCGCCGACGTCGCATGAACAGACAGGCCAGCGACAACAATATACCGTCGGGTATGAACGGGGTGTCCGACACGTGATCGGTCACCCACACGCACCGTATTTTTACTCCGTCTAACAGGAGAATCATTGAGATGGAACAGCACATCGTGATTTACTTTCAGAGCTCGAGCAACGCTGCACAAGCTTGCGCGGCGCAAATTTTTCACGCCCGCACGGGTGGGCTGCTGCACAGGCTGGGCACGCCCGCGCAATCCAGTGATCAGGACTGCGACGCAGAGCAGCACGCGGGCTTCCCGCTTGACGAGATGTATTGCGAAATGATGACGTCAAGACGTGGCGGAATCTTCGACGTTCCGCACGAACACTGTGCAGCAATCACCACATTCATTCGCAGTCGCATCGGCGTGCTCAAGGAACTCAAGGCCGCGATTGTGTGCGTCTCCGCGGACACCGACTCCCAGACACAGGCGCGCAGCGCCATCGAGACACTGCTCTCTGCGGGACTCGCCGCGAAGCAGCTCCACCTGATGTTCACCGCCCCCGCGGACGATCAAGCGTTCGAGGAAGCGTACGCGGCGATCCTTCAATTCGCCGATCAGGCGCAGATCGTCGTACCGCGCAACGCGGTACTCCCCGCACCGGCCGTGTTCGAAAAAGCCCATCAACTCCAGCTTCCCATCGCTGCCGTCCTGAACGGTGCACGTGACTTCGACGCAGAGCTCGTCGCGGGACGCTTCAACGACGCACCTAAAACGGCGCTCCTGGCGCTGGCTCATCGGGCCATCGCGCAGCGCGAACTGCTCAGCCTCGGTGAAGCACTTGAGCGCGTCGGCGCAGCGCTTGCCCTCACGCGTATCACGGCAGAAGAATGGAAAGCAGAAAACCCTGCTCTCGGGAGTCGAAAGCGTATGAGACAGGTTGCACACTAAGCGCTGACCTGCGAGCTGCCTGACACCAGATCTGCAACTGTCGTGACGCCCTATGGCGCGTTGCAGGAGGTTACGCGGGCGTTGTTTGCGGGTGGATAAGGTACAGGCGAGTTCAGCACGTAAGTCGTGCTGAACTCGCCACAGCTCTTAATCGCGCCCGCGGCGCAGGCGCAGCCGCGGATAAACCAAAGGTAGGGAAAATCTGCGTACGTGGATTCGCCAGCACACCGTTTCACGATCGACATTATCGAGCGCGATCTCCATCAGCAGTCCGCCTTCGTCGCATGCCTTCACACTGCGCAGCCAGCCACCGGTGTGCGTCGCGAGCGTCCGCATTTGCATGTTAAGCAGCGGTACGATCCAGATAGAATCGCTGTGAGGTCGACACCGAGCATGCTATAGAGCTCCGCACGTACGTCGAACGAGAAGTCATTTGACTGCCTGCTCCGACGACGTGCGGCAGGCAGCGGAGTGCTCACCGGTTGGCTCCCGACAGGAGCCTTATATCCAGCGCAGCAATATCGGTAGCAACACCGGCACGACAAACGCTGTGAACACGCCATTCAAACCCATGCCGAGCCCGGCAAACGCGCCCATTTCCTCGCTCACCTGAAACGCGCGCGCAGTGCCGATGCCGTGCGACGCCACGCCGATCGCGAAACCACGCACCTCGGTTTCACGCACGCCGACGACATTCAAAATCCAGCGCGCCGTTACCGCGCCGAACACGCCCGTCGAGATCACGAGCACCGCTGTAAGCGAAGGAATACCGCCGACTTTTTCGGCGACCGCCATGGCGATAGGCGTCGTCACCGACTTCGGCGCAATCGACGCGAGCGTTTGCGGCGTCGCGCCCAGTACTTTCGCAATACCCACCGCCGAAATAATCGCCGTTAGTGAGCCCGCAACCAGACCGCCCAGCAAAGGCAGCGCGGTGCGCCGCAGTTTGTCCCACTGCCGATAAAGCGGCAGCGCCAGCGCGACCGTCGCCGGGCCGAGCAGGAAGTGCACGAACTGCGCGCCTTCAAAGTAGGTTCGATACGGCGTGTCAGTGAGTTTGAGCGCGATCACCACAATCGCCACGGCAATCAACACGGGATTTGCCAGCGGATTGTGCTTAGCGCGCGCGTACACGTTCAGCGCAATCAAATACGCGACCAGCGTGAGCGTGAGGCCAAGCAGCGGGGACGCGGCGAGATAGACCCAGATGGCGTCGAGTTTGTCGAGCGGCAGATGTGAGTTCACGCTGCGCCCTCCCCGGCATGGCGATTTCGTTGTCTGCGCAACAATGCACGCGTGACGAGCGCCGTAACGGCGATGCCGAGCGTCGTGCTCAAAACCAGGCTCGCGATCACCGCGAGCGCTTCGCCGCGTACTGCCTGCGCCGACACCATGATGCCCACGCCCGCAGGAATAAAGAGCAGCGAGAGATGGCGCAGCAGTTCGAGCGCAGTGGGTTCGATCGCTGTAGCGGCAGCGGGCCGCATAATCGCGAAAGCGAACAGCAGCAACATGCCGATAACGGGACCGGGAACGGGCAGCGAGAAAACGTATGAAACGCTCTCGCCGAGACACTGGAAAATCAGCAGGGCGGCAAGGGATCGGAGCATGGTCGGGACGTTGCTGGACTTGGGGCGCGGGCACGCGGGAAAGCGGGCGATGCGCCGCCAAGTTTACAGGAACGTTGCATGCAGGACAGCCGTGCTTCCCTTCTAAGGCACTACATCAAAGAGCCATTTGTTTCGCTCAAGAAAATCGGCTTCACTCGCCGCGATCTGACGGCCCGTCGCGCTCGAGTCGTCGGTTAGAATGCTGCACGCCGCAGCAGACCGCCCTTTCGTGCCGTTTGCGCGCATCGCACGCACACTGCCACGCATCCAGATCGTCCCGCCTGTGAATTCCCGCGCCCAAGACAACGCTCTCCACATCGCCCTCGTCTGCAACACCGCGTGGGCGATTTACACCTATCGACGCGGCCTTCTACGCGCGCTGACACAAAGCGGCGCACGCGTGAGCATCATCGCGCCGCGCGATCGCACCTTCGAGCCGCTCGCGCAGATGGGTTGCGAGTGCATCGATTTGCCGGTCGCCTCGAAAGGCACGAATCCGCTGCACGATCTGCGCACGCTGCTCGCGCTTTTCAAACACTATCGCGCGCTGAAACCCAACGTCGTCTTCCACTACACGATCAAGCCAAACATCTACGGCTCGGTCGCGGCGTGGCTCGCGCGCGTGCCGTCGTTGGCGGTCACCACGGGACTGGGCTACGTTTTCATCCAGAAAAGCCGCGCCGCGCAGGTGGCCAAGCGGCTTTATCGCTTTGCATTCCGCTTCCCGCGCGAAGTCTGGTTTTTGAATCGCGACGATGAAACCGCCTTCCGCGAAGAAAATTTGCTCGCGCATCCTGAGCGCGCGCGCCTGCTGCACGGAGAAGGCGTCGATCTCCTAGACTACGCTTTTGCGCCGCTGCCCGAGCGCGGCGAATTCGTTTTCGTGCTGATCGGCCGTTTGCTGTGGGACAAGGGCGTGGGCGAATACGTCGAAGCCGCGCGTCAGGTGCGAAGCCGCTATCCGCAGGCGCGTTTCCAGTTGCTCGGCCCGGTCGGCGTCGATAACCCCAGCGCGATCTCGCGCGAAGAAGTGGCCGCCTGGGAAAGCGAAGGCGTGATCGAATACCTGGGCGAAACCGCCGACGTGCGCCCCTACATTACGAACGCCGATTGCGTGGTCCTGCCCTCTTATCGCGAAGGCGTGCCGCGCACGTTGATGGAAGCAAGCGCGATGGGCCGCCCGATTGTCGCGACCGACGTGCCCGGTTGCCGCGAAGTGGTCTCTCATGGCGAAAACGGCCTGCTCTGCGAAGCGCGCGATGCGACTTCGCTTACGGTTGCTCTGTCAAAAATGCTCGATATGTCCCCGTCCGAACGCGAAGCCATGGCTGTGCGCGGCCGGAAAAAAATCGAGAAAGAATTCGACGAACGGGTTGTGGTACAACGCTACCGGGACTTGATCCAGGACATTACCGGATCGAGCTTCTAACGATATCGAGAGCACACGGGAATACAGCATGGCAGCGACTCACACCAAAGGCACGATCCTCGTCACAGGCGGCGCGGGCTTCATCGGTTCGCACACCTGCGTCGAGCTGCTCAATGGCGGCTTCGACGTGGTCGCTGTCGACAATCTCGTCAACAGCCGCGAAGAGTCGCTCGCCCGCGTCGAGCGTATTACGGGCAAGCCAGTCGCGTTCTATAACGCCGATGTGCGCGATGCCCAGGCGCTCACGCGTATTTTCGAGGCGCACAAGATCACCGGTGTGATTCACTTCGCGGCGCTCAAGGCCGTGGGTGAGTCGGTGGCTAAGCCCATCGAGTATTACCGCAACAATCTCGACGGCTTGCTCGTCGTGCTCGACGTGATGCGCCAGCATGGCGTGAAGCAGTTTGTGTTCAGTTCTTCCGCAACGGTGTATGGCGTACCCGAGCGCTCGCCCATCGACGAAACCTTCCCGCTTTCTGCGACCAATCCCTACGGCCAATCCAAGCTGATCGCCGAGCAGATTCTGCGCGACGTGGTGATTTCGGACCCGTCATGGCGCATTGCAGTGCTGCGTTATTTCAACCCGGTTGGCGCGCATGAGAGCGGTTTGATCGGCGAAGATCCGGCCGGCATTCCGAACAACCTCATGCCATTCGTCGCGCAGGTTGCGGTGGGCAAGCTGGAAAAGCTGCGTGTGTTCGGCGGCGATTACCCGACGCAGGACGGCACGGGCGTGCGCGATTACATTCACGTGGTCGATCTGGCGCAGGGTCACTTGAAGGCGCTCGACGCACTGGTTGCGCGCGATGAGGGCTTTACGGTCAATCTGGGCACCGGTCGCGGTTACAGCGTGCTGGAAGTTGTGAAGGCGTTTGAAGCGGCTTCGGGCAAACCGGTGCCGTATGAGATCGTCACGCGCCGCCCGGGCGATATCGCTGAGTGCTATGCCAACCCCGCGACGGCAGAGAAGCTGATCGGCTGGAAAGCACAGTTTGGTATCGAGCGCATGTGCGTCGACCACTGGCGCTGGCAGGAAAATAATCCGCGAGGATTTGAGTAAATAGATCTAGAACGGCGCCGAAACGGCGCCGTTTCTTTATGCGCAGCGCGTCACGAGCAATTACATCCGGACAGATTTGTTGCCGTTTATTACGTCGTCGTTACAACAACATTATCGCAGCTAGAATACCCACTCAGTTAAGCCGGTTTTTACATAGTGGGGTGCGAGCAGTGGGAACAGCGATGTCGTCGGGGGCCGTGGTATGGCTGACCGGAATGTCCGGTGCAGGCAAATCGACCATTGCCCAAGCCTTGGTCAAACGATTGCAAACGTTTGCAGTCCGCGCGACCGTGCTCGATGGCGACGTGCTGCGCACCGGCCTGAATGCAGATCTCGGCTTCAGCGAAGCCGACCGCACTGAAAACCTGCGCCGCGTCGCGCACGTCGCCGCCCTGTTCTGCCAGGAAGGCTATGTGGCGATCACCGCCACGATCTCGCCTGAGCTTGAGCACCGCGAAAACGCGCGCAAGATCATCGGCGCGGATTCATTTGTTGAAGTGTTCGTCGATACGCCGCTGCGCGTGTGTGAATCGCGCGATCCCAAAGGGCTTTATAAGCGCGCGCGTGCTGGGCAAATTCCGTCATTTACTGGCATCAGCTCGCCCTACCACGCACCCGAACATGCGGATGTTGTGCTGCACACGGAAAGTATGACGGTTGAACACTGCGTCGAGCGGATCATCGCGCATCTGACGCATGCGCGCGCAGCCCACATCGGGTAATTCAGCGCACCGCGGCAAGCGCGGTGCGATTGCATCTCATCTTTATCTTCTTTCAGAGCCGCTGGAATACTCGCGCGAGCCGGGTTGAGCAGGGCCTACCTTCGGAATTCAATACTCGTTCAGGTGTCGGGCAAACACCGGCACGCGAGGCAAGCCCAAGGTCAATCCGTAGGATCCTGCAGTCACCGCAGCCGCTGCCGGCTGTTCAGTCAGATCCGGTCCGATCAAGAATCTGAAGTTGCCACAGACGACAGGCCGGTTAAACAACAGGCGCACACCCCACGGTGCCGGAAGAAGCCTGAAGTCGTGAACACGTCTCAACTCCTTGCCATCGAGCCAGAGTTGATGTGGGCCAAAGTACACCTCGCTGAATCCACCACTCAGCCCGTGCAGATCGATGAAATCAATCAACGGCCGGTTAGCCGCGCACATCACGTTGACCACCCTGGTGCCATCCGGCGCGGCTTCACGCGTCTGCGAAACACCGTCGATCTCCCGAACCTTGAATTGAACGCAGAGCACCAGGCAAATCAAGGCGACGGCGGAGAAGGCGCGCACCACCCGGGAACTCGCCCCTCCTCCTGAACCGGACCAGATCCAGCGCAACGCCAGCCACGCGAGCAACGCCAGGTAAGGCACAGCCCACTTGAAATAGTGGACGTTATGGAATCGCCACATGCCTTCCGGCAGTAAATCGCCATACGGTGCGTACAACGCGAAGTGAAGCAGGATGGCGAGAGCAAGCACGCGCAGCATTTTGTCGCCGCGAACGATAGCGACGACGATGCCCACTATCGACAGCAGGAGCCACGGATAATGCGTGACCAGCGAAGCCTGCGGTTCGAGATAGGCTGTATTCGTGTCGAACACCAGTGACCAGACTTTTCGGGGCAACTCAGCGATAAAGTAGCCACTGGAGGAGGCCGTCGATTGCATGTAGCCACCGAGCGGACGCCCAAAAATCTTATAGTTGACCGCTGCAAATACCGCCAGCCAGAACATCAGGCCCAGACCCAGGGCGGCGCAAATCGCGAGCACACGCCTCCAGAGTTTCGCCAGTTCTGCCACGCTTCGTGACGGCACCACGAACAATACATACGCCGGGAAGAAGATCGCCGCGAGACCGGCGTCAACTGGGCGCAGCACAATCAGCGCACCGAACAACATCGAAAATACGACAGCCCACAATACCGCACCGCGAGTGGCTTCACCACCACCGCCGATTTTTTTTTGCCGCAACAGGATCAACAGGCAAAGCGAGTAGATCAGCGCAGTTCCTGACGTCGTCCAAGGGATCGCGTAATTCACGATAACGGTGGGCGTGAACCACAGCGCCGCCGCAGTCAGTATGAGAATCTCCACTCGCGAAAGGTACTGATCGGCGAACTTGACGAACGCGTAGACGAAAACCAGCAGCGCAAAACCGTCGAACACGAAGAACGGATGGTTAGGAGTCCAGTGCAGAAAGATGCGACCGATCAGCGGATACAGGACCGGGTAATAGAAGTTATCCGGCAACCAGTGGTGCAAGGCGAGTGCTTTTGCTTCTTTGAGGTATTCCCCCTGATCGAACCAACCCCACCATCCCTGTGGAGCATCCGGGTTATTGCCCGGTAATGCCGGGTGAGCGAGATAGGCGACCGAATAGACAATGAGCGTTCCCCACAGGAACACCCAGGTCGGAATGGTGTATCGATTAAGGCCTCTGGACATGCGCAATTCGATAAAATTTGATTAGCGAATGGTCGGACGTTGCTAATTTTTATGAAAAACGAGGAATTTGGAACCTGTGAAATTGAGCAGCATGCCGGCTATCGAACCGGCTGCAACTGCAACCATCGGATGCCTCCAGGCAAACGCGACATGCAGCACGAGATAAAAATACGTGCCATTGTTAGCCGCCCAGCCTAGCGCATTCGCGAGGACATAACGCACCCACTCGTGATGCGCCGCATAGCGGCTTGCCCCGAATGTATATCGGCGATTCAGGAACCACGTCACTGTGACTGCGGCAGGAAACGCGATTGCCTGTGCGACCAGCGGGCTGCCAAACTGCGTCCACAACCCGACAATGGACGCATTCACTACCAGACCGACAATGCCGACAAGAGCGAAGCGCATGAACTGTTTGACGGACGGGTGCCGCAACGCTTCGCGATAGATCGCCCCCAACCCTCGAACTGCTGGCATGGTGCAGTGATCCCTCGTCAATCGTGGGATTCGATAAACGCCGGATGCTGCAAATAGGCGAGCATGCGAGTTTCCTTGCGTCCGCGCGAGACCGTGTCGAGGATAGTTCCTGTCACCACGCTACAAAAGGCCATCGTCATCAAACCCATCGCGAGCACGGCTGTCGGTAGACGCGGCACGACGCCGTATTGCACATATGTGTCGAGAACGGGCGCAGCGAGGAACAGCGAGGTCGCAGCAAAAATCGCGGACAATGCACCGAAAAACAGCATCGGACGTTCATGGCGCAGGAGCTTGAGAATCAGCATCAAGATGCGCCAGCCGTCGCGATATGTGCGCAACTTGCTCTCAGAACCTTCAGGGCGTCCGCGATAACTGCCCTCCCCGTGCGCAACGGGCAGCGACAGTTCGAGCGCATGAACCGAAAGTTCCGTTTCGATGTCGAAGCCCTGCGACAGCGCAGGAAACGACTTGACAAAGCGGCGCGAGAATACCTTGTAGCCGGACAGCATATCGCGCACGCGGTTGCCGAAAATGCGGCGGACCACACCGGTCAGCAACAGATTGCCAAAGCGATGTCCCCCGCGATAAGCGGCGTTTTCGACTTCACGGCGAACGCAATTGACAAGGTCATAGGGTCCCTCGAGTGCCGACGCGATCATTTGCCCCGCGACGCCTGCATCGTACGTATCGTCGCCGTCCACCATCACATAAAAATCGGCCTCTACGTCGCGAAACATGCGACGTACCACGTGTCCTTTCCCCTGCTGCGTTTCCGTCCGGACGATTGCGCCAGCGGCACGCGCAACTTCAGCCGTGCGATCCGACGAATTGTTGTCGTACACGTAGATCTGCGCGTCCGGAAGCGCCACGCGAAAATCCCGAACGACGCGGGCAATCGTCTTTTCTTCGTTGTAGCAAGGGACCAGAACAGCAATTTGTGGCTTCTGCATGAAGGACCAAACCAGTAATGTGTAGTTGGGCAAATCGTGCCGTCATCGAACCAGCACCATGTGCCAGATCAATTCGCGCAGGTTCGTCTTGTAAGGCCTGACTTACATGCATCAATGCCGCGGTAAGTTTATCGCCGAGATTGTGTGCCGCCATTTCCCCGCAAACGCAATCCGAGCAGCCGAATCCGCTTTGCTCGTCCCATAATGCCCGAGAGTCGCGATAAGACCGAATTAAGCGACGATCAAAGAAGATCGATCGATTACGAGAAAAGCTCGAAGCTGCAACCCCGTATCTCAGATATAACCGTATTCATTAGAGGATTAGCGCAGGCAATCTGACACTCCAGCAGACCTTACATTACAAAGTTTACAACACCGCTAAATCGTTGCGATATGTTACAGACTTCTTACCCAAGTCGGTCCAAAAATTCGAATGACGAAGGAAAATTCGCACTTCGCCCTCTGAAAACTACGCAAAACAACCACAACTACTGCTTCCCATGCCCGCTCACTGCGCAATATTATGGCCTGCGACTTTAAGCCAAAGTGATGGCACGCAGTCGTCCTCGCTCGGCTCCACCTGCGGTGGCGCCTTCGACAATTCAGCAGTGCCTGGCGTCGCTACCGGCCTCTCCATTTCGACCAGCTCGCCTGACGCACTCCCGCATGAATGACCGCGCGCATGGGATCATTGATCCTGCAACTGTGTGTTAGAAACTGTTGACGAGTCAATATCGCAGGCGACAATCCCGCTTCCAGGAGCTTGGGCAAGCTATTAACCCGGAACTCTTCGGACTTCATGAGGTTGCTGATCAGCTCTGCCTACTACTGGCGTGCTGCATCCAGTGCTCTGCAGCACCTGGCTCGGCGTCGCGCTCCAGAAGTCAGGAATACGCTGCTTCCACATCTTGTCTGGTGATCATCGGGACTTGTCTTTCACAGTTTTCCGAATTGATCCAACGAGTATATCCGGTCGAAATCGTCGAGTCGCGCATGACGTGTGTCAGCAAGACTCAATGCGATTCGTAGGCTGACCGCGCCCTCACCGCGCCGCCGACGATTCGTCAGTCACATCAAATTGCCGCCCCAATATCGCAGTGGTACAGTGATGCAAATAAGCTTCCTTTGCTCAAGATGATATCGATCGAAGCACCCACACGATCGTGATTTTCTCACCCTACATCCAATCGAATTCATTTCGCCATGAAAGACAAATCCCCCATTTTCTTTCTGCATATTCCAAAAACCGCTGGAACTTCGGTAACCGCCTTGATAGAAGATAATCTATCACTGACGGACTCATTCAAGCTCCAGGAAATTCGCGACTCATACTATGGAAATACGCTTGATTATGATTCACTGAAGAGTGCGCGTGCAGTATGCGGACATATCCCGCTCTGCATTTCTCACCTGATGGACCAACCCGTGCATACACTTGTATTCTTGCGCACGCCGGCGGAGCTCTCATTCAGCATGTTCAATCATCTCAAGCGAATCGGCGACATCAAAAAGGAAACCTCCTTGGCCGAATTCCTCGATTCGCCGTATGCCGAGGTGATTCTCAACATGCAGACGAAATGGCTTTCTGGACATCAGATTCCAAATATCCCCATTCCAATTGATAGACCACTATTAAATTTCGAAATCAACTTCGGAGCCCATCTCGATCATCTTTTTATCCCGATTGATGAACACTCTCTCATTCAGGCAAAATCAAATCTCGAGCGCATTTCATTTATTGGAATTGTCGAGAAAATGCAAGAATCCATGTCCGCACTGAAGAGTTATTTTGAGCTCAGTAGAAATCCAGTGGATTTTTCTAAAAATGTCGGCGGGCATGATAAAAAAATCGACGACGATATTCTGAAACAGCTAACCGAGCGAAATGGACTCGATAATCAGCTGTATGCGTTCGGCCGGGAGCTATTCGATCAACGAGTCAGCAATAAGATCTCTCGCGCATCTCCGCCCGAGCCAGCCAGAAAATCCTGGGTCGAACTGGATATGAATCACGCGATCCGTCATGACGGATTGCATCACAGAGAACTCTGGCCTCACTGGCACGGCGTGAGGTGGACGTCAGGCATTTCGAGCATCGAGTTGCCGTGCAAACTCGAGCCGTCTGTTGAATATAGCTACGAACTGGTCGCACTCACCAGCATTTCCAATCCAGACATCCAGACTACGCAACTGTTGCTCGACGACGTAAATCTTGACTACGATCTGCACTCTGGAACGGGCGTTTTCCAGTTTCGCGGCGTGATTTCCTCGGCAAGCGGAATGGATCGCCCGATGCTGAAAATTGTTGCGCCCTATGCCCAACGCCCATCGGACCAATCGAACTCGACCGATTCCCGATTGCTTGGTCTTGCAATCAAATCGTTCCGCTTAAAGCCCGTTAGAGCCTGCGCGATCGAGCCCCGTAGCCACGAATGATCTGACCAATAACCGCACGACATGCGGCACGCGATCGGCACAAGTGCAGACCGGTGTGCCGCGCGTCGCGCTTACTTCGGCCCGTCCAGATAGCGCAACAAAGGCGCGACGGCTTCGCTCATCGGCAATGCCGCGAACCTGGCCTCACGCGAGCTTGCCTGCCCCAATGCCTCGAGCGCACCTGCGCGAATCTGAGCAACATCGTGCGGATCGACCTGTACGCACTGCCCTTCCAGCATCTCGCGTGTCCAGTCGCTTTGCGACAGCAACAGCCGGCACCCCATCGCTGCTGCTTCCAGAGCAGACGTACCCGGAAAGTCCAGCGCCAGCTCGACGAACAGGTTACTGTGAGCCAGTGCCGACAAATGCAGTTCCGAGCCAAACGGCATCACAGGTACGAACGTCACGTTGCCGCCAGCCGCCTGACGGCAACGCGCGGCATAGTCAGAATCACGTACGGCGCCCGAAATCACGAGATTAATGTCAAGGTCGCGAAACGCTTCTATCGCCGCCAGTTGGTTCTTCTGCGGCTCGATAATGCCTGGCCAGATCGCATAGCGATCAAGACCGTACGATTCCTGGAACACCTTTGACACCTGCTTGCGCAGGAAGCGCGGCGAGATCAGCGGGGCAAGCCGGATCACCTGCTTGCCTTCGAGGTTGAGATAGCGCGCGAAATGCTCCTCTTCGGCCTGCGACTTGAAAATTACCGCGTCGAATCGCGCGAGCAGTCGCGCCAGCCGCTCCAGATGCTGAGGGTGCGGCGGATTCACGAACCACAGATTCGGCCAGAGGATCAGGTGGCGCCCCGACCCCGCGAGCGCGTCGACGAGCAACTCGGAGCCGTCCTGCATCGAGAAGTGGATCACGTGGTCGTACGCGCTCAGCGAACGCGACGTCGGTCCATAGATGTCGGACATCACGCCCGATGCGTTCAGAAACTCATTGAGCAGCAGGATTTCCTGTTCGCCGCCGCCTCGATAAAGAAAGGCATTGGGCGACGTCGTCAGCAAGATGCGTTTCATTGTCGGTCAGTGCAAGCCGTCAAAGGAATGTGCGTATAGGTCACCGGTTCACCGGCCTTGATGGTCGCGTGCAGCAGATCGCAATTGCCGATTGGGAATGCCGGGTACGCACTGAGGTCGAGCCCGAGCAAACGCAGCAGAATGGAACGCAGCGTGCCTTCGTGGCCAGCTACCAGCACGACATCATCAGCGGCCCAATTCACGGACTCGCGGTCGTACCAGCCAGTCATGCGTGCGACCATTTCTCGAAAGCATTCGCCTTCCGGGTAACGCATGTCCGGGCTCAGCCACGGCTGCCGGAAACGCGCATCCTCCGCCCACAGATCGTCGAGCGTGCGGTGGCTGTGCGCACCCGTGTTCAGTTCGGCAATTTCCGGGGCGATCTGCACCGGCCGATCGTTGCAATCGAGCGCTGCAACGGTATCGCGCGCGCGTGACAACGGTGAGGAGTAAACCCGCGTGAACGGGATACGCGCAAGGTTTTCACAGACGCGCCGCGCCTGTTCGCGCCCGGTCTCCGAGAGCGGGAAATCCTCGGCGCCGCACACCAGTCGACGCTCATTCGCCGTGCTGGCGCCGTGCCGCAGCAGATAGAGTTCCATTCAGAATCCGTAGGTGTTCACAATGCCCACGTCCACGTCGATCGAGCGGTCGCTCATATCGTCGGCGAAGGCGAAATTATTGTTGATCAGTTCGATACGCTCGCGCATGCGTGCGCCGATCGTCTCGACCGAAAAGCCACGCTCTGCGCGGTCGCGAGCATGGGCGGCCTTGTCCAGCCAGTTCGGATAGCGTTCTACCATGTCGGTGAACGCGCGAATCGCATCGTCCATGCTCGGCTCGGCCCAAAGGTCGTCGGCACGATAACGCGGGCGGTTGTGGCCGACAGCCTGCAGTTCATACGCGACAAGCCGCGTATCGGACACATCGCAAAACTCCATGTTGCCGGAATAACCCGTCACGATCACCGGAATGCCGCGGCTCATGGCATCGGAAATCGTCAGCCCGAAGCCTTCGGCGCGATGCAGCGAAACGTAGACATCCGTCTCGTCATAGAGTGCCGCCATTTCGGCAGGTTCAAAATGCCGGTCGATAATTTCAATGTTGCGATGCCGGCGAACGATTGCGTCGAGCTTTTCCGCGAGCAGCGGATCGTATTCGAGATTCTTGACCTTGACGAGCAGCTTGACCGCGGTGTTGTCTTCGAAGGCGTCGAGAAACGCGCGCAACGTGAACAGCGGATTCTTGCGCTCGGCATCGCTGTAGACGTCGAAAATCGTCAGGAAATTCAACGTCTCGAATGCCTCGCCGGCCTGGCGCGCGCGCATTCTGGGCGACACGGCCTGGCTTTCGATCGGATACGGAATCTTGATGACGGGGATGTCGGCGCAACGCGAAACAGCTTCCTGGCATAGCGCGGACGGCGTCCAGATCTCGTCGAAAAATTCCAGCTGACGCGCCCATTGAGCCGGGATCGTCTGCATCTCGTGGACCCAGTAACCGATGTTGTAAAAACCGTTGAGCGAGTCTTCGCCAAGCCGCGAAAAATACAGCGGCACGCGGCGCGCGTTGAAATGAAACAGGTTGACCTTGTGATTCAGCGACGCGAGCAGACGATCGTCGATCGTAGCGTATTCGACGATTTGCGAGGGCGACGGCCGCGACAGCAGATAGACGTCGAAGGGGATCTCAGACGCCTTGAGACAGTCGATATTGAGCGAAGCCACGCGCCCGATGCTGTCTTTAGCCTCGTACGGCCCAAAAAAATTGACGCCTTTTGTCATAAATCAGTTCTGCAATCCGTCATGCATGATGGCTACCCGAAGAGTCGGGGCCATGTGGAGATCTTCGGTTCGCGTATCTTTCGCACGCTGTTGATGGGCGCAACCTGGCACCCGTCATGGCGGCGCAAACGATCGCGGCGCCGCCATCAGTCAATTCAGCCCGCACTGGCGCGCAGGCCTATCGGCATGACCACCTCAGCCCGCAGACGCAACGTTGACGCTGCGCAGGCCCGGCGCAGGCGCCTGGTATTCGGGCACCCAGCGCCGCAGGTCGCGGCGGACTTCATCGTCGCCCGGAATGCGGTGCTGCATCAACCAGGGCAACAGTTGATCGATGAGTTCGTTCGGCACCTCGCGCGCGCGGGCGATGCGCAGCTTCGGGTGCGGAGTGCGGGTCGTCGTTTCGTCGTCTGCGAGCAGTTCTTCGTAGAGCTTTTCGCCCGGCCGCAAGCCGGTGAACACCACGCGAATCTGGCCGCCGCTGAAGCCATAAAGCCGGATCAGATCCTGGGCAAGATCTGCAATACGCACCGGTTGGCCCATGTCGAGAATAAAGATCTCGCCGCCCTCGCCCATGCTCGACGCCTGCAGCACGAGTTGCGACGCTTCCGGGATCGTCATGAAGAAGCGCGTAATTTCCGGATGCGTGACGGTCACCGGGCCACCGTTCGCGATCTGCTCCTGGAACTTCGGAATCACGCTGCCTGCGCTGCCGAGCACATTGCCGAAGCGCACGATCTCGAAACGGGTGCGATGCCGCGCTTCGCGTTGCAGCACGCTGCACACCATTTCCGCGAGGCGCTTGCTCGCGCCCATCACGTTGGTGGGGTTCACGGCCTTATCGGTAGAGATCAGCACGAATCGCGACACCTGGTGGCGAATCGCAGCTTGCGCCACGCGATAGGTGCCAAGCACGTTGTTGCGCACGGCCTGCCAGGCGTTCAGCTCTTCCATCAACGGCACGTGCTTGAATGCGGCCGCATGAAACACGATATGCGGCCGGTAGCTCTGCATGACCTTGTCGACCAGCAACGCATCCTTCACGTCGCCGATGGTAGGCACCACCGCCACATCGGGGAAGCTCGCGCGCAGTTCCTCGTTCAGACGATAGAGCGCGAATTCCGACAGGTCGAAAGCAATCAGTTGCGCCGGCGCGAACGTCAGAATCTGGCGGCACAGTTCCGAGCCGATCGAGCCGCCAGCGCCAGTCACCATGACCACACGATTGGCGAGCAGCTCGCCAACGTGCGCGCCGTCGATATGCACCGGATCGCGGCCGAGCAGGTCTTCGAGATCGATCACACGAATGCTCTTGAGCGCCGCCTGATCTTCGGCCAGCGACTTGATCGCCGGCAGGGTCAGCGCCTTCACGCCTGCGCGCACGCACAGCGTAGCAATCCGGCGATGCACTTCGGGTGAGGCCGACGGCACGGCGATGATCACGTGCTCGACTTTCATCTGCGCGCTCAGGCGCTGCAGGTCGTTGATCGAGCCGAGCACGCGGCAGCCATTGATTTCGCGGCCTTGCTTGACGGCATCATCGTCGAGCAGACCGACGAGCCGCCACTCGCCCGAGCGTTTGAGTTCGCGCACGAGATTGGCGCCTGCCGAACCCGCGCCAACCACGAATACCGGTTTGCCCTGCCCGACCAGGCCGCCGTATCGGTAGAACTCCTTGGCACTGCGATAGAGCGCGCGTGAGCCGCCCATCATGAGGAACAGCAGCATGGGAGAAACGAGCCAGACCGAGCGCGGCACGATAGGCTGCGGCTGCATCAGCGCAGTGCCGATCACGACCGCGAGCGCGCCGACGCATATCGCCTTGGCGATGCGCACGAGATCGGGCAAGCTGGCAAAGACCCACATGCCGCGATAGAGGCCGTAGCTGCGGAACAGTCCCGCGTAAGCGATCAGCACCCAGACCAGAGCGTGCATCCCGCTACGCAGATACGCCTCGGGCACCGGCCCATTGAAGCGGATGACGTAGGCAAGCAGCCACGATGCGGTGACCGCACACAGGTCGAAGGCGAATGCGCCCAGCGAGAGCCAACGGGCTTTGAACTTCTTCATCGATACAGAGCGCTCTCAGGATTCCACAAGACCGGACCGATGACGCGTCCAGCGCCTGTCCACAAATACCCCAGCCACTCCGAGGATCGCCATCCATGCGGCGACCGTCAGCCACTGCAGAACGGGAGAGAAGGACATCGCGAAACAAGCAGTCATTATGCCTGCCGCCATCAGCGAATACCAAATACGTGCCGTGCGGGCGTGTCCGCACCCCATTTGCACCATGCGTTGGTAGTAATGCTCACGATGGGCCTGCCAGATTTTCTCGCCGCGCAGCAGCCGGCGCAGCAAGGTAACAGAGGCATCCGCGATAAATGGCGAGAACACCAGCGCCGGAAACCATACCGGCCAGACGCCGCGCGCCCAGCCCCAATAGCCCAGCGCGCCGGCCAGAAAGCCCAGCGGGATCGAACCGGCATCGCCAAGGAATATGCGGGCCGGATGGAAATTGAATCGCAGGAAGCCGAGCGCCGCGCCAGCCGTGATGGCGCCAGCCAGTGCGAGCGGCACAGCGGCCGGACCGGCCCGCAGCGCGGCGATCGCGTAGGCGCCGAAGCCGAAGAGCGCCATGCCGCCGGCGAGACCATCCGAGCCGTCCATAAAATTGTAAAGATTGACAAGCCAGACCATCAAAAATGCCACGCCGCACAGCAGCCACCAGGGCGCCGCTGCAGGATAAAAGGTCACGAACACTGCAACGGCTGCGATATGCGCACCGAAGCGCGCCCACACGGGCAGGCCGCGACGGTCGTCGATCTGCGACAGTGCCGCGAGCAAGGCGAACAGCAGCGCAGCCAGCCAGAGCGACGGCGCCACGGCGACCGTCAGCAGCGCCACGACGGGCACAATGCCCCAGCCGCCGACGCGCGGCGTGGGGAGCGTATGCAGGGAGCGCTCGTTCGGCACGTCGATGGCAAGGCGCCAGGCGAGGCCGGTCTTGAGCAGGCTCCAGAGAATCAGCATGCACGCCGCGAACGCCGCGAAGGCGCTGCCGGTCACGTACACGATCGGGTTTTGGAACATGAAAGTCTCAACTAAAGCGTGTCAATGCGTCGCGCGATACCACGAGGCGGTTTCCAGCAGCCCTTGCTCCACGGTATAGGGCGGCCGCCAGCCAAGCGTTTCGGTGATGTGGCTACTGTCGACCCGCAACTCGTCGAGCAGACGTCCGACCTGCGCCGAGCGGCCCGTCAGCCGCCCAGCCAGGCGCAGCAGGCCCGGCGGCACCGAGGGAAAGCGGGCCGGCGCCTGGAGTTGCCACGCCAGCATGCGCGCCAGTTCGCTCACTGACAGATCATGTCCGTCCGAGACATGGAACAGGCCGCCAGCGGCACGGCGCTCCGAAGCGCAGTGCACGAGGGCATCGGCGAGGTTATTGACGAAGATCATGCTACGACGCGCCTCGATGCGCCCCAGCGGCAACGGCACACCCCGCGCGATCGCATTCATCAGCTGCAGGAAATTGGCGCGCACAGTCGGGCCATAAACCAGCGGCGGTCGCACGATCACGACTTCCAGGCCGCAGCCGCGTCCGTAGGCAGTGAGCGCGCGCTCCGCTTCGAGTTTCGAGATGCCGTAGGGATCTTCGGGTTGCGGCGGCACGAGCTCGCTGAGCGGCTCGCGGCCTTCGCTGGACTCGCCAACGGCCTTGATGCTGCTGACGAAAACAAACCGTCGCGCACCCGTTCGCCGGGCGGCGCGCGCGACGCGCAACATGCCTTCGACATTGGTTTCGCGATAAGCAGCCAGCGGGTCGATGGAGTGGTCGTTCATCACGTGCACGCGTGCGGCGAGATGAATGACTACGTCGCAGGCGAGGTCCGGCGGACAATGCTGCTCGACATCGGCGAAATCGTTCGCGGGCGCGAGCCATTCGGCCACGCCCGACACCACTGCCCCGCGCTGCCGTACCAACGCCGTCACTTGATCGCCGCGGTCGAGCAGTCGTCGGCTAACAGCGTGGCCGACAAAACCGGTCGCACCGGTCAGTAGAATGCGTTGAGTCATGAATCGCGGTCCCTGGCTTTCAGGAGTGGGTTGATGCGTTCATCCGGCACGCCAGGCGCCCGGACGACGCCCGATCAGCCTGCTCGCCGCGTGCTGGCGACTTCCTCGTACAAGGCGGCGTACTTGTCGCCCAGCGCAACATCCGAAAACAGCCGCTCATAGCGCTCCCGCGCTGCGGCGCCCATGGCGCGAGCCCGGCTTTCGTCGTTCAGCAGCGTGTTCACGGCGGCGGCCAGTTCATCGGGCGACTCGGGGCGAACCACGAAGCCCGTCACACCATGCTCGTTCACATACGAGGTGCCCGTGCCGATCTCGCAACACACCAGCGGCTTGCCAAACATCGCGGCTTCCACGAGCACCATGCCGAAAGCTTCCGAGCGCAACTGCGACGGCAGCACGAGACCACGGCAACGCTGCAGCAGCGCCTGCTTTTCGACGTCCGAAACTTGCCCGGCGAACTGCACGTTGGTGACGCCGCGCTCTTTCGCCAGTTGCTGAAGCCGCTCCATTTCCGGCCCCGATCCTGCGATCACGAGACGCGCGGGAATCGAAGGCGCCGCCTCGATCAGCGTGTGCAGTCCCTTGTAGTAACGCAGCACGCCAAGCGCGAGAAAAAACGGTTCATCGCCGAGAGAAAGGCGCGCGAGCACATCGGATTCGCCTGCGCCCCCGGCTTGCGTGGCGTAATCCGCGATACCCAGCGGAATCACCCGCACACGTTCGGGATTGACGAACTGCGTGAGCACCGGACTCGTTTGCGCATAGGCCGGCGAAGTCGCCACCACAGCCGACATCGAATCCAGCATGCGCCGCATCAACGGTCCATACAGCGCACCCAGCAGCCGTTGCCGCACGACGTCCGAATGGTAGGTCATGACCGCCGGCTTGCTGCGCTCGCCAAGCATGCGCAGCACATCGCCGAACGGCCAGGGAAAGTGAAAATGCAGCACATCTGCCCACGCCGCCCCTGCCCGGAACTGCTGCAGCGCGTCCAGCCCGCCCAGATCGCACGAGGCCGGCGCGGCCCACGATTTCGAGCGGTCGACGCGCGCTTCGGGATACTCGATGCTACGCGGCGAAGGCGTCGGCGACAGCGTGAAGATGCGCGGCTCGACGCCGCGCACACGCGTCGCAAGGCAGATCTGGCGGATGGCTTCTTGCAGACCGCCCGGCGGATCGGGGAAGTACGTGCGATAGACGTGCAGCACCTTCATGCTTGATACATCCAGCGCAAGGTGTCCTCGAGGGAAATGCGTTCGAGCGGGCCAATCGCGGCTTCAAGCTTTTCGTTGGAGCCGCGCAGATAGCGCACTTCCCCGTGGCGCACGAAGGCCGGATTCACCTTGACCTCGATGCGATAACCGGCCATGCGCTCGAGCATCTCGATCGCTTCGCCCAGGCTATGCGCCGTGCCCGAACAGACGTTGTACACCTCGCCGGTGCCTGGCAGCGCCAGCAGCTTCGCGTACGCGTCCACGACCATGCGCACGTCCGAGAAGTCACGCGCGACGTTGAGCGCGCCGAGTTCGATTTCCGGCGCACGGCGGCGGAAATGATCGACGAGCTTGGGCAGCACGAAACGCGGCGACTGGCCCACGCCCGTGTAGTTGAACGGCCGCACGAAGGTGATGGGCAGGCGATCGGACCAGAGCCGCGCCATGTATTCCATCGCCACCTTGCTCACGCCATAGTCGTTCGCGGGCGCCGGCGGCACCGCTTCGGTCAGCGGATCGATCGCCGTATTGCCGTAGATGTTCGCGCTGCTCGCGATCATGATGGAGCGCAGGTCGTTACCCGACTCGGCCAGCGCATCCAGCAGATTGCGCGTGCCGACGACGTTGGTGCGATACATCGTATCGACGTCGCCGTGCGCCACGAACGCGATCGCCGCGAAGTGCACGACGCAGTCGGGACGCACCGTGTCGATCACTTCCGCGATTGCGTCGCGGTCGAGCAGATCGCACTGATACAGCCCCGCCTCCGGCGCGCCCTGGCCATGCGTCATGCCGCTGACCTGGTAGCCCTCGCGACGCAACCGCTCGGCGAGATAACGACCGGTGAACCCTTGTACGCCGGTAATTAAAACGTTCGGCATATCAGAACGAAGCGCCCTTCTCGTTGCGACGCAGGTCGGCTTCGACCATCATCGCGCACAGTTGTTCGAGCGTGGTTTGCGGCTTCCAGCCGAGTTCGCGCGTGGCCTTTGCCGGATCGCCGATAAGCAGGTCGACTTCGGCCGGGCGATGGAATTTCGGGTTGATGCGCACCAGCGTCTTGCCGGTTGCGGCGCACACGGCCGTTTCATTCTCGCCTTCGCCGCTCCACGTCACCGTGATGCCCGCGGCCTTGAACGCCATCGTCACGAAGTCGCGCACGGTTTCCGTACGGTTGGTCGCCAGCACGTAGGTGTCGGGCTTGTCGGCCTGCAGCATGCGCCACATGCCTTCCACGTATTCCTTCGCGAAACCCCAGTCGCGCTTGGCGTCGAGGTTGCCGAGTTCGAGCGTATCGAGCAGGCCGAGCTTGATCTTCGCAACCGAGTCCGTGATCTTGCGCGTCACGAATTCACGGCCGCGCAGCGGCGACTCATGGTTGAACAGAATGCCGCTGCAACCGAAGATGTTGTACGACTCGCGGTAGTTCACCGTGATCCAGTGCGCGTAGAGCTTGGCGACGCCATACGGGCTGCGCGGATAGAAAGGCGTGCTTTCGATCTGCGGCACTGCCTGCACCTTGCCGAACATTTCCGAAGTCGATGCCTGATAGAAGCGGATCTTCGGATTGACGACGCGAATCGCTTCGAGCAGGTTCAGCGGACCCACGCCAGTGATCTCGACGGTCGTGACCGGCTGGTCAAACGACACGCCAACGAAGCTCTGTGCTGCGAGGTTGTAGACCTCGGTTGCGCCGGTGGTCTGCAGCAGGCGGATGCTCGACGAGAGATCGGTCAGATCGTATTCGACCAGATGCAGATTCGGATGATTCTGGATGCCGAGTTCCTCGATACGCCAGAAGTTCACCGAACTGGTACGACGGTAGGTGCCGTAGACCGTATAGCCCTTTTCCAGCAGCAGTTCAGCGAGGTAAGCACCGTCTTGGCCGGTGATGCCGGTGATGATTGCGATCATAAAAAACTCGACAAAAAATTAAGCAGTAATGGGGTGAATCAGATCATGCGTTGTTTGCGTGGTTCATAGAACGCGCATCCAAACCGATCTGCTCCAGAAGTTGCGCAGTGCTCTGCGCCCACGTTAGCCAGGGCATGCCGCTGGAGTCGGGCACATTTCCGAGGCGCGACAGGTCCAGCCAACGCTCGATGGCGTCTGCCAGATCCACACCCTCGTTGGCTTTGAACCAGTAAGCGTGAGCGCCCGCGACTTCGCGGAACACGGCGATATCGCGCGCGACGATGGGCAATCGATGCTGCGCGGCCTCGATCAGCGGCAGTCCGAAACCTTCGTATTCGGAAGCCGCGATCAGTGCCGAGCTGGCGCCATAGACCTGCCCCAGATACTCATCGCTGACACCGTTCAACCAGAAAAGACGCTTGCCGAGTTGCGCATGCGTGGTGATGCGCTCGACCATCGACTCCATCTGCCAGCCGACCTTGCCCACGATGACGAGATTCACATCGGCGCCCTTCGCCCACAGATGATCGAAGGCGTCGAGCGTTTGCGCATAGCCTTTGCGCGGCTCGATCGTGCCGACCATCAGAAAGCTCGGGCGCTCGCCGATCGCGCCCAGCACAGCAGGCGCGTCGTCGGGAAGGCCGCGCGTCGGCACGCTGCTGTCGATATCGGCGCCCAGATGGAAGTGGGTGATTGCCGGCACGCGTCCATGAGCTTGACGCTGCTGCTCGAACCAGTGACGCACGTCGACCGCGACGGCTTCGGAAATGCACACGAGGCTGTCCGCTTCGGCAGCCAGGGCATCGATCCAGTGCGTGAAGGCGAGCGTCATGCCTTCGGTGTGCCAACGGCGATCCATCAACGGCGTCAGATCGTAGACGACGTAGTGGATATGCACACCGGTCTTGCGCATGTGCTGCAGCGTCTGGGTGAACGCCGGGAACAGGTGCGCGGTCAGATCCAGGCCAACAAAAATATCCTGTGCGCCAAAGGTGACCGGCACATCCTGTACGTTTTCGTCCGACTCGCCAAGGAAGCGCGCAATGAACTTGTTCGCGTATTGCAGTCCCTGACCGTCCGGCGTGTAGACCGGCTCGACCCGGTATCCCGGCGGCGGGTTCTTGAGCAGTTGCAGCAGAATGCTGCGCACCACGCGCTGGATGCCAGACTTGGCATCGCGCATCACAAGTTCCGAAATATCGACGAACAACTGGCGCTCGCCATTGAAGGTGCGTACCAGCTTGTTGTTCGCGTCCACGGCGCTGCGCAGCTTGGCCAAATCGCCCTCTTCCGGCGTCAGCGAATCCTGTTGCGCGAGATGTGCAACGATCGCGTCGTAATTGCCATCCTTCGGCGCCGCCGGCTGTGCACGGAACGCCACGCCGTCTTGCGCAAACGCCTTTTCCAGCGCGTCGAGGGCGAGCACCGCAGAGCGTTCCCAGCTAAATCGCGCGGCCGCCGTGAGGCAATGCTCGTGCAATTTCGCGAGGAACTGCTCGTCGGTGAGTGCCTGCTGCATTGCACGCGTGATATCCGGTACGGAGCGCGGATCGAACAACGCGTCGTCGCGGCCAACCACTTCGGGCAGGCTGCTGGTATTCGAAGCGATCAGTGCGGCGCCGCAAGCCATGGCTTCCAGCACAGGCAAACCAAAGCCCTCATACAGCGACGGGAAAACCGAGAGGCGGCACAGACCGTACAAGGCCACCAGATCTTCTTCTGGCAGATAACCCGTGAGTCGCAGTTCCCGCTCGCTCAGACCAGCCGAGCGCGCCTTGTCGACGAGAACCTGGTGCATCCCTTCCGGCAAGCGGCTACCGATTACCAGCTGGAGATCGGCGCGCAACCCATCAGGCAACGCTGCGTACGCCTCGATCAGACGATCGAAATTCTTGCGCGGGTCGAAACCGCCGGGCACGTAAAGAACGAAGGGCGAACTGATGTCGTACTTCGCCAGCACCTGTTTCGCGGCCTCTTCGTCCAGGTTTGCCGGGGCGAATTCGCTGGTAATGGCCGCCGACACGTTGACGACGCGGTCTGCCGGGACGTCCAGCTCCGTCATCGCTTCCTGGCGCGAATAATCCGAGATGGCGAGCATGAAGTCCGAGCGCTTGAGCGCCGCGAACTTACTCATATAAAACTCGCGATACTCCGGCGAAGCGAGATACACATCGCTCATCACGTACGGAATCAGGTCGTAGAGCGTGACCGCCGTGGGAGGCGTGCGCAGCCCGGACGCGACGCCCGTGTTGGCCTCGTCCCCCCAGCCCTCGAACAGGCTGGACAGATGGACGACGTCGGGCTGCAACGCCGCCAGCACCTCCTCGCGCGCCAGTTGCGCGGCCTGCTCGCGCCATTCGCCGCCCGCGCTCATCGCAGCCGTATTGGGCGGACACGCGTAGACCAGGATGCGGTCCTGCGTCAGCAGTTCCGCAAGGGCATTACGCAGAACGGGCACCGTCTCCGGAAACTTACCGTTCAGGACGACGTACAGTTCATGGCCGCGACGTTGCCCTTCGCGCAGCATCGCGCGCGCAAGCGACAAAGAATAACGACCGATACCACGAAACCGGCTTTCACATTGAGCTGATTGGAGGTCAATTACTATTCGCATCTTCGCGTTTCTCCCGGTATTCAACCTCTGTTTGTCGTGCAGTAATCGTGCACGCACCAATGGCCACACCCAGCAGCCGTTCCCCGTTTTGCATGGTGTTTTCCGGCAGCGTGACGCGAAGGGTGACTTCGACATCGTCCTCGCCTGCTGCCGCTACTGCGTCCAGCTCAAATCCGCTCCAATCCGCGCCGACCTGTATCCCGGTCTTCCATGGCGCACCATTCATGTCGATATCGACCGTAGCCGCGCTCAGCGCGTGCCACAAAAAGTGCAATTGACCCGGCTTCATGCGGAAACTGCATTGCGTGCTGGTCCACACGAAATAGCGGAAGGGGTCCGATTCTATGGAAAAGAAACCTTCGCTCCGAGCTATCAGCTGTGACAGAACGACTGCTTCTTCAAAATTCGCCGCGAGGGAATCCTCGAACGACACGTCGCGCAACGCCAGGCCGCGATCGTCGATCACGCTGCCGTCCGTGCGCCGAATGTTGTCGATTGTCACGCGACTGAGCGCGTCGTCGCCTGACTTCGGAACCACGATCTGGAACGGCTTCCAGTGTTGCGCTATCTCGATCTGGCGGGCAATCAGCTCGCCGTTGACACTGATGTCTGCAGTACCGCCTGCCTCCATCCGCCATAGACCACTGATGATACCGGGCTCGCTATCGAAATGCGCAAATCCACGGGTCCATGCAAATGCCGAAGCTCCGTCGCGCTCCATCGTCCGGAAGCCGCCGGCCACGGGCGCACCGGCCGGGCTTTCCAGCAGTTCTTCATAGACGCGGACCAGATCGCCGACCACGTTGTTCCATGTGTAATTGGCGCCCGCGACGATGTTGGCGAGCGCGGCGTGCTTGCGCCCTTGCGCGCAGCCTTGAGCGATCGCCTCACTGATGCCGTCGATATCGTCCCAGCTCACGTATTGCGCGCCGTCACCGAAGTACTCGTAGGTGCAGCCTTCGTTCGTCACCACAATCGGCGCACCGCATGCAAACGCTTCAAGCGCGGCGAGGCCGGGCGTTTCGAGCGTGCTGGGCAGTGCGAAGACCGAACAGGCCGCATAGGCCGAGCGCAACTCGTCGGCATCGTGCGGGATCGGACCCAGATACTTGAGCTGGTCGCCGCCTTCGGCGAAGCACAGCTCGGCGTATTCGGTATCGCGAATATGCCCGGCCAGCACCAGCTTCAATTCCGGATGCTGCTTCATCGCGCGGATCAGATTGAGCTGATTTTTTCGCGGCTCGATGTTGGCGACGTTTAAGACGAAATCCTCAGATATCTCAAATTTTGTGCGAAAGATTTCCGCATCGGTCCGCACGAGAAATTGACGGTCGATGCCGTTGTAGACCGTGGCGAACTTCTCTCGCTCGATATTGAAAACGGTCGCCAGCAGATCGCATTCCGCATTTGAATTGCATACGACCCGGTCGGCCAGAACGAAAATCAGGCGGATCTCGTCGTACGGATAGTTGTCCTTCGTCTCTTGCGTGATCCACAGATTGGGCGACACCACCAGCGGCATGCCAATGCGCTTGATGAAGTTGCAGAAATGCAGCGACCCGCTCATGCAAGAGAAAAAATGCACGAGACCGTGGTCCTTGAATTTCGGCGCCCACATGTCGAGCAGCGTGACATCCACGCTGTGTTCCGGCAGATGCCGGTGATACTGCATAAGCTGCACTTCCCCACCACCAGGAGTGTGAAAAGCCATCGGGTAGGTGTTGAATAATACTTTCATGGGGAATTCGTGCTGTTTGACAGGTCTATTTATCAGCTGATTATTAAATACTACTCATCGTCCAGCGATGGTGCCCAAATCGATGTGCTCCAGCATCCGGTCGATGCGCGCATCCCAGGTATTATCACCCACGAACGCACGTGCCTCGCCCGCGCTCAGGCGGCCTCGGCCCAGCTGCTTTTCAATGGCGGCCACAAAAGCCTCAGGCGTCTCGCCCACTTCGAGCCCCTCGAAGTTGCCGCTCGTGAAATCGAGCGGCGTCGAGACCACCGGCAATCCAGCCGCCAGATATTCAAAGAACTTCATCGGAAACATTGAACGGGTGTAGCCGTTCAGCAACGTCGGCAGCAAGCCCACATCCGCGCCGCGCAGGCAGTCCGGCAAGTCCTCATAGCGCCGGTAGCCCAGAAAATGCACGTTGGGCAGCGCCTTCAGGCGGCCGACCCATTCGCTGCGCTGCCCTTCCCGTTCCTCGCCGATAAAGATCCACTGCCACTGCGGGCGCAAACGCGCGGCCGCGTCGATCAGCGCAAAGTCGACCTTGAAGTCCGACAATACGCCGTGATAGACGAGGCGCGGCGTGCCCAGCGCGGCAATCTGCGCGGGCACCGGCCGGTTCGCATCCATCGCGCGGCCGAAATGTTCGGTATCCACAACGTTCGCGAAGAAATGCGTATTCGCGTTAAAAGGCGCGCATTTGTCGCGCAGCGCGCCCGCCGTCGTGAACACTGCATCGCAACGCGTCAGCAGTTGTTGCTGCTCGGCGTCGAAAGCGTCGACATCCACGCCCGGAATCGCGGCCAGATCGTCTACACAGTGATAGACCATCGCACCGCGTTGCAGATGCTGCACCGCATCGAGCATGAACGGATGGTAGGTCCACACGACCGGATCTTTGAACCGGCGCTGCTTCGCAAATCGCTCGATGCCGCGCCGCAACAACCATTGATTCAGACGGCGGATCATCGGCCGATGATGTGCCGCTGGCATCATCAGCGGCGAGAGCACCCAGATGTTCGGATCGCGCTGCGGCGGCGCGAGAAAGTTCGAAACGAGGCCGCTCCACAAACGCCGCGCGATGCGCTTCCAGTCCTTGCCGCTCGCGATTTTCGGCGCGCGCAGGCCGGGACTTTCTACATACAGCACACGCCAGCCGCGACGCGCGAGCGCCTGCGCCGTGTGCTGCTTGTTGGTCCAGTAAGGCTCGTCCCAATCCGCAGTGGAAAACAAAATACAGTCTCGCGGCGCACTGTCATGCCGATCCTGCCCGCTCACCCGCGCGCCTCCGCCGCGTCGAGCAGACCGGCGACGATACGTTGCGCGGCGTGTCCATCGCCATACGGATTCGCACGATTACGCAGCGCCTCGCGCCGCGCCGGATCGTCGAGCCACGCGCGCGCGGCGGCTTCGATGCGCGCCGGGGTCTGCCCTGCCAGCGTCGCGAAACCGGCATCGACGCCTTCGCGACGCTCGGTGTGACTGCGCATGACGACGACCGGCACGCCAAACGTTGGCGCTTCTTCCTGAATGCCGCCCGAGTCGCTGAGCACGAGCTCGCTCTTGCTAATGAGATAGAGACTCGACTCGTAATCGACGGGGTCCATCAGACGCAGATTGGCGACTTCACCTAGCTCACGCATCACCGGCTCGCGCACCGCCGGATTCAGGTGCACGGGAAATACCCAGCGATGGCCCGAATACTGCCCGCACAGGTCCTTGAGCATCTGGCAGATGCCGCGCAAGGTATCGCCGAAATTTTCGCGACGATGGCAGGTAACGAGCACCTGAGGCGTGCCGTCGGCGGCCCAGTCCGATTGCGCGAGCGCCGGCGGCGCCGAAGCCCAGTTGCGGCGCGCCAGTTCGATCGCGTCGACGACCGTATTGCCCGTCACGATGATGCGCGCGTCGTCGATACCTTCGCGCAGCAGGTTTTCGCGCGAGAGCGCCGTCGGCGCGAAGTGCCGCGTGACGATCTGCGCGAGCAGACGGCGGTTGGCTTCCTCGGGAAACGGATTTGCGAGATCGCCGGTACGCAGCCCGGCTTCCACGTGCGCCACCGCGATGCCACGATGAAATGCGGCAAGACCCGCGCAGTACGCGGTCGTGGTGTCGCCTTGCACCACGACCCAATCGGGACGCTCGCGCTCGAGCACGGCGTCCATTTCCTCGAGAAGCCGCGACGCGAGAATGTTCAGTGAACGGCCGGGACTCATCGTGTCGACGGTCACGTCAGGCGTAATGCCGAACGATCCCAACGCCTGGTTCAGCATTTCGCGATGCTGGCCGCTTGCGCACACGATCGTCTGAGCAACCGGCTGCAGCGCGCGAATCACGGGCGCGAGCTTGATGACTTCCGGGCGTGTGCCGAGTACGACCATGATCCTCATCGTGCGAACCCCTCCGTGCCTGCAGCGATACGTTCGCCGCGATAGTCGAGCGCGAACGGCAGCGTGCTGGCCGCCGCTTCTGGTGCGACGAAACGGAACTGCGCGCCATCGTCGACGATCTGGCACGCACTCTTCGTCACCAGAAAATCGAGCGCGGCGTTTTCGTCGAGGAACAGCGGCCGGCGCGCGCGCGCGCGAATCCAGGCAATCAACTGCTCGTGGGCGCCGATGCGCTCTTCTTCGGTGCGCCAGCCGTACTGGTAGCGCGGCGAAAACGGATGATCGAGATAGCCGAACAGCGTGTTCGTTTCGAACGCGAGATCGAACGCTTCCTTGAACACCGCGAGCGGATCTCCTTCGACGAGCATGCAATCGCCATGCAGCATGGTCTGCTGGCTATGGCCGATAAAACCTTCGGGCATGTTCGCGAGCGCGCCGCCGCGCGCGATCAGGAACTCCGGATCGTTGCGGATGATGCCGCCCACACAGCCTGCATAGCCGACGTCGGCGAGTGCCTGCAGGGCGTAATCGGGGCTTTGATGAAAAGGCGAAACGGCGTAGCGCACGCGCTCGCCCGACACGTCCGCGATGCGTTGCATCGATTCCGCGCCTTCTTTGAACGCAGCTTCGTAACTGCCGCCCCAATTGGGCGCATGCGTGGCGGTGTGCGACAGCAACGCCGTGCCGGATGCCGCAGCGAATTCGCGCAGCATCGGGTAATGCGTATCGTCGTGCAGATTCGAGGTGTGGATCGCCAGCGAGAACGGCACGTTCAGGCGCTGGTACGTCTGCCACAGCGGGCGCGCCGATTCGATATCTTCGTCGCAATCCAGACGCGACGTGATCGCCGCATCGTAGCCGGCGGGAATCTCGCTCACCACGGGCTGGCACGGCAGCGCTTCAGCGCGATGCCCCGACAGGAAATTCTCGATAAGCCGCCATTCGAACGAGTCGCACGGCCCGACATCGCGATTGAACCAAAGCACGCTCGCGTTCGGCAGATCGAACAGCGCGGCGTAGGAAAAACAGCGCTCGCCGCCGATTTCAACGGAGGCGAGGCGCGCGGCTTCGGGCACGTCGACAGGCTCGCGCACGGACCAGATGGAGCCGTCCGCGCGCAATGCGCCGTAGCCGAGGTTGTTCCATTCGTCGGTGAAGTCGAAACGCTCGAACGGACGGCGCCACGCGCGGCCACCGAGCGCAGCAGCCTGCGCGGTATAGACGACGCTCGCCGCGCTCTGCGCGTATTGGCGCGACGCGGCAGACGCACTGCGAGCGGCGTTATCGAATTGCTCGGGCCACGTGCGCGCAGCGCAACCGAGCTTCCGTGCGAGCGCGTGCGGCAGGCGGCCGAACACGACGAGCTTGGACGCGCGTGTTTCCAGCCACGCAACCAGCGCATCGCCCCAGGCGTCGGGTGCATCGACGGCAAACGCCAGCACCGGTGCGCTGTTCGCGCCCAGCGCCGCGCGCGAGAGCGCGTTGGCCTGCGTGCGCGTCACCGAGCGCCGCACGGCGGCAAGCACGAGATTGCCAGCCTGCGCCGACAGTGCGGGATAGAAGACGCCGATCATGCGCTCACCACATGACGGAATTTCGCGCGGCGGCCGACGCGAACGAAGGCATCGTGGCCGACGTATTCGATCGTGAACGCGTCCTGCCAGTAGTGGCGCAGCTTGCGCGTGGTGTCTTCCTCCGTCGCGTGCGGTTCGAGCACGATGCGCAAGGTCGGCGGCGAAGTCCGCAGGTCGATCTGGAACTCCTGAATCCCGCCGACGCGATGGTCGAGCATGTCCTGAATGTGGTGCGTCGGGTGCGCGACGCCGTTGATCGGCACGACGTCGTGAATGCGCCCGACCACATCGGTCAGGAAGAAACCATTGGCACGTTCTTCGACACGGGCGAGGTCGCCGGTCGCGTAACGAATCAGTGGCATGAGGCGGTTGCGATAACCCGTTAGCACGAGTTCGTGCGCGCCATCGGCGCGATCGCCCGCGCCTGCCGGACGGCTTTCCGGCCAGCCTTCGGAATCGAGAATCTGGAAGCCGTTGTCGTGCCCATCGACTTCATACGCGAGCACACCGAGTTCGGCGAGACCATAACGGTCGATGACGCGGCAACGCAGCGCGCGCTCGATCACTTCGCGTTGATGCGGCTCGAGCATTTCGCCGCTCGACTCGAATACGGTGAAGGCCTTGTCGCTGCCGTATTTACGCTCGATATAGCAGGCCAGCGCGTACATCGTCGACGGATGGCCGTGCGCGAGCCAAGGCTTGCGCCGCTTGAGCGTGCGCCACATTTCCTCGAGCCCCGCATCGTCGATACGGTCGAAGAAGATGTTGCTGCGGTTCATCGCAAAGCATTTGAAGTCTTCGCGCGACGGCCACTGCGGCACGACCGCATCGGGGAAACGGCAGGCGAAATGCAGCTCGGAACGATAGCCATGCTTGCCGATGCGCTGGCGTGCATAGAACGTCACCGCCGACGAATAATCGGCCGCTTCCTGATCGTAGAAGATCGTGCAGGACAGGCCCGTCGAGCCGCCGGTCTTGCAGGCGTGATGACGCACTTCTTCAAGCGGACGCGAAAAGAGCCGCGCGCCCTGCTCGCGAATGATGTCCTTGGTCAGGAACGGCAGTTCTTCGAGATAACGCGGGTCCTTGGCTGCCTTGAGCGGATCGAACTGCTTTTCGCGGAACAGGTCGCGGTAATACGGCACGTGTTCGCCAGCGAATTGCAGGATGTCGCCCAGACGCGTCTGCGCAATTGCGCGTCGCTGTGCGAACGGCTGGCGATACCAGCTGCGCAGTTCCGCCACTTTCGGGCGCACATTGCGCTGCTCGCGGCTCTCGGCGATCGGATAGGCGACATAGGCGCCCAGCATTCCCTTCAACAGCCGGAAGGGTTGATGCAGGAACAGCGACTCGCCGTAACGGACGAAAGGATGATCAGCGCGCATGGAATACATGCCTTATTCGAGCCTCAGATGGCGAGCTTGGGGGAAATGAACGGCTTTTTTGCTGCGGCGCGACAGCCGAAGCTGTCACGCGGCAGAACGCGTGTCTGCGGACGCCGGCTGGGACGCTGGCGCGAGATCGGCCTTGAGGACCGGTTCGTCGGCAACGATCTTGCCGTGTTCGAGACTGATCTTGCGCGTGCAGACGCGCTCCACCAGCGCCGGTTCGTGGCTCGCCACGACGACGATCGACGCGTTGCCAACCAGCGTTTCGAGGCGCTGCGCGGCTTTCGCCTTGAAGTCCGCGTCGCCCACGCTCAGCCATTCGTCCATGATCAGGATGTCGGCTTCGATGCTGGTGGACATCGAGAATGCGAGGCGCAGCATCATGCCGCTCGAATACGTGCGAACCGGCAGATTCAGATAGTCGCCGAGATCGGAAAAATCGGCGATTTCGTCGATCTTGCTGCGAATACGCGCCGGTTTCAGACCATCCAGAATGCCGCGCAGATAGATGTTCTCGAAACCGGTTGCGTCCGGATCGAGACCCATCGAGACGTCGAGCAGCGAGGCGATCCGGCCACGCACCTGCAATTTGCCGCGCACTGGCTCGTAGACGCCTGTGAGCGTGCGCAGCAGCGTGGTCTTGCCCGAACCGTTGTGACCGACGAGACCGATACGCTCGCCATCCGAAAACTTGAAGCTCAGTTCGTCGATCGCACGCACGATCGTGTGACGACTGGCGTCCTGACCGATCCGGCCGCCCGTCGTCAGATTCAGCATCGCCTTCTTGAGCGAGCGATGCGAATTTTCGTAAATTGGGAACTCGACTACGATCCCTTCAGCTGCAATGGTCGAACTCATGATGATGTCAAAGCCAGTATGGAACCCGGTTGCGGGTGCGACGCATCAGCAAATGCGCGAACGCAAAGCCGACTATCAGCATGCCCAGTGACCACGCCCACGACTCCCAGAGCAGCGGACGCCCCATCAGCGGCGCACGCACGAGTTCGATCAGGTGATAAAGCGGGTTGTAACTCGCGACCCATGCGCGCGACTTCAGCACTTCCGGCGACCACATCACCGGCGTGAAGAAGAAGGCGACCTGAATCAGGTTCGAAACAATCGGTTGAATGTCGCGAAAGCGCGTGCACAGCACGCCGAGCACCACGCTCAGCCAGACGCCCTGCAGGAACAGCAGGAACAGCGCGACCGGCACCAGCAACAACTCGAAGCCGATCGGACGCTTGAGCACGACGAGCAACACGACAACGACCGGCAAGCTGTGCAGCAGAATGACGAAGTTACGCCAGACGATACGACAGACGTGCACGGTCAACGGTATGCGTATCTGCTTGATGAGATACGCCGAGCCGATGAAGGCATTACACCCTTCGTTCGCCACGGTCGACAAAAAGCCCCACACCACCAGCCCGATCGCGAGATAGGGCAGATATTCGTGGATATCCTGATGCAATAGTTCGGAGTACAACGCACCGAGCACGACCACCATGATGGCCGTGCTGAGCGTGAACCAGAAAGGCCCGATAACCGAGCGGCGATAACGCTGCCGGATGTCGTGCCAGCCAAGCGTGCCCCAGACGCGGACAGCCCGCAGGCCGGCCATCAGGTCATCACGGCCATCGTGGCTGGCCAGATCCTTATTACCTCGATCGATGATAGCGCTACTCATCAGGCCCGCCCGTACACGTCCTCGAAGCGAACGATGTCGTCTTCGCCGAGATATTCGCCGCTTTGCACCTCAATCATCACAAGGCCCACAACGCCGGGATTTTCCAGCCGATGCTTGTGGCCAGCGGGGATATAGGTGGACTCGTTGGTCGACACGAGGAATTCATTGTCGCCATTGACGACCTTTGCCATGCCGCTCACCACGATCCAATGTTCGCTGCGGTGGTGATGCATCTGCAGGCTCAGGCTTGCGCCCGGCTTGACTTCGATACGCTTGATCTTAAAGCGCGGGCCATCTTCGAGGATGGTGTATGTGCCCCACGGGCGATGCACCGTGCGATGCAGCTTGTGCGCCTCATGGCCGCGCGCCTTCAAGGCCGCGTAGATATGCTTGACGTCCTGCGCACGATCGCGGTTGGCGATCAGCAGCGCATCCGGCGTGTCGATCACGATCAGGTTATCGACGCCCACCGCGCCGATCAGACGATCGCGGCTCTGGAAATAACAGTTGTCGACATCGTGCAGCAGCGCCTCGCCTTCGACGCGATTGCCATGGTTGTCGGCCTCGCACAGCTCGCTCACCGCGGTCCACGAACCAATGTCGCTCCAGCCGATCGAGCACGGCACAACGGCTGCCTGGGTGCACTTCTCCATGACTGCATAGTCGATGGAGTTATCCGGCACCATGTTGAAACTGCCAGGCGACAGTTGCACCTGCGTCCAGCCCTCGCCTTCCGACGTGCGGGAGTCGCGCAGGCACGCTTCCGTGCTTTCGAGAATTTCCGGGCAGTGCTGCTTCAGTTCGCGCAGCATCGCTTCTGCCGTAAAGCAGAAAATGCCCGAATTCCAGAGGTATCGACCCGATTCGAGATATTCGCGGGCCTTGTCGAGCGACGGCTTTTCAACGAAGCGCAGCACCGTGTTGCCGTCTGCTTCGATGTAGCCATAACCCGTTTCCGGCGACTCCGGCATGATGCCGAACGTGACGATACGCCCTTCAGCCGCGAGCGCCTGCGCCTTGGCGACGGCGGCTGCGAAAGCGGCTTCGTCGGCGATCAGATGGTCGGCGGCCAGCACCAGCATGGTGGTCTTCGGACCGCTCGTGCGAGCGATATGCAGGGCGGCAGCGGCAACTGCTGCAGCCGTATTGCGGCCGAACGGTTCACAGATATACGAGGTGGCCACGCCATGCTCGTTGACTTCGCGATAATCGTCTTCCGTCTTGAAGAACAGATCGCGGTTTGTCACCGTGAGAATTTGATTCACACCGTCCAGCGAGGCCGCGCGCAAAAATGCCTTCTGCAGCAAGCTTTGACCGTCGGCAAGACGAATGAAGGGTTTCGGATGCGACTCGCGTGACACCGGCCATAGTCGGGAGCCGGCTCCGCCGCACAGAATAATAGGGATCAGACTCACAAATTCCTCTCTGATACGCTGCGCTGTTGATGTATTTTTCGGATGACGATGTTTTCACCCATGGGGCGCGGCTCGTGGCCGCTTCACTAAGACAGCGCTGATCGTGCCAGCCCCCGGACACCCCGCCGATATGGGCCGTTCAGGCACTCCATAGTTACATTCTATCTGCTGTTCAGCAAGCCAGCGATCTGTAATTGCTACAAATTGCAAGTCCAGCACCGCATTATTGCGATAACAATTATGAAGATTTTGCACGGCCGCCGCGGCGTGATACGCGCTTTCCCATATAGGTGCTGATCAATCAACGCTTACATACCAGACAGCAATACGTAACAATTCGGAACCTCAAAGACCTGTTACGCATAAGATTTGAAAGAGGAGCAATAAAAAGGGCGCTTATCGATAACCGACTTCTATCGCCTCCCGCGTAAAAAAGTTCGACCGTTCAATTCCTCTTCCAATGTGTGCGTAAGTTTTGTAACTGAAACGGTGTTATCCGCGTTCAGTCCACTGCCAGTGAATTCCGCACTGCCAAAGAACGTTAGCGAAAATGTTAGCTGACTGACAGATACGCGGAGCCAACACCAAGGACGACTTGTCGCACGTCTGCGCAAAAAAAATGCCCGGACAATGCCGGGCTACATGAGTGATTTGTGGCGTGTTGAAATCCGATTGCAAGTTTGCGCTGTGAGGACAACGCGAAACCTTTCGGAGCAAACCGGATTGTGCGCGCGGAAGCTCCCTGTCCTTCGCAGAATATTGAGGAGTCGAAACGTCTGATGAATGTGGCGTAGCGGCGGTCGTTGACGGCGCTACGGCCCCCGTTCACGCGATTGAACTGTGGCGAATCTGCAACTGAAAACACAACCCGAGCGCCGCTTGCCAGTCCGGCACCTGAAGCCCGAACTGCTGCGCGAGTTTTTCGCATGACAAACGCGAATTGAGCGGACGGCGCGCCGGCGTCGGGTATTGATCGCTGCCGATCGGCTTCACAATCACGCCAACCAGGCCCGCAGCCGCGAAGACCGCCCGCGCGAAACCCGCCCACGACGTCTGGCCGCCCGAAGTCAGGTGATAGACGCCCGAACGCTGCGTCCACCACGCGTCGTCATGCGCGCCGTCGCAATGCAATGCCGCCACATGTGCACTCATCGCCGCGATGGTCGCGCTCCACGTAGGCGCGCCGATCTGATCGTCGACAACGGAAAGTTCGGTGCGCCCTTCCCGCGCGAGCCGCAGCATCGTCAGCAAAAAGTTGCGCCCGGTTGCACCGTACACCCAGCTCGTGCGAAAGATCAGATGTTTGCCGCCGACTGCTTCGATCGCGCGCTCGCCGGCCAGTTTGGTTTCGCCGTAGACGTTGAGCGGACTGGGGGCATCGGTTTCGACGTACGGACGCTCGAGCGCGCCGTCGAACACATAGTCGGTCGAATAGTGCAACAGCAGCCCGCCCGTCCGGCTCGCTTCTTCGGCGAGCACGCGCGGCAGATCGGTATTGATGCGGCGCGCCGCTTCCACATCGCTTTCCGCGCGATCGACTGCCGTATAAGCCGCGGCGTTGACGATCAGATCGGGTCGCAGTTCGCGCATGACCTCGCGCACGCGGTCGAGATCGGCAAGATCGAGGCGCGCACGGTCGAGCGCCACAATGTCTCCCAGGCCCTGCAAAGCACGCAGCGACTCGCCGCCAACCTGCCCGCCCGTTCCTGTGACGACAATCGTCGGCCGTCTTGCGCCTGTCTTGCCTTCGCGAATCCCGCCAGCCATCGCATCACTCATACGTCTGCGCCTGCGCGAGCGGCAAGCCCTGAGCATCCTTTGCAGCGAGCGTAGGCGCGCCGTCGAGCGGCCATTCGATGCCGATCGCCGGATCGCTCCACAGCAAGCTGCGCTCGTGTTCGGGATACCAGTAGTCGGTGGTCTTGTAGAGCATTTCCGCGACGTCCGACACCGCGACGAAACCATGTGCGAAGCCAGGTGGCACCCACAATTGCCGACGGTTTTCCGCAGACAAGGTCACGCCGACCCATTGGCCGAAGGTGGGCGAAGACCGCCGGACGTCGACCGCCACGTCGAACACTTCGCCGGCGATGACTCGCACGAGCTTGCCCTGCGCATGTTCGATCTGATAGTGCAGACCGCGCAGCACGCCCTTGCTCGAGCGCGAATGATTGTCCTGAACGAACTCGACGCCGGCCTGCACTTGCTCGGCGAAAGCGCGGCCATTGAAGCTCTCGAAGAAGAAACCGCGGGCGTCGCCGAACACGCGCGGCTCGATGATTTTGACTTCGCTCAGCGCGGTAGGAATAACCGTGATGCTCATATGACCTGCGACGAAAGAAGATTCATCAAATATTTGCCGTAGCTATTCTTCGCGAGCGGCGCGGCAAGCTGCTGCAACTGCTCAGCGCCGATCCAGTTGCGGCGGAAGGCGATTTCCTCGGGACAGGCAACCATCAGGCCCTGGCGCTTTTGCAAGGTCGCAATGAAAGTGGCCGCTTCGATCAGCGAATCGTGCGTGCCGGTATCGAGCCACGCGAAACCCCGCCCCATGATCTCCACGTCAAGCGCGTTTTCGCGCAGATAGTGCAGATTGACGTCGGTGATTTCGAGTTCGCCGCGCGCAGACGGCTTGATCTGCGCCGCGATATCGCACACGCGATTGTCATAAAAATACAGCCCGGTCACCGCGTAGTTCGAGCGCGGCTTGACGGGCTTTTCTTCGATCGACAGCGCGCGAAAATCCGCATCGAATTCGACCACGCCATAGCGTTCCGGGTCCTGCACGTGATACGCGAACACCGTCGCGCCCGAAGTCTGCGCATTCGCATGTTCGAGCTGGGCTGCGAGATCGTGGCCGTAGAAGATATTGTCGCCAAGGATCAGAGCCGACGGGTCGTTGCCGACGAACGAGCGGCCAATCACGAAGGCCTGCGCCAGACCATCCGGCGAAGGCTGCACCGCGTACTCGAGCTGCATGCCCCATTGACTGCCGTCGCCGAGCATCGCCTGAAAACGCGGCGTGTCCTGCGGCGTGGAAATGATCAGCACCTCGCGTATCCCCGCGATCATCAGCGTGGACAGAGGATAGTAGATCATCGGTTTGTCATAAACCGGCAACAGTTGTTTGGAGACGGCGTGGGTGATCGGATACAGCCGTGTGCCCGAACCACCGGCCAGGATAATGCCTTTGCGAGCCATGCCGCCCCCTTAGTCGCGCTGCGCGTAGTTGGTTTCGATCCAGTTGCGGTAAGCGCCCGAGGCAACCTCGTCGACCCACTCCTGGTGATCCAGATACCAGCGCACCGTTTTCGCGAGACCGCTTTCGAAGGTTTCCACGGGACGCCAGCCAAGTTCGCGCTCGATCTTGCGCGCGTCGATCGCGTAACGGCGGTCGTGACCGGGACGATCGGCTACATAGGTGACCTGATCGCGATACGAACCCGCCTGCTTCGGCTTCATCTCGTCAAGCAGGCGACACAATTCGCCGACCACTTCGAGATTGGTTTTCTCGTTCCAGCCGCCAACGTTATACGTTTCGCCCGGCGTGCCGCGCGCGAGCACTTCGCGGATCGCGCTGCAGTGATCGCCGACATACAGCCAGTCGCGCACGTTGCGGCCATCGCCGTATACCGGCAGCGCCTTGCCCGCCAGCGCATTGGCGATCATCAGCGGGATCAGCTTTTCCGGGAACTGGTTCGGACCGTAGTTGTTCGAGCAGTTGGTGATGAGCGTGGGCAGGCCGTAGGTGTGATGCCAGGCGCGCACGAGATGGTCCGAACCCGCCTTGCTCGCCGAATACGGGCTGTTGGGCGTGTAAGGCGTCGTTTCGGTGAACGGGGCGTCGCTGTCGCCCAGCGAGCCGAAAACTTCGTCGGTCGAGACGTGCAGGAAGCGGAATGCGGCGCGCTCGTCGGCATCGAGCGTGTTCCAGTGCTGGCGCGCGGCCTCGAGCAGCGTAAAGGTGCCGACGAGATTCGTCTGAATGAAATCGGCCGGACCGTGGATCGAGCGATCTACGTGGCTTTCGGCCGCGAAATGGACCACCGCGCGAGGGCGATGTTGCGCGAACAGCGCGTCGAGCGCCGCCCGATCGCAGATATCGACCCGGGCGAACACATGGCCTGGGTGGTCGCGCAACGACGCGAGCGTACTGGCATTGCCCGCATAGGTGAGCTTATCGACGTTGAGAACGGCTTCGCCGGATTGACCAAGCCAGTCGAGCACAAAATTGGCGCCGATGAACCCCGCGCCGCCCGTAACCAGGATCATGAAATTGCCTGACGATCTGTGGTGAATAGAAAGTGTGCGGCGCAGTCTGCCGCCGCGCGATGCGCCGCGCGTAGCGCGATAGAGGCGATACGGGCGGCACGTGATTAGCCCGCCAATTATACTGGCACGGACTTGCCGCCCAGCATCGCATAAATACGATTCGATCCACGTCAAAGCGGCCGCTGCGGCAACGGCCTTCACGTCATGACAGACACCAGCGACGCTTTGCTGCCGCTCTCGTGCCGCAGTGCTGCAAAAGGCGCGCATATTCTGCTATTTTGCAGCGTAGCAATCGCGCAGCAACTCCGTTTTCCATCGTGCCCCAATGACCAACCCTCCTTCTCGCGTCGTCGCCCCTCTTGCTTTTGGTGATCTTCAAGGCTGCCTCACCCCTTTCCGCGCACTGCTGGCCAAGGCGAACCCTTCGCCCGACACGCCGCTCTGGTTTGCGGGCGACCTTGTCAATCGCGGGCCGCAGTCGCTGGAGACCTTGCGCGAACTGATGGCGCTCGGCGAGCGCGCGGTAGCGGTGCTCGGCAATCACGATCTCCATCTGCTGTCGGTCTCGGCGGGCATTCGCAAGGCGAAGAAGGATGACACGATCAACACGATCCTGAGCGCGCCGGACGCGGCCGATCTGCTGCATTGGGTGCGTCATCGCCCGCTCGCGCATTGGGATCAGGGAATGCTGATGGTGCATGCGGGCGTGCTGCCGCAATGGGACTCCGCGCTCGCGATGGAAGCAGCCGAAGAACTTCAGAAAGCATTACGCCGCGACGACTGGAAGACCACGCTCGCGGGTTTGTACGGCAATGCGCCAGCCCGCTGGAGCAAAGATCTCACGGGCATTGATCGCCTGCGCGTCACCTGCAATGCGCTGACGCGCATGCGCTTTTGCGACGCCAGAGGCGAGATGGATTTCACGGTCAGCGGCGGCCTGGATTCGGCCCCCGAAGGCTGCATGCCATGGTTCGATGTGCCGGGACGGCGCACCAGCGACGTCACCGTCGTGTTCGGCCATTGGGCCGCGCTGGGCCTCACGCTGCGCAAGAACGTGATCGGGCTCGATTCGGGTTGCGTGTGGGGCGAGAAGCTATCTGCCGTGCGCCTCGAAGCCGACCCGTATCAACGCGTACTCACGCAGGTGCCGTGCGAAAGCTGCCGGGCCGTAGCGGGAAGTGGCGGCGGCAATTAAGCCGGATCACCCGCTGCGAGCTGGCGCTCAGCCCGCTTGCGCCACACGCTCTGGGGCGCCACGCATCGCCTCCAGCGCCGCCCCCACCGCATCCTGCGCACTCGCCGCCAGCTTGCGCCTATCATCGCCCGGCTCGATCGCGTCGCATACAAACACATGTGCCGTGATCGGCCCGCTCTTGAGCATGGCGTCGAGCGAATCCTTCAGCGACAGATCGTCGATATACGCCGGCGCCGTCGACTGCCTGCCCTGCGCATCCTCGTACATGATGCAGACCGGCTGCACCGGCCGTCCCGCCGAAACCGGCGCCTGGAACATATTCGAGTGAAACGGCTTGAGCGCGAGCCCATCCGTGGTCGTCCCTTCCGGGAACACGCACATCAACTCGCCACGCTCCAGCCGCGAAGCCAGTTCGTGCATGATTCGCCGCGCCTCGCTGCGCTTTTCGCGCTCGATAAACACCGTATCGAGATTCGCCGCGAACCAGCCGATCAGCGGCCAGCTACGCACCTCCGCCTTCGACACGAACGGCGTCGGCCGCCACGCGTTAATCACGTAGATATCGATCCACGAAATATGATTGCTGACGACCAGCGCGCCCGCATCCAGACGTGCCGAATCGTTATGGACAACGAGCTTCATGCCGCACAGGGCGAGCATCCTGAGCGACCAGGCGCGGTTCAGCGCATGACGTTGCTCGGGTGTAGCGCGCGGAAAACGCACGCCGACGGTCCAGGCGCCGCGCAGCAGGTGGCCAAGCAAACGGGCTTTGCGAAAGAAGAGACTCATGGCTGGGTCAGGGTCGAAGTCGGCTTACGGGTATCTCAGTGGCCAGCGCTGTGGCCAGATCAGTGGCGCTCTACATTGCGTTCGAAGCCGATGCGTCCTGCCACCAGCGTCGCGCGCACCACGGCGGGCAAGTCGTAGCCGAGGAACGGCGTATTGTGCCCCTGGCTCCGGAGCGCGCGCGGTTCGACCTGCCAGCGCGCGTGCGCATCGAATACGCAGAGATCGGCGCTCGAACCCACCGCGAGGCGTCCCGCATCCTTGCCGATCACCGCAGCCGGCGCCGACGAAATTCGCGCCAGCGCCTTCGCCAGCGGCAGACTCGCCTCTTCGGCCCACTTCGCGGTCAGCGACAGCAGCAGTTCGAGCCCCGTCGCGCCGGGCGTGGCTTCGGCGAACGGCAGCAGCTTTTCGTCGTCGTCCACCGGCGTGTGCTGCGAGCAGATCGCGTCGATGGTGCCATCGGCCACGCCCGCACGCAGCGCATCGCGATCGCGTTGCTGACGCAGTGGCGGATCGAGGCGGAACTGCGCGTCGAAGTAGCCGATATCGGTATCGGTCAGATGCAGATGATTGGCGGTGACGTCGCAGGTCACGGGCAGGCCTTCGGCCTTCGCCTCGCGCACCAGCGCCACGCCCGCCGCCGACGACAGATGCTGCACGTGCACGCGCGCGCCCGTCACGCGCATCAATTCGAACAGCGTAAAGAGCGCGATGGTTTCCGCGCTGACCGGCACGCCCGACAACCCAAGACGCGAGGCCAGCGCACCGCTCGCCGCTACGCCGCCTTTCGACAGAAACGGGTCCTGCGGACGCAGCCACACCGGGTAGCGATACGTGCTCGCGTACTGCAGGGCGCGCATCAGCACCTGGGTATCGGCGATCGGCGAATCGGCCTGCGTGAAGCCGATACAGCCGGCTTCGGTCAGCGACACCATTTCCGTGATCACAGCGCCCTTCAGACCCACTGTGAGCGCGCCGAGCGGATGCACATTGGCGCGTTCAAGCTTGCCCGCGCGGTATTTGAGCATTTCGACCAGACCGGCTTCGTCGAGCACCGGATCGGTGTCGGGCGGGCACACGAGGCTCGTCACGCCGCCCGCGAGCGCCGCATTCATCTCGGAATCGAGCGTCGCCTTATGTTCGTAGCCCGGCTCGCGCAGACGCGCGCTCAGATCGACGAAACCGGGCGCGACCATCAGCCCGCGCGCATCGATCGAACGCTCGGCCTGAAAACCCGCCGGCGCCGTGCCGACGGCGGCGATCTTGCCACCGTCGATAAAGATGTCCTGCTGCTTTTCGGTGCCCGCGACCGGATCGATCAGCGTGCCGCCTTGAATATGAATCTTCATGCGCTGCCTTCTCTGCTCTTGTCCAGTCGTTAGTCGATGTCTGCGTTCTTGCCGGCGACGATGCCCATCACCGCCATGCGCACCGCGATGCCGAAGCTCACCTGATCGAGGATCACCGACTGCGGGCCGTCCGCGACCTGCGAGTCGATCTCGACGCCACGGTTCATCGGCCCCGGATGCATCACGATCGCATCGGGCGCGGCCAGCGCAAGACGCTCGGGCGTAAGGCCCCAGCTCTTGAAATACTCCTGCGCCGACGGCAGCAGCGCGCCGCTCATGCGCTCGTTCTGCAGGCGCAGCATGATGATCACGTCCACATCCTTCAACCCTTCGTCGAGGTTGTGGAACACGCGCACGCCCATCTGTTCGAGACCGCCCGGCAGCAGCGTGCGCGGACCGATCGCGCGCACTTCCGGCACACCCAGCGTCGTGAGCGCATGGATATCCGAGCGCGCAACCCGCGAATGCAGAATGTCGCCGACGATCGCCACGCGCAGATTGGTGAAATCCTTCTTGTAGTGGCGGATCGTGTACATGTCGAGCAGGCCTTGCGTCGGGTGCGCGTGGCGCCCGTCACCGGCGTTGATCACGTGCACGTGCGGCGCGCAATGCTCGGCGATCAGATACGGCGCGCCGCTCGACGCGTGACGCACGACGAACATATCGGCATGCATCGCCGACAGATTGCCGATGGTATCGAGCAGCGATTCGCCCTTGCTCGTCGACGATGCGTTGATGTTCAGGTTCAGCACATCCGCCGAAAGACGCTTGGCGGCGATCTCGAAGGTCGTGCGCGTGCGCGTCGAGTTCTCGAAAAACAGGTTGAACACCGATTTGCCGCGCAACAGCGGCACATTCTTCACGTCGCGGTCCGAAACGCTCACGAACTGCGTGGCGGTATCGAGCACCTGATTGATGATCGCGCGCGGCAAGCCCTCGATCGACAGCAGATGCTTGAGTTCGCCGTTCTTCGTGAGCTGCGGATTGCCTTTCAGAAAGCCGTAGCGAAACCGCTTGTCGGCGGCATTGGCGGCCGATGCGGGCGTGGGCTGTGTATTCATCGCTTGAGTCCTGCGCGAATGGCTTGCTGGGAGAAATTCAAAAGGTGTGCCGCGTGGCGGGCCAGGCTGATTGGACACATCACGCGGGCAAGGTCAGGCGGGAGGCAGTTCGTCGAGGTATTGCTGCAGGATCACGCAGGCCGCTTCAGCGTCGATATGCTCAACGCGTTCGCCGCGCTCGCGCAGACGCGATTCGGCATCCACCGACGAATAGCGCTCGTCCACCCATTCCACAGGCAGATTGAAGCGTCCGTTGAGCTGATTGCCGAAGCGCTTCGCCTGCTTCGTCATGACGTGCGGCGTGCCGTCGGGATGGGTCGGCAGGCCCACCACGAGACGGTCGGGCTGCCATTCGCGCAGCAGCGCGGCAACGGCTTCAAAACGGGAATCGATGCTGCGGTTCTGGATCACGGTGAGCGCACGGGCGCTGCGCGTGAGCGCATTGCCCAGCGCCACGCCAATGCGCTTTTCGCCATAATCGAAGGCCAGCAGGGTCGCCTCGGCGGCGCCTCGCCCCGCCACGCTCATGCGTGACCCGCTTCGCCCGACAGCATCGTCGAGGAAATGCCGAGCAGCGCGAGCGCCGCTTCGAAACGTTCTTCGGCGGGCACGTCGAACACGATCTTCGGATCGGCTTCGACCGTCAGCCAGCCGTTTTTCGAGATTTCGTCTTCGAGCTGACCCGCGCCCCATCCGGCATGGCCGAGCGTAAGCAGAAACTGATCGGGGCCAGTCCCGCTGGCGACCGCTTCGAGCACGTCCTTCGAGGTGGTCATTTCCAGACCGCCGGGCACGGACATCGACGAGGTGTAGTTAATGCCCGTCTTGGGCGCGTGCAGCACGAAGCCGCGCTCGGTCTGCACCGGACCGCCGAAATAGACGGGCACGTGCAGCAGCGGTTCGATTTCGAGCTTGAGGTCGATGCGGGAAAACAGCGCTTCCAGATCGATATCGGTAGGACGATTGATCACGAGACCGAGCGCACCGCGCTCAGAATGATCGCAAAGGTAGACCACCGTTCCTGAAAACGTGGGGTCCGCCATATTGGGCATGGCGATCAGGAACTGGTTGGTCAGATTGATGCGATCGTTACTTTTGGACATGGTTTGAATTCTAGCAAAGACGATACGGATTGGCGGCGGCCTGCCAGGCCCTGCGGCTGCACCGCGGGCGCCCCGTAGCGCGGGGAATGGCTCACTCTAACATGCTCGCGCGGCACGCCTGCAACGTGGGGTTTTGGCGCGCCACTAGCTGTACACCACTCGCCGTGTGCCACTAGCCATGCGCGACGAACCCGCCGCCGCTGTTGGGCTAGCGCGATGCGAGCGGCGTCGCGGCTGCAGATACACCGACCGCAGCCCCATTTGCTCCACCGACGATCGCCGCGCCGAGCGCACGCACCGCGGCGCCGGAATCGGGCTGCGCGACGCCCGCCGCGACCTTGTGCAGCATGGCGCGCAAGGCTTCATTGGCGTGCTCGACGGCGTCCGTATCCGGGATCGCCAGCGGCGTGGCGCCATACGAACCGTTCTGGTTACCGGCCGCAACCGCTGCGTGCGCAGTGCGCCGCCACGCAAGGCCGAGCGCATCCGCCAGCAGCCCGACGTGCCCCAGGCCCAAGGCCCACGCCGCCGCACCGATCCGGTACGCGGCTTCCGCCGCCACCAGCGCGGCGGCCGGATCGGCGGGTGCGCCAGCCGGGCGCAGCGACAGCGCACGCGTCTGGGTGCCGAGCGCGAGCATCGCGGCATCGGCCGTCTGCAGAAAATCCTCGTAGGCATTGCCGTTGACGACTAGCGCGCCCAGATCCCGCATGGGCGCGACGCGCGTGGCCAGCGCATCGGCACGGGCCGCGCCCTCTTCCCAGAGCGCTTCCGAAGCCTGCGTGCCCGCCACATGCCAATCGACGGTCAGGCCGTAATCGTTCAGCAGCTCGACATCGGCGGTATCTTCCGCAGCCGCGCCGAACAACGCGTAATCGCGCCACAACAGCGCGAGCGCGCTGCGCACGAGCGACTGCGGCACGACGCGCAAACCGCGCACTTGCTCGCCGATCAACAGATTGCAGCGCGCATAAAACCGGCGCACATCTTCGTCGCCCCAATACGCGACGCCATTGCGCAGCACCCGCCCGCAGGCCGAGGCCAGACGCCAGAAGTCGTAGGGATCGTCGCTGGCCAGATCGGCGAAACACGCGTCCATCTCGCCGAAGGCGGCTTGCGCGAGCGCATCGGCGGCACGGTTGCCGTTGGTCTGGCGCGTTTTGAGCGCAGGCAACAGCGCCGATTCGAAGCGCGCCCGCGCCTGCGCGAGAAGCTGGGCCGGCTGCGCCGCCAACGTGGCGACGGCGATCGGACGGCCGTGCAGCGCCACATCCTCATAGGCGAGCGAGACGCCCGGCGCATGTTCGGCGATGGCATCGACAAGCTTGCGCTGGCGCGCGTAGAGCGTCGTCGAACAGGCCAGTTCGCGCAGATTGTGGCGTTCGAGCGCGGCGCAAAGTTCGGTCAAGGCATCGCGAAACGCCTCGCGGATCGCGCCTTCGTCCGGCAAATCGTGGTCCTGCGCAGGCCGCGGCGGCATGCCGGGCGGCGGCGGCGTAGGCACGTATGCCGCAAGCGCCAGCGGCGAGGCGAGCAACAACGTGTCGGCGAAGCGCGCAGCGGCCAGCCAGCCCGCGTCGCGCAGCGTGCGCGCCGCCTGACGCAGCGGTCTTGCGACGTCGCGCTGCTCGTCGAGCGCTTGGCCGGCATTGGCGAGCGCAGCATGCGCGAACGGCACGTGGCCACCACGCGGATTGGGCAGCGCTTCGAAACGGGCGTCTGACGTTGAATGAGGGGTCATGATGCTAAGGCAGCGCCGGGGACGGTTGCGAACGATTGCGAACAGTTGCGAACGGCTGCAGGCGGACCTGCGCGATAACGGGCATCAACGTCCGACAATGACAGATTTCGCATCGTCGAGCCGCGCAGCCGGCCGGCAGCGGTGGCGGAAAGCGCCATTACACCTTCGGCTTGCGCGCTTGACTTGCGCGCTAGAGACACCGGCAGGTCGACGAGCAGCAATTCGCGCGCCTCGCCTGCAGCGGTGGCTGCGTAAAGTCGCGGAAATCTTGCCGCCTGAACCGCAACAAGAATGCAGCAACAACAAAAGTACGCGACACGTTCGCAATGCCGACGCGGCGGCGAACGGGCTTACGCCCCGCGCCGCTGCGGCACGATCGAGGCCAGCCTCAGATCTGGACCATCTCGAAGTCTTCCTTGCGCGCGCCGCATTCGGGGCAGGTCCAGTTGATGGGCACATCTTCCCAGCGCGTGCCGGGCGCAATGCCTTCGTCTGGCAAACCGGCTTCTTCGTCGTAGATCCAGCCGCAGATCAGACACATCCAGCTTTTATATTCCATTCTTATACCGCGTCGAAAAGTCCAAAAAACCGCGCGCCCCGGGCCCAGAATGGAGCGGACGCAGACGGTCGGGAAAATTGCCAGGTACCGGCCAGACGATGATTCCGCACCGGCCAGGTAATAAGAGCCATGATGGTACCGTGTTGCCGTTTTTATGCCTAGCAAGCTTGCCAGGGACAACGCGCTTCCCTGGCGCCGGATCAAGCGAAAAATCCCTCATCCCACCGGCCATCCGTCCCCCGCTACGCCCGACAGACGGCATAATCGAAGCGATAGCAACGCCATAGCAACAGACAAGCAGCCGCAACGAGCCAACCCTTCTTTTCCCGTCCACGTCCATGCCCGGCGACACCCCTCCCATCGTCCTTACCTTCGGCCTTACCGATCCGACCGGCGGCAGCGGCCTGCAAGCCGACTTGCTCACGCTCGCGAGCATGGGCTGCCACGGCGTCAGCGTGCTCACGGGCTACACCGTGCGCGACTCGGCAGGCTGTGACGAAGTCACCGGCCTCGATCCCGAGACCGTCGCCAGCCAGGCGCGCATGCTGCTCGAAGACATGCCCGTGGCGGCCTTCAAGGTCGGCGCCGGCGCGCGCGCGGAAGTGGTCAGCGCGATCGCCGAAGTCGTCGCCGATTACGACGAAGTGCCGCTCGTGCTCGCGCCCGACTTCACGCTCGACGACGAACACGTGCTGGCCGCCGATGAACTGCGCGAAACCGTCACCGATCTGCTGGTGCCGCAAACCACCCTGCTGGTCGCCGATGTCTCCGTGCTGCTAGCGCTCGCGCAACCCGACGGCGACTCAGAGCCGCCGGGCATCGACGCCGCGATCTCGCAACTGCTCGCGACCGGCTGCGAATACATTCTGGCGCTGGAGACGGGTTCGCATCGTCTGGTGAACACGCTCTACAGCGAGGAAGGCCAGGTACGCCAGGATCTCTGGGACCGCACCAACCAGCCGATGCTCGGCGTCACCGACACGCTCGGCTCCGCAATCGCCGCGCTGCTCGCGAACGGTCAGGAACCGCCCGAAGCGGTGCGCGAGGCGCAGGAATATCTCTATCAGGCCGTGCAGAGCGCGTTCCGCCCCGGCATGGGCGCGTGGATGCCCGACCGCTTCTTCTGGGCACGCAGCAACGACGACGAGGATGCGGACGACGCCTCCGGCGACGATGCAGGCGATGCTGGCAAGACCCCGCCAGGCGGCGAAGCGCGACACTGATTGCGGCACTGGGCGAACGAGGCGCGGGCGTCAAGCCCACGCCTCACGTGTTGCGCGGGGGCAGCGCGGATCATTACAAAGAATTACTGGCGCTATACTCCCGCCCTCCAGATAAACATAACGCCGCCCGCGCCGCGCCAAAGCCACACTCGCGCTAGCCCCGCGCGATAGATTGCGATAATCCGCGAGACCGCGCGGTAGCACGCAAGGGCCACTCGCGGCCACGGGCGCACCCCAATACACCGCTACCCCATGTCCCGCACACTTCTGTCGCTGGTCGTACCGTTCTACAACGAGGAAGACTCGATCCCGGTCTTCTTCGCGCAGGTCATTCCCGCGCTCGAAGCCATCGACACGGTCGACTTCGAAATCGTCTGCGTCAACGACGGCAGCAAGGACCGCACGCTGCCGCTGCTCGTGAACGCCACTCAAATCGACGCGCGCGTGCGCGCGATCGATCTCTCGCGCAACTTTGGCAAGGAAGCCGCGCTGTCGGCCGGTCTCGTCGAAGCACGCGGCGATATCGTCGTTCCCTTCGACGCCGATCTGCAAGACCCGCCCGAAGTCATCGCCCAGCTGGTGAGCAAATGGCGCGAAGGTTTCGACGTCGTGCTCGCCAAGCGCGCGGACCGCAGCTCGGACAGCTACATGAAGCGCCAGTCGGCCGGCGGTTTCTATCGCCTGCACAACAAACTGGCCGATGTGAAGATTCCCGAGAACGTCGGCGATTTTCGCCTGATGACGCGCGAAGTGGTCGATACGCTGAACGCGCTGCCGGAATCGCGCCGATTCATGAAGGGCTTGTTCGCGTGGGTCGGTTTTCGTACCGCCGAAGTCACCTACGTGCGCCACGCGCGCGTGGCCGGCACGACGAAATTTTCCGGCTGGAAGTTGTGGAATTTTGCGCTCGAAGGCATCACGAGCTTCAGCACCGTGCCCTTGCGCATGTGGACGTATTTCGGCCTGCTGGTGGCCGTGAGCGCATTTCTCTACGCGGCTTATCTTGTGATCCGCACAATGGTGCGCGGCATCGACGTGCCAGGCTATGCGTCGATCTTCGTGTCGCTGCTGTTTTTCAGCGGCGTGCAGATGATCGGCATCGGCGTGATCGGCGAATATATCGGCCGGATTTATCTGGAGTCCAAGCGCAGACCGCTCTATGTAATTCGCCGGCGCTACGGCAACGGCAGCCGCGAAGAAAGCTGAAAAACCCAGACCCGCATTTTCGCGCGTGCATAAAAAAACCCGCATCGCTGCGGGTTTTTTCTTGAGGGACGCCTTTCAGCATCCCTCTGCATTTCAACGTAATCGCGATTAAAACCGCAATTACATGTCCATGCCCATGCCGCCCATGCCGCCGGGCATGCCGCCGGGCATCGGTGCATCTTCCTTCGCGACTTCAACCACGGCTGCGTCCGTCGTCAGGAGCAGGCCAGCGACCGAAGCTGCGTTTTGCAGTGCCGTGCGCGTCACCTTCGTCGGGTCGACCACGCCTGCTTCGACCATGTCGACGTACTCGCCCGTCGCTGCGTTGTAGCCGTAGTTGCCCGAACCCTGAGCAACTGCTGCCACGACGACCGACGCTTCTTCGCCACCGTTGGTGACGATCTGGCGCAGCGGCTCTTCCATTGCGCGCAGGACGATCTTGATACCTGCGTCCTGGTCTGCGTTGGCGCCCTTCAGGCCCGTCACAGCAACGCGAGCACGGATCAGTGCCACGCCGCCGCCCGGGACGATGCCTTCTTCAACGGCAGCGCGGGTTGCGTGCAGCGCGTCTTCCACGCGTGCCTTCTTTTCCTTCATTTCGACTTCGGTCGCAGCGCCAACCTTGATCACTGCAACGCCGCCTGCCAGCTTGGCAACGCGCTCTTGCAGCTTTTCACGGTCGTAGTCCGACGTCGCTTCTTCGATCTGCGTGCGGATTTGCTTGACGCGCGCTTCGATGCTTGCGGCTTCGCCTGCACCGTCGATGATCGTCGTGTTTTCCTTGCCCACTTCGATGCGCTTCGCTTGACCGAGTTCGTTCAGCGTTGCCTTTTCGAGCGTCAGGCCGGTTTCTTCCGCGACGACTTGACCGCCGGTCAGGATCGCGATGTCTTCCAGCATGGCCTTGCGGCGGTCGCCGAAGCCCGGAGCCTTGACAGCAACCGTCTTCAGGATGCCACGGATGTTGTTGACGACCAGCGTAGCCAGGGCTTCGCCTTCGACGTCTTCAGCGATGATCAGCAGCGGACGGCCAGCCTTCGCGACTTGTTCCAGGATCGGCAGCAGATCGCGGATGTTCGAGATCTTCTTGTCGAACAGCAGGACAAACGGGTTGTCCAGAACGGCGACTTGCTTGTCCGGGTTGTTGATGAAGTACGGCGACAGGTAGCCGCGGTCGAACTGCATACCTTCGACGACTTCGAGTTCGTCTTGCAGCGACTTGCCGTCTTCAACGGTGATGACGCCTTCCTTGCCGACCTTGTCCATCGCTTCAGCGATACGGTCGCCGATCGACGAATCGCTGTTCGCCGAGATCGAGCCGACTTGCGCGATTTCCTTGTTGGTCGTGCAGGGCTTGCTCAGCTTGCGCAGTTCTTCGATTGCCGAAGCAACTGCCTTGTCGATGCCGCGCTTCAGGTCCATCGGGTTCATGCCCGATGCGACGTACTTCATGCCTTCGCGAACGATCGATTGCGCGAGGACGGTTGCCGTCGTCGTGCCGTCGCCTGCGTTGTCGCTGGTCTTGGAAGCGACTTCCTTGACCATTTGCGCGCCCATGTTCTGGAGCTTGTCTTTCAGCTCGATTTCCTTCGCGACCGAGACACCGTCCTTGGTGACCGTCGGGCCGCCGAACGAGCGCTCGAGGACCACGTTGCGGCCCTTCGGACCCAGCGTGACCTTCACTGCGTTGGCGAGAATGTTCACGCCTTCAACCATCTTGGAACGGGCGGAATCGCCGAACACGACGTCTTTAGCTGCCATCTTCTAACTCCTTGAATTCTTGATGAATGTGCGGTGGGCTGAACTTACTTCTGCACCACGGCCATGATGTCTTCTTCGCGCATCACGAGCAGTTCGCTGCCATCGACCTTGACGGTCTGGCCAGCGTACTTGCCGAACAGGACGCGATCGCCGACCTTGACGTCGAGTGCGATCAGGGAGCCCTTGTCGTCACGCTTGCCCGGGCCCGTGGCCAGGACTTCACCTTGATCCGGCTTTTCTGCCGCTGCGTCCGGGATCACGATGCCCGAAGCGGTCTTGGTTTCTTGATCCAGGCGCTTAACGATCACGCGATCATGCAAAGGACGAAGGTTCATGGATAGATCCTCTCTCTTGATTGGGACTTGAAGAGACTCAAGAAAACCTGGTTGGCGAAGCTGCCAGCCAGAGATGTTTGTACACCGAGCGTTGTTAGCACTCTCATGTGGTGAGTGCTAATTATATGGACGCGTAGTGACAAATTCAAGAACGGGGGAGCGAGGAAAATGTGAATACCCAGAACGAGCCTTCCGACGGCCGGCCGGCGAGCACCTAGGCGCACGCAATCTTTTCATTTTTCTTTTAAAAACAGGGAGTTACATCACTAATACAGGCCACGACCAGAAAAAAATGGCGTGATTTCATGGCCAGCGCGACGACGTAATCACACTCGCCGCGTAATCGGAAGGAAAAAAACCTGGGGAAATTCCTGAGATCGATCGATATTAGGGCTCGATCGTTGAGGATGGACCACGCGGAAGTCAGGTCGTCGGCGCTAGAGACCGCAGCGAATGTGCTAGTGAGGGTGATGTGCCTGAGCGAAGAGATACCGCTGCAATGAACAGCGATCAAACCCTCGCCCTGGCATCTGTAACGAAAGTGTCTCCTAGATTTTGACCGGCGGAAACTCCGGCGTTCCAAGGTTTTCGATCTCGATGTAGCGCGGCGGCTCATTTGCCGTGCGCGTGTACAAGCCATCCTTGGTTTTCGCGAAACCAATCCGTTCGAAGTAATCGTGACAGGTCGCATTCCTGCCGGTGTCGATGAGTTCGGCCGTCACCTCGCTACGCGACTTGAGCGCCAGGCGCGTCGCAACCGCACCCACTACCAGTTCCGCGCCCAACCCAAATACACGGCACGACAACACCACCTGAACGATACTGCTACCTTTGATCAGACAGACTGAGATAATGCCGTTGTCGATCAGTTTGTCGCGCAACGACGAAACGACGCAATACCCGCCTTGGCGCAGGAAAGCCTCGAACTCCGACTTTTCCCATCGTTTGCCCGTCGTATTGAACTGATTCGTCTTGTTGATCAGTTCGAAGGCACGATCGAAATACTTGGATCGCGGACTCTCGATCAGGAAAAACGACTGACGCAGTTTGAGCGAGGCAAGCCACTCTTCGCGCGAAACACTGCTCTGCACATCTGCTTGGCTCTCGCGCTGCGAGATGGCGCGCACCAGCTCGGTCCGCCGCGAAGACTCTTCGCTCACAAAAGGCACCTGCGTTTCAGACGAACGCAGAACGATGCGCCTCCAGTCATAGTGATTACCGCCAAGGCAGCGTATTTCCGGAATTGCGGCTTTCACCTCGGACAATTCGCGATCGTTGTCGTCGATAAAAACGCAGTTCGCCGGCAGCAAATTGACTTCCTTGAGAATCTCGCGGATGTTTTGCGATTTCGGCTGCCAGTTAATACGTACGCTGGCGAAATCATCCAATGTGATCGCGCCGCGCCAGATTGCGTTGAACCGCTCAATGGTTGGTGCTTCGTCATTCTTGCTGCAGATGGCCAACAGACCGCCCCGCTTCTTGAAGAACAGCAAGGCTTCAGCGAGCCCGACGGGCCAGCCTTCGATGCGCTGGTCCACGCCCATGCTTTCGCCTTCCGCGGCAACACCGCGCCACATGGTGTCGTCCAGGTCGACGACAATCAGCTTGACCGGATCTCGCTGCTTCGCGACCTTGTAGATGGTTTCGATTCTGGAAAGCAGCAAAAGCGTATATTCGCGCGCCGCGACTTCATAGGTGAGCATATTGCCGATCGCTTTCGGTGCGTTCAGCCGGTTTGCGTCAAGCTTGAAATCCCAATCGTTGATGAAAGAAGCGTGCGTGCTACTGGCCAGCACGTCGTCCTGCAAGTGGCGGCGTCCAATGAAATTCAGAATCTCATTGGAATCAAGGAAGAAGCAGTTATTGGTTTTGCGCACCGCACGAGACAAAAGGCGGTTGATTTCGCGCACGAGATACGCCGGCGAAGTGGGATCGAATGGATCGATCACGTCGCCCATGTAATTGAAGCCAGGTTCGAAAAAAGACAGGAAAAGCACGGGAATCGCCGGGATTTTATTGGCGATCTCCGTGACCTGCTGCGAGAGCATTGCCTCCGTGCGCTCCAGAAGCACGCGCGCTTCTTCCTCCGTGCGAAGCCGGGCGAATACCATGTCGACTTCGGGCTCCGGCGTTTGTGTCACCTCGCTCAGGATATGCCGCAAGGTGAGTCCGACCACGGCCACGTCGTCGTCCGGTGCGGCGGCAGGCACGAGCGTATGGCGCTTCGAGCCCATCAGCACATGCCGTATGGTGTGCCCGGAATTAGCGCTGCGCTTGACGAGCATGTCGACTGCGCACGTGCCAAGCAGAAGGATATTGAGCTTGAGCGGCCCGCTCGCCAGCGGCGTCGGGGGCAGGGGCAAATTCACCTGTCTATCGGCAACGGAGCCGTAAAACAGATCGCGAACAAATTGACGCATTTCACCCCCAGAATCGGACCGTGTCAGTCACGCACCACTTTTATGATCGCTTGCGGCGTCTGCGCAAAACCTGTCTTTCGCCGATGCAAAAACGATTAAAGCAGAGCGGCCGCCCATCCTCTGTGCGCCGACATACACTCCCCGAGCGACATCCAGGCTGGGACGCGCCGTCGCACTCAGGCGGAATAATCCCGAATCTGAATCTTTTGCCTCAGCTTCTTCATGACACGCACCCCGTCCCTGCCAACGATCAATCTCACGAACAAAGGCAGCCAGCCCTTATCGGGCATATTGATTTCGCCAAGCACAATCTTGCTGACAATGCCGAACCGCAACATCACACTTAGTCTCTTGTAAATCAGCACATCAAATATGAATGAAGAGGCGTGCCGCTTCGACATTATTCTTCTGTATTTATTAAAAAATACCAGACTGGGTTCATAGCCCGGCACTTCGGAAATCCTCAAGCCGCCACCATTCAGCGAATACTCAGAAAGTGTATCGTGCACGTAGATAAATTTGCATCCGAGTATGTCTGCGTGTATCGCAAAATCCCAATCCTGATGTCTGCGCAAGAGTCCATCGAAACTGATGAGCGGATACTGATGACGCCACATCATGATGGACGACGTCTGAATATAGCCGCCCTCCAGCAGGATGAAATCGAGCATCGACTGACCGTCGTAGGGGATCGCGTTTCCCGGCATGCGCTGGTTTCCGTCAATCAACATGACGTTGCTAAACAGCACTCTGGCTTCGTGGTCCGGCGGTTTGGGACCGAGTTCTGCAATACACCGCTCGAGCTTGCCGGGAAGCCACCGATCATCCGCGTCCAGGAAGGCGATGAGATCACCAGTTGCTTCCTCGATACCTTTGTTCCTGCACCATGCGGCTCCGCGATTCCTTGTTTCCCGGATCAGCCGCAGCTTGATGTCTGCGCCACAATGACTCGGTAGTTCGAATTGAGAAGCGGACGCATCATCAACAACAATAATTTCCCATGGAACCACCGTCTGGCTGGCTATGGACTCGATTGCGACCCAAAGCAAATCGAGCCTGTTGTAGTGTGGAATCACCACACTGACGTTACAGGCGCCGTCTAAATCGCCGCGCATTCCGCACCTCGAATCTGGATTTCGAAGAATTCTTCACACGAACGACAACATCACTCAATTTGCATCGCAATCCTAACCATTAGCATTGAATGAGAATCCGTTCGTCGATCGATATAGCGTTCCACTGCGCATTACCGTCCACCGCAATTAATTACAATTAATTACGCGAGCATACGTTTTCATGAGAAGAAATGAAAAAACTCAATTCCGCCCACTAATGAGCACTGCCGTCCGGCTTACTGGCGCGGGCACATGGCGTATTTCTTCCAGAACACGCGCATCGGCGCCGTTCGGAATCGCATACAACGGATAACTTTGAAAAAAAGCAGTCGAAACTTGCTCGCGGTGCCTCGTATCGCGTCGCAAAGACTATCGGTATTGCTGATTTCCACGACCGTAGCAAGACTGAAGCGAATACACAGTCGTTACTTTCATACCAGGCAAACGCACGGCAGACGTACGACAACGGCCAGGCGATTGGGTTGCGCGGTGCGAATCCGCCACAAGCTGCACAAAACGATCGGCTCCGTTGCAAACGCTTGTGGCCAGACAACCGAGCGAACTACGCCATCGTATAACGAGGTCCATATCGCTTCCGTGGGCTGCCCAACAATACTGCGCGAGTTTCGGACGAAGAATGAAGGGGCCTCAAACAATCATGGGGGATCGCACGAAAACAGCGCGCAGGCGCACATCGAATGCAAAGTTGCGCCTTATAGAATCGGGCCACGATTGTGTCATCAGTTCAGTTCGCCCCTTCTGCACAGGCTCACAATGTTTTACGCGACTCTCGCACCGCCCGCTGCGCACGAAGTGCATGTCTGGCAGTGGAACCTCGATGTAGACGACGCCAAACGCGACCTGTATTGGGAGACGCTATCGCGCGAGGAGCAGGAGCGCGCCGGCCATTTTTGTTTCGAGCGCCACCGTCGTCGTTTCATTGCGGGACGTGGACAACTGCGCCGCTTGCTTGGCGACTATCTCGATCTCGCGCCACAGGCACTCACGCTCGCCTATGGCCCGGAAGGCAAGCCTTTCTGCGCGAGCCAGCCCGATAACTGGACGCTCCATTTCAACCTGAGCCACAGCGAGAACACCGCAGCACTCGCCATTGCGAACGGGCTAGAGATCGGTATCGATATCGAATGCATTCGCCCGTTCGACGAAAGTATGCCGGTCGAAGTTTTCGCGAAGCGCGAGCGCGCGCACTTCGACGCGCTATTCGACCCGCAGCGCCAGGCGATTTTCTTTGAAACCTGGGCACGCAAGGAAGCCTGTCTGAAGGCACTCGGCACCGGCTTTGTATTGCCGCCCGATCATTTCGAATTCGATCTCTCGCTACGTGGTGACACCACGCCCCGCTATGTCGCGGGCGATGCGAACGAAGCTACGCATTGGCGCGTTCGCGCGCTCACGACGATCGCGAATTGCGCCGGCGCAGTCGCGGCCCGGGACGCGACATGGTCGCTCGTCTTCAAGAACTGACGCCCCTTACGCACCCAGGCACGCGATCTGTGTGGCAGCGCACAGAAGCCCGCAAGGATGCATCTTTATCGCCTCGCCAATGCCCTCCTCTCGCCCATTGCGTAAGGGTCATCCGCAGTGTCGTGCTGCCGCCACGCTCGTGTGTGCGTCGGCGAACGGACAGCCCGCGCACTCAAACTTAAATTTTACTTACAGAAAATTTCGCACCCGCCGTATGAGCAGGGGCGCGCGCAGGCAGCGCAGTAACGGGGCTTTCCTTACGTCGTGAACTCGCCGGGGTGCAATCAGCCACCACAGCGGCGGTGACGAATCGACGATCCAGCAATTTCCAATAGCCGATCAAAACGATTGGGGGACCGGCAAATGTCGCATCGAGACGGAATTTCAGGCGGCGAGGCAAACGACGCTGGCCAGGCACTTCATGTAATTGCGCAGTTCGAGACCACCTGCGCGAGGTTCGGCGATCGTCTCGCCGCCATCGACGCCACTGGCGAAGAGCGCTATGCCGATCTGAACGAACGATCGGCCCGTCTCGCTACCGTCCTGCGGGATCGGGGTCTGCAGCCAGGCGATCGCTGCGCGATCATGGTCCCGCGCAGCCGCGACACGCTGGCGCTGATTCTCGCGATCCTGCGCGTGGGCGCAGTGTATGTACCGCTCGATCCGGCTTATCCGCGCGCGCAACTCGATTTCATCGTGGCGGATTGCGCGCCCCGCTTCGTGATCGCCGACCACGGAGACAATTCACACGGAATCCTGATCGATCTCTCGGAAGTCGTTTCGGCCTCGCACAGTGCTGCACTGGCTACTTCACATGCATGCGGGCGCAACGATCCCGCCTACATCATGTACACGTCGGGCTCGACGGGCAAACCCAAGGGCGTGATCGTCCCGCATCGCGCGATCCTGCGTCTCGTGAACGGCCAGACGTTCACGTCGCTCACGCCGCAGACGCGCTTTCTCAATCTCGCGCCGCTCGCGTTCGACGCAAGCACGCTGGAGATCTGGGGAGCGTTGCTGAACGGCGGCTGCGCGGCCATCGTCAACGAAGTCCAGCCGTCGCTCGACACCATCGCAGCCGAAATTGTACGACTCGGGGCAACCAGTGCGTGGTTCACCGCGGGCCTCTTCAACGCACTCGCCGACTACCGGCTCAACGCATTCGCCCCGCTACAGGAAGTGCTGACGGGCGGCGACGTGCTTTCACCCCTGCACGTGCGCAAAGTCATGGAAGCGCATGCGGGCCTGCAGGTCATCAACGGATACGGTCCCACCGAAAACACCACGTTTTCCTGCTGCCATCGCCTCGCGCGCGACGCAGCGCTTGCAAACGGCGACGCCATCCCAATCGGCCAGGCCATCGCGGGCACCCAAGCCTATATCGTCGACGATAAACTCGCACCGGTCGCCGATGGCGAAACCGGCGAACTCGTGGTGGGCGGTGACGGCGTCGCGCTCGGCTATCTCAATCGCGAAGACCTGACGGCGGAGAAGTTCGTCGACGATATCTTCACGCACGGCGCGAAGCTCTACCGCACCGGCGACCTCGTGCGCCGCCGCGCGGACGGCGCCATCGACTTTCTGGGCCGCAACGACCGGCAGATCAAGATCGCGGGCAAGCGCATCGAACTCGACGAAATCGAACACGCGCTGCGCGCCGCGCCGGGCGTCGCAGACGCGGCCGTGGCCGCCTTCGAAGCACGCAACGGCAAGGCCATCGCAGGCTTCGTCAAGGCCGATATCAACGCGAATACCGCGTCGGCGTTCCTCGACTCGCTGCGCGCGCATCTGAAAGCGGCCCTGCCCGACTACATGGTGCCGGCCGAATTGCGCGCGCTGCCCGAATTCCCGCTCACGCCGAACGGCAAGATCGATCGCAAGGCCCTGCTCGCGCAGATCGCCGTGCCCGCCGCGCCCGCAGCCGGCGCGCAGACACAGAACGACGCAATCGCCGACCGGCTCGCGGCCGTCTTCGACACGCTGCTCGGCAAAACCGTCGAGCGCCGCGCGAACTTTTTTGACCTCGGCCTGCGTTCGCTCGATCTGATGCGCGCCCACGCGATCATCGTGCGCGACGTCACGCCGGATCTCGCGCTGGTGGATCTGTTCCGCCACCCGAATGTCGATGCACTGGCCGCGCATCTGGCCACGCTCGCCACACTCAACACCGCGCAAGGCGGCAAGATCGAAAGCCGGCTCGCAGCACGCAGCGGCGCAGTCGCCGTGATCGGCATGGCCGGGCGCTTTCCGGGCGCGCGCAATGTCGCCGAACTGTGGGCCAATCTGCTCGCGGGTCGCGACTGCATCACGCACTTCGACGTATCCGAACTCGAAGACAGCTTCGACGACGACGCACGCCGCGAAGAACGCTATGTCAAAGCACGGCCGATCCTGCCGGACGTCGACCATTTCGACGCGGGCTTCTTCGGCATGCTGGCGCGCGAAGCCGCGCTGACCGATCCGCAACAGCGTCTGTTCCTGGAAATCGCGTGGGAAGCGTTCGAGGATGCGGGCTACGATCCCGCCGCCGTCGCCGGCGCGGTCGGCGTGTTCGCGGGCACGTCGATGAACACATACTTCCTCAAGCACGTGCTCTCCGATCGCGCCGTGATCGACGAGTTCACGAGCCAGTTCCAGATCGGCGAATATCAGAAGCTGGTGGGCGCGGGCGATTTCGTCGCCACGCGCACGGCTTATAAGCTCGGCCTCAAAGGTCCGGCGATCTCGGTGCAAACGGCCTGTTCGACTTCGCTCACCGCGATCGGTCTGGCGGTCGAGAATCTGCGCGCGGGCCGCTGCGATATGGCGCTGGCCGGCGGTGTCTCGATCACCTTCCCGCAAAAGCGCGGCTACTACTACGAGGAAGGCGGCATGGGCGCCGCCGATGGCGTGTGCCGTCCGTTCGACGCCAACGCAAAAGGCACGGTGTTCGGCAGCGGCGCGGGCGTGGTCCTGCTCAAGCGCCTCGAAGATGCCATCGCCGATGGCGACCCGATCAGCGCCGTGATTCGCGGCGTGGGCATGAACAACGACGGCGCCGACAAGGTCGGCTTCACGGCGCCGAGCGTCGATGCGCAGGCGCGCGCCATCGCCATCGCGCACGCAGAAGCGGATATCGATCCGGCGACGATCGGCTACGTCGAAGCGCATGGCACCGCCACGCCGCTGGGCGATCCGATCGAATTCGCCGGGCTGGTGCAGGCGTTCCGTCTGGGCGGCGTCGAAGGCGGCCAGTTCTGCGCGCTCGGTTCGGCAAAGGCGAACGTCGGGCACCTCGATGCGGCGGCGGGCGTCACCGGTCTGATCGCGGCGTCGCTGGCGCTGCGCGATCGCACGCTGCCGCCGCTGCTGCACTTCCAGTCGCCCAACCCCGGCATCGATGCGGCCCGCAGCCCGTTCTACTTCAACGCCGCCGCGCGCGCGTGGGACGCGGGCGCGACGCCGCGCCGCGCGGGCGTGAGTTCATTCGGTGTGGGCGGCACGAACGTGCACGTGGTGCTCGAAGAAGCGCCCGCGCGCGAACCGGCGCAAGCAAGCTCACAAACCGCGCTGCAAATCCTGCCGCTCTCGGCACGCAGCGCGGCTGCGCTCGAGCGCGCGAAAGCGAATCTCGCGAGGCATCTCGCCGCCCACCCGCAACTTGCGCTGGGCGACGTGGCCGCGACGCTGCAAACCGGTCGCCGCGCCTTCACGCACCGCTCGGTTTTGATCGCCGATAGCCTCGACCAGGCGCTGGCGAAGCTGCAAAAAGGCGCGATCGACGCCCAGGCACCGCAAGCCGCACCGGCGGTGATCTTCATGTTCCCCGGCCAGGGCGCGCAATATCCGGGCATGGGCGCGGCGCTCTATCGCAGCGAGCCGGTCTATCGCGAGTGGATCGACAAAGGCGCGCAGGCGCTCGCGCTGCATCTCGGCCTCGACATCCGCACGATGCTGCTGGGCGAAGTGCCCGACGGCGACGATACCCCGCACCCGATCCGCTCGACGATCTATGCGCAGCCCGCGCTGTTCCTCACCGAATACGCTCTGGCGCAGTTGTGGATGTCGCGCGGCGTCAAACCGGTGGCGATGATCGGCCACAGTGTCGGCGAACTGGTCGCGGCCTGCGTGGCCGAGGCGATCGGTTTCGAAGATGCGCTGCGCCTGATCGCCCAGCGCGGCGCGCTCATGCAATCAGCCGAGCCCGGCGCGATGCTGGTGGTGCGTCTGCCCGAAGCCGAACTGCGCGCAGCGCTGCCCGTAGACGTCGATCTCGCCGCCGTCAATGCGCCGTCGCTGTGCGTCGTGGCGGGCCCGTTCGCGGCCATCGAGGCCTTCGAGGCCACGCTCAAGGCGCGCGATATCGAAAATCGGCGTCTGCATACGTCGCATGCGTTCCACTCGCGCATGATGTCCGGCGTCGTCGAGGATCTCGCCGCAGTGGCGGACAGCCTGACGTTCGCCACGCCGAAGATTCCCTATGTGTCTTCGGTGACGGGCCAGTGGGCAGCGTCCGACCGGCCCGTATCGGGACGCTACTGGGCCAGCCATTGCCGCGACGTGGTGCGCTTTGGCGACGCGCTCGCCACCGTGACGGCGCAGGGCAAACCGCTGCTGCTCGAGATCGGCCCCGGACGCACGCTCGCGACTTTCGCCACCCAGGGCCTGCCCAAGGACCGCTATCAGGCCGCCATCGCTTCGCTGCCCGATTTCGCGCTGCGCGATCGCGAAGCCAGCGTGCTCGCCGAAGCCACTGGACGGCTCTGGCTCAACGGCGTGACGCCCGACTGGACGACGCTCCATCCCGAAGGCGCGCGCCGCATCGCACTGCCCACTTATCCGTTCGAACCGGAGCGGCACTGGATCGACGCCCCCGCAACAGCCGCATCCCGCCTCACCACGACGCAAGCGGCGGCCGTTGCCGCGCCGGCTTCCTCCAACGCGAATACCGACCTTTCTCCGACTGCCATGGCCCAAACCGCTCAATCCGCTCAGATCGACCGCAAACCGCGTCTTGTCGCCGAACTCGTGTCGCTGCTCGCCGAGATGTCCGGCGAAGCGCCCGATACGTCGAATCCCGATGTGACGTTCTGGGATCTCGGTTACGACTCGCTGTTCATGGGGCAGGTCTCCCGCCAGCTGCGCCGCCGCTATGACGTGACGATCAGCTTCCGCCAGATCATGAGCGACTACCCGACGCTGCCCACGCTCGCGGAATTTCTCGACGGCGCCTTGCCGCCCGACCCGGAACCCGTGGCCGCGCCGGCACCGACTCCGGTTGAAGCCGCGGTTGCGGTGGCAGCGCCAGCTCCGCTTGCAGCCACCGCCGTCGTCACGGCCAGCGCTGCGCCCGTCGCCATCACGATGCCTGTCACCGGCGACGTGCAGTCGGTGATCCGCGACCAGATCGCCGCCATGCAGTCGCTGATGACGCGCCAGCTCGAAGTGTTGCAAGGCGTGCCCGCTGCGCTCGCACAGCCCGTCGCGACTGTCGCGGCTGCGGCTCCGACAGCGGCCCCCGCACCCGTCGCAACGCCGATCGCCACCGCAGTTGGTGCCACAGCACCCGCACGCGCCAACGGCCCCGAGATCAAGTTCGAGGAAAACCGCCCCACGCGCTTCACCGCCTACAAGCCGGGCGCGACCAACTCCGCGCAAATGACCGACGCGCAGAGCGCCTTCATCGCCGATCTCACGACGCGTTACTCGGCGAAAACGGCGACGTCGAAGTCGCGCACGCAGTCGTATCGCGCCGTGCTCGCGGACCCGCGCACCGCCAGCGGCTTCCGCGAAGAGTGGAAGGAACTGGTCTACCCGATCGTCGCGCAGCGTTCGAAGGGCTCGAAGATCTGGGACGTGGACGGCAACGAATATATCGACCTCGTGAACGGCTACGGCCAGACCGCATTCGGCCACACGCCGGACTTCGTGGTGGACGCCGTCAATGCACAAATGGCCGAAGGTTTCGCGATCGGGCCGCAATCGCCGCTCGCGGGCGAAGTCGCGCAGATGTTCGCCGACATGACCGGCCACGAGCGCGTCACCTTCTGCAACACGGGATCGGAAGCCGTGATGGCCGCGATGCGCCTCGCGCGCACCGTGACGGGCAAGGACAAGGTGGTCTGCTTCGACGGCGACTATCACGGCCAGTTCGACGAAGTGCTCGTCAAGCCGGGCAGCGAAGCGGGCGTGCCGCGCGCCTTCCCGCTCGCCCCGGGCATCCCGGGCAGTTCGGTGAGCAACATGGTCGTGCTGCCCTACGCACGCACCGAAAGCCTCGAATGGATCAAGGCCAATATCGACGATATCGCCGCCGTGCTGATCGAGCCGGTGCAGTCGCGCCATCCGAACCTGCGGCCGAAGGAATTCGTGCAGCAGTTGCGCGACGTGACGGCGGCCAACGAATCGGCGCTGATCGTCGATGAAGTGGTGACCGGCTTCCGCGTCCACCCGGCCGGCATGCAAGGCTACTGGGGCATCAAGGGCGACATGGCGACCTACGGCAAGGTGGTCGGCGGCGGTCTGCCGGTCGGCGTTCTCGCGGGCAGCGCGCAATACATGGACGCGCTCGACGGCGGTCAGTGGCAATTCGGCGATGCTTCGGTACCCGAAGTACCGCCCACGTTCTTCGCCGGCACCTTCGTGCGCCATCCGGTCGTGCTCGCGGCGATGAAGGCGGTGCTCCAGCATCTCAAGGCGGCCGGCCCGGCGCTGCAGGAAACGCTCGGCACGCGCATGGACGGCCTCGTGCAACGGATCAACACGCATCTGGAGAAGGTTGGCATCGCCACGCGTGCGGAGACGTTCTCGAGCTGGTTCTACATCAGCTTCGCGGGCGAAGACCGTCTGGGGAGCCTGTTCTATGCGTATATGCGCTACCTCGGCGTGCACATCATGGAAGGCTTCCCCTGCTTCCTGACCACGAGCCATTCGGACGAAGACATCCGCAAGATCGGCGATGCTTTCGTCGCCAGTATCGCGGCGCTGCAAGCTGCGGGCATTCTTGGCAGCGCGGCGCAGCCGAGCGAAGCCACAGCCGCAGCTTCGTCGGTCACGCCCGCGCCCACGCAGGCTCCGCTCACCGAGCCGCAGAAAGAGATCTGGATGTCGGCGCAGCAAAGCCATGAAGCGTCGCTGGCGTTCAACGAATCGTTCACGCTGGAATTAAGCGGCGCGCTGAACGAAGCCGCTTTCGATCGCGCTTTCGCGGCTACGGTCGCACGTCACGACGCCTTGCGCGCGCACTTCTCGCGCGTGGGCGACACGATGTTCGCGGACCCGGCTGCCCGCGTGCCGCTCGAACAGATCGACCTGTCCGGCGAAGCCGATGCGCACGCGCAACTCGCGGCGCTCGTCGACGCAGAAGCACGCGAAGTCTTCGATCTCACGCGCGCTCCGCTGGCACGCGCGGCGCTCGTGCGACTCGAAGCCAGCAAGTGGGCCTTCGTGTTCACCGCGCATCACATCATCTGTGACGGCTGGTCGATCAACATCATCCTGCGCGACCTGCAGGCGCTCTACGCCGCCGAAGTCTCGGGCCAGACCGCCGAACTCGACGACGTGCAAAGCTTCCTCGCCTTTGCCAGCGCGCAGGACCAGGCGGGCGTGGACAAGGAAACGCGCGACTTCTGGATGAATCTGCATCGCGACAGCGCACCGCAACTCGATCTGCCGGGCGACCGCGTGCGCCCCGAAGTGAAAAGCTTCAACGGCACCTCGACGACGCGTCTGCTGGGCGCCGACCTGCTCAAGCAGGTCAAGACCGCCGCGTCGAAGCAGGGCTGCTCGCTGTTCGCCGCGCTGTTCGGTGCAGCACAAGTGCTGTTCGGCCGCCTCGCGGGCCGCGACGACGTGGTGATTGCCGCGCCGATGGCGGGTCAGTCGCAAGCCGGCGAAGCGCTGCTGGCCGGCCATTGCGTGAACTTCCTGCCGCTGCGCGTGAAGTTCGACCGCGAACTGCCGTTCGCCACGCATATGAAGGCCGTGCGCGATCATCTCTACGATGCGGGCGATCGCCAGAACTACACCTACGGCGCGCTGGTGCGCGACCTCGGCATCAAGCGCGACTTCAGCCGCCTGCCGCTGACCGATCTGCAATTCAACCTCGAAAAGGTCGATTCGCAGCTAGACATGGCAGGCGTGAGCTCGCGCTTCGCGCCGAACGCCAAGGCCTATTGCAACTTCGATCTGTTCCTCAACGTGATCGAATCGGCGCAAGGTCTGCGTCTTGACTGCGATTTCAACACCGACGTCTACGACGAAGCGACGATCCAGCGCTGGCTCGGCCACTACGAAACGCTGCTGGCCGCCATCGCCCGCGACGCCGACACGCCGGTCGCCGCCCTGCCGCTGCTTAGCGACGCCGAGATCCGCCATCTGCGCGACGAACTGAACGCGTCGCAACGCGCCTACGATCTCACGCAGACGGCACCGGCGCTGATCGCCGCACAGGCACGCAAGACGCCCGCAGCAAACGCCGTCAGCGACGAACTGGCGAGTCTGAGCTACGACGAACTCAATGCACGCGCCAACCAGATCGCGCGCCGTCTCGTGACGGCAGGCATCGCGCCGCGCGCACGCATCGCTATCGCGATGGAACGCACGGCGCTGACCGTGGCCGCCATGATCGGCGTGTGGCGCGCGGGCTGCGCCTACGTGCCGCTCGACATGACGATGCCCGCTGCCCGCCTGCGCCAGATTCTCGATGGTGCCGAAATCGCCGCCGTACTGGCCGATGCAGGCAGCCGCGCGGTGCTCGAACCGGGCGCACATCGCGTGCTGGAACTGGACGCGCTGCTCGCGCAACACGACGACACAAGCGTGACGCTGCCGCGCGTACAGGATGCCGATGCGGCCTACGTGATCTTCACGTCGGGTTCCACGGGCCAGCCTAAGGGCGTGGAAATCGCCCATCGCGCGCTTGGCAACTTCCTGCTTTCGATGGCGCAGGAACCGGGCTTCACGGCGCAAGACCGCATCGTCGCGGTGACGACCTTCTCGTTCGATATTTCGGGTCTCGAACTGTTCCTGCCGCTCGTGACCGGCGGCCAGGTGTTCGTCGCCGGACACGAGGAAGTGCGCACCGGCTTCGAACTCGTGGCACGGCTGCAGACGCAGGCATCCACGGCGCTGCAGGCCACGCCGTCGCTCTGGCGCATGCTGCTCGAAGCTGGCTTCAAGGCGCCACAAGGCTTCAAGATTCTGTGCGGCGGCGAGCCGCTGCCGCGCGATCTCGCGGATGCGCTGCTGGCAACCGGCGCTGAAGTCTGGAACCTCTACGGCCCGACCGAAACGACGATCTGGTCCGCCGCTTCGCGTGTCGAAGCCTCCGGCCCGGTCGTGATCGGCGCGCCGCTCGCGAACACGCAACTGCACGTGCTCACCGACGACCTGCGCCTCGCACCGCTTGGCGTCAGCGGCGAACTGTGGATCGGCGGCGAAGGACTGGCCACCGGCTACTTCAAACGCCCCGACCTCACCGAAGCGGCCTTCCGCGCGGTGGCGGTCGAAGGCGCCGCGCCGCTACGGCTCTATCGCACCGGCGACCTCGCGAAGCGTCTCGCCGATGGCTCGCTCCAGCATCTCGGCCGTCGCGACCAACAGATCAAGCTGCGCGGTTTCCGTATCGAGATCGGCGACATCGAAGCGGCCCTGCGCAACGCGCCTGGCGTAGCCGCAGCGGCAGTCGCGCTGCATGTGGTGGATGGCCACCCGCGCCTCACTGGCTACATCGTCGCGACGGCAGCAGGCAAGGCCGATACGGGCGTAGTGGCCGCGCACGTGGCGACGGCGCTGCCAGGCTATATGGTCCCGACGCTGTGGATGGTCCTCGACACGCTGCCGCAAACGCAAAACGGCAAGCTCGATCGCAAGGCGCTGCCGGTGCCAAGCGCCGATAGGGTGGCCGCGCCCGTGCGAGCCGCACATCCTGTGCTCAAGGAAGTGCCGCACGTTGCCGCGCCGGTCGAAGCACCTGTGGCTGCAGCCGAACCCGCAGCGCTGACGCCGACCCAGGCCACACTCGTCTCGATCTGGGGCGACGTGCTCGGTCTGCAGCAGATCGGCATCGACCAGCCGTTCTTCAGCCTCGGCGCCGATAGCCTGCAACTGTTCCGCATCGTCGCGCGCATGAACGAACGCGGTCTGGGCGTGGATGCGCGCCAGTTGATGAAGAACGTGTCGATCGCGCAACTGGCGGCCAGCCTCGACGGCGCGCAAGTGGAAGAAGTCGCCGATGTGGCCGCAGCGGCGCGGCCCTCGATCCTCAACTTCAAGCGTAGAAGCGCAGGAGGCATGTGAGCGATGAACGGGATAGCGTTGAAAATCGCCCCGGCTCCGGCGGCGGAAACCGGCTACGTGCTGTTCCCGGCGACCGCCTGCCAGGTGCGGTTCTGGCATGAGCAGAAGGCGTCGCCGCAAGCCACGGCGCTGAATATCGCGTTCCGCCTGCAGTTGTCCGGCCCGCTCGATGCCGCGAGCCTGGAACAGGTGCTCGGCGAGCTGGTCGCGCGCCACGAAATCCTGCGCACCGGTTTTCTGATGACGGCCGCCGGGCTGCGCCAGCAGGTGTGGAGCGACACGCCCTTGTGTCTGGACGTCATCGACCTCGCCGGCCGCGACGCGCAAGCCGCTCTGGCCGAGGCCGAACGCACGGGCGGCGAGCAGGCGCGCACCCCGTTCGATTTATCGTCGCGCTCGTTTTTCCGCGCCGTGTGGCTGCCGCGTTCGCTCACGCAGGGCGAACTGCAGTTGACCTTCCACTCGCTCGTGATGGACGGCTGGTCGTTCGCCATTCTCGTGCGCGAGCTGGTGGAAGGACTGGCCGCGCTGCACGCAGGCAAAGCCGTGGATTACGCCGACGTCGAACTGCATCACGGCGACTACGCGCTGTGGAAAGAGGAGTTTCTCGCCAGCGGCGCGCTGGATCGCGCACGCGCGCACTGGCGTCGCGAACTGCACGCGTTCAGCCGCTTCGAAGTGCCGGGCGACCGTGCGCGTCCGCAGGCGCGCCGCTTCCAGGGCGCGATCCGCTCGGTCCTGCTGCCTGTCGAACTCAGCGAGCATCTGATCGACGCCGCCAAGGCGCAAGGCGTCACGCTTTTTAGTGTGGCCGCCGCGAGTCTGGCGATGGCGCTGCAAAGCCAGGCGGGCGGGACACGTGTTGCGATCGGCACGCAGATGTCGGTGCGCGATCAGCAGGAACTCGAAGGCGTGATCGGGCCGCTCATCAACACGGTGATCCTGCGTCTCGACATCGCGCCCGGCAGCACGCTGGCCAGCGTCATCGCGCAATGCGGCGCCAAGCTCTGCGATGCGGTCGAACATCTGCATGTGCCGTTCGAAGAGATGGTCGAGATGGCCGGCGAAACTTCCGGTGCGGACAGCCCGCCGCTGTGCCCGGTCAACTTCGCGTTGCAGCAGAGCTTCGTCGGCATCGGAGACGAGGTACGTCGCGACGCTTTCGCCGCGACGACTTCGCCTTCGTTCAACGCGGGCGCGCTCTACGACCTCAACTTCTTCATGGTGCGCAGGCCGGAAGGCTGGCGCATTTCGTGCGAAGGCGATCTCGATCTCTACGAAGTAGAGACCATCGACGGCTATCTGGCGAAGTGGCGCGCGATGCTGGAGGCCGTGCAGATTGCGGCGCAGCAGCCAGCGGCACGTGACGCAAACGGCCAGGCCGCGCAAGCACATGCCGACGTTGGCGTGAGCGGCTTCATGAGTCGCGCCGAGCTGGAAGCGAAAGCACACAACATCGTGCGATTCAACGAGCAAGGGACGCAGACGCCCATCATTGTGCTCAACAACATCGCCGTGTTCTACGAACTCGCCCAGCAGCTTGGCGCGCATCGGCCTGTCGTCGATATGCCGATGGTGCCGAAGACGCCGCAGCACATGCCGCCGCGCGCTTTCGAGGATCTCGCCGCCGACGCCGTGCGCCTCATCAAAACAATTCAGCCCACGGGGCCTTACATCCTTATGGGTTACTGCGTGCTGGGCGCGATGGCGCTGGAGGCCGCTCACCAGTTGCGGCGCGAAGGCGAAACGGTGGAACTCGTCATTCTCAACGACTCGTGGTGCCCCGGCTATCGCGAACGCATGCCCTGGTACGACCGGTTGTTGCGCAAGGTGCAGGTGCGCATGGACGACATTCCGCGCGACTATCGCCTCGCGCGTCGCGGCGAAATGTCGATGATTCACTTTCTCCAGCAATTCCGTACCGTGCGCTTGTTGCGCCTCACCCAGCTTGCCGTCAAATTCGGATTCCTGAAGAAAGACGGCGCGAGCAACATGATCGACGAGAATCTCTGGTACGGCCGCAATATCGGCTATCTGCGCGAACAGCAGGCGCGCTATCGTCCGGCGCCTTATGACGGCGATGTGCAGATTTTCCGCAGCGCGCAGGTGCTCAAGGGGCGGCTGTTCTCGCACGACATGGGTTGGGGCGAAGTCATCACCGGCAAGCTGGTCGTGACCGAAGTGCCTGGCCTGCATAACCAGATGTTTCGCACGGCGGGCTCGGCGGTGATCGGCGGGCAACTGCGCGAGCGGCTGGGCGCGTGATCGACATGGCGAGTCATGGCAACCCGGCATCCCGCTTGCCGGGCGATGGGGTAAATGACTGATGTCCCGTTCTCGCAAAGCGTTGATGGTGGCCTTGTGCGGCGTGCTGGCCGTTACGGGGCTGTGCGCGAAGCTCGGTGCGACGGCGGGCCTTTTTCGCAAACCGCCGGCCGCCGTGGCGGTTGCGACGCGAGCCACGGCACCCGTGCGCTTCGCCGTGCTCGGCGATTCCGATAGCCAGTCCTATCACGACACGCTGATGCTCGGCGGCCCGGACATGCGCGGCGGTCCCTGGCGCGCGACCACGTGGCAATGGACCGAGGTGCTCGCGCGCCTGCGCGGGGAACAGGTCGATCTCGGCGCATGGGGCGCGTGGGGAACCGGCAAATATCGCGCGTTCATCAACGAGGCGCTGGGTGCGCCCGCACGCACGCCGCCCAAGGACGATTACCGCTATGACTTCGCTGTCAGCGGTGCGACCTGCCACCAGTTGCTGGGGCTGACGCAGCGCCAGGCGGTGCGTCTAGCCGACTTGATGGACACCGAGCCGCTCGCCTGGCGCGGCGGCGTCGTGCTGATCCGCATCGGCATCAACGACATCGGCGGCCACGACGTCATGGACGAGCTTGCGCACGATCGGCACGCGGCGCGCCCGACGGCGCTGATCGACGCCTGCGTGAATTCCATCGGCAAGGCGGTCGCGCTGATCCGCAAGCGCCATCCGGATACCCATATCGTGCTGGTGGGCATACTCAGCAACGCGGACTGGTCGGTGGAGTTCGACAGTTGGCGATCCGGGGTGTCAATCGCCAATATCGACGCCGGGCTCGATCGCTTCGACAATGGCTTGCGCAAGCTCGCATCGTCGGATCGACATATTCTTTTTCTCGACGATCGCGCATGGTTCAGGGGCCTGTGGGGCGAGCGTGACGAACACGGCTTGCCGAACTACAAAACCGTGCGCCTGGCGCCTGGTTGGGCCATCACGAATACTTCCGGCAACGATCCGCACAATGCCGTTCTAAGCGACAGCCACGCGGGCGTCGTGTGGAATGCGCTGTGGACACAGCACCTCGTCGCATCGCTGAACACCGCCTTCGGCATGACGCTCAAACCCATCAGCGATGACGAAGTCATTGCGTTTCTCAAGCCCGCCTTTGCACCCCGGCGTCCTTACGCGAACGCCGACGTCGTGCACACCCAGGCGCTTCCGCAACAATAAAACGCGCAGTCATCGCGCTCTTTACGGGCAGATCGCCAGCGGCGACTGCCCGTATTCGTTTTTCTCTACTCCGAAAAATCCCGACACGAATTTGAAAATACATTCATTCAACTTCTAATTCCGACATTGTCCATAACGTTATTTGCATTCCGTTTACTATTCTGACTATCTGCCAAATGTGCGCTTACGAACTGAATACACTCAATCCGATGATGTTTAATAAAGCGTGATAGACAGGGAAATTCCGGGTAAGCAACGGAAGGCTGGTGTTCGACAACGAACATGAGCGGCATAACCACGCTAGTAGCCTGTAGACAGGTGTTCCCCAACCTGTGAGGCTGCCATGTCGATAACTGGCGATGATGCTGCGTGGACAGAAGAATTACTCCAATGCTACCCGGACGATAATGTTCTTAAAGCGTCGAAGAATGAGTTCAAAAGCAAATTCAATCTTCATTCTTTTAAATTCAACCATAACCTGCATCAAAGCGGTTTATTCGAAATTCCCAGAATCAGGCAGGTCGCGCAACGGATGATGGATCGCAACGGCAACTTCTGCGCGATCAATTTCAAACATGGCTCGCTGGATACCAAGTTCAGTGCGATGCCCCATAGCAATCAACTGGACGAGGCGTTTTCCCTGGTTGGCGAAAGCACGACATGGATCAAACTCACTCAAGCGCAACACTACGACCCGGAGTATGCGCAGGTGCTCGATCAGGTGACGGCCGAACTCGAGGACCTTGCCGATTTTCCGCTGCGCCGGGACATGACATGGCGAACGATGACGCTGATCATCGCCTCGCCCATGATTGCCACGCCGTTCCATATCGATCACGAAACCAATTTTCTCTTCCAGATACAAGGCTCGAAAGATGTCTGCCTGTTCCCGGCGACCGATCGCGAGCTGGTCCCGGATCAGGAAATAGAACGCTATTACGGCGGCAACTTCGAAGCCGCGCATTATCGTCAGCAGTTGCAGGATCGCGGCACGATCTTCCGGTTGTCGCCGGGAGAAGTCGTTCACCATCCCTCATTGGCGCCGCATTGGGTGAAGAACGACAACAATATTTCGGTGAGCATCAGCATCAGCTATTGCATGAAGTCGCTCGAACGCCGCGCAAGGGTTTATCAGGCTAACTATATTTTGCGCAAGATGGGGCTGCATCCCGTATCGCCCGGTGTATCGCCGCTGCGTGACAGGGTGAAAAGAAAGGTCATGTCGACGCTGGAACATCCGCATCCGCAGACCTTTTCGGAAGTCGTTCACGAACCGCTGAACCGGTTCAAATCACCGCTGAATGCAGTGAGACGGATCGTCAAACGCTGAGCGCGAAGCCTCGTGCAACGAATGCGCCGGCACTGTAATTTCAGCGCCGGCGCGGCAGCTCCGGGCTTGTCGGCAGGTTGGGTTTTTAAGGCTGAGGTTCTTTTACTTTCTGGAGAAAGATCCATGTTGCTCACAGACTTTCCCGCCCGGTCCCACACCGCCTGGCGCACGGTCGCTCCTCTTGCGCAATGTCGGCGCGAGCTGCACAACATGGCATTTGCGGCACACCACCCGCTTGCCGGTCATCAGCTCTTCACGATCGACGCGCTCGCGAAAGTGGCCGAAGATGCCTGCAAACGCAAGGGCGATGTCTATGTCGATGCGGGCGATCTCACGCTGGCCGACAAATGGGGCAGCACGCCCCGACCCAATATGACGATCCCCGAGATCATCGACCGCATCGAAACAGCCGGCGCGTGGCTCGTCATGAAACACGTCGAAGTCAATCCGGCCTATAAGGCGCTGCTCAACGACTATGAGGCCTTCGTGCGCGACGTGGCCGGCCCGGAAGGATCGGCGCTGTTGAGTAATGCCGAAATGCTGGTGTTCATCACTTCACCGCGGCGCAAGACACCGTTTCACTTCGACGCCGAAGTGAATTTCCTGGTGCAGATTCAGGGATCGAAAGATCTTTGGGTATGCGACCCGACGGATCGCACGGTGACCACCGAAGAAGAACTCGAACAGTATTACTCCGGCGCGATGAATGCTGGAACTTACAAGCCGCACGCCGAAAAGCTCGCCACGCAATTCACGCTTCATCCCGGCGATGCCGTGCATATCCCCACGCATGGCGCGCACTGGGTGCAAAACCACGACAACGTGTCGATCTCGCTCAGTCTGAATATGGAATTCCCGCGGCGATATGGCGATACGTATCGCGCCAACCACTACATGCGCAAGCTGGGGCTGAAACCCCGGCCACCGGGAAGTTCGGAATGGATCGACCGGTCAAAGGCTGTCGCCATTGACGGTCTGCGCCAGGTGAAGTCGCTGATCAAACGATAAGCGCGGGTGGATGCGCGGCCCGAACGCAAAACGTCCGGGCCGCATCGCCCTGGTTTTGCGCCAGGGCAAAGACCTTTGAATGAAACGCTAAGCCGCCCGGCGCACAGCGTTCACCGCATCGAATAGATTGCGCGCAGCCTGTGTCCAGGTAAAACCGCCAGCCTGGCGGCGCCCCGCCGCAACCAGTGCCTCGCGCACGTCTGCGTTATCGAGCACGGTTAAAAGGCGCTCGCGCCACGCATCGGGATCGGAGGGATCGGCATAGAGCGCGGCATCGCCGCACACTTCCGGCAGCGCGCCGCACGGCGCCGCGACAACCGGACAGCCCAATGTCATCGCCTCCAGCGGCGGCAGACCGAATCCTTCGGTAAGCGAAGGAAACGCCAGCACACCGGCGTTGATCATCAGACCGACCAGTTCCGCATCGCTGATGCGGCCAGTAAAGCGCACATTGGGCGGCACGACATGACCGAGGCTTTCGAATTCCGCCTGCGTCGCGCCGCCGAACAGCACGAGTTCAATGTCCTGCAGCGCGGCGCTCGCAAACGCCTTGAGCAGCACGCCGACATTCTTGTGCTTCTGGGTATTCGCAAGCGCCAGCACATAACGCCGCGGTTTCAGATCGAGTAGCGCAAGTTGCCGGTCATCGGGCGGGATCTGCTGAACGTGATCGCAACCGTTGTGGACTACGACGATCTTGTCGGCGCGGGCAATGCCATAGCGAATGAGTTCGCGTTTCGAAAATTCCGATACCGTGAAAATAAGCTTGTGCCGCTTGCCGATAAAAAAGAATTGCAGCCGATACCACAAGCGAAACGGCAGCGAATACGAATCGGGCGCGGAATAAACCTGGGCGTCGTGAATCAGCGTAGCGGAATTGCGGTGTAGAACCGGCCCCAGATTGCAGAGGTTGAGAATGAAATCATCTCTTCGCGCAAACGGCAGATAGCACTGCTCCCACGCGATCCTGTGCATCTTGCGGGCCCACGAGCTTTCGCGCACACAGGCGATATGGTGGAAAGCCGGTACATCGACACGGTCTCTGACAACGAGCACGCAATCGCCACTCTGGCGGCTTTGTTCCGCCAGCAATGCATCGGTGGCGGCAACCAGTTGCTCGGCAACGCGATGCACGCCGGTGGGCGCCGCCCCGAAGAATTTACCGTTGAACGCCAGGGTTTTCATCGCACACCCGCATGTCAGATCTGGTCTTTGTAGCGCGAACGGATTTTCATCCGGCCGTCGCCCCAGACGCGCAAGGTCTGGGCAAAGTAATAGCCGCCGCGAAACGGCGATTTCAGTCTATCCAGCCAGGCCGATCGCTCGTCGCTTTCGGAGCGCTCCAGGCCCACGGTGGAAACCATCCCGGTCTTGCCTTGTTTGCGCAGGAAATCCTGAATGCAAAGCGCAGGATGCAACTGGAAGACCCGCATATCCTCCAGATCGCCATCGAACATCACCAGGTCGATAGCACGGTCGGCGGTCGCGAGGCGCTCGATCATCTTGCGGCAGCCTTCGCGCGAAATGATGTAAGCAGCGGCACCACCGTGATTGCTACGCAGCCGGTGCAAACTGGTCTGATCCGTCAGAGGAACGCTTTCGCGATCGACGAATATGCCGGCGAGAAAGGTCTCGATCTTGATGATGTCGTAGCGCAATCCGTGCGTGATTTTCTCGTCGATCGATTCGAGATGCTTTTTCGCGTCCTGGCAAAAATGAACGTCGTCTTCCAGCACCAGCGCATGCTCGATGCCTTCGTCGAGCATCATGGCCCAGATCGCGTAATGACTGAGCGCCACACCTTTTTCCGGCGTCGTGCACGCCCCGCGCAGCAGCGGCAAGGCCAGATCCTTCGCCGAGTCTTCGACCTGCGCCGGTCCAAAAGCCGGGAATCTCTCCCATGCGAAACCGAGCCGGTCCAACTGACAAGTCATATGACGAAGCCGGTCCACGGATGTATCGAGGTTGATGACGAATATCTTCACTGGATTCCCCCTGGCTAGCCTTTTATATAAATTATTCGAATCAAAGCGTCGTACCAACAGCATGAAACGGCGCGTCCCTCACAGACGCTCGGCGCGCTCCGGCGTCAACCTTCCCCGCATGAAATCCCAGATACCGATCACGTTGCCGCTCAGACGCCCGCGCCGGTCGATCCACGGCTCCGGTGCGAAGCTGCGCAACACATTGCTGGCGACATTGCGGGCCACGTGGCGCACCGCATCACGCCAGGGCATGGTCCTTTTGTGCACCAGATAAAGCGGATTGATGACCTGCGAGTAGCCCAGCTTGCGCCCGGACACGCGCCCGCGCTTCACGCCCAGATGCACGCCGAGTGCCGTATTGATGCGCACGACCCGGTCGCCCTGATTCCAGATCTGGCCGCCGAAATCGCGATCCTCCTGCCAGCCGTAGAGCACGAGGCGCTCGTCGAAACGCAGGCCCGCAATGCTGCTGGCGCGGAACGCCATGTTGCAGCCGTAAGGACCGCCGGTTGGCGCCACGATGAAGCTTGGCGGCAGCTCACCCACCTGCCCCACCATTGCGCGGGCTTCTTCGTAGGAGAAACCAGGGCCGTGAATGCCGTCCGCGATCACCGTGCCCGTCACGCAGGCAATCGACGCATCGCTCTCGAACGCTTTGAGCACTTCGGCGATCCACATGCGGTGCATCAGAAAATCGTCGTCCAGAATGACCACGACATCGATATCAGCGGGCACATGATCCAATGCCTGATTGCGCTGCGCCGAACTGCCCGGACGCCCTTTGATGACCATCAGGCCATGATGGGTCGCCAGATCGCCCACGTCGTCGTCGCTCACGCACGAGACGATGATCAGGTCCGGCTTCACCGTCTGCCATTCGACGAAGGCGACCACCTGCTTGAGAATCTCCGCACGGCCCCGCGTCGGAAAGATCACGCAGACTTTGGGCGCCTTGTCGGCGCAACGCGGCTCCATTGGCTTGAACGTAACGCCCACGTCTGCCCGCGAACTGACGCTCGAATCCATCGCTTACCTCGTCGACCTTTGCAAGTTTTCCCCGAAGCCGGAGGATTGCCCGGCGCGCATTCGATAGCGCGTTCTCGCGGCGATCACACCGCGCGGGCATCCAGCCTGTCCATGCGACGGCATGGTACGGACACGGCAGCGTTCACACTGCTACCTGGCGCACGCATGCACATCGCTCGCGTTTTCAGCCGCACCGCAATCTCAACCGAGCCAGCGGCCCAGCCGGCTGAAGCGCGTCGGCAGCGAGACTTCGTCTTCGATACCGACGATCTCGCGCATGAGTCCTGCGCGCCAGATGCCGACAGCGAGGATCGTCAGCAGCGAGCACTCCGAGATCAGGCGCGCCAAAGCCATCCCGGAAGCGCCCCAGTAGCTGGCCAGCGGAATCGCCACCGCCACATTGACCAGCGCCCCGATCACGCCGCTCCAGGCCAGCAGTCGTTCGAGCTTGCGCGGAATCAGGAAATAGATGCCCACGACCCGCGTGCAGACGCCAACCGGCAGGACGAACACCATGATGTTCAGAACCTGGACGGCCGGGCGGAATTCCGCGCCCAGTACGAGCGGAATCAACCACCCGGAGAACAGCGTCGTGATGATCACGCCCAGCACCGCACCGCCGAAGAAAACCGCGAAAATCCTGCGCGCGATCAGATTGGCCTGCGCCTTGTTGCGTGTCACCAGATACATGACCTTCGGAGCCAGGATCTGCGCGGCGGGCGCCATGATGCTCATGCCGGCGGCGACCAGGCGCTCCGAGACGCCGAAGGCGCTCACCTCGGCGGGCGAAGCCAGCAGCGACAGCATGTAGGTGGAAACGGCCAGCAGCAGGACGGCCGTGCTGCTGTAGATGAAGATCACCGACGATCGCTTGATCAGATCGAGCGCCGCGCGCACCGGCGCGATGAAGCCCGTGAACTCCTTGCGCACGAGCCAGTACGCAACGATCGTCTGGATCAGGCCGGAGAGGAAAGTCAGCGGAAATACCCGGTCGATATCCGAGGGCTTATGGATAAAGGAAATCAGCAGGGCCAGCGAAAGCAGCAGCCCGAACACTTCGATCGAAACACTCGTGCGTGCGCGTCCCGTGCTGGTGAAATACCAGCCGATATTGAAAGCGGCCAGAATCCCGCCTGCCACCACAAAAAGTCCCGCGCCGGGCACGCTGGCAATGGCCTCCGAGCGCCAGACCGCAATTGCGCCGATCAATATGCCGGGAATGCATAACAAAAGCCGGGCCGTAAATTGATCGCGAAAAATCGTATCGCGCTCGCCGGGCTGCTCCGTGTGAACGATATCGCGCGCGCCGACCGTGGAGAATCCAAAGTTCACCAGCAGCCACAGGGAACTGGACAGCGACATGCCGGCCAGCACCATGCCATAACCGCTCGCGCCCAGCACGCGGCCGTAGTAAGGCACCAGAACGAGCGGATAGAGATAACGTACTGCGTACGAAAAATACACCGCCAGCAATTCGACCTTCGACAACTTCGCGTGAACCTTATTCATGAGCCCCCCTGACAACCCAAGGTCCGCTCACAGGCACACGCCGCGGCGCTCGCGCCGACAGTGCGCCCGCTGCGGCCGCAAATATATAGAAACACGAACCCAACTCGAACACGCCGGCCGAAGCCGACGCCACGATCAACGTCGCGATCATTGCGTGCCGCGACGCATAACTGACTGCACGCTCGGTAAAGGGATAGTGCCTGGGCACGGGCGAAAGTATCGACCGCGCGAGGAACGTGCCGTAGCACACCACGCCCACCATCCCGAGATTGGCAAGCACCACCACCAGAAAGCTCGACGCGCGAATGCTGCCCAGACCCACGCCGATCCCATAGGTATCGAGGAAGTTCGTAACGCCCTGCGCGTTCCAGCCCATGCGTTCGACGCCCGATGAACTCCCGGCCTTGTTCATCACCGCTTCGTTCACGAAGTCGCTGAGTATCGTGACGACTCGCGGCAGAAACAGCACGACGTACAGCGCGACCAGCACGCCGACGCACGCCCCGACGATCCACAAGCGCTGCTTGCGCACCGCGGCAACACGCGAAATGACGCCGGGCCGGCTGATCAGCAGCACGACCTGATACACGCCGAGGCCGACATAAGCCGTGCCGGAAGTCGACAGCAGCAATAGCATTCCCGACGCGAACGCAAGTGTGCCGGCCACTTTCGCGCGATAACCGACAATCCAGAGATTCAGGCAAAAGACAAATAGCGGCAGCGTAAACGCGGAAAACGCCGAGGTTTCCGGGAACGTGCCGCTGATGCGAACCAGCCCGCCCATTTCCTCGCCGGTCAAATCGGCAAACTGCGCGGTCTTCAGGACCGATAGCGCGTCGATCCCGGCGGCGTGCGACACTATATCGATCACACCGGCGAACACGTTGAGCAAGGTGAGCAGGAAGATCGCGTTGGCCAGCGTGCGATAGACTCCGCGAAATCGCAGGAAGGCGTACATCGCGCAATAGACGACCACATCGCTCACGCAATAGACCGCCTGCGAGAGATTGCCGGAAACGGGCCCGAGCGGACGCAGCAGGATCTCCTGGCTGCTGCGATCGACGGGAAACACCAGCGTCGAGCCGCTCAGCAGGCGTGGCAACACGATGGCGCCCGCGACGCCCCACACACAGGTGCATAGCAGCCAGAAGCCCGGCCTGTCGATCGTCACGGCGTCGGCGAGCCCTTTGCCGCCGGCGAGATTGAACGCGCGGATCACGAAGAACGCGAGAAATAGCTGGGCGGGCAACACACCGATGCTGCCCACGCCGAGCGCGAGCGTCGCGCCGAACAGCGCGAACACTGCCATCGAATAGATCGCGCAGCGATACGACGCGTAGAGCGCCACCAGTCCGATGGCGAACACGATGAGTCCTGCAATGGTCATGCCTCACCCCCAATCCGTTCACCCTGCATTGCGCGGGAACGATGTCGTTGTCGTGCCGCTCGTGCCGCTTCAGGCCGAATCTCAGGCCGAGTGCCAGCGCCGAGCCACCGGCGCCGCTTCCGCAATGCCTTTCTCCGCATCGATCGCCCGCTCGACGACCGCAAGAAATTCCTGCTTAAAGCGCTCTTCCGTGAAGCGCATCGCGTTACGGCGACAGACTTCCGGTTTAAAGGGCGCCTGGCGCTCGAAGCGCCCCACTGCATCGACGATCGCGGCCACGCTCTGCTCGGCAAAGAACAGCCCCGTCGCGCGTTCGGGATCGGGCGACTCCACCACGATCTCGCGCGATCCGCCCCGCCCCAGCGCGATGACCGGCGTGCCACAGGCCTGCGCTTCGACCACCGAAATGCCGAAGTCCTCTTCCGCCGCGACAACGAAGGCACGCGCACGCTGCATGTAGTCCACCAGCACATCGTCGGGCTGATAGCCGAGCACCGTCACGTTCGGCGTTGCGTGTGCCTTGACGCGTTCGAAGTCGACACCGTCGCCGATCACCACGAGACGCCGTGACGGCATCGCGGCAAACGCTTCGACAATCAGCGGAATGCGCTTGTACGGCACCATGCGCGAGGCGATCAGATAAAAGTCTTCGTGCTGCTCGCCGAGTTCGAAACGCTCGACGTTGACGGGCGGATAGATGACGGTCGCATCGCAACCATAGGCCTTGCGAATACGCCGCGCGATAAACGCCGAATTGGCCACATACGCATCCACGCCATGCGCGGTGCGCTGGTCCCAGATGCGCATGTAATGCAGCAGCGCACGCGCGATCCAGCTTTTCGCGCCGCGTTGCAAGCCGGCTTCGTTCAGGTATTGATGCTGCAGATCCCACGCGTAGCGAATCGGCGAATGCACGTAGCTCACATGCACCTGATTTGGCCCGGTCAGGATGCCCTTGGCCACGGCATGGCTCGACGAAATGACGAGGTCATAGGACGACAGATCGAACTGCTCGATCGCCAGCGGCATCAAAGGCAGATAGCTGCGAAACGATTTGCGCGCGCGCGGCAGATGTTGAATGAACGACGTCGTGGCGCGCCGGCCACCCAGCACGCTACGCTGCGATTCCGGGAAAAAATCGACCACGCTGTACAGATCGGCTTGAGGAAAGAGCTGGAGAATCTGCTCCACGACTTTTTCCGATCCGGCATAGGTCACCAGCCACTCGTGCACGAGGGCGACACGGCCGAAACGACGCGGATCGTTAGCGAGGTTCGACGCAAGCGTTACATTAGCCACGGCGAAATCTCCTCGATCAGTTTGACTGCAGTCGCGCGCCAGGTCAGTGCAGCGGTGCGCGTCCGTCCCCGCTCGCGCAGCCTGGCGCGTAACACCGCGTCGCCCGTGACGCGCGTGAGCAGGTTGGCCAGATCGGCGGGATCGTCCGGCGACGTGTAGAGCACCGCGTCGCCGCAAGCCTCCTGCACCGACGGTAGGCACGAAGCGATCACGGGACAGCCGAGCGCCAGCGCTTCGACCGGCGGCAGCCCGAAACCTTCATAACGTGACGGATAGACGAAGCACGCAGCACGCCGGTACAACGCCGCGAGTTCACCATCGCTTACGTAACCGAGATGCCTGACGAAGGCAGGCAACGCATCCGGCCCGGCTCCGTACACGCGTGCATCGCCGCCGCCGACCACGACGATGTCGAACCTGGCATCGCCGATCAGACGCGCCGCATCGGCGACGAGCTGGAAGTTTTTGTGCCGGTTCGTGCTTCCTACCGCGAGCACGAACGGACGCTCGTTCAATGCTGCGGTCGCCGGGCTGTCATCGGGTTGCACGCGCAACATGTGCTCGCCGCTTTCCGGCACCACGCCGATCTTGGCGACCGGAATCCGGTACGCCTCGCACAACTCGCGGCGCGAAAATTCGGACACAGTGATCACGCGCTGCGATACGCGGCCGAGACTCGGCGCCATCAGGCGATACCAGGCCACAAAGGAGCGGCTGTAGCTTTCGGGCACACGCGTCGGTGCTGCGTCGTGCAGCACGGTGATCTGCCGGCGGTACAGCAACGGCCCCGAGTTGCATAGATTGAGCAGCAGGTGGCCGCGCGCAGCCGTGGGCAATCCAAGCTGTTCCCAACGCACGCCGCTGCCTTTGCCGCTCGCGCGCAGCGCGATATGCCGGAACGGATTCGCGATGCCGGCCAGCGCTTCGGGCACGACGATCTCGGTGCGCAGAGCGCAAACAAGCGGATCATCCATCTCGATCATCTGATCGAGCGCGCGCAGCGTTTCGAACGCGAAGCGGTCGACGCCTGTCGCGCGGCGGCCGAGAAAACGGCCATTGATCAGCAGGTTGGCAGCGGGTTTCATCGAATTGGTCCTAAGCGTCGCTCGTGACCGGGCCTTATCCGCATGCGAAGTGATCGCGACACGGCGCCGGTTTCTTCGAGCTACACCGCGCTATTTGCACAGTGCGATTCATTTAAGTCCCAGTGTGATCGAACTTCGTCTGACCGAATGTTCGCCGTCGCTCATGCCTCGCGAGTTCGCGCAAACGCCCAAAAAACAAAGCCCGCCGCGGCGTGCCGGGCGGGCTGGGTGACTCGCTAACGATGAAGCGTGACGACGATCCAGAGCGGTGTTGCCACGAACGCTCAGTGTCCGGCTCCGTTCGCGTCCTTGGGGAAGCCGTAGCTCGAATAGCCATATGCGGCGTATTCATTGCCGTAGCGTCCGGGCCGCGACGTCATATCGTTGAAGATCACGCCGCGAATCGGCACGCCAACCTGCTCGAAGCGGCGCACCGATTCGCGCAGATCGGCCACGCTCGTCGCGCCCTGACGCGCGATCACGAACACCGTGCCCGCCAGCTTGCCGATGATCCCGGCATCCGCGACCGGCAAAACGGGCGGCGCGTCAATCAGCACGATGTCATAGGCCGCATTGGCCCAATCGACGAAATGCTGGAACGAGCTATCGCGCAGCAGTTCGCTGGCATTCGAGACATAGCCGCCCGTCGCGACGAAGTCGACGCCCGGCATCACGTTGTCGTGCACCAACGCTTCGAAGCCGTCGCGAAGCTCCACGATGTCGGTCACGCCCGGCATGCTCGGCACCGACATATGGTGATTGAGCGAGCCGCGCCGCAGATCGGCGTCGACCAGCAGCACGCGCTTGCCCGACGCGCCGAACACTGCCGCAAGGTTGATCGATACGAACGACTTGCCCACCATCGGCGTCGGCCCGGCCAGCAGCACGATGCGATTGGCGGCGGTCTGCATCGAGTGTTCGAGCGCGCTGCGGAAACTGCGCAGGCTCTCGACCGCCGGATCGAACATGGCCGTGTGGGCCAGCACCGTATTCGCACCGGCCTGTCCATGCGGCAGACGGCGCGACATCCCATACTGGATGCGGCTGCGCGGCACGGCGGCGTACACGGCCAGACCGGTGCCCACTTCGATTTCGTCGACCACCGACACGCCGCGATTGAGGCGATGACGCATCAGCACGATCGCCGCGCCGATGAACAACCCCGTAAACATCGCCGCGATCATGAGAACCGCACGCTTCGGGCGGATCGGCCCTTCGGCCGGCACGGCTTCGTCGATCATGCGGACATTCGAAACGCGGCCCGCCTTGAGCAGACGCAATTGCTCGCGGCTATTCAGAAGGTTCGTGTAGATGTTCGTATCGACCGTCACCTCGCGCTGCAGGCGCACGAGTTGCTGCTCCACCGGCGGCAGCGCACGGGTCTGCCCAGCCAGTTGTTGCAGCGATTTCACGGCCTCGGCCAATTGACCGTCAACGGCGGCGAGTGCCGGGTTGTCGTCGGTGAAACGGGCCATCAGCTGCGCGCGTTGCTGGCGCAGATCGGCGATACGCTGCTGCGCCAGCGCCGAACTTTGGAGCAGTGCCGTGGCTTCGGCGCCAAGATTCACGGCGCCATGCTCGGAGCGGAACGAGTTGTATTCGTTCTCGGCTTTTTCGAGCTGGATCTTGAGCAAAGGCAATTGCTTGTCGAGAAAGGCAATCTGCTTTTCGGCTTCTTCCTGCGTGCGCTGTGCGTTCTGGCGAACGTATTCGTTGCCGATTGCATTCAGAATCGTGCTGGTCAGCACCGCATCTTCGCCATCGAGCTGCACGCCAATGACGTCCGACTCTTTGCCCTTCTCCGAAATCGCCAGCGCGGTTTGCAGGTTCTGGATCGCGCTCAGTTCGGACTGCCGCTTGACGTTGAAAATCGTGCCTGGCTGCGCGTCGATGCGCGCAACGGCCAGGTCAATCGAGCCGCCCACGGTCGGCGCATGCAGGACTTCGCCCACGCGCCCTTCGAGTTTGATGCCGCCATTCTCGAGCGTGTACGCGCCGTCGCCCTGATAGGTCAGCACAAAGGGCCGGTTTTGCAGACGCGCTGGAACGTCGAACTGCGTGACGTCGATCGCTTCGTCGCCCCACGCGTAGCCGCCCCAACCCGACCAGCTGCTCAGCACCAGATGCCGGGCCGCCCATCGTCCGATAACCGGGAAATAGTGCGGCGTGGCCTGAATATAGAGCTTCGTCGCATTGACCGCCGACGACACCACCATGCGCGAGCGCAACACTTCCATTTCCGCCGACGCGCCCGTCTTGATCGCGAACTGCGAGGACAGTTCGGCCAGCGCGGATTTCGCGGCGTTCGGGCTCTCTTCCACCTGAATGAGCATGTCCGACTCATAGACAGGCGTCGCCAGCAACGCATAGAGGCTGCCCGCGAGCGTGCAGACCGCCGTGGCGATCAGGATCGTCTTGCGGCCCGCATACAGCGTATCGAGCAGGTTGCTCATGTGCCCGCCGTCGGGTGGCAGCGGCATGGCCGCTTCGGCAGGTCCGTCCAGCATATAGTCGCGCGGCTTCATCTTGTCCTCTCCGTAGCGAACGCGCCGGCTGGCGCGATACGCATTCATGCGGCCATCAGTAGCCCACCGCGCGCGTTGCCGCCGCAGCCTGGGTCGTTGGCAAAATCAGGCTGATGACACGGCTCCACTTCACGAGGGAAGACGTATCGACGAACACGACATCGTTGGGCTTGAGTTCGAATGAATCGGCGGTCGCCATCGAAGCCGCGCTGCTGGCGTCGAGATGGAACACGACCGGCTGGGTGGTGTCACGGCCACGCACGACGTAGACCTGCGAGGCGTCGCCCGACGACTGGTTGATGCCACCCGCGTTACCCAGCGCCTCGTTGAGCGACATGCGGCCGTTGTTGAAGGTCACGCCGCCGGGACGCTCGACTTCGCCGACCACGAAGACCTTGCTGTCGGTTTGCGCGAAGATGCGCACGAGGTCGCCGTCACCGAGGATGATGCGGTCGGGATTGAAACCCTTGCGTATCATCGCGGGCATATCGACATCGACGGTGGTGTCGCCACGCGTCACGGCCACGTGCGAGCGATCGGCATTGCTCGTGAATCCGCCGGCGCGGTTGATCGCCTCGGGCAGCGTCATGGGCCGGTCGTTGAGCACCTGCACGCCTGGCGTCTTGACCTCGCCGTCGAGATAGACGCGCTTGCTGCGATAGGTCTGGATACGCACGGTGATCTGCGGCTGCCGCACGTATTTCGCGAGTTTCTGCGCCAGCACTTCGCGCAAGCTCATCTCCGACTGGCCAGCCGCTTTCACCGGACCAATGTAGGCATACTGAATAAATCCGTTGGTATCGACCGTGTAGCCCGGCGCGACCGAACTCGCGCCCGTCGGGCCGTCACCGCTGGCGCCGCCGGTGGGCAGATTCAGCTCGGGGTGATCCCAGACAACAATGCTCAGAATGTCGCCCGGGCCAATTTCATAGGGCGCCGCCTTGGCAAAGAGCTTTTCCACGTCATGGGGAATGCCCTTGGGGCGCGCCGCAGCCTCTTTATCCACGAGTTCGCGCGTGATCTCCACGAGCTTGCCGGATGGCGCGCCCGCAAAACCCTTCGCGACCACGCTGTCCGGCACGCCGGTGCCAGCAGTCGCGTTCGCCTGCGCTGCGCCGTTCTTCGGCGAATCGTATGACATGCCTGGCGCGAGCGCGCAGCCGCTCAGCGCGGCTAGCGCCAGCCACGCCGCAAGCACGGCGCCGCAGCGCAGGGCACGCGCCATACCGGCGCCTTTCGCAAGACGTCCGGGCGCAAGCTCGATCGAATTCATCGCATTCAGTTCCATCACAACCCCCAATCACGTTCCTCGCGTTCCGGGCCATACCGTGTGGCCCAGATACGCGAAATGCCTGGCGAACTTCCTGCACGCTTCCCCACCGCTAACCTGCACCGCTCGCTGCTCGCAAGTCCGCGAGTCAATAAGCGCCTTTCCCGCGAACCACCACGACAACAGTCTTGAGAAGAATCCCGATGTCCTTGCGGAAGGTCCAGTTCTCCACATAGGAAACGTCGAGCGCAACCCGTGTCGCGTAATCGATATCGTTGCGACCGCTCACTTGCCACAAGCCCGTAATACCCGGCGTCGCCATCAGGTAGTACTTGCGCGCGTCGCCGTAGCGCGCAAGTTCCTGATCGATAATCGGGCGCGGGCCGACAAAACTCATCTCGCCACGCAGGACATTCCAGACCTGCGGCAGTTCGTCGAGACTCGAACGACGCAGAAAACGGCCAATCTTCGTCACGCGCACATCGTTCTTCAACTTGAATTCGCGCTCCCATTCGTCGCGCGCCTGCGGGTCGCTCGCGAGCAGTTCCTTCAGCACCTGCTCGGAATTCACCACCATCGAACGGAACTTGAAACAACGGAACTTCCTGCCGTGACGTCCTACGCGTGTATGTCCAAAGAAGGCCGGTCCGCCATCGCGCTTGACCATCACCGTCAACACCGCAAACAGCGGCAAAAGCAGAATAAGCGCCGCGATGGCCGCCACGATGTCGAACACGCGCTTGAGCAGGCGTCCGGCCACTGCGGGGCGGACTGCGCCACGCGGTTCGAGCGCGATCGTCTCGCGATGCCACCACGCGTGCGTCATCCGCAATACGCTGAACTCCGAGAGAAACAGCGTGTGCGAAGCCATCAGCGAAATGCCCGTGGTCAGCGTCCAGTAGATGAACCACGGCAACTGCAGCAGATGATCGCGATGAATCGCGTAAAGCAGCACGAGACCGCAAAGCTGTACCGCGAGCCACGCCAGCGCAGTGCGGCCCGCGACGCTGAAAATCGAACGGCTGCCACGCGAACCATAGGTTCCGCACGCAGGAAATACCGACAATGCGAGTGCTGCGCAAAACGCCACCAGCGTCGGGTCGGGATGATGCGCCGCTCCGAATAATGCGAAATTCAGGTTCAGGTGTACGGCGCAAATAGCACCCAGCACGATCAGCACGACATCGACCGCGCGCTGCGTCAACGGGATGCGCGGTGCCGCCTGAAACCCTTGTGTTAGATCTGACATGTCCCTGCCCCAAGTGCGTGTCGTGTTCGTCAGACTTTTGTGGTCCGACGAGATCGTCTGCCGGGAGCGACCGCACGATCCGTTTCTCAGGCGGACTTCTCGTTCAGACGGCCCTCCCAGACAGGCCACGACATCACATTAAGGTGCGAACGATCGCCAAACCGTGCGCAATCCCACCAATGCTCAGCATTCGTCACTGCGTTTTGCGCCGCTGCATCGGCACGCCTCGAAACACAGGGTTTTCCTTCTCCTGGGCTTCTTCTGTGTGTGCGCTCGCGCACATAGACCGGATCGCCCATCGTTAGAAAAAGATCAATCCGATATTTAATTAGGTATCCGTATGATCAATTGAAACTAATCATAACGATTGACAGACTGATCCTTGCGCGTGCTATCGATCTGTTCGCCTTCGCACACACATCCGAGCGGGTTTGAGATCACAATGCGCTGCAATTGCCGCATTCGCGGCGGCAGAACCGTCGAGATGCGGGCATCAGGCGTGGCAGGCTGAACCGGCTATCTCGGCACGCAAGGAACGCGCAATGCATCCCCTCCGGTCTTTTCTTCAGGCCAGCCAGCACGGTTCGCAACGCCCGCGGCACATCAAGCGGCCAAAGTCATTGAACTGGACGAGCCGGCGCAGCGCCGCAAGTCTGCTTGTATTGCTTTGCGCTTTCGTCTGCGCATCGGCGGTGAATGCAGGAAGCGCTGGGAGCGCCATTCGCGCGATGCCGGTCGACACGTTCATCCAGACGCTGGCCGTCGACACGCACGTCAATTACACCGACGGCGCCTACGCGAACGTGCACAACGTCGCCGACGATATGGCGTGGCTGGGCATCCATCACGTGCGCGATTTCACGCCGGTCGCTGCGGTGCCGTTTTCGAGTTATGTATATCTCGCGCAACGCGGCATCAAATTCAATTTCCTCACCGGCGCGAATTTCGAGGAGTCGATCGCGAACGCCGTGAAGCTCAATAGCGCGGTGCCTGGCAGCATCGCGGCCATCGAAGGTTTCAACGAAATCGATAATTTCCCCGTGACCTATAAAGGCCTAACGGGTGCGGCCGCGGGGCTCGCCGCGCAGCGCGAACTCTATGCTCGCGTGCGCGCTACGCCGCAACTCGCGGGCGTGCCGGTCTATGACGTGACGGGCTACAACCCGAAGTCAGTCGAAACGCGCACGGATTCCGCCGATTTCGCCAACGCCCACTTTTATCCGCAAAATGGCGAACAGCCGAGCTGGAACGCAAACGGCGACCACTGGATGGCGGCGGCCCTTCATGTCGGCGAGAAATTCCAGATGCCGCTCGTGATCACCGAGTTCGGCTATTTTTCGATGCCGCAATCGGGCTGGTACATGCTCGGCGTCGATGAACCGACGCAGGCGAAAGGCATTCTGAACGGCTATATGGATGCAGCGGCGGCAGGCGTCAAACGGCTTTACATCTACGAATTGCTCGACCAGAAGCCGGACCCGCAAAACAAGAACGCCGAAATGCACTACGGCCTGTTTCGCAACGACAACAGCCCGAAACCGTCCGCCCAGGCGATCCGCAATCTCACGACGATTCTGAATGCCAGCAAGACGCAACGCACCAAAGCCGTGGCCGGCGACACGCTCACCTATACGCTGCGGGATATGCCGGTATCGGCGAATAGTCTGCTGCTGCAGAAAAAGGATGGCCGCTTTGTGCTGGCGCTCTGGAATGAAACGCTGATCTGGGACCGCGCGACGGGCAAGCCGCTTACCGCTGCGCCGGCCCGCATCGAACTCGAATTCGGTGCGCAGGCGCAGCGCGTCGACGTGTACGATCCGCTCGTCGCGGCATCGCCTATAGCGAGTCATACGGGCGAGCACACGCTCACCGTAGACGTCCCCGATCACGTGATACTGCTCGAAATCGCACCGGTCGATCAATCCGGCACCTAAGCGCCGATGCCAGTGCGGTCCGGCTAGCGCTTCACGCGCACGATCGCTTCACACGCTCACTTCACACGATTACGCAGCGCAAAAAACGGCCGGTACACACACGGGCAAGCGGCATAGAGAAACATCCGCAGTTTGAAACCCAGCTTGACGCCCTTCGTGCGCATCAACAAACCGAGCTTCGCCCCCAGCCCCGCCACCGCGAACACATCGCGCGCATAGTGTTCGCGCGCGAGTTTCGGCACGAGCAACGCACGCATTTCATCGGCGACACCGGCGATTTCCGCATCGCGCTGGAATTGCGCCGATTCGGCCAGCCCAAACGCCGTCGTGAGCTTCACGCGCGCAACGAACTGCTCGACGCTGCGATAGCGTTTCTTGCCCGACAAGCCGCCGCGCCGATAACGCACCAGCGGCTCGCGCAGGCTGAACGCGCCGCCCGTCATCACCGCACGGAACGTCATGATCTGGTCTTCGGCCATCGCGCCCGGCAGCATCGGCCCGAAACGCTCGAACAGGCGCCGCGACCACGCGTGCGAAGCGCCCACGACCCACGGACGCTCGCGCAGCCAGTCGTCGAAGTTGCGGTACTGGCCGAGATCGGTCGGCGCGATGCGGCCCGAATCAGGCGACGCGCTGTCGATCTCCACCAGATCGGAGGCGATCAGATCCACGCGCCGGTCGAGCCCGTTCCAGCATTCGACCAGACGCGCGCAGCGATCGGGCGTGGAAATATCGTCGCCGGCCGTGACCACCAGCAACTCGCCCTTGCTCATCGCCGCCAGTTGCGAAAGATGCCCGGTGATGCCGGCATTGCGTTCGTTGCGGTTCAAGACGAGGCGGTGCGGGCCGCGATAGTCGCGCGTGGCGGCTTCGACGGCGGCCCAAGTGTCGTCGCTCGAGCAGTCGTCGGAGATCAGGATTTCGAGCGGCGAATACGTCTGCGCCAGCGCGCCCGCGATGGCATCGGCGACCACGCCGGCCTGGTTGTAGGTGATCAGCAGCATCGAAACAAGCGGCCGTGCAGCATCGTGCCCGGCGTGTCCTTCGCGTGCGACCTGGTCGCTGTGTTCGTTATCCTGAATCATGGACTCTGCGGTGCGCGCCCCATGCTCTGTGCAGCACATGGAACGCGAAGGTTAATGCATGATGAAGCGCCGCGCAGGCAGGTATCGCGGATGCTCGCGACGGCGCGGGCGGCCATACTATCATGCGGGCTTCGGGTGCCCGTTACCTCGTCCTGTCTAAACATTACGGGATTGCCGGCAGCAACGCCCCAGACGTGCCTCGCCGCCTTTGTATAATCCCGCATTCCCCTTTTGCGCCCTGCGTTTACCTTTCATGCTTAGTTTCGCACTTGGCTTCATCGTCTCACTGCTGGTCACACTGCTGATCGTGCGTTACGCGCATCTGCATGAAAGGTTTTCCGTCGATTCGGACCTCGCGGGCGTACAGAAATTCCACGCGCGTCCGGTGCCGCGTATCGGCGGAACGGGCATTCTTGCCGGGCTGATCGTCGCGGCGACGCAGTTGCACGGCGCGTACCCGGCGGTGTCGGGCGGCATTCTGGGCATCGTGGCGTGCGGGCTGCCCGCGTTCGCCTCGGGTCTCGTCGAGGATCTGACCAAGAAGGTTTCGCCGCTCGCGCGTCTGGTCTGCACGATGGCCGCCGCCGCGCTCGCGTATTTCCTGCTGGGCATCGCGGTCACGCGCATCAGCGTGCCGCCACTCGATTTCCTGCTGTCCTATGCGGCAATTTCCTGCGTGATTACCGTGCTCGCGGTCGCGGCGCTCGCCAACGCGGTCAATATCATCGACGGCTTCAACGGCCTCGCGTCGATGGTCGCGTTCATGATGTTCGCCTCGCTCGCCTACGTGGCCTTCCAGGTGCACGATCCGGTCGTGCTCTCAGCGTCGTTCATCATGATGGGTGCGGTGCTGGGCTTCTTCATGTGGAATTTCCCGGCCGGCCTGATTTTCCTCGGCGACGGCGGCGCGTACTTCATCGGCTTCATGCTGGCCGAACTGTCGATCCTGCTGGTGATGCGCAATCGCGATGTCTCCGCGTGGTATCCGGTGCTGCTGTTCATGTACCCGATCTTCGAGACCTGTTTCTCGATCTACCGGAAGAAGTTCGTGCGCGGCATGTCGCCGGGCATTCCCGATGGCGTACATCTGCACATGCTCGTCTACAAGCGCCTGATGCGCTGGGCCGTCGGCGCACGCACCGCGCGCGAACTCACGCGCCGCAATTCGCTGACTTCGCCCTATCTCTGGCTGCTGTGCCTCGTGGCCGTGATTCCGGCCACGCTGTTCTGGCGCCACACGCTGCATCTGTTCTGCTTCGTGGTGGTGTTTGCGCTCACTTACGTGTGGCTCTACGTGAGCATCGTGCGCTTTCGCTCGCCGAAGTGGATGGTGGTGCGCAAGCAGCGCCGCAACGAGGCAAAGCCCTGAGCATGTGACCCCGGTTCGCGCGTACAATCAATTCGATGCGCGCACCGCAGCCGTCAGGGAGTGGCTTGCAGTAGGGTTACGCCGCATCGCTTCTTTTATCGCGGGTTGCAGGGATTTCCATCAAAAGGAGAGCCGACATGAGCCACATGAAGCGTTATCTTGCGTTTGCCCTTGCCCTCTTCGCCGTCACGCTCGCTGCGTGCAACACCATTGCCGGTGCGGGCGAAGACATCTCCAAGGGCGGCAACGCCATCACCAATTCGGCGGACAAGGCGAAGTAAGTTCTTCAACACGCCTACCTGACGCAAACAGGGCCGCTCGCGCGTCACGCGTGAGCGGCCCTACTGCATTTCCGCCCCTTATTTACACGGTCCCTCCGGGCACAAACATCGCGCACGCTGACACCTTGAACCCGCGCGAAAGCGCTACCCTTGATGTTCGCGCCGCGCCGCGCGAATCCATTCATCGCAACGGCTACACGTTTGTCGACGTCTGGCCGAAGCTCCGGCAGGGAGGCAAGCATGTCCAAATCGATCTGGGTTGTCGTTGCCAATCGCGTGACCGCGCGCATTTTCGTGACCGATAGTCCGCTGGGCGCCATCGAGGAAGTCGAAACTCTGCTCCATCCCGAAAGCCGCGTGCCGCAGCAGAGTCTGGTGAGCGACCGCTCGGGTCGCACCGAACGCTCCACCGCCGGGCGCCAGGCGAGCGACCCCGACACCGCTCATCACGAGCACGAAACCACGCTGTTCGCCGCGCAGGTCGCGGGCACGCTTTCCAAGGCGCGCAACGAAGGCCGCTACGGCACGCTCGTGCTGGCGGCGCCGCCCGCGTTTCTGGGCGCGCTGCGCAAGGCGCTCGATGCGCAGACCAAGAGCCTCGTCACGCTGGAACTTGACAAGGACCTAGCGCTGCTCGATGCCCGCACGCTGCGCACGCATTTTCCCGAACGTCTCGTGCGCGCGCAGATCTGAGCGGATTTCAGCCTGCTAATTCAGCCCGCCAGATGCGTGATGCAGCTGCGCACGAAGCCAATAGCATGCTCCCCGGCGAGCATGCCCAGCAAGCCGATCAGCGCGATGGTGGGCGGCGCGGGCGACTTCACGTCGAGCACGCTATACAGCAGGCCCGCGAGCGCACCCACGGCGAACGAAACCAGATAAGCCTTCATGGCCGACTCCTCGGTGTGCGCCGCAATCAGGCGATGTCGATCACGACGCGCCCGCGCGTGCCCTCCGCCACGGACGCATAGGCGTCCTGCGCGCGTTCGAGCGGGAAACGTTCGGCCACCACCGGCGCGGCGAACTGCCCGGCGTCGAAGGCATCGGCCAGCGCGCGCATGATCGGCGCGGCATCAGTCACGCCGAGCTTCGCGCTATCCGCGCCCAGCAACTGCGTTTCGTTGTGATAGAAGTCGATCAGATCGAACTCCACGCGGCGCTTGCCCGTGGCGCTGATCTCGACCACGCGCCCGCGACGCTTGACCAGCGAGAGCGCCAGTTCGAACGCCACGCCGCCAACCGCGTCGTAGACCACATCGGCGCCTGCACCGCCGGTGAGTTCGCGCACCTTCGCGGCGGTATCGCCATCCATCGGCACGAAGGCGTCGATCAGGCGCGCGGCCGGCGAATCCGCGTCCGGCGCTTCGCGGCCAATGCCGATCACGCGCGCGCCGCGCGCCTTCGCGATCTGCGTGACCGCCCCGCCCACGCCGCCCGACACGCCGATCACCGCGATCGTCTCGCCCGCGCCCAATTGCGCGTAATCGACCGTGCCCAGCCAGCCCACCACAAAATTCACGCCGATCGACGCAGCCTGCGCATGCGTGAGCACCTTCGGCTTGCGCGCGAGCGCCGCGACAGGAATCTGGATGAACTCGGCGTGCGTGCCGTCGCGCGTGAAACCGATGTCGCCGCCCGTGCCCCAGACTTCGGCGCCGATCCATTCCTGCGGCCCCGCCACCACCACGCCGCTGAAATCGCGGCCCGGCACGCGCGGCAGAACGGTGTGATCGAAGTGGCCCGACACGTTTTTCACATCGCTCGGGTTCACGGAGGCGGCCTTCACCTGCACGAGCGCCTGGCCTTCGGCGGGCACGGGCGTGGGGAGATCGACGAGCGCGAGGACATCAGGCTTGCCGAAGGTCTTGAACTGGATGGCTTTCATGTTGGGCTCCGCAGAATCGGTAATTGGCTTGTGATTCAGTACGGAACCAGTCTAGATTGCCGCCAGACAGTGGAGTGGACAGATGCTTTCGAATTTCGGACAAAGCGGCGATGGCCGCTTTCGATGATCCATGTCAGAGCGCGTCGAGCGGAATCTTGAGATAACGCACGCCGTTGTCTTCCGGTTCGGGCAAGCGGCCTGCGCGGATATTCACCTGAATCGACGGCAGGATCAGGTTCGGCATGGCGAGCGTGAGGTCGCGCGCGCTGCGCATCTGCACGAAGTCGTCTTCGCTCACGCGGTCGTTCAGATGGATGTTGTCGCTGCGCTGCGCGCTGACGGTGGTTTCGAAGCTCGGCCCGCGCGATGCAGGTGGATAGTCGTGACACATGAAAAGCCGCGTGTCGCCCGGCAGATCGAGCAGCTTGCGCACCGAGCGGTAGAGCGTGTGCGCGTCGCCGCCCGGGAAATCGCAGCGCGCCGATCCGACATCCGGCATGAACATCGTATCGCCGACAAACACGGCGTCGCCGATGCGGTAAGCGAGATCGGCGGGCGTGTGGCCAGGCACGTGCATCGCGTACGCTTCGAGCGGGCCAATGTGGAAGGTTTCATCGTCCGCGAAGAGATGATCGAATTCGCTGCCGTCGCAGGCCAGCGTGTCATTCACGTTGAAGACCTTGCCGAACACGCCCTGCACGCTGCGAATGTGCTCGCCGATGGCGATCTTGCCGCCGAGTTGCTGCTTGAGAAACGGCGCCGCCGAAAGATGATCGGCGTGCGCGTGGGTTTCCAGCAGCCACTCGACCGTAAGGCCGTATTCGCGCACGAAAGCGATCACGCGCTGCGCCGAGTCCGTAGACGTGCGGCCCGACTTCGGATCGTAGTCGAGCACCGGATCGACGATGGCGCACGCCGAGCCCCGCCCCGAGTGCACGACGTAAGTCACCGTGGAGGTGACGGGATCGAAGAAAGGATCGACGTGTGTCTGGGTTTCAGTCGCGGCGGCAACAAGTTCGGACATCGGGTAACTCCATACGGCTCATGTTCTATTGAAACACATATTATGAATCGATATAATGTTTGTCAACCAACTGTCGGCTTCGACTTGATCTGATCTAGCGTGATCTACCCCATCGCTTCATGGATCGAACTCCGCCTATGAACTCTCCCATCACGCCCGAGGCGCTTTCCGCGCTGCGCGAATCCGCCGAAAAGTGCTGCGCGCTGCTCAAGGCGCTCGCGCACGAAGACCGTCTCCTGCTGCTGTGCCAGCTCACCGAAGGCGAGCGCAATGTCGGCGAGCTTGAAGCGCTCGTCGGCGTGCATCAGCCCAGTCTGTCGCAGCACCTGGGCGTGCTGCGCGAGGAAGGCCTCGTCGAGACGCGCCGCGAAGGCAAGTACATCTACTACCGCCTCGCGAGCACCGAAGTCATCCAGGTGATGCAGACGCTCTCCAGCCTCTATTGCGGCCGCCTGAAGGCGCAACCTTCGCGTCCCGCGCGCCCCGAATAAGCGCCCGGATAAACGCCCGCGCCGCCCCCTATTCAGTCCTACCAGGAGCCTTCGAGCCCATGCAAATCGTGCAACACGACGCGCGCTTCGCGAGCGCCGACCAGATCACGCCCGCCGATCTCGCGGCTATCGCCGCTGCCGGCTACCGGTCGATCATCTGCAACCGGCCTGATGGCGAAGGCGGCCCGTCGCAGCCCGCGTCGAGCGATATCCGCGAAGCCGCGCAGCAACTCGGTCTGAGCTTCGCGTTTCTGCCCGTCACGCCCGGCAAGATCGGTCCCGACGATGTCGCGCAATTCGCGCAACTGCTCGCCGATCTGCCCGCGCCCGTGCTGGCCTACTGCCGCACCGGCAATCGCGCGACCAATCTGTGGCAATTCGCGCAGGCCAGCGCCGTTGCCGCGCCGCTCACCTCACCGCAGGCTTCGGCCTCTGCAGCGAACAGCGCGCGTGCGAGCGAGCCGTGGGATGTGGTCGTGATCGGCGGCGGGCTCGCGGGTATCAGCGTGACGTCCAGCCTGCTCAAGCGTCAGCGCAATCTGCGCATCGCCATCGTGGAGCCCAACGATCACCACGACTATCAGCCCGCGTGGACGCTGGTAGGCGGCGGCGCTTTCGATGTGAGGAAAACGCGCCGCACGATGGCCAGCGTGATGCCGCAAGGCGCGACGTGGATTCGCGCAGGCGCGCAGCGCGTCGAAGCCGCGCAGAACCGCGTGCAGCTCACCAACGGCGAAACCGTCGCGTACAAACAGTTGATCGTCGCGCCTGGTCTGCGCCTCGCGTGGGAGCGCATCGAAGGCCTCAAGGAAACGCTCGGCCAGAACGGCGTGACCTCGAATTACCGCTACGATCTCGCGCCCTACACGTGGGAACTCGTGCAGCAGATGCAAAGCGGTACGGCGCTGTTCACGCAACCGGCCATGCCGATCAAGTGCGCAGGCGCGCCGCAAAAAGCCATGTATCTCGCCTGCGATCACTGGATGAAGCGCGGCGTGCTCTCGAAGCTGAAGGTCGAATTCGATCTGGCGGGCGCGGTTTTGTTCGGTGTGCCGACTTTCGTGCCGCCGCTCATGGAATACGTGAAGCGCTATAACGCGCAGCTCGAATTCAGCTCGAACCTCGTGGCGATCGACGGTCCGGCGCGCAAGGCCACCTTCGAAGTAAAGGACGCCGATGGCAACATCACGCGCGTCGACAAGCGCTTCGACATGATTCATGTGGTGCCGCCGCAAGTTGCGCCCGACTTCATCCGCGAAAGCGATCTCGCCGATGCCGCCGGCTGGTGCGAAGTCGATCACGCGACGCTGCAGCATCCGCGCTGGCCCAATGTGTTTTCGTTTGGCGACGTGTGTTCCGCGCCCAATGCGAAGACCGGCGCGGCGGCGCGCAAGCAGGCCGTGATCGTTGCGGAGAATCTGCTCGCCGCGCGTGCGAACACGGCAATGCACTATCGCTACGACGGCTATGGTTCGTGCCCTCTCACGGTCGAGAAAGGCAAGGTCGTGCTGGCCGAATTCGGCTACGGCGGCAAGCTGCTGCCGACGTTCCCGCTCGACCCGACGCGCCCGCGCCGCCTGATGTGGTTCCTCAAGGCCAGCGTGCTGCCGCGCTTCTACTGGAGCGGCATGCTCAAGGGCCGCGAGTGGTTCACGGGCGCGAAGCCTGGCGACGCACAAGGCTAAGCGCGAGGCGAAAGACCTGAAGGAGACGCCGCATCATGGACACCGCCCTCTTCGTTAGCGCCGCGCTTGGCTCGGTTGTTGGGCTGATTCTCGCGTTGACGGGCGCGGGCGGGGCCATCGTCGCGGTGCCTTTGCTGGTGTTTGGGCTAGGTCTGGGCGTCGCGCAGGCCGCGCCGATCGGGCTTTTTGCGGTCACGCTGGCCGCAGGCATCGGCGCGCTGCTCGCGCTGCGCGAAGGCCGCGTGCGCTACAAGGCCGCCGCGCTGATGGCGTCGGCGGGCGCGGTGATTTCGCCGGCCGGTCTCTGGGTCGCGCATCGCGTGCCGGATGCGCCGCTGATGCTGCTGTTCGCCCTCGTGCTCGCGCGCGTGGCGTGGCGCATGTTCCGCCAGCCGTCCGTGCAAGCCGGGCACGACCTTCACGGTGGCGCCGAACCCTGTCCCTCCGATCTGCCCTGCCGCCTCAATCTCGAACGCGGCAAGCTCGACTGGACCGCGCCCTGCGCACGGGCGCTCGCGCTATGGGGTGCGATGGCCGGTTTTTTGTCGGGACTACTCGGCGTGGGCGGCGGCTTCGTGATCGTGCCCGCGCTCAAGCGCGCGTCCGATATTCCGATGCAGGGCATCGTCGCGACTTCGCTGGCCGTGATCGCGCTGGTATCGACGGCGGGCGTCGTGGCTTCGGCGGCCAGCGGGCATATGCTGTGGCTCAACGCGCTGCCGTTCGCGGCGGGCGCACTCGCGGGCATGTTGGTGGGGCGCGGCTTCGCCAGTCATGTGAGCGGCGCGCGCCTGCAACAATCGTTTGCAGTGTTCGCGGGCTGCGTGGCCTTGGGCATGGCGGTGAAGGCCGTTCACGCGCTCATGGCCACGGGCGTTTGAAAGTCCGAAAGTCTAAAAGTCCGAAGGTCCGCCCTCGAAATCCAGTCCGCCGATCAGGATCTCCGGCTCGCCCTGCGTGCGCGTGGCGAAATCGACCGGACGCGCCGTTTCCCACGACGCCATCTTGCGCACCGTCGCTTCCAGATAATGCGCGAAGCGCGCCTCGCCGCCGGGCTCCATGAGACGCTCGATTTCGTCGATATCCCAGGTCAGCGACAGATTCAGCGCATACGCATAGGGATGGCGCGCTTCGGCGGGCTCGCCGCGCAGCCGCACGCGCGTCGGCCGGCCGTGTCCCGCGCTGGGCACGACATCGACCTGAACCGTGGGGCCGAACTGGCTCGCGAGCTTCGCGGCGATGCGCGGCGCGAACATCTCCTCGAAGCGATGCAGCGCTTCATTGCTCATGCGCGGGTGTCTCCGTTTTTTACGTCTTGCCGATGGGCGATGCGGCGACGTGTTCAGCGCCACGGTATCGTCGACCATCGTCGCATAGGCGCGCGAGGCTAACCAGCCCCGCCGCTATCGTCCGACGTTCTGTGTGACGCTCTAACCCGCCGTGCGCGCCAGACGCGCAGCCCGCGCGGCCGCCAGCGTCCCGCGCAAGCCCTCGAACGAATAGAGCACGAGCGCCACCCAGATCGCGCCATAACCCACCGCCCGCACGGCGCCGAACGGCTCGGCGTAAATCAGCACGCCGGTGAGCAGTTGCAGCGTGGGCGTGACGTACTGGATCAGACCGAGCATCGACAGCGGAATGCGCCGCGCCGCCGCCGCGAACAGCAAGAGCGGCACGGCGGTGACCGGCCCGGCCGCCGCCAGCAACAACTGCACGCCCAGCGACGCGTGCCCGAAATGACTCGCCCCAGCGAGGCTAATGGCGCTCAGATACACCAGCGCGACCGGAAACAGCAGCACGGTTTCCAGCGTCAGCCCTTCGAGCGCGCCAAGCTGCGCGGTCTTGCGCAGCAGCCCATAACCGCCGAAGGTCACCGCCAGCGCGAGGCTGATCCACGGCGGCGTGCCGTTCTGCCAGGTCAGCCAGGCCACGCCCAGCGCCGCGAGCGCCACCGCGCACCATTGCAGCGGGCGCATGCGCTCGCGCAGGAACGCATAACCGAACACCACGTTGATCAGCGGATTGATGAAGTAGCCCAGACTCGCCTCGACGATATGCCCGGCGTTCACGGCCCAGATATAGATGCCCCAGTTGGCCGACAGCAGCACGGCACTCGCCGCGAAGCGCGCCACGAGACGCCGGTCGCGCAGCGCGGGCCGCAGCCAGCTCCAGTGATGCCGCACCAGCAGCACGATCAGGATGAACGCGAGCGACCACGCCATGCGATGCGCCAGCATTTCGAGCGCGGGAATCTGATGGAGCGTCTTGAAGTAGATCGGGAAGAGGCCCCAGATCACGAAAGCGGACAGGGCGTAGGCAATGCCGGAATTCATAGGCGTTCTGGTCAGGTGGGCGCGTGTGAATGGCAGGCGGAACAACCCCGGGGACAGAAAATTTCAGGAAGATTTCGTCCTGTCCCTGCGCCAGGTCGCCGGTTTTGCGACAATAGCGGATTTTCGCCGCCAGCCTTTGTCGCTGTCTAGCCTGTCGCGCAGCCCGATTGCATCGAGATCGCCTCTCCTTGCCGGCACGCGCAGCGAAGCCGCGTCATACGCGAGGCATGTAGCCAGACCGCATTAATTACACGCGAGAAGCGCGCCCCGTGCGCGATCCGCGCCGCCGCGATGTCCCTACCTCATATCGAACCGCTGTATTCGCTGTCCGGCCTTGCGGTCGGTTTTCTGGTCGGCCTGACGGGCGTGGGTGGCGGCTCGCTGATGACGCCCATCCTCGTGCTGCTGTTCAACGTCCATCCGGCCACCGCCGTGGGCACCGACCTGCTCTACGCCGCCGCGACCAAATCGGCGGGCACGCTGGTACACGGGCTCAAGGGATCGGTGGACTGGCGCGTGACCTTGCGCCTCGCGGCCGGCAGCGTGCCGGCGGCCACCATTACGCTGATCCTGCTCCATCGATACGGCATGGACACACCGCGCGCCGGCCATCTGATCCAGGCCGTACTGGGCGCGGCGCTGCTGATCACCGCCGTGGCGCTGCTGTTCCGCCCGCAACTGGCGGCCTTCGCGGCGCGCCATCGGCATGGGCCGAGCGAAACGCGCACGCTGCTTTTCACGATCCTCACGGGAGCGATTCTGGGCGCGCTGGTGTCGCTGACTTCGGTAGGTGCGGGCGCGATCGGCGTGACGGTGTTGCTGCTGCTTTACCCGGCGCTGCCTACGGTGCGTATCGTCGGGTCCGATGTGGCCCATGCGGTGCCGCTCACGCTGCTCGCGGGCGCGGGGCATTGGCTGCTGGGTTCGATCGACTGGTCGATGCTGCTTTCGCTGCTGTGCGGATCGCTGCCGGGCATCGCCATCGGCAGCATGCTGTCGTCGCGCGCGCCCGAGAAGCTGCTGCGCATGCTGCTGGCCGCTACGCTCACGCTCGTTGGCGCGCGGCTCGTGCTGGCTTGAGTCCATTTGAACTGGTTTGATCCGGCTTGAGTTCTGCCTGAGCCAGATCGACGCGATCAACGCGACAATAAACTCTCTCGCGCGGGCTTCTCCCCGCGCGTCTTTCCCCGTCCTGCCCTACCTCCCCGCTAGCGCTCAGGCGTACGGCGCCCGGCTGAAAAAGCGGCCATTGAGATCGGTTTCAAACTGGCGCAGCCATTGCCCGCGCGCGTCGATGCGGTAGGCCTGCGCCCACGCGCCGCGCCGCACGATCAGCAGTTCGCTGTGCTCGGGATCGTCGGGATCGGCTTCCCCGCTCACGTCGAAGTGGATCGGAGCGAAGCCATGCCGTGCGCAGGCCAGCTCGAACGCCGCGCGATCAACGAGCGGCAAATCGGTGTAGGTGTGGATAGTCATGACAGTGTCCGGCAAGGAGCCACAAGAGCCTCGTGGGGTCTGCATACTCCACGGTATACCCCTAAACACGCGAAAGCTGTGTGTCAGTCCACATTTACGGCGCGCATCCGCCATGCCGTGTGCAAATAGTCCGAAAAAAACGGGCCCCGGCGCATGGCTGGGGCCCGTCTTCGCGGTCAATCGTGCCGGATATCCATCCAGCCGATGTCGATCTTACTGTTGCATGACCGTCAGCTTGTTCGCGACCGACTTAACGCCTGCCACGCCTTGCGCAGCCTGGCCTGCCTGGTCGATCTGGCCCTGCGTCGGCACCGTGCCGCTCAGGGTGACGGCGCCCGAGCGCGAACGCACGGTGATGTTCGACACGTCGAGGCCTTGGGTCTTCGACAGCGCCTTGCGCACGGTGTAGCCGAGCTTGCGGTCAACCTTCTTGGCCGACGGAGCCGGTGCCGCCGCCGTCGTAGCAGCTGCGCCGCTTGCAGCCGAATTGTCCTGGGCAAAGGCGCCGAATGCGACCGTCATGCAAGCCGCAGCGGCCAGGGTCTTCAGAAAAGCGACCGATTTCATGTTTTCTCCTTGTTGCTATCGCGTTGTTGCTTCACACGTTGCTTCGCTCATGGCCCGAGCCACGTGGCGAAAATGGACCGCCTTTTCCGGTGACGGGACGCGGGAACGCGCTCCGCCCGGACTGACGGCTTCGGTTACGACACCCACGGGCAGGCGAACGGAGCAAGCAGGCGCAAGCGGTCACAAAGTGACACAAGCGCGTCGAGGCACCGCGGCACTGCCATGGTCGGGACACGCTGATGCGAGAGGCGAGGATTCGGTTGAGCGCGCGAAAAGCCGCGCCGGTATCGGCGGCGCGATCCGCACGGACTTCGGCAATGCCGGTCGTGCTGGTGCGCCTGCTTCGATAGCCTTGTAGCTTGTAATGATGACGGTCTGATGGCCGATGCCGCTCGATGTTCCGGCGATTCATCAGGCCAATTCCGCCGCCACGCGCCTGGGCGCGCCGCAGCGATCCACAATTTAGCCTGGGCGAAGCCCAAGCGCAAAGGATTTAGGGCACAACGCGGCGTGTACGCCACGCCGGTCCCCATGCCGTCACGGCGATGAATCTCATGTAACATCGGCGCTCAGAGACACTGCGGCGCACGAACGCCGCTTCAGCCGCTTCAACTTCCTGCGCCCGAGAGGGGCCGATAATCACCCCAGCAGCACCGCACCAGAACCAGAACCTCCGAGGCCCGCCATTCCCCGATGAAGTCCCCCACCGGCCGCAAACCTCCTCCGCGTCTCGTTGCGCGCTTCGTGGCGATCTCGTGGCGCGATCTGGCCGTCTCGTTCGGCCCCATCCTGCTGGTGAGCGTGGCCGCCATCTGGCTGGCCGTGCGGCTGATCCAGCCCGCGCCGCCCAGCACGCTGACGATGAGCGCCGGCCCCAAGGGCAGCACCTACTGGAACGCGGCGCAGAAGTACAAGACCATCCTCGCGCGCAACAACATCACGCTGACCGTGCTCGAATCGGAAGGCTCGGCGCAGAATCTCGCGCGCCTGTCCGACCCGGCCTCGCATGTCGATGTTGCATTCGTGCAGGACGGCCTCTCCAGCAAGGTGCCGGAGGGGCTCGTGTCGCTCGGCAGCGTGGCCTATGTGCCGCTCGCCGTGTTCTATCACGGGCCGCCCGTCACGCGGCTGTCGCAGTTCGAAGGCGAGCGCCTTGCCATCGGCGCGGAAGGCAGCGGCACGCGCGAACTCGCGCTCACGCTGCTCAAGGCCAACGGCATCGAACCGGGCGGCAAGACCCAATTGCTGCCGCTATCCGGCGACGATGCAGCGCGCGCGCTCGTGGCGGGCAAGATCGACGTGGCGTTTCTGGCGGGTGACTCCGCCCAGCCGCCGGTCATGGGCCGGCTCATGCGCATGCCCGGCGTGCGCTTTTTCGACTTCGCCCAGGCCGACGCCTACGCGCGCCGCTTTCCCTACCTCACGGCGATCACGATTCCGATGGGCGCGTTCGACTTCGGCCGCAACCTGCCCGCCGCGCCGCTGCACTTCATCGCGCCGACGGCCGAACTGGTCGCGCGCGACTCGCTGCACCCCGCGCTCTCCGATCTGCTCGTCGACGCCGCCAAGGAAGTGCACGGCCGCTCGACCCTGCTGCAACGCGCGGGCGAATTCCCGGCGCCGCGCGCCCAGGACTTCCCGATCAGCGACGATGCCGCGCGCTACTACAAGTCGGGCAAGAGCTTCCTCTACCGCGTGCTGCCGTTCTGGCTCGCGAGCCTCGCCGACCGCCTGCTGGTCGTGCTAGTGCCGATCATCGTCGTGCTGATTCCGGGCTTGCGGCTCGTGCCTGGGCTCTACGCCTGGCGGGTAAAATCGCGGATCTATCGCTGGTATGGTTCGCTGATCGCGCTGGAACGCGCCGCGCTCGCCGATAACTCGCCCGAGGAACGCCGCTCGCTCGTGCGTCAACTCGACAAGATCGAGGAATCGGTGAATGGCATGAAGATGCCGCTGGCGTATGCCGGGCAGTTCTACGTGCTGCGCGAGCACATCGGCTTCGTGCGCGAGCGGCTTTCGGCGGTGCGTGAACGGCTCGCGGCAACGCGCGAGGAGGCCGACGCCACCCGCGCAGCGTCGCCGGGCGACGAACCCGCGAACCGCACGTAGAAAGCGCACGTAAAAAGCACACGAAAATCAGCACCCTGCCTATGGAAAGTCCGCAGGCAAAAAGGCAGCACGCAGTATCGAATACGATCAATACTCGAACGACGGGCCGCTCGTGCGGTCCGCATGAAGCCCATTTCGGAGGAACAGCATGATCCGCGGCATCGACGCCACCCAGCCGGCCTGGTTCTACGACTTCGTGTCGCCGTTCTCGTACCTGCTGCTGGAGCAGTACGACAAGTGGCCGGGCTTCGATTTCGTGCCGACGCCGGTGCTGCTCAGCGACCTGTACCGCCATTGGGGCACGCCATACGGCGGCGCAATTCCCGCCAAGCGCATCTTCACCTATCGCCACGCGCTGTTTCGCGCGGAACAACTCGGCATTCCGCTGAAGATGCCGCCCGCGCATCCGTTCGACTCGGTCAAGCCGATGCTGCTGGCGATCGCCGCAGGCGGCGAATTTGCCTGCGTGCGCGAGATCTTCCGCTTCATCTGGCGCGAAGGCCGCGACCCGTCGAGCGAAGAGGGCTTCGAACAGTTGTGCGAACGCGTGGGCATCGCGCATGGCGAAGCGCTGATCGAAGAGGAAGCGGTACGCGCGCAACTGCGCCGCTACACCAACGACGCCATCGCCATGGGTGTGTTCGGCGTGCCGACTTTCTGGATGAACAAGCAATTGTTCTGGGGCGAAGACGCCTTGCCGATGGTGCTCTACTGCGCGCGCACGCCGAACTGGCTCGATTCGCGCGAGGTCAAGCGCATCAGCACGCTGCCTTCGGGGCTGCCGAAGCCGGAAACCGCGTGAACTCACGCGGGCGATCGCGCTGAAGGCCGCACTGAAGACCGCGCGGAAAAGCGCATTGAAAACGCCCGCGCCGCTGCACTGATGCCGGCCATACCGCGCGCCCTATGGCGGCCGGGCGCGTGGCGGCATAAGGTTATGCCTGAAGCCGTGCGTGCACAGCACGGCGCGCCCCCCACGCTTTCGCATTGCCATGGATGACACTGCCCTTTCCCTCGACATCTGGCTCGTGCGCGTGCTGCGCACGCTGCTGGTCGAGCGCAGCGTCACGCAGGCCGCGCTGCGGCTGAACCAGACCCAGCCGGCCATCAGCACGGCGCTGCGGCGGCTGCGCGAAATCCTCGGCGACCCGATCCTCGTGCGCGGCAAGGCCGGGATGGTGCCGACCGAATACGGCGAGTCGCTGCTCGCGCACGCCCAGCGCGTGCTGCGCGATGTCGATTTCGTCGCCACGCCGCACGGCGACTTCGACCCGGAGCGCTCGAAGCGCACCTTTCGCGTGGCCGCGCCCGATTACCTCAACGACTTCTTCATGCCGACGCTGATCGCCCGCTTTCGCGAGGCGGCGCCCGCGGCGCGGCTGGAGATCCTGTCGCTGTCGCCGACGCTCGATCATCATCGCGCGCTGGAGGCCGGCGAGATCGACATCGTGATCGGCAACTGGCCGAAGCCCGATGCGCGTTTCGAGCGCAGCGACCTGTTCACCGACCGCATCGTCTGCATGATGCGCGCCGATCATCCGCTCGCACGCGCGCCGCTCACGCGCGAGGCGTATCTGGCGGCCGCGCATCTCGCGCCTACGCCTTATACGGGCGCGAATGCGAGCCCGATCGACATTGGTTTTGCCAAGGCGCGCGCGGACCGGCGCATCGTGGCGACGCTGCCTTATTTCGGGCTGGTGCCGCAGGTGCTGCTGCAATCGGATCTGATCTTTACGACCACGCGCCGTTTTGCGACGCATTACGCGGGACTGCTGCCGATCGCGGTGGCCGAGCCGCCGTTCGCGTTTCCGCGAATTCGCTGTTATCAGATGTGGCATCCGCACCCGGACCGGCCAAGCGATGTGGGCTGGTTGCGGGAGTTGATCGACGGGGTCTCACAGTCGTTGACGGTGCGGGGTGGGAAGCGAGTGAGTGGCACTGGCAAGCGTGCCGCACCGCGTACACAGGCAGCTCCGGTACAAAGCGAAGAGGCGAATTAGTTGACTCGCCGCGTTGATGCCCTGACGGCGGCCGAGCGCAACGCATCAACGACCTTCATCGGCGCGAGGCTCAGGTGGCGGCGCATTAAACGCTTCGCGAACCGCATACACAATCGCATCGCCCAGTTTCGCTTCTTCGATAATGGGAAATTCCTTGCTCAGTTTGCCCGACACGCTCCAGTGATTGTCGCGCACAGAACGGATGATCCGATCGATATCGGCATTCGGCCCATCCAGCACGTCCTTCACCAATAGCCTTGCCCGATCCCAATTGCGCATCAGTTCGGCTTCCTGTCGCATCTCGGTGCGGATCGTTCGATCGATGACGTCGGCCAGATACTCGACATGCGCCGTGAGGTCGGGAAAACGCCACGTCAATGCTGCGTCGCTCCATGCATCGAAGGTGAAGTTGGACTTCACGCCATCGTCGAATTCGTGAGGCGCGGCAAAATTCGCATTCGCTCCGTAACGTTGCATCAGCGGCCTGGACAGCACTTCAAGCACCTGATCGTACGCCGCCTGATATTGCGCCTTGCTGGTGATGGCAGCGGAAACAGGCAGGACGAATGGACGCGGCACAGCGTTGTCGCGCCTGAGCATGTCGTTGATGAGGAAACGATGGATGCGGCCGTTGCCGTCCGCCAGCGGATGGATATAAACGAACGCGAAGGCCACTGCCGCCGCGCGCAGGATCGGCGGCGCACCTGACGTGCTTTGCACAAACCGGTCGAGCCCGACCAGCATCGCGTCGAGATCTTGCCAGTGCGGCGCGATGTAGTGAATGACATCGCGGAAATGATCGGTCGCACCGACGAATACGGGCGACTGACGCAACCCGAAATGCTTCAGCGTCGTTCGTTCGCCGATGATTTCCCGCTGCAACGCTGCGAGTGTGCCGACCGAGAGCGGATCGTCGTAAGCGCCGATGCGGGTTTCCATCACGGCCGCAAAACGCTTGATACGATCACTCTGATCTTGCTCGTGCTCGATCTGGAAACTGGCACGGCTTTCCCTGAGCGTCAACCAGACCGCGCTGCGTCGCAAGACGTCAGCGCCGTATTCGGCCTGCAAGGCATCGAGTTGTGCGGCGCAGTCATAGGCTTCTGCCTGGCGGACGCGCTGCGTGCGGCGAACAGTCAGGCAGAATGCCCGATTACCGGGCAGGTTATCGCGCACACGCCAGCGCGTATTGTTGACCGGCGCAGCGCTCGCGACATAGTTGTCGCCATCGATCGCATCGACGTAACCGCCGTTCGTCACGGCGGGAACCCCATCCAGTTCGTGTCCGGTCAGCCATTCATACAGAAAGCCCGCGCGACGCGCATATTGTCCGGTGCGCTCGCTCATGACCCAATCGCGGATCTCGGCCTGCGGAATCACATCAAAGAGACGCGCCAATTGCTCGAGGAATACACCCTCGTGCTTGAGCGCAAACGTGAAATGGGCGGCGAGCGTTTCGACTGGCCGCATGACGGCGGCGTAGGTTTCCTTGACGCTGGCGCCGTGATGCGTAGTACGCCGCTTCGCGCCGATTTCGCTCTCGACCGGAAGCGGCTGAACAGCCGGAGCGCCGTAGCGTTCAGCCAGCCAGCGATAGCCCACCCAATCCTGCTCCATCGATGCACTCCCGAAATTTCGTTAATTCAGGAATAATTTCGTTAAGAATAGCGCATCGATCGAAAAAAACGTTAACAACGGGTTTCGATTCTCCAGAAAGTTCGTACCCGCGCAGGCAATCGTCATACTCCGGCGAAAATCTCGCGACTCCTCGGCAACATCACCCGCATCTGCATCAACTGCGCCGCCACCGCCACGGCGATCGACGACGGCGCCTTATCGACGATCCCCGTCACGCCGATCGGGCACGTGATCTCGTCCATGCGCTCCGCTGCCACGCCACGCTCGATCAAGCGGCGCTCGAACTTCACGCGCTTGGTTTTCGATCCGATCAGCCCGAACCACGCGAAATCGCGCCGCCGCATGATGCGTTCCGACAACTCGAAATCGAGCGCGTGGTTATGCGTCATCACAATAAAGTACGCACCGGGCGGCGCTTCATCCACAATCGCCGCGGGCGTGTCGGTTGCTTCGATCTGCACGTTGGCCGGCACTTCGTCGGGGAACAGTTCGTCGCGTTCGTCCACCCATTGCACGACGCAAGGCAGCATGCCCAGCAGCGTCACCAGCGCATGACCCACGTGCCCCGCGCCGAACAGCACCACATGCATCGGCCCATAATGCGGCACCGGCGTGCTGCGCCGGCCGATCACGACACGGCCGTTGCTATCGAGATTCACGCAATGGTTTGGACGACTCATCATTTCCCCCTCCTCTCCCACCAGTTCAACCGCGCGCCATCGTGCGCACCGCACGCACGCCCTTGAGGATTTCCTCGGCGGTCGCGGGTGCGTTCATCGGCGGATTGAAGCGGTAGTCGGCCACGCTCGCCACCGCGTCGCGGATCGCGAAGAACACCGAGAACGGCAGCAGCAGCGGCGGCTCGCCCACGGCCTTCGAGCGATGGATGCTGTCTTCGGCGTTGCGGTTGTTGAAGAGCTTCACGGTGAATTCCGGCGGCGTGTCGTTCACGGTCGGGATCTTGTAGGTGGACGGCGCGTGCGTCATCAGCTTGCCGTCCGGCTTCCACCAGAGCTCTTCCGTCGTGAGCCAGCCCATGCCCTGGATGAAGCCGCCTTCCACCTGCCCCACGTCGAGCGCCGGGTTCAGCGAGGCGCCCACGTCGTGCAACGCGTCGGCGCGCAGCACGCGCATTTCGCCCGTGAGCGTGTCAATCACGACTTCGGACACCGCCGCGCCATACGAGTAGTAGTAGAACGGCCGGCCGCGCAGCGTCGCCTGATCCCAGTAGAGCTTGGGCGTGGCGTAGAAACCGTCGGACCACAACTGCACGCGCGCCAGATAGGCCTTTTGCACCAGCGTGCCGAACGGCACGACTTCGTCGCCGACAATCGCGCAGTCGTTGGCAAAACGCACATGCGCAGCGTTGACCTTGCCCTTGCCCCAGAGATTGGCGGCCAGCGAAGCCAGGCGTTCGCGCAACTGGCGCGCGGCGTCCTGCGCGGCCTTGCCGTTCAGGTCGCTGCCCGTCGATGCCGCGGTCGCCGAGGTATTTGCAACCTTGCTGGTATCGGTCGCCGTCACACGCACGCGGCCGAATTCGATACCCAGTTCGTGCGCGACGACCTGCGCGACCTTGGTGTTCAGGCCTTGACCCATCTCCGTGCCGCCGTGGTTCACGAGCACCGAACCATCGGTATAGATGTGTACGAGCGCGCCAGCCTGGTTGAAGTGCGTGACGTTGAACGCGATGCCGAACTTGCACGGCGTAATCGCGATGCCCTTCTTCAGCACTTCGTTCTTCGCGTTGAATTCGCGGATCGCCGCGCGTCGCGCGCGATAGCCGCTCGTTTCCACGAGTTCGTCCATCAACTCGTGAATCACGTTGTCTTCGATGGTCTGGCCGTAGGGCGTCTCGTTGTTTTCGGTCTTACCGTAGAGATTGCGCTTGCGCACATCGAGCGGATCGAGATCGAGCGAGCGCGCCACGTCGTCCATGATGTATTCGATCGCGAACGCACCCTGCGGGCCGCCGAAGCCGCGAAACGCGGTATTCGACTGCGTGTTGGTCTTGCCGCAGAAACCCGAGATCGACACATCGGGCAGCCAGTAGGCGTTATCGAAGTGGCAGACGGCGCGCGTCATCACCGGGCCGGAAAGATCCGCCGAGAAGCCGCAGCGCGAGGTCATATCGACGCTCACGCCTTCGATGGTGCCCTGATCGTCGTAACCCACTTCATACGTGTAGTGGAAGTCGTGACGCTTGCCGGTGATCATCATGTCGTCGTCGCGGTCCGGGCGCAGCTTCACCGGGCACAGCAGCTTCCACGCCGCCAGCGCCGCGCAGCACGCGAAGATGCCCGACTGCGATTCCTTGCCGCCAAAGCCGCCGCCCATACGCCGGCATTCCACCAGGACGTTGTGCGAGGCCACGCCCAGCACGTGCGCAACCAGATGCTGCATTTCGCTCGGGTGCTGCGTCGAGCACCAGACGTGCATGCCGTCGTCGTCCTTCGGCACCGCGTAGGCGATCTGCCCTTCCAGATAGAACTGTTCCTGGCCGCCCAGCAGCATCTCGCCTTCATGGCGATGCGCGGCACGCGCGGCGCGCGTGGAGGCTTCGCCGCGCGCGAGCTTCATCGGCGGCAACACCGATTGATTGGCGGCGCGCGCCTGCTGCGCCGTGAGAATCGGCGGCAGTTCTTCGTACTGCACCTCGGCGCGGCGCGCGGCAAGGCGCGCGATATCGTGCGAAGTCGCCACGACGATGAACATCGGCTGACCCACGAATTGCACGATGCCGTCGGCCAGCACGGGATCGTCGTGGATGATCGGGCCGCAGTCGTTCACGCCGGGAATATCTTCGGCGGTCAGCACGGCCACGACGCCGGGCGTCGCGCGCACTTTGGCGAGGTCCATCGAGACGATGCGCGCGTGCGGCTTTTGCGACAGGCCAAGCGCGGCGTGCAGCGTGCCCGCGACGGTCGGGATGTCGTCGGTATAGGTGGCGCGTCCGCTTACATGCAGATGCGCGGATTCATGCGGGCGCGAGACGTGCACCTGTGCGAAAGGTTCGCGCGCCTTGGCTTCTTCCAGGAACGGTTCGGCTTGCTGGTTCATGGTTTCTTTCTCCGTATCTCTTCCGTTTCCTGATGACTTAAGCGGTTTCCGCCGCCACTGCGCGCACATTCACCGCTTGAGCCGCCAGCGGGTTATGCGGGCGCGTTTCCAGCCAGAAACGGTAAAGCGTGTTCTTCGCGGCTTCGAGTCGATAGTCGCTGGTCGCGCGCATGTCCGACAGCGGCGCATAGTCGTTGCCGAGCGCGATCATCGCGGCCTGCGCGGTGGCTTCGTGCCATTGCGCGCCGGCGAGCACGGCTTCGGTGAGGGTTGCGCGCTTGGGCGTCGCGGCCATGCCGCCGAAAGCAATGCGCGGTTCACGGACCGTATCGCCATCGGCGATAAAGGAGAACGCGGCGCATACCGCCGAAATATCCGAGTCGAAGCGCTTCGACACCTTGTAGGTGCGGAATTGCAGATTCGCGCGCGCGCCGGTGCGCGTGGGCACCTTCAGCGCCAGCACGAATTCGTGCTCGGCCATGTCCTTCTTCTGATACGCGAGGTAGAGATCTTCGAGCGGCATTTCGCGCTCGATCGCCCCGCCGCGCAGTACCACGCGCGCGCCCAGCGCGATCAGGCCGGGCATCGAATCGCCGATCGGCGAGCCGTTCGCCACATTGCCGCCGATGGTGCCGGCATTGCGGATCGGCAGCGAAGCAAAGCGCTGCCACATTTCTTCCAGTTCCGGGTACGGCTTCGCGAGTTCGGCATAGGCGCGCTCAACCGTCACGCCCGCGCCGATTTCGATAAAGCCGTCGCGCTCCGCGATTTCGCGCATCGCATCGACCTGACCGACATACACGATGTCGCCGAGTTCGCGCATCTGCTTGGTGACCCACAGGCCGATATCGGTGCTGCCCGCGAGAATGCGCGTATTAGGGCGCGCTTCCTTGATGGCGGCGAGTGCGTCGACGGTGCGCGGCGCGTCGTATTGCTGGCCTTTGCTCTCGTAGTGGAAGGTGTCGCGGCGCTCGATCGAGGCGAGCGTTTGGGCGAGCGCCTTCACGTCGACGGGCGATGCCGGACCGTCGAGCTTGAACATCTGCTCGGCGGCGTCGAGGATCGGGCGATAGCCGGTGCAGCGGCACAGATTGCCGGTCAGCGCATTGGCGATTTCGTCGCGCGAAGGCGTGCTGCAGGCGCTTTTGCCTGCGCAACCGCCAGCCTCGCCCTGGGCACATGGAGCGCCGCTATGTTCGTGACCGTGTTTCTCATACAGCGCCCACATCGACATCACGAACCCCGGCGTGCAGAAACCGCACTGCGAGCCGTGGCAATCGACCATCGCCTGCTGGACCGGATGCAGCGAGCCGTCGGGCTGGCGCAGGTCTTCGACGGTGAAGAGCGCCTTGCCGTCGAGCGTCGGCAGGAACTGGATGCAGGCGTTGACCGCCTTGAAGCTCACGCTGCCTTCGGCATTGCGCTCGCCGACCACGACCGTGCAGGCGCCACAGTCGCCTTCTGCACAGCCCTCCTTGGTGCCGGTGCAGCGCGCGTCTTCGCGCAGGTACTGGAGAACGGAACGGGTGACGCCCGCGTCGCTGACTTCGCGAATCGCGTTGCGGTGATAGAAGCGGATCGGCTGACTCATGATGTCTGTCTCGTCGTGTTTCTGCGTGTTTCAGCGGCGCGCGGGAGGGTGATTGCGGGGGTTCCCGGTGCTGGCCGCACATTTCTTCAGTGGACGATTCGAAAACTATCACCGCCAATATTGAGATCCCATAGCAGCAAGTGCATGGGGGATATATCGTCGCGGCGATAAATCGGCACTTCGTCGTGGTGCGGCGCTTATATGTCGATGGCTCTATCGGATCAATTATCTACAATTTGTCGCAAAACGGACAAAACCGCACGCCGCTTCATGCACCATCAAGCAGCAACCATTCCATTAATCAGCGTAGTCCATGCGGCGCGCGCTTCAATTGCCACGAACCCGCGGCCAATTTCGTCCATTTCCGCTCATGTGGATGTCGCGTTGTTAACGCATCGGCAATAAGCGAACCGCAGGTCAACTACGTGCCATCTGTACACGATCTCCGCGAAAAAACCGTCGGATTCGCCCAACGGAGCGCTTTTTCAACGTCTGCATAAGAACCGGTTCCATGGGACAATCACGCCTTTCCCGCCGTCTACCATCCGCGTTTTCCCCATGTCCGCTGATTTGGCGCCCCCGCGCTCCGGGTTGTCGACGACCATGCAGATCATTCCGGTCGTCTTTTTCACCTTCCTCTGTTACCTGACGATCGGCATTCCGCTTGCCGTGCTGCCGGGCTACGTCCACAACGATCTGGGCTTCAGCACCGTCGTGGCGGGCGCCGCCATCAGCGTGCAGTACATCGCCACGCTTTGCTCGCGCGCGCTGGCCGGCCGCTCGGCCGACACGCTCGGGCCCAAGAGGACCGTCAGCATCGGCCTGACGATCTGCGGCGCGAGCGGCGTCATGCTGCTGCTCGCCACGCTCGTCGATCACTGGCCGGGGCTCTCGCTCACGCTGCTGATCGCCAGCCGTCTGTTGCTCGGCTGCGGCGAAAGCCTGTGCGGCACCGGCGCGATCCTCTGGGGCATCGGCCGCGTGGGCACCGCGCACAACGCCAAGGTGATCTCGTGGAACGGCATCGCCACGTATGGGGCGCTCGCCATCGGCGCGCCGCTCGGCGTGGAGATGGCGCATTACCTCGGTTACTGGATGCTCGGCATTTCGGTGATCGCGCTGGCCGCGCTCGGCTTCTGGATGGCGCGCCCGATCGCGCCGGTGCCGCTCGTGCACGGCGAACGCATGTCGTATCGCAGCGTGTTCACGCGCGTGCTGCCGCACGGCATTGGCCTCGCGCTCGGCTCGGCGGGCTTTGGCTCGATCGCCACCTTCATCACGCTGTTCTATGCGGCGCGCCACTGGCCCAACGCGGCCTTCACGCTGACGGTGTTCGGCCTGATGTTTATCGGCGCGCGTCTGCTGTTCGCGAACACCATCAAGAAGTTCGGCGGCTTCCGCGTGGCCATCGCCTCGTTCTCGTTCGAGTGCGCGGGTCTGCTGCTGCTGTGGATTTCGCCGACGCCGCACGTCGCGCTGGTTGGCGCGGCGCTCACGGGTTTCGGCTTCGCGCTGGTGTTCCCGGCGCTGGGCGTGGAAGCGGTCGGTCTCGTGCCGGCGGCCAGCCGCGGCGCGGCGCTTTCCGCGTACTCGGTGTTCCTCGATCTGTCACTGGGCATCACCGGCCCGCTGGCCGGTTATGTGGCGAATGTGTTCGGCTACGGTTCGGTGTTCCTGTTCGCGGCGATTGCGGCGGCATCCGCCGTGGCGCTGTCGGTCTCGCTGCATCGCAAGAGCGTGCGCGAAGCGGCCAACGCGCAGCCCGTCGCCACCGAAGCCCAGTAAATCCGCAATAAAAAACCGCAGCGGGCAACGCGCCCGATGCGGTTCGTCAGTTCCGCGTGGCGCTCAAACAGCCGCCACGCCGCCCACATCCCTACCCTTACTTCTTCACCGCAGCCGGATCGATCTTCTTGCCGGTTTCCTCGTTGTATTGCTTCACGTATTCCGCGCTGAGTTTGCTCATCGCGCGGCCGATCTTGCGGTAATCCGATTCGTTCAGGTTCGCCAGCGACACGCGTCCCGACGGATGCGCGGTGCCGAAGCCCTTGCCCGGCAGCAGCACGACGCGCGCTTCCGCCGCCAGACGGAACAGCAGTTCGTTCGGCTGGACCTGCTTGAGCAGCCAGTCGACGAACTCGCGGCCATAGCGCTTCTCGCCCAGATACTCCAGATCGAGAATCGTGTAGTAATCGACCTGGTTCGGATCCGTTTCGTCGACGGCAATGCCCATTTCCTCGAACAGCGCGCGCTTGCGGCTGCGGATCAGGCGCTTGAGCGCGTTCTTGTAGGCGTCCGGCGTATCCATCAGCGAGAACAGCGAGAACAGCACCATCTGCACCTGCTGCGGCGTCGACAGACCGGCCGTGTGATTGAGCGCGACGGTGCGGCTGTCGGCCACCAGACGGTCGATGAACTTGAGCTTGTCCGGCTCGGTCGTGATCGACTCGTAGCGCTTGTGCAGGATCTTCTTCTCTTCCTTGGGCAGCTTCGCGAGCGTGGCGTCGAGCACGTTGTCGCGATGCGTGGCGATCGCACCCAGACGCCAGCCGGTCGCGCCGAAGTACTTCGAATAGGAGTACACGAGAATCGTGTTCTTCGGCGCCAGCGCGAACAGCGAGACGAAGTTGTCGGCGAAGGTGCCGTAGACGTCGTCGGTCAGCAGGATCAGGTCCGGGCGCTCCTTGATGATCTCGGCGATGTATTCGAGGCTTTCGTCGTCGATCTTCACCGAAGGCGGATTGCTCGGATTCACGAGGAAGAACGCCTTCACCTTCGGATCGCGCAGCTTGTCGAGTTCCTTCTTCGAGTACTGCCAGTTGTTCTCGACGGTCGCATCCAGATGCACGACGTTGAGCTGGTAGTCGTTGAGTTCGGGAATTTCGATGTAGGGCGTGAAAATCGGCATACCCAGCGCGATGGTGTCGCCCGCCTTGATCAGGAAGTTCTCGCGCATCGTGTTGAAGATGTACGTCATGGCCGCCGTGCCGCCTTCCACCGCGAACACGTCGAACTCGCCCACGAACGGATGCCTGCCGATCATCTCGCGGCGCAGATACTGCCCGACGATGATTTCCGAGAGCTTGAGCATGCGGTCCGGCACCGGGTAGTTACAGGCCAGGATGCCTTCGCACATCTCGTAGAGAAAATCGCCGGCCGACAAACCCAGCTGATCGCGCACATACGACACCGCGCCGCCGATGAAGTCGATGCCCTGCTCGCCCTTCTTTTCGTGCAGGAACTGGTCGAAGCGCTCGACGATTCCCGCGCGCTGCGGGAAGCCACCCACGCCTTCGGGCATGTACGAGAACGAGCGCTCCGATTCGCGCATCGCGAACAGGCCCAGTTGCCAGAAGCCGTGGCGCGGAATCGTCGCGAGGAAGTTGGGATTGCCGCGGCCGGCGTTGAGCATCGCGAGGTTGGCGGGGCGCTCGGTCGCGCCGCCGCCGGCGGCCTTGATCAGTTCGTCCTTGAGCTCGAACGGGCTAAGTGCGTCGATGCCAGCCTTTTCCTTCGATTCGTTGCCGTTGCCTTTACCTTTTGCCATGGTGCTCTCCAGTGGAAGACGTTAAGCGTGCCGCCCTTCCAGCGCGATGCGCTTCGATGCCACTCGATACCGCGCATCGCGCTGTGCACGCATTTCGACAGATTCGGGCGGACCTGCGCTCCTTGTATTCGCGCGCGGCCCGCTTTGACTTCATCTCAAGCAAGACCCACGACGAGCGGCCCGAGCAGCGTGAGCAACACGTTGGCGATCGCGTAGGTGATGGCGAACGGCACCGTCGGCACGGCGCTCTCGGCCTTGTCGAGAATGCCGCCAAAGGCCGGGTTCGCACTGCGCGAGCCGGACAGCGCGCCCGCGAGAATTGCCGCGTTGTTGTACTTGAGCACGTAGCGGCCAAACAGCATCGTAAGGATCAGCGGCACCATGGTCACGACCACGCCCAGCAGGAAGATCGTGATACCGCTTTGCTTGACCGTCACCACGGCCTGCAGGCCCGAATTCAGCCCCACCACCGCGACGAAGGCAGCAAGACCGAAATCCTTGAGCAGTTGCGAAGCCGCCGGCGGCATCACGCCATACATCGGATGCTTGCCGCGCATCCAGCCGAACACCAGCCCTGCGAGCAGACAGCCGCCGCCCGAGCCGAGCGTGAGCGGAATGCCCGCCACGTTCACCACGATCAGGCCCACCAGCAAGCCCAGCACGAGGCCGACGCCCATGTAGATAAAGTCGGTCTTGTTGCTATAGGCGAGCTCGTAACCGGCTTGCTGCACGGCGCGTTTGGTGTCGGTGGCGGTGCCGTAGACCGTGATGACGTCGCCGTGTTCGAGCTGGGTTTGCGGCAGCACCGGCACCGGCTGGCCGGCGCGTTCGATCTTCTCGATGTAGACGCCGTGGCGCATGTCGTGATCGACGTTCTTGCGGACTTCGGCGATCGTCGTATGGTTCATGCCCTTCTTCGTGAAGACGAGCTGACGCGTCTGCATCACGAGGCTCATGCCGCCCGAATCCGGCACCTCCGGCCCGATCAGCACGCCCACTTCGACCATCTGCTCGCGACGGCCCACGACCAGCACGATATCGTCGCGGCTCAGCACGAAGTCGGGCGTCGAATCGACCACCTTGCCCGCGCGCCGGATCTTCTCGATCGCCACGAGATCGCTCTCTGCCGCTTCGAGCTGCTTGACGGTCTTGCCCGCGCCCGCCTCCACTCGGAACACGCGGCCGAACAGTTCGGGCAGCGCGGTGATCTGGCCGGGACCGCTCGACGTCGCGCCGCCCGCCATTTCGCGCTCGGCGTCCTGTGAGGCGTCCTTGAGGCTGCGGCCCATGAACTTCGGCAGGATGTTCACGCAGACGATAATCGCGCCCAGCGAGCCGAACACATAGGTCACGGCATAGCCGATCGCTACATCGGCCTGCATCGCCTTGACCTCATCGGCCGGCAGACCCAGACGCGCGATGGCGTCGCCTGCCGTACCGATGATCGCCGACTGCGTCATGCCGCCTGCCGCAAGACCGGCCGCGAGTCCCTTGTTCAGATGAAACAGCTTCGCGCACACCAGCACCGTGAAGAGACCGGCAAGCGCCATGAACACGGCCATGGCGATTTCGCGCAGCGTCTTGCGATTGAGCGAGTTGAAGAAGCCGGGCCCGGAGTCGTAGCCCACGGCGTAGATGAACACCGCGAACATCACCGACTTCACGCCGTTATCGATCGTCACGCCCACCTGACTGACCACCACCGCGGCGAGCAGCGACCCGCCCACGCCGCCTAGCTGAAACTTGCCGAAGTTGATCTGGCCGACCCAGTAACCGACGGCCAACGAGAGAAACAAGGCGATTTCCGGGGATTTGTGAAAGATGTCATGTAGCCATTCCATCGTGCCCTCGCATTGGTAGGATTGACGCCCTGCTGCTGCCAGGGAAAGTCGGCAGTGCGAAATGGCGCCGTATCAGCCGAACTTCGTTGCGAGCCCAACCACTACGGGCCCCATGAGCGGCAACAAGATATTCGACAGTGCGTAAGTGATCGTGTAGCCGATCACCGGAGTCGAATTGCCGGTGACGCCAACGAGCGCACTGATCGCCGGCGTGCTGCACTGCTGACCTGCAATCGCGCCGAGCAGCATCGGCGCTTCGAGCTTGAGAAACATCCGCCCGATCCAGAGAGAAAGGAGGCCCGGAACCAGCACCATCAGGATGCCGGCGAGTGGCAGCGCAAGGCCGTATTCGCGCACGAGCTTGATGGCGTCGGGGCCGGCGGAAAGACCCACGGCGGCGATGAAGGTGGCGAGGCCAAAGTCCTTGAGCACCTGCGCGGCCGCCGAGGGCAGCGAGCCCACCACCGGAAAATGCGAGCGCAGCCAGCCGAAAAACAGCCCCGAGAGCAGACAGCCGCCGCCCGTGCCGAGCACCAGCGCCACGCCGCCCACATTCACGCCGAAGCGCCCGATCATCATGCCGACCAGCACGCCCAGGCCCAGATAGACGAAGTCGGTTTTCTGGGTCTGCTGGATCACGTAGCCGAGGCGCTTGACGCCGCGCGACACGTCCGCGGGCGCGCCCACGAGCGTGAGCACATCGCCGCGATGCACGACGGCGCCGGGCAGCGCGGGCACGGTCGTATCGAGCCGCGTGATTGCGCTCACGTAAATGCCGCGCGCGTCTTCCGGCGCGGCGCGTTCGCGTAGCTGGGCGAGCGTGAGGCCATTGGCGTCGCGGCGCGTGAGCATCACGTCCACGCGATGCGCGAGCAGCTTCGTAAAGCCTTCGCCGGAGACTTCGCCGCCGAGCAGCGCCGAGGCATCGACCATCGCTTCGCGTCGTCCTGCGATCAGCACGACATCGCCGGGCTGCAGCACGAACTGCGCGTTCGTCTCGATCTGGCGCGACGCGCGCAGCACCTGCTCGATCGTGATGTTGTTGCCAAAGCGCGCCTCGAACGCCGACACCTGCATGCCCGCGGCCTGCCCCACATCGAACGCGCGGCCCACGAGCGGCGGCAGCGCGAGACGCTGGCCGTCGTCGAGCACGCCGTCGCCGCCGAGCTTGCGAAACAGGCGCGCGGCTTCATCGCGCAGATTCACGCGCATGATGATGGGCGCGATCTGGCTCGTGAACAGCACGATGGTGATGAGGCCGAAGAGGTAGCTCACGCTATAGGCCGTGACGATGTGCGCCTGCATCGTGCTGACCTGCGTGTCGCTCAGGCCCAGTTTGGCGATGGCCTCCGACGCCGTGCCGATCACCGCCGATTCCGTGGCCGCACCCGCCAGCAGACCGGCTGCCGTGCCCGCGTCGAGTTTCATCAGGACGACTGCAATCATTACGAGCGTCATGACGGAGACGATTTCGACGATCGACAGCAGTCCATAGCGCCAGCCGCGCCCCACATTCGCGAAGAACTGCGGGCCGCCGGTGAAACCGAGCGCGAAGATGAAAAGCGCGAACGCAACGTTCTTGAGGTCGGGCGCGATGCGCGCGCCGGTCTGACCCAGCACCAGTGCGACGATCAAGGTACCGCATACACCGCCCAACGATATGGGCCCAAAACGAATAGAGCCAATCAGATAACCGAGTGCAAGACTGACGAACAGGGCAATCTCGGGTTGCGACTTCAGCAATTCGACGATCATGTCTGGTCTGCCGATTTACGTTCTGGTTTTACCAAAAGCGCTTAACAAGACATGCATAGGGCATGCAGGCCTTTATTTACGCGCCTCGTCGCATATTTGCGTCATATGCAATAAATGCCTGAACCGCCTTTAGTCATCGTCTATGTTAAAAATGTGATGCCGTTCTTCAATGCTTCGCGGCATTACATTGAAAACAAACGTATATAAGTCCGGAAAATATCAGGTTGAAGCAAACGCTGTCGCCACAGTGCGCAATACCGGCAATACGGGCAGCGAGCGGCGTCCGCAAAGCCTTATTGCGCGGGCATGAGCACCGGATTGAATGCGCTTTTTCCGTTTGAATCAAGGCGAGTTAGCTCGTGCAGCAAAATGTCGCTTCTCGCCACATCCAATTCCCATGCCAGCTTTACCGCCAATCTTTTACAGGCAAAGAAACAGCACTACCGTTTGAGATAGATATTGTAATTCTCAACGACTGTCAATATTATTTTCGTGCACGATCGCTGTTCGCTTAGAAGGAATCAGCGTTACTCTGGATACCCGGCGTTTGCCGTGAATGTCCGCGTAACGCCCATTCAACCGGCACATGCACCAGCATACGAGGCGAATTCGATGAATCAGATCCACGCCATGCGCGTCTTCGTCAGGGTTGCGGAGTCGCAAAGCTTTCGCCGCGCCGCGCAGCAACTCGATGTCTCGAATGCGCTCGTCACCCGCTCGGTCGCGATGCTCGAAGCACATCTGCACACGCGCCTCATCAATCGCACGACGCGCAATCTTTCGCTCACCGAAGCAGGTCTGCGTTATCTCGAAGGCTGCAAGAGCGTGCTCGAAGAACTCGATCACCTCGAAGATTCGCTCGCGCATACCGAACGCGAACCCAGCGGCACCTTGCGCGTGATGGCGGCGGGCTCGCTCTCGTTCGCCACGCTCACACCGCTGATCGACGGTTTTCGCAGGCTTTATCCGCGTGTGAATGTACGGCTCACGCTCGCAGAGAAACAGACGGAACTGCTCGAAGATGGCTTCGATGTGGGCATCGTCGCGGCATCGGCGACACGCGGCGGCGAGTTCGTCGAACATGCGCTGGGCAGCACCGCGTTCGTGCCTTGCGCGTCGCCGGTGTGGATCGAGGAACATGGCGAGCCGCGCACACCCGAACAACTGGAGCAGCACGCTGCCGTGACATTGCCGCCGGAAGAGCGCAGCGCCAGCTGGCTGTTCGCGCGGCGCGCAGATCCGCTGCAACAGACGCAGCAGGCGCAGCAGGCGCAGCAAGTCACGCTGCAGCCCGGCTACGCGGTCAACAACATGCTGATGGTGCGGCTTGCCGCGCTTGCGGGCATGGGCGTGGCGATCGTGCCCGCACCGCTCGTGGCGGACGACATCGCGGCGGGCACGCTGGTGCGTCTGCTCCCCGAGTACGAGATCGAAGACGCGCAGGCGAATATGGTGATTGTTTATCCGCGCCGGCAATATCTGCCCGCGAAGACCTTGCGCTTCGTCGATTACACCGTCGAGCATTTCGCGCAGGCGTGCGATGAGCATCCGGCGTCGGCGAGCGCAGCGAAACCCGCACCTCCGGTTGCCGCGTTGCGCACGATGAGCGGCAACGTCAGCGCGGGCTCTGCGTGGCACGCGATGAACGGCGCGTAGCGAAGCAGCACATTCAACCTCGTATGGAGGGGCGCCTGGGCGCCCCTTCGCTTCTGTGCGCAGCCTGCTGCCAGATCTGCGCTACACGGCCTGTTGCACCGCGTCGCGCTGCGCATCGTCCTCGCCTGCCGCGCCGCAAAGCTCGCGCAGCAACGGCGCTTCACGCTCGTGCACTTCCACCGGCAACCACATCGCACCGGCCCACGCGAGATAGCGCGCGCGATGCTGGCCGTTGCGAAACGCCACCACGCCCACGTGCGCGAGGCCCAGCCAGCCCGCAATGCCGATGCCGCGCCGCTTCGTGATCGTCACGTAGGGCATCTGCGGCACGCGTTCGTTGTCCGGATCGAGAAACTCGCGGATGCCGCGCACCTTGCCCACATGCCAGTCATCGACGGGCTTGAGCACGTAATCGGTATCGTCGCGATCGGCGCAGAGCAGCAGTTTGTGGAGATCGACCACCACCACTTCGTGGCGGGTGCCGTCGGTCGTGAAGACGCGCTTGAGGCGCACGTGGTCGTACGCCTGATGCGCAGGCAGTGGCACGACCCAGACCGGGCCGCTTCCGCCTTGCAGCGGCGGGGAAGGAATCGAAGGCATCTCGGCAGACATGGACATGGACGTCTTCGGCATGCAGTTAGTGCGCCTCTCGCAGGGAGGAAAAGCGACCTAAGCTACGAGGGATTCGTGACTATTGTGTGACCTATGCGGCGTGAATGCGCGCAGTGTGGGCCCTTCAGGGAAGACGCCGATGGACACCGACAACGCAGCCCACCCGCAGCATCGCGACGACACGAGTATCGAAACCTTCGGCTCTCATGTGCGCATCGAAGCGCGCGCGCAGGTCGCCACGATCGTGCTCGATCGCCCGGCGCAGCGCAATGCGATCGACCGCGTCGTCGCCGATGCGCTTGCGACCGCGTTCACACGTTTCGAATCGAATCCGCAGTGGCGCGCGGCGGTGCTTTACGGCGCGGGCGGCACCTTCTGCGCGGGCGCCGATCTGGGCGCGCTGAACGACGACACGCGTCGCAATACCGTGAACGCCGACGGCAGCGGCAACGGTCCGCTCGGCCCGACACGTATGCTGCTGAACAAGCCGGTGGTTGCCGCCATTTCAGGATACGCCGTCGCCGGAGGACTGGAACTCGCGCTGCTCTGCGATCTGCGCGTCATCGAACAGAACAGCGTGCTTGGCGTGTTTTGCCGCCGCGTAGGCGTACCGCTGATCGACGGCGCAACGGTGCGTCTGCCGCGACTGATCGGCCTTTCGCGCGCGCTCGATCTGATTCTCACGGGGCGCGCGGTAGATGCGCAGGAAGCCTTGTCGATGGGGCTGGCGAATCGCGTGGTCGCGCCCGGCACCGCGCTCGACGTTGCGCAAACACTGGCCGCGCAACTCGCGGCGTTTCCGCAGGCGGCGCTGCTCGCCGACCGCAAATCGGCGTATGAAAACAGCCCGCTCGACGACCTCGCCGAAGCGCTGCGCCGCGAAGGCGCCGGCGGCTATCGCGCGGTGATGGACGAAGGTCTCGCAATGGCCGCGCGCTTCGCCGCCGGTGCGGGCCGTCACGGCGAGTCGTTTGACTGATCAAGCCCGATCGATGAAGCGAGAGGAGCAAGCAAGGCGAGCGCCCCCGCGTACCCCGACGAAATCGCCGGCACAACCATCCGCACACGCGCCCGGCGGACAGTGTTGCGTAAGAAGAACGCAAGAAAAGGGTGTCGCATGCGGCGCGGCGCATTTCAGTACAATCCCGAGTTGACTCGTGCCGCGCACGTCTGCGCGGGCGATTCGAGGCCCGCGTTCACGCGCAATTCCACGGCCCATGCCTTACCTCCATCACGCCAGCCATGCCACTGCCCCTGCTCGCCCTTGCCGTTGCCGCGTTTGGTATCGGTACCACCGAATTCGTCATCATGGGCCTGCTGCCCGATGTCGCGCGCGACCTGTCCGTGTCGATTCCGGCCGCGGGCATGCTCGTCTCGGCCTACGCGCTGGGCGTGACGATCGGCGCGCCCATCGTCGCCATCGCGATCGCCAACGTGCCGCGCAAGGCGGCGCTGATGCGGCTGATCGGCATCTTTATCGTCGGCAATCTGCTGTGCGCGCTGGCGCCGAATTATTCGATCCTGATGGCCGCGCGCATCGTCACCGCGTTCTGCCATGGCGCGTTCTTCGGCATCGGCTCGGTGGTGGCGGCGGGACTCGTCGCGCCGAACCGGCGCGCCCAGGCGATCGCGCTGATGTTCACCGGCCTCACGCTCGCCAACGTGCTGGGTGTGCCGCTGGGCACCGCGCTCGGGCAACTGGCCGGCTGGCGCACGACCTTCTGGGCGGTGACCGGCATCGGCCTGCTAGCCGCGCTGGCGCTGCAGATCTGCCTGCCGAAGCACATCGAAATGCAGAAGGCGAGCCTCGTGCACGAATTCAGCGTGCTCAAGAACCCGCAGGTGCTGATGGTGCTGGGCATCAGCGTGCTGGCATCGGCGAGCCTCTTCTCGGTGTTCACCTACATCACGCCGATTCTCGAAGACGTTTCCGGTTTCTCGCCGCATGAAGTGACCTTCGTGCTGCTGCTGTTCGGCCTCGGCCTGACGGTGGGCAGCACGCTGGGCGGCAAGCTGGCCGACTGGAAACTGATGCGCTCGCTGCTGGTGTTCCTCGCGATGATCGGCGTGGTGCTCGCGGTGTTCGCCGCGACGATGCACGACCCGATCATGGCGAGCGCGACCATCTTCGTGTGGGGCATTCTGGCCTTCGCGATCGTGCCGCCGCTGCAGATGCTGATCGTCAATCGTGCGAGCGAAGCGCCCAACCTGGCGTCGACGCTCAATCAGGGCGCGTTCAACCTGGGCAATGCGGGCGGCGCGTGGATTGGCGGCGTGGCGATCGGTTCGGGCGCGGCGCTCACCACCCTGCCGTGGGTCGGCCTGCTGATGGCGCTTGCGGCGTTGGGGCTGACGTTTGTATCGGCGCAACTCGAGCGGCGCGCGCGTCGCCGCACGGCGGTGAGCGGACCGACATCGGCGATCTGATCCGCCGGGGCGCTTTTTCCTTACGGTTGTAAATGGGCCGGTGTAGGATTGCGCCCGATGAAAACCGTCCTCACCCGCGATTTCCTCGCGCTGATCCTGAGCGTGGCCGTGGTTGGCCTGGGCTCCGGCGCGACCTTGCCGCTGACTGCGCTTGCCCTCACCGATGCCGGCTATGGCACGAGCGTCGTCGGCCTGTTGACGGCCGCGCAGGCGCTCGGCGGCCTCGCGGTCGTGCCGTTCACGGCCTGGATTGCTGCGCGCATTGGCTCGCGGCAGGTGATCGTCGGGTCGGTGCTGGCGGTTGCGGTGGCCACGGCGTTGATGCAGTGTTGCGCCGATCTCTGGATCTGGGGCGCGCTGCGGATGATCTGCGGCGCGGCGCTGATGCTGCTTTTCACCATCGGCGAAGCGTGGGTCAACGAACTCGCCGACGATTCCAATCGCGGCCGCGTCGTCGGCATCTACGCGACGACCTTCACGCTCTTCCAGATGTCCGGGCCCGTGCTGGTGAGCCAGATCGCGGGCTACACGGCGTGGCGTTTTGCGATTTGCGGCGCCATCTTTCTGATCGCCTTGCCGATGCTGGCGGCGATCCGCTCATCTCCGCATACGTCGGAATCCCACGAGCAGCATGGAAGCTGGCGGCATGTGCTGCCGAAGATGCCGGCTTTGATTATCGCAACCGGCTTTTTCGCGCTGTTCGATACGCTCGCGCTTTCCTTGCTGCCGCTGTTTGCTATCGGGCATGGGATAGATAGCGAGGTGGCCGTGCTGTTTGCGTCGGTTGTGCTGCTCGGCGATACGACGATGCAGTTTCCTATCGGCTGGCTGGCCGATCGCCTGGGGCGCGAGCGCGTGCATGCGCTGATGGGCGTGATCGTCGCTGTGCTGTTGCCGCTGGTGCCTTTTTTCGTCGATTTGCCGTGGTTGCGCTGGCCGCTTCTGTTTGTGATGGGGGCCGCGGCTGGGTCGATCTATACGCTCGCGATTGTGGCTTGCGGGGAGCGGTTCGAAGGCGTGGCGCTCGTTTCTGCGAGCGCTTTAGTGAGTGCTTCGTGGAGTGCTGCCAGTTTTGGCGGGCCTATTGTTACGGGGGCCTTGATGGAGCACGTCGGGCGCGATTCCATGCTTTGGGTGCTGTTTGCTTGCGCGCTGGTGTTTCTCGGCGCGTTGCGGTGGGAGCGGGCTCGCGGGATTGAGCGGGCTTAGGATGGTGGGGTGCTGGCATTTCCTGAATTCAAGGAAATGCCAACGGTGCTCCCAGGAAAGCCCAAAAACTACTTCACCGCAGGCATCACCACCCCGACACACGTCCCAAACCCCACCCGATACCCGTCGCCCTGGCACCATCCAGCAAGCGTCAGCTCATCGCCATCCTCGATAAAGCCGCGCGTGCCGCCCTCTTTAAGCGCCACAGGATTTTTAGCGTTCCAGGTAATCTCCAGCAGACTCCCAAACGAATCCGCCGTGGGCCCCGAGATCGTCCCCGAGCCCAGCAAATCGCCCACGCGCATATTGCAGCCCGCGACCGTATGGTGAGCAAGCTGCTGCGCCATCGACCAGTACATATGCCGGAAGTTGGTCCGCGAGATCGTCGTCGCTTCCGACGCGCCTTCAGGCCGCAACAGCACCTCCAGCGAGATATCGAACGCATGCTCGCCCGCATGCCGCAGATACTCGAGCGGCTTGGGCTCCTGCACAGGCTGCGCCACCCGGAACGGCTCCAGCGCATCCAGCGTCACAATCCACGGCGAGATCGTCGTCGCGAAGCCCTTCGCGTTAAACGGCCCCAGCGGCACATATTCCCACTGCTGGATATCGCGCGCGCTCCAGTCATTGAGCAGCACCATGCCGAAGATATGCGCCTCGGCATCCTCGCAGGCCACCGGTTCGCCCAGCGCATTGCCGCGCCCGATAATAAAGCCCGTCTCCAGTTCGATGTCCAGCTTCCGGCACGCGCCAAACACCGGCCGCTCCTGATCCGGCAGCTTCAACTGGCCATTGGGGCGGCGCACCGGCGTGCCGCTCACCACCACCGACGAAGCGCGCCCGTTATAGCCGATCGGCATTTCCGACCAGTTCGGCAGCAACGCATTCTTCGGATCCCGAAACATTGATCCAACATTCGTCGCGTGCTCTTTCGACGAATAAAAATCCGTATAGCCAGGAATATCGACCGGCAGATGCAGCTTCGCATCGGCGAGCTTGACGAACACACGCTGACGCAGCGCCGCATCGTCGCGCAACGTCGAGGTCTCTTTCGCCAGCAGCGCCGATAGCTGCACGCGCACACTGCGCCACGCATCGCGGCCCAGCGCGATGAAGTCGTTCAACGCAGGCCGCGCGAAGACGTTCGACTCCGCGCCCGCCCGCAGCAGCCCCGCTTCGAACAGCGCCGCCAGATCGGCCACCTGATCGCCGATCGCCACGCCCACGCGCGCCTGCGCTTGCTGCGCCGTGCTGAACACGCCGAACGGCAGGTTCTGAATCGGGAAATCGCAGGCCGCGTCGTTCGCGCTGTCGATCCAGCTCTTGCGCTGCGGGTCCAGCGTCGCCTGTAGTTCGCGGTTGATGGGATTGCTCATGCCTTCTCCGGATTGAAGTGTTTCTTGAGGCCTTGCCAGCACTCGTAGTAATGCGCCTGCAACTGGCTCGTTTCGAGCGCGTAGCGCGTCGGGCGGATCAGCGTGCGGGTCTCGAACATGAAGGCCATCGTGTCGCCGACCTTGTGCGGTTTGCCGGTGTCGGCGTTCGAGGCTTTCTCGAAGGTGTCGGCATCCGGGCCGTGGCCCGACATGCAGTTGTGCAGGCTCGCGCCGCCCGGCACGAAGCCTTCGGCCTTGGCGTCGTACACGCCATGCACGAGGCCCATGAATTCGCTCGCCACGTTGCGGTGATACCAGGGCGGACGGAAGGTGTTCTCGGCGGCCAGCCAGCGCGGCGGGAAGATCACGAAGTCGATCGAATCGACACCCGGCGTGTCCGTCGGCGAATGCAGCACGAGGAAGATCGACGGGTCCGGATGATCGAAGCTGATCGAGCCGATCGTGTTGTAGCGGCGCAGGTCGTATTTGTACGGCGCGTAGTTGCCGTGCCAGGCCACCACGTCGAGCGGCGAATGGCCGATATCGGCGCGCCACAGCTGGCCGTTGAGTTTGGTGACGAGTTCGAACTGGCCTTCGCGGTCTTCGTAGGCCGCGTGCGGCGTGAGGAAGTCGCGCGGATTCGCCAAACCATTCGAGCCGATCACGCCCAGATCCGGCAGACGCAGCAGCGCACCGAAGTTCTCGCAGATGTAGCCGCGCGCTTCACCGTCGGGCAGATCGACGGTAAAGCGCACGCCGCGCGGAATCACGGCGATCTCGAACGGTTCGATGTCGAGACGGCCCATTTCCGTGGCGATCGACAGACGCCCCTGCTGCGGCACGATCAGCAGTTCGCCGTCGGTGTTGTAGAAGAAGCGGTCCTGCATTGAGCGGTTGGCCGCGTACAGATGAATCGCGCAACCGCTCATCGCGGCCGCCGAGCCGTTGCCCGCCATCGTCACCCAGCCGTCGATGAAATCGGTCGGCGCGGCGGGCATGGGCAGCGCGTCCCAGCGCAACTGGTTGGGCGGCGTGGGCGGCACATCGCCGAAATCGGCGACGAGACGCGCGCCCTGCCCGTTTGTCTGCGATTTGAGCGGTGTGAACGGCTGATGCACCGCGCCCGGGCGGATGCGGTACAGCCACGTTCTGCGGTTGTGCGAGCGCGGCGCGGTGAAGGCCGTGCCCGACAACTGTTCGGCGTACAGGCCGTACGCACAGCGCTGCGGCGAGTTCTGGCCCGCGGGCAAGGCGCCGGGCAGCGCCTCGGTGGCGAATTCGTTGGCGAAGCCGCTCATGTAACCACTCTGCGGGGCGCCGCGCTCACCACCCGCTTGACCCTGCAGGCCCTGAGCGCCCGCCTGGCCGGGCATCGGTGCGTTCATCACTGTCTCTCCATGTTTCTATACCGGATCGGCTGCACGACGCGCGCCGTTCTGCTCGGGCGCTTGCGTCACGCGATTTACGAATAGTAAAACGGATTATGATTAGTGAAATTACACGTAAACCCTGGGCGCGGCTTTTTTGCGGCGGCGTCAAGCCTGGCAAGCCTTGGCGCGTGGATATCGTTATCACCAATCAATGCATGCCAGGACGCTGCGGGCTGCTACCATCAAGTCATGCGGCCCCGTAGCCGCGCTGTTCCATATATTCCCTTTCCAACTCCGTTTGCCTCGCCTCTTCATCGCGTCATGATCGCTCCGACTATTCCCGAGCTTGTTGCCCGCTCCGCCAGCCATCCTTTTCTCGGCGAGCATCTGGCGATGGGGACCGGCGCGCATCACGCCGAAGCCATCGCGCGGCGGCGCGGCGTGGAAATGCTCAGCGCCTACGAGCCGATCTACGACATCAGCGTGCACGGCGGCGTGCAGTCGCTGACGGCGGATCTCACGTCGGCGGCCCGTTTCGGTGATGAACTCGGCTTTCAGGCCGTCACGCTGCGCGACGAAAACGGCAAGATCGCGCCCTTCGATCCGTTCTCCGATACGCTCGACGACCCGGAACTGGTCGCGCTCGACCGCTGCGTGCGCGCGCTGCACACGATCAACTTTCTGGGTTCGCAGCAGCACGGCCTGCTGTTCCTGCGCGTGCACGAGCGGCTGCTCAAGAGCGTGAAATACGATCATGGGCGCCATTTCTCGAACGTGCTGGTGTCGTTCGGGCTCAATCCCGGGCGCGTGGTGATCGAGCTGCCGGCGGCGGCGGTCGCGCATCGCACCTTCGTCGGCTATCTGACGAAGAGTTATCAGCGCTATGGATTCAAGGTGGCGGGCAATCTGCCCAATGCCGGCCAGATCCTGTCCGTGTCGGACATGGCGCGGCTCGATTTCGTGAAGATGGATGCGAGTTCGGCGCTGCGCGATTCGATGGTCAAGCCGCTGGTGAGCTACGCCGCGCGCCTGCGCATTCCGCTGATTTTCAACCGCGTAATGGACTCGTCGCAGTTCGAACAATTGCAGCAGTACGACGTGCGATTCGTGCAAGGGCCCGTGTTTGCGGCGCAGAATAGCGCCGCGTAAAAACGCCTGAACACAGGGCCTGAATGCAAAAACGCCGCGCATGACAGCGCGGCGTTTTTTGTTCGAGCGTGAAACAGCGCTTAAAGGCTGATCGGCTCCTGCTCCAGCTCCACGCCGAAACGCGCCTGCACGTCGTTGCGGATCGCTTTCGCGAGTTCGAGGATATCGGTGCCGCACGCGCCACCGCGATTCACGAGCACGAGCGCCTGACGTTCATGCACGGCCGCCGCGCCAAGCGTGCGCCCCTTCCAGCCACACTGGTCGATTAGCCAGCCCGCCGCGAGCTTCACGCGGCCGTCGGCCTGCACGTAGGAAACGACTTGCGGCTCGCGCAGCACCAGCGCGTCGAACTGCTCGGCGTCGATCACCGGATTCTTGAAGAAGCTACCCGCGTTGCCCAGCACCTGCGGATCGGGCAGCTTGGCGCGGCGCACGGCGACGACGGCATCGAACACGTCGCGTGCGTGGCGCGCTTCATCGAGACCGCGCTGCGCGAGTTCACGCGCGAGATCGGCATAACCGGCGTTGGCGCGCCACTGCTTCGGCAAACGGAAGGTCACCGAAACGATTACGAAGCGGTCGCGCCCTTCGCGCTTGAAAAAACTGTCGCGATAACCGAAGGCGCAATCGGCGGCATCGAACTCGTAAGACGTGCCGGTTTCCAGTTCGATCGCACGCACACGAGCGCAGCGCTCGGCCATTTCCAGCCCGTAGGCGCCGATGTTCTGGATCGGCGCGGCGCCCACCGTACCCGGAATCAGCGCGAGGTTTTCCAGGCCGCCCATGCCTGCTTCGAGCGTCCACGCGACGAAATCGTGCCAGTTCTCGCCAGCGGCGGCTTCCACGTACCAGGCGTCATCGTCTTCGTGGACAACGCGCTTGCCCGCCAGCGCGATCATCAGCACCAGACCGTCGAAGTCGCGCGTGAGCACGACGTTGCTGCCACCGCCCAGCACGAGCGTTGGCAGACCAGCGGCACGCGGGTCGCCGAGCGCCTCCATCAGATTGGCTTCGTGCTCGATACGGCAGGCCAGACGCGCGCGCACGTCGAAGCCGAAGGTGTTATGCGCGCGCAGCGGGTAGCCGGCGGTGAACCACACGGGGGACGGATCGGCAGACGCGAAGGAGGCGGACATCGGAAAAATCGGGACGGAGAGAAAGCAGCAAAAAACCAGCAAAAAGACCGGAAAAGTAACGCCGTTGTGCCACGGCGGGACGCGGCACGCGCCTTGCAGCCTTGGGCAAACACGGCCGCGCCGGTAAAATGGCGCGGTCCGTGATTATAGCGAGTGCGCGGCGCGTCTCAGTAACCGCTACGGCGGCCGGGTTCCGCGGCGCTCGCACCTTTGGGAGAAAGCAATGCCATCGTTTGACGTCGTCAGCGAAGCCAACATGATCGAAGTGAAGAACGCGATCGAGCAATCCAACAAGGAAATCTCCACGCGCTTCGACTTCAAGGGTTCCGATGCGCGCGTCGAGCAGAAAGAACGCGAGCTGACCGCGTTCGCCGACGACGATTTCAAGCTCGGTCAGGTCAAGGACGTGCTGATTTCGAAAATGGCCAAGCGCAATGTGGATGTGCGCTTCCTCGACTACGGCAAGATCGAGAAGATCGGCGGCGACAAGGTCAAGCAGGTCATCACCGTGAAGAAAGGTGTGTCGGGCGACCTCGCGAAGAAGATCGTGCGCCTAGTGAAAGACAGCAAGATCAAGGTCCAGGCGAGCATCCAGGGCGATGCCGTGCGCGTGACGGGCACCAAGCGCGACGACCTGCAAAGCGTGATTGCCATGCTGCGCAAGGACGTGACCGACACGCCGCTCGACTTCAACAACTTCCGCGACTGATCTTGTCGCGCGCCGCCCGGTAGCTCGATAGCGGCGGGACTTAAGCGCCCGTCGCGACGAGCGGCATCAATACCTCGCCCGTTTCCAGCAGCGTCTTCAGATTCGACAGGATGCGCGGCCAGCCGCCCGACACGGCTTCGATGAACTTCGAGCCCGGGCGCGCCACCCGATGCGTGACCGTGAGCTTCACCGCCTGCTCCACCGCCTCGATGTCGAGCGTGCAGATGGAGTCGCCCTCATCTGCCAGTTCCAGCCTGAACACATTGCGCCAGCGAATCACCAGCCGATGCGGCGGGTCCGCTTCCACGATTTCGCCCGTATCCGCCACGCGGCCATCGGCGAAACGCAGCGACCACGGCGAACCCGCGCGAAAGTCGCTCTCCTGATGCATGCCGTACCAGTAGCGCTCGGTGAACGCGCGGCGGGTCAGCGCGGTCCAGAGTTCGGCAGGCGTCGTGCGGATGTAGGTGACGTAGACGAAGAGCGATTCGTTTGCCTGCGCATCACTGCTCATGACGGTCTCCTTGCGCTTCGAGCGAGCGTCGCAGATCGACGAGCGCGTCCACGCGGTTGCGTTCGAACTTGCCGATCCAGCGCGCGGCAATTTCGCCGATCGGCACCGGATTGATGAAGTGCAGCTTCTCGCGGCCGTGGCGTTGCGCGACCACCAGATTCGCCGCGAGATCGCTAGCGCCGCATGGTAAGCGAAGCTCGCACCAACCGATATCAGCTTCGTTCGAGCGTTCCACACCATTCAGCACGAAATGATGTGGACCGCCCTTACGCCGGCCTACGCAAAACTACCCGTCTGCCTTCAGCGTCTGCGGGAGCGACTCAAGTCTCTTCCCTTTGAAAAGCGACCCGGTCGTACATGCGACCGGGTCGTCAAGACTCGTCCTTCTCGCTACTCCGTTCGGTACCTTAAAAAAGACCTAGTGAATGGCATTAGCGCCGAAGCGCCGTTTTTCCAGTTTCGCTAGACCCACTAACCCGCCAGCCGAATCAATCGAGCCTGAACTGCCCCACTGCCTCGGCGAGATTGATCGCCTGGCTGCGCAGCGCGGCCGCAGCAGCCGTCGATTGCTCGACCAGCGCCGCGTTCTGCTGCACCATCTCGTCGAGCTGGCTCACTGCGCGGTTCACTTCCTGAATACCGCGCGTCTGTTCCCCGGCCGCATTCGTCACTTCCGAAATAATCGTCGTCACGTTCGAGACATTCGCGACGATCTCGTCCATCGTCTCGCCCGCGCGACGCACCAGTTGCGAGCCCGAATTCACGCTCGCCACCGTCGATTCGATCAGCGCCTTGATCTCGCGCGCCGCCTGCGCGCTGCGCTGCGCAAGGCTGCGCACTTCGCCCGCAACCACCGCGAAACCGCGCCCCTGCTCGCCCGCGCGCGCCGCTTCCACCGCCGCGTTGAGCGCCAGAATATTGGTCTGGAACGCGATCCCGTCGATCACGCCGATGATGTCCGCGATCTTCACCGAAGCGTGCTCGATCGCGCCCATCGTATCGACCACATCGCTGATCACCGCGCCGCCGCGCGAGGCCACCGTCGAGGCCGAATTCGCCGTGATATCGGCCTGCTGCGCGGCGTTGGCCGATTGCGCGACCGTCGCCGTGATTTCCTCCATCGAGGCCGCCGTCTGTTCGAGGCTGGCCGCCGCCGATTCGGTGCGACCCGAAAGATCGACGTTGCCCGCGGCGATTTCGTCGCTCGCGGTGCGCACGGACTGGCTGGCGTCGCGGATATGGCGCATCACATCGCGCAACTTGTCCATGAAGGCGTTGAACGAGCGCGCGATCTGCGCGACTTCGTCGTTGCCGGTGGCCGGCAGGCGCTGCGTGAGATCGCCCTCGCCCGCGCTGATCGCGTCCATCGCGTCGCGCACGCTGGACAGGCGCTTGAACGACACCGACGTCATCGCGCCCACCACCAGCGCCGCGATCACCGAAATCACCACCAGCGTGATCAGCGACACCGTCAGCAGCGAGCGCATGCCCGCCAGCGCATCCGCGCGGTCGAACGCGACGATCACGCGCCAGTCCGTGCCCGCGATGGCCTGCGCGCGCATCAGCTTGGCTTCGCCGTTCACGTCGATATGAACCGGACGCGTCGCCGCGAACAGCGCCGCGAGTTTGTCGCCCGAGAGATCCGGCGCGACGTCCGTGACGGGCTTGAGCGTGAGCTTGGCGTCGTCGTGCGCGACGATCTCACCGCTACTGTCCACCAGCATGCCGAAGCTCGCGGGCGTCGGATGGATCGAGCGCACGTTGGCGATCACGCTGTCCATCGCCACGTCGCCGGAAATCACGCCCTTGACCTGACCGTCGCGGATCACGGGCGTGGCGAAGGCCACCACCAGCTTGCCCGTGCCGACATCCACATAAGGCGGTGTCACCACGCCCTTGCCCGCCGCCACGGCCTGCTTGTACCAAGGGCGGCCGGTCGGGTCGTAATCGGGCGGAATGCCGGTGGCATCCGAGAATTTCGCGGTTTTATCGGCGTAACCGACGTAGACGTTGGTAAAGCCTCCGGCCGTGGCGATCTGCTTGAGCATCGGCACCGGATCTGGTTGCAACACGGCGCCCTGCAGCGATTCGATCATCTGCGCATGCGTGGCAACCCAGTCGCCGATGCCTTCCGCATGGCTGTTCTCGACGGCGGTAAGCGTCGCGTCGATCGAATCCTTGTTGTGCGAGTTCGCAACGAAATAGTCGAGCGCGGTATTGGCCGCAAGCGCCACGACGACGATAACGACGCATAGCGCGACGATGCGCGCGCGAATGGTGGAGAACATGGTGGGGAAAGCGCCGTGTGGAGTAGTTTGAATCAGACTGCCGGACAGAGAGACGGACGACACAAAAGTGGACGACAGACGCAATTACGGCACACGGCGCAGGCGACTTGAGTAGGGTTTATCGGGGTATGAACGCGCGATTATTCCGGCATCTGAAAGCAATGACGGAGACCGCTAAATCGCTGATCTGGCGGCAATTAAATGGCGCGCCGATCGAGCGCAGAAATGCAAAAAAAACGGCCCGCGCGAATGGCGGGCCGTTCTGGGGAAAATCGGGTCTTGTTGCGCGATGCGTTTATTTAGCCGCTGCCGCCGCCTTTTTCTTGTCGCCGATACGGCTTTCCGTGCCGTTCATCAGCTTGCCGATATTGGCGCGATGACGCCAGAACAGCAGCACGCTCATGGCGAGAATCGCCAGCGCCATCACATGTGCGCCGAACATGAAAACGTCGAAAATCGGCGCGAACACCGCCGCGGCCAGCGCCGCCAGCGACGAATAGCGCGTGAAGAACGCGACGATCAGCCAGGTCAGCAGCGTCAGACCGCCGAGCACCGGGTTCACTGCGAGCAGCACGCCTGCGGCCGTTGCCACGCCCTTGCCGCCCTGAAAGCGGAAGAAAACCGGATACAGATGGCCGAGAAAAGCGGCGATGGCAGCCAGCGCCACAGCGGTTTCATCGAGACCGAATTGCGGCGCGAAGTGCCGCGCCAGCCAGACGGCGAGCCAGCCCTTGAAGGCGTCGCCGATCAGCGTGAGGATGGCGGCCTTCTTGTTGCCGCTGCGCAGCACGTTGGTGGCGCCCGGATTACCGGAGCCGTAGGAACGCGGATCGTCGAGGCCCATGACGGCGCTCACGATCACGGCAAACGAAATCGAACCGATCAGATAGGCGGCGACGGCGACTAACAGGTTGTACATGCACGAAACCCGAAGGAGTGGAAACAACGAAACGGTGCGCAGCGCGCGCGAAGGCGCCCATTCTACCTAAGCGGACGCAGGCTTTCGCCCTCAACCCCGGCCATACCGGGCAAACCCGGTGAAACTCGGGACTGAGCCTGGCGTCAAGACGCGCGTCGCCAGCCTCAATCGGCCAACGCGCACTGCACGGGTTTCGCGGCCAGCAGCGTCGTCAGCACGTCGGGCGCGAGGCTCACGAGATAACCGCGCTTGCCGCCGTTGAGCCAGATCTGGTCGAGTTCGAGGATCGTCGATTCGACATAGACGGGCATCGCCTTCTTCGTGCCGAACGGCGACGTGCCGCCCACTAGATAACCCGAATGGCGGTTCGCCACTTCCGGTTTGCACGGCTCGACGCTTTTCGCGCCGATCTGCCGCGCGAGATTCTTGGTCGACACCTTGCGGTCGCCGTGCATGAGCACGATCAGCGGCCTGGCGCGTTCGTCCTCCATCACGAGCGTCTTGACGACGCGATGCTCATCCACGCCAAGCTGGCGCGCGGATTCTTCCGTGCCGCCGTGATCGACGTACTCGTAGGGATGCTCGCCGAACGCGACGCCCGCGCGGCGCAGCATCTGCGTCGCGGGCGTTTCGGAGACGTGTTTCGATTTGCTCATGGCACGCATTTTAATGCGCAACGGCGCGGCTTATGCCGGCCGAGCGCATCGGCGACCACTTCGGTGTCCGCATCGAGCATGCCCTCAACCGCGCGGATGATGCTTCGCATGCAGCAGACGCAGACGCTCGCGCGCGACGTGCGTGTAGATCTGCGTGGTCGAAATATCGCTATGGCCGAGCAGCAATTGCACCACGCGCAGATCCGCGCCGTGATTGAGCAGGTGCGTGGCGAACGCGTGCCGCATCGTGTGCGGCGAAAGCGGCGCGTGCACGCCCGCATGCAGCGCGTGACGCTTGATGATGTGCCAGAACTGCTGGCGCGTCATGCCCTCGGCGCGCGCGGTGACGAACAGCGCATCGCTGGTGCGTGCGCCCAGCAGCGCCGGGCGCGATTCGCGCAGATAACGCTCAATCCACGCAGACGCCTCTTCGCCAAACGGAATCAGCCGCTCCTTTGAGCCCTTGCCGAGCACTCGCACGACGCCTTCGTTCAGGCCCACTTCGACGCTCTTGAGCGTGACCAGCTCCGTCACGCGCAGGCCGCTCGCGTACATCAATTCGAGCATCGTGCGATCGCGCAGCCCCAACGGCGTGCTCACATCGGGCGCGCCGAGCAGCGCTTCGACCTGCGCTTCGGTGAGCGTCGTGGGAAAGCGCGGCGCCTGCTTGGCCGAGCGGATACGCACGGTCGGATCAGCGCTCACACGCTGTTCGCGCAGCGCCCAGCCGTAATAACGCCGAAACACCGACAGCCGCCGGTTCGCGGAAGTCGATTTATCGTCCTTGCGGCGCGCGCTGTAGGCGATCAGATCGTCTTCCTGCACCACGTCGAGTCCGTGTTCGCGCGCCCGCGCGAGCCAGTCGGCGAACAGGCGCAGATCGCGGCGATACGCGTCGAGCGTGTTGCGCGAGAGATTGTGCTCGAGCCACATGGCGTCGCAGAACGTGTCGATGGCGAGCTGGCTCGCGGCGAGCGACTGCGCCGCAGCGGGCGTGAGTGCGTCTTCTTCGGCTTCATCCGCGTCTTTCACGTGGATTGGGTCTTCGTCGATGAAACTGTCATCGGCATCGTCGGCGTAGTCTTCGCCGGACGTGGGCTCGTCGTCTTCGTGAATGTCGTGCTGATCGTTCATGTCGTTCAATGCTTGCGGCGTGTTCATCGCGTTTTTATCGCATCAGCGAATCTTGACGCCTTCGTGCGCGAGCAGCCAGCGCTTCACGTCGCGGAAAAAACCGTCGCCGCCATGATGCGAGAAGCCGCCGATGCCGTTCGCCCCCACCACGCGATGGCAGGGAATCACGATCGGAAAGTAGTTCGAACCGCACGCCTGCCCCACCGCGCGCGCGTTGATGGTGCCGACGCGTTTCGCCAGTTCGCCGTAAGTCAGCACGGTGCCGAGCCCGATCGTACAGATGCCGTCCCACACGCGGCGCTGGAAATCGGTGCCGAGCGGCGCGAGCGGCAAATCGAACGGCGCGGCCGCGTCGTGCAGATAGCGCTCGATCTGCGCCGCGGCGCGCTCCGCCAGTGCCGATGTGGGCGCGAGATCCGGCGTGTCGCCCAGCAGATAGACGATATCGCGCACGCCGTCCTCGCCCGTGACGATGCCCACCTTGCCGAACGGCGCGCCGATCACCGCGTTGTAGTCGCGCGGCGCGATCTTGCGGATCGCCTGGCGGCTGGGCGCACGCTCAGGCGCCGCGGACGCTGCTGGCGGAACCTGCGCGGCTTCGCGCATCGCCGCGTCTTGCGCGTCGTCCCACAGTGAATATGATGCCGATGCCTTCATCGTCGCTCTCCTTGAACCGCCTGCCTGAAGCCCGATCAAGCGGCTTCAGGCCGCTTCCAGCGCCCATTGCACATGTTCGCGCACGATCGCCGATTCGTCATTTTCGCGCGCCCGCAGTGCCGCGACCATCGCCGCGCGCCACGCCGGCGCATCGTACGCGCCCGCCGCGCGCAGCGCATTGCCCATCGCCACCGCGATATTGCGCGACCAGCTTTCGAAACCGATGCGCCGGATCGCACTGCCCTGCATGCGCTCGTCGAACTGCGCGGCGCTCCAGCCGAACAACTCGACGAGACTCGCGCGATCGAGCCCATGCCGCACATCGAAATCGGCGACGGGCGCGGCCTGCGCGAACTTGTTCCACGGACACACGAGCTGGCAATCGTCGCAACCATAAACGCGATTGCCGATCAGCTCGCGCATTTCGAGCGGAATGCTGCCCTTGAGCTCGATCGTCAGATAGGAAATGCAGCGCCGCGCATCGACGCGATACGGCTCGGTGATCGCGCCCGTCGGGCATGCGGCGATGCAGCGCGTGCAACTGCCGCAGTGCGAGCCCGGCGTTTCGGGCGCGGCCGATTCGGGATCGTCGGCGTCGGGCGGCAGCGGCACGTCCACATAAATCTCGCCGAGAAAGAAGAGCGAACCCGCGTCGCGCTGCAACAGCAGCGTGTGCTTGCCGCGCCAGCCAATCCCGGCCTTCTGCGCGAGTTCGACTTCAAGCACCGGCGCCGAATCCGTAAAGACGCGAAACCCAAACGCGCCGATCTCCGCTTCGATGCGCTCGGCCAGTTGTTGCAGGCGCGCGCGCATGACCTTGTGATAGTCGCGGCCGCGCGCGTAGATCGACACGACCGCCGCCTGCGGGTCGGCCAGGCGCGCGTGCTCGCGATGGCGCCAGTCTTGCGAAGCACTTTCGGGCATCTTTCCCGATCCCTGCGCGAGGGCGTCGGCATCGAGCGTTGCAGCCGGTAAATAGGCCATGCGAGCCGTGATAACGCGTCGCGTACCGGCCACAAGCTCGGCGGGCCTCGCGCGTTTCATGCCATGTTTGGCCATATAATCCATCTCGCCGTGGCAGCCCGCTTCGAGCCACGCGGCAAGGCCCGCCTCGGCATGAGACAGGTCGGTGTCGCTGATACCGATCGCACCGAACCCCAGCTCGCGCCCCCATGCGCGGATACGCGTCGCGAGTGCGGCCAGTGCCGCTTCGTCGAGCACAGCAGCCGGCTCCTGAGCCGCCGCGCCCATGCCTGGCGTCACGTTCGACGCCGCGTTCGATTCTGTCGATTCGTTCGATGTGGCTGCTGCGTTCACTGCGCGCGCCTCGTTCGAGGGGGAAAGCAAGGGGTTCATCACGCCATTTTACGAGAATGCCCGACACGCCCGATCAGTCCGACCAGGACCACGCGAGCTTGCCCGCTGCCCCCGTTCAACTCGAACGCCGCTTCGAGCTCGCTGACGAAGCCGCCACCGATGCGTTCGGCGCACGCTTTGCGCACGCGCTCGACGCCCTGCGCACGCAGGATGCCGGCCAGCCGGCGCCTGCCGCGCCTGCCGCGCCTGCATTCTCCGGCCTGCACGTGCAGTTGCTCGGCGACCTCGGCGCGGGAAAAACCTCGCTCGTGCGCGCCGCGCTGCGCGCGCTCGGCCATAACGGCCGCGTGCGCAGCCCCACCTACACGCTCGTCGAGCCCTACACCGTCGCGCGCCCTGACCATGCCGGCGGGGAACTCCAGCTTTACCACTTCGATCTGTATCGATTCAGCGACCCGGCCGAATGGGCCGACGCCGGCTTTCGCGAATATTTCGCGCAAGGTGCGGTCTGTCTCGTCGAATGGCCGCAACGCGCGGGTGGCCTGCTCGGCGTGCCCGACCTCGTATTCCAGCTCGAACCCGGCCCGCTTGGCGAAGGCCGCGTGCTCACCGCATACGCATACAGCGCATCAGGAAAGGCATGTCTAGAAAGATGTTAATCAAACCGTTCCGCTCGATCGAGTCGGCCGCCACCGCCACGCACAACTGGCGGCGCCGGCAGATCCTGAAAGCGGGCGCGTCCTCGCTGGTGCTCGGCCTGGCCGTTCCGCGCCTCGCGTGGGCCAATTCGGTGATGGGCGTGCGGGTCTGGCCCGCGCGCGACTACACGCGCGTCACCATCGAATCGGATCAGCCGCTCACGACCACGCAAACGCTGCTGCAAAATCCCGACCGGCTCGTGGTCGACCTGACCGGTCTCGATCTCGACGACGCGCTGAAGAACCTCGTCTCCAAGATCACGCCAAACGATCCGCAGATCCAGGCCGTGCGCGTCGGGCAATATCAGCCGCATGTCGTGCGCATGGTGTTCGACCTCAAGGGTTCAGTGAAGCCGCAGGTGTTCACGCTGCAGCCGGTCGGCTCGTACAAGTACCGGCTGGTGTTCGACCTCTACCCGGCGGTCGCGCCCGATCCGCTCATGGATCTGCTCGCGCAGACCGAGCGCAAACAGCAGCAGCTCGACGCGCATCAGGCGCTGCGTGACAGCGCGCCTTCGACGCCCTCCACGCTCGCCGGTCCGAACACGCCGCCCGCGCACGACAACAGCGAAGCCTTCTTCCAGCGTTACGCGCAGAACGACGGCAGCGCCGCGCCCCGGCCCACGCCGCCGGTGCCGCCCGCTGTGATCGCGAAGCCGAAGCCCGCGCCCAAACCGCCCGTCGTGGCCCAGAACGACGACGACGCCAAGGACGACGACAACTACGGCTTCACCACGCCGAAGTCGAACAAGGGCGGCACCACGCGTCTCTTGACCGTGGCGATCGACCCCGGCCACGGCGGCGAGGACCCGGGCGCGATCGGCAGCGCCGGCACGTATGAAAAGCACGTGGCGCTCGATATCGCCAAGAAGCTGCGCGCGAAGATCGACGCCCAGCCCAATATGCGCGCAATGATGACGCGCGACGCCGACTTCTTCGTGCCGCTGAACGTGCGCGTGCAGAAGGCGCGCCGCGTGGGCGCAGATCTGTTCGTGTCGATTCACGCCGATGCGTTCACCACGCCTTCGGCGCGTGGCTCGTCGGTGTTCGCGCTCTCGGAGCACGGCGCGTCGAGCGCGGCCGCGCGCTGGATGGCGAACAAGGAAAACTCGTCGGACCAGATCGGCGGCATCAACGTGAAGACCTCCGATGCGGCCGTGAATCGCGCCCTCTTCGACATGTCCACCACGGCGCAGATTCGCGATTCGCTGCGCTACGGCGGCTTCGTGCTCAACGAGGTGGGCGAGATCAACCATCTGCACAAGGGTTCGGTCGAACAGGCGGGCTTCGCGGTGCTCAAGGCGCCCGATATTCCGTCGATCCTCGTGGAAACGGCCTTCATCAGCAATCCCGAAGAAGAAACGCGCCTGAACGACGACGCCTATCGCGAGAAGATGGCCAACGCGATTCTCAAGGGCATCAAGCGCTATTTCGCGGCCAATCCGCCGCTGGCGAAGAACCGCATGACCTGAGCGCACGCGTCAGTGCATCGCGCGAAAAAAACGCCGCGCATCCTTGGGGGTGCGCGGCGTTTTTCGTTGTGGTGTGTGCCCGGCTTGTCGGGCAGCGGCCTTATGTGCGCGCCGCCAGCCGCTGTCTCAGCCAGCCGCCGAACACGTTCACCATCAGCCCCGCCATCACCAGCGCCGCGCCGCCCACCTGTGCGGCGCTCAAACGCTCACCCAGCAGCAGCGCCGCCGAAGCCAGACCGACGATCGGCACGAGCAGTGAAAACGGCGCCACCTGGCTGGCCGGATACTTCGACAGCAGACGGCTCCAGAGGCTGTAGCCGAGAATCGTCGCGATAAACGCCAGATAGACAATCGCCCCGATCGACGGCATGCCGATGCCCGCGAGCGCGCTTTCGATGCGCTGCGGCCCTTCGATGAAATACGAGAGCACGAAGAACGGCAGCGGCGGAATCAGGCTCGCCCACACCACGAGGCCGACCAGATCGACCTTGCCCACCTTCTTCGTGACGATATTGCCGAGCGCCCACATGCAGGCCGCGCAGAGCGTGAGCACGAAACCGGCGACGGTCATGGTCTGGGCGCTCGCCCCGCCCGCCGTCGATTGCAGTCCGATCACCGCCAGCCCGCCCGCCGCGATCAACAAGCCGATGACGTTCTGCGCGCCAAACCGCTCGCCGAGGAAAAACGCCGCGAACACCAGCGTGAAAAACGCCTGCGCCTGCAGCACGACCGACGCAAGACCGGCGGGCATGCCTACGTACATCGCGGTGAACAGAAACGCGAACTGGCCGAACGAGATCGTCGCGCCGTAGGCGAGCAGCCAGCGCAGCGGCAGCTTCGGGCGCTTCACGAACAACACGGCCGGGAACGCGGCCAGCGTGAAGCGCAGCGCGCCCAGCAGCAAGGGCGGCACGCCATGCAGGCCCACCTTGATCACGACAAAATTCACGCCCCACGCGACCACCACGACCAGCGCGAGCAACAAGTCCTTCGGCGACATCCCCAGCTCCGGTTATTGTTCTGTCAAATGAATCTGTAAGTTTAACGGTTGCGTCGCTCATGCGTCGGGCGCGGTTAGTTGGTCTCGGGGCAAAGCCTTACACGGGCTTAGCGGCAGTCCGTCAGAGCGGGCGTTAGAATGGGCGCCTGTCAGCGCGGTGCCCGCACCGCCGCATCCAGCGTTCTCCATACCTCGCATTCGTACCGTCCGGTTCATCAAGGAAGCGTCATGTCCTCATCGATCAAAGCGGTCCTCAAGCCCCATCAGCGCGACATCGGCAATCTGTTCGTGCGCCGCGTGCTGCCCGCGATGGCCGCGCGCCTCGTCGGCCCGTTCATCTTTTTCGACCACATGGGCCCGGCCAGGCTCGCCGACGGCGCCGGCGTCGATGTGCGCCCGCATCCGCATATCGGCCTCGCCACGGTCACGTATCTGTACGACGGCGCGCTGATGCACCGCGACTCCCTCGGCTCGAATCAGAAAATTCTGCCCGGCGACGTCAACTGGATGACGGCGGGACGCGGCATCGTCCATTCGGAGCGCACGCCCGACGAAGACCGCAACACCGGCCTGACGATGCACGGCATCCAGACCTGGGTGGCGCTGCCGCTCGAACACGAAGACACCGAACCCTCGTTCTTCCACCACGCAGCCGCCACGCTGCCGAAGGTCGAACGCAACGGCGTGTCGATGTGCGTGATCGCGGGCACGGCGTTCGGCGCGACCGCGCCCGTCAAGACCTTCTCCGGCACGCTCTACGTGGCCGCTGATTTCGCGCCGGGCAGCGCCATCGCGCTCGATTCGGAGCACGAGGAACGCGGCGTCTATCTGGTCGAAGGCGACCTCGCGATCGACGGCACGCCGCTCGAACAGCACACCATGGCCGTGCTCACGCCGGGCGAAACCGTCACGCTCGCGAGCACCAACGGCGCGCGCGTGATGCTGCTGGGCGGCGAAAAACTCGACGGCGAACGCTTTATCGAATGGAACTTCGTCGCCAGTTCGCGCGAGAAGATCGAAGCCGCGAAGGCCGCGTGGACGCGCCAGGAAATGGGGCAGGTGCCGGGCGAAACGGAATGGATTCCGCTGCCCGAGAAAAAGTCGGCGCACTGAGCCAGCCAACACCATCGGAAGCCTGCGAACGCCCGATATTGAAGCGCGGTGTTTCGCCCCCATCTTCGCGAAAGACGGAATTTTCCCAACGAGGACGCAATGGATACCACTCTGGCCACTTTTGAAAAGGACGTGATCGAAGCGTCGGCGCTCGCGCCCGTGCTGGTCGACTTCTGGGCGCCGTGGTGCGGCCCGTGCAAATCGCTCGGCCCGATGCTCGAAAAGCTCGAAGCCGAATACGCGGGCAAATGGAAGCTCGTGAAAGTGAACGTCGACGAAAACCAGGAACTGGCCGCGCATTTTCAGGTGCGCAGCATTCCGCACGTCGTCGCTTTCGCAGACCGCCAGGCCGTGGACCAGTTTATCGGCGTGCTGCCGGAAGGCCAGTTGCGCGCCTTTCTCGACCGCCTGATCCCGAATTCGGCCGACGCCGCGCGCATCGCCGCTCAGGAAGCGCTCGCCGAAGGCCGCCGCGAGGACGCCTATGAAGCGCTGCAGGCGGCGCTGGCCTATGACCCGGGCTTCGACGAAGCGCGCATGGACCTGATCGAGCTGCTGCTCGCCGACAACCGCGCCGACGAAGCGCACAAGGAAGTCGACCTGCTCTCGCCCAAGACCACGCAGGGCATCGACGCGCGTTTCAATGCGCTCAAGACGCGTCTGGACGCGCTCGACGCCTCCGCCGATCTGCCGCCGACCGATGCGCTGGAAGCGCGCGTCGCCAGCCATCCGGAAGATCTGGAAGCGCGTTTCGATCTGGCGAGCGCGCTGATTGCGCGCCGCAAGTACGCGGGCGCGCTGGAGCATCTGCTGGAAATCGTGAAGCGCGATCGCACGTTCCGCGAGGATATCGGCCGCAAAACGATGTTGTCGGTGTTCGATCTGGCCGACCATCAGCCGCAACTGGTCAGCGAATGGCGCCGCAAGCTGAGCGCGACGCTGAACTGAACCAGATGGAAGGAAAAAGCCCGCGAAATGCGGGCTTTTTTGTGGAAGCGGGGAAAGCAGCGCCTGGCCGAGGCGTGTCTTGCGCTTGTGCCGCAGGCCGCCGACGCAGGCCGCCGATCACCCCAACCGCTTCAGCGCTTGTTCGCCTGATGCGCGAGGGTGCGCAGCACATACGCCGCCGCCGCGAAACCAAAGCTCGCGGTCACGCACACGCTCGAACCGAAGCCCGCGCAGTTCAGCCCCACCGGCCCTTGATGCCCCGGCGAAGTCGTCACGTGTTCGGCTTCGCTATCGACATCGCACACCGCCGCTTCCGGGTAGATCAGCGGCTCGTCCGAATACACCGCGCTCACCTTGAAGCGCGCCTTCGGGCCGCGCGGGAAACCGTGCAGCTTGCGTAACTGCCCGCGCACCTTGGACAGCAGCGGGTCCTGAATCGTCAGCGCGAGATCGTCGATACGGATGCGCGTCGGGTCCAGCTGGCCGCCCGCGCCGCCCACGGCGATCAGCGGCACGCGATGCTCGACGCACCACGCGATCAGCGCCGTCTTGGTGCGCACGCTGTCGATCGCGTCCACCACGTAGTCGAAACCGCCGCCCAGCAGCGCGTCGAAATTCGACGGCTCGACGAAATCCTCCACCAGCCGCACGTCGCAATCCGGGTTGATCAGCTTGATGCGCTCGGCCATCGCCTCGACCTTCGGCTTGCCGTAGTTACCGTCGAGCGCGTGAATCTGGCGATTGGTGTTGCTCTCGGCGACATTGTCGAGATCGATCAGCGTGAGCGTGCCGATCGCGTTGCGCGCGAGCGCCTCCGCGACCCACGAGCCCACGCCGCCGATGCCGATCACGGCAACGTGCGCGCGCTCGAACGCTTCGAGCGCGGGTGCGCCGTAAAGCCGCGCCACGCCGCCGAAGCGGCGCGCCCGGTCGGCAACATCGGCCGCGCCCGGCGCGGTAAGATCGGCGGAATCGGCCGCAGGTGGGAACGTGGTGGCCGAAGCGGAAAGCGGTGTACTGGACATGACGGTAGCAAATCGAAAGCGGACCGATCGCACGACTGTCACGGCCCTTGCAAGACCCGTATTTTGCCTGATCGCGCCTCATCGAGCTTGCCCTTGCCTCGCCGGTCTCCTGCCGGCCTGCGCGGCGGGCCGCTCGCGGCATCCGGCCCTGCATTCTGGTTATACTTGTCCGCATTGAAGCGTCTGCATAAAAAATGACCTCCCTCGCCGATCTCCGCAAGAACTACTCGCTCGGCTCGCTCGATGCCGCCGACGTCGATGCCGATCCGATCCGCCAGTTCCAGGCCTGGTTCGCCCAGGCGCTCGACGCGCAACTGCCCGAACCCAATGCGATGACCGTCGCGACCGTCGACGCCGAAGGCCGTCCGGCCGCGCGCATCCTGCTGATCAAGGGCGTGGACGAACGCGGCTTCGTGTTCTTCACCAATTACGACAGTCGCAAGGGCCACGAACTCACGGCCAATCCGAACGCCGCGCTGCTGTTCCACTGGGTCGAGCTCGAGCGTCAGGTGCGCATCGAAGGACGCGTCGAGAAAACCAGCGCAGCGGAAAGCGATGCCTACTACCAGTCGCGCCCGCTCGGTTCGCGCATTGGCGCGTGGGCCTCGGAGCAAAGCGCGGTGATTCAGGACCGGGCGCAACTCGAAGCGCGCGAGCGCGAAATCAGCGCACAGTACGGCGATGCGCCGCCGCGTCCGCCGCACTGGGGCGGCTATCGCCTCGTGCCGACAGCCATCGAATTCTGGCAAGGCCGGCCATCGCGGCTGCATGACCGTATTCGCTACACGCGCGATAGCGCGCAGGCAGACGCCGCGTGGCGCATCGAACGGCTCGCGCCCTGAGCGCATCGGCAGGACAGCGGCGCGCGCCCATCCGTGCGCGTCGCTGAGTCTCGAGTTTCACCCGCAAGCGATCGCCTTAATGCCGTAACGCTTTAATGCCGTAACGCCGCATCATCTGCAACACCCGCATCACCCGATACAAGCGCGCCATCGCCCACTGGACGCCGGCGCCGCGTCAGTCAGTTTTGCCTCGTAGCACGCATTGCCTACCGCTTTTGTCTTTCGGCTGGAAACGCGCGATCACGTCCGATCGCCCCTCACCGGCCGCAAACAACCCGCTTGGGACGACAGGAGAAAAACGCATGTTCTGGGAGAAAAAACTCGCACAGTGGGTCGACGATGTGCGCACCAAGGCCAATCTGCCCGCACGGCTCGTGCTCTGGAGCGGCCAGCAATACGACTTCGGCCACTTCGCCGCGCCGCAGGTCACGCTGAAGGTCAACACGATTTCGGCGCTGCCGCTGCTGCTCGAACCGAGCCTCGACAATCTCGGCGAGGCCTACGTGAAGGGCAAGATCGATATCGAAGGCAAGGTCGCCGATATCATCAACATCGGCTATTCGCTTGCCCGCAATACGGTCACGAGCGCCAGCAAGCTCACGCGCATGCGCCGCTACTTCACGCACTCGAAGAGCACCGATAAAAAAGCCATCCAGTATCACTACGATGTCTCGAACGAGTTCTACAAGCTCTGGCTCGACGAGAACATGGTCTATTCGTGCGCGTATTTCGAGAACGGCGATGAAGATCTCGCCACCGCGCAGATCAAGAAGATCGACCACATCCTCACCAAGATCCAGTTGCAGGAAGGTCAAACGCTGCTCGATATCGGCTGCGGCTGGGGCGCGCTGGTGCTGCGCGCGGCGCAGAAGTTCGGCGCGCGCTGCGTGGGCGTGACGCTCTCGCAGAACCAGTTCGATCTCGCCACCGAACGCGTGAAGGCGGCCGGGCTCGGCGATCGCATCGAAATCCGTCTGCAGGATTATCGCGACATTCAGGGCCAGTTCGATCGCATCACCAGCGTGGGCATGTTCGAGCACGTCGGGCGCAAGAATCTGCCGGGCTACTTCACGAAAGTGCGCGAACTGCTCGCCGACGATGGCATCGCCATGAATCACGGCATCACCTCGAGCGACGCGGAAAGCGGCGAGACGGCGCTTGGCGGCGGCGAGTTCATCGACCGTTACGTGTTCCCGGACGGCGAGCTGCCGCATATCAGCCTCGCGCTCGAAGCGGCGCAGCGCGGCGGGCTGGAAGCGGTTGACGTGGAGAGCCTGCGCCGTCACTATGCGCACACGCTCGACCTGTGGGCCGATAACTTCGAGGCGCGCGCCGAGGAAGCGAAACAACTCGTCGATGACGAGAAATTCCGCATCTGGCGCGTGTATCTGGCGGGCTGCGCCTACGCGTTCGAGCACGACGACGTGTCGATCTATCAGATCGTCTGCCGCAAGGCCGGCCGCAGCGCGGCGACGCTGCCGTGGTCGCGCCGCTATATCTACGAGAAGCCGCTCTGATGCGCCGGTGCGAGTGAGGCGGGCGGCTTTTTTCACCGACCGCCCTCGCTCGCCACCTTGAAACCTGCATGAACGAACGCGACGACGGCCTTTTTGGGGCGCTGGATCAGGATGGACCGACATCGGCGCCTCAAGGCGGCGGTGATGCGCGCGGCTCGCGTGGCGCGCCTCGCACGCGGCGCAGCGCCAGCGCCGAACGCCCTGCCGAAACCCAGACCGATCTGTTCGGCTTCGTGCCGCCCGAGCCGCCACCGAAGCGTGCGGCGCGCGTTTCGTCGGTCGAGGCCGATGCCGCTGCCGAGACCGATCGCGAAGCAAAGCCGCCCCGCCCCGCCGACGCCCCCGGAAAACCCAAACGCCGCGCGCGCGGCGTGCTGCCCGCCGAACCCACGCCGGACGTGCTGGACGTGGCCGCCGCTCTACCCGCGAGCGTGCGTCTGGGCACATCGTCGTGGTCGTTTCCGGGCTGGAACGGCATCGTCTACGGCGACGATTACAGCAATTCGAAGCTCGCGCGCGACGGCCTCGCGGCCTATGGCGCGCATCCGCTCCTGCGCTCGGTGAGCATCGACCGCTCGTTCTACGCGCCGCTCACCGTCACCGACTACCTGCGTTACGCGCAGCAGGTGCCGGATCACTTCCGCTTTATCGTCAAGGCGCCCGCGCTCGTCACCGATGCGAGCGTGCGCGGCGATCGCGGCGAGCCGGTCTCGGCGAACCCGTGCTTTCTGAGCGCCGAAATCGCCGCGCGCGATTTCATCGAACCTTGCCTCGCCGGTCTGGGCGCGAAAGCGGGCGCGCTGGTGTTCCAGTTCCCGCCGCTGCCCGATCAACTGCTCGCCGATCCCACCGTGTTCGTCGAGCGTCTGGGCGCCTTTCTCGCCGCGCTGCCGCCTTTGCCCGCGCCCGCCGAAGACGCCGCGCCGGGCGACGCGACCTGCTACGCCGTCGAGATCCGCGACGGCATTCTGCTGACGCCGCGTTTCGTGCGCATGCTGCGCGCGGCGGGCGTGCGCTACTGCGTCGGGCTGCACGCGCGCATGCCGGACCCGCTGCGCCAGGCGGCCGCGCTCGCGCTGATGGACGGCGAAGCGCCCGCCGGGCCGCTGATCGTGCGCTGGAGCCTGCATAGCGGCTTCAAGTACGAACAGGCGAAAGCGCGCTACGAACCGTTCGACAAGCTCGTCGACGAAGATCCGCACACGCGCGACGCGCTCGCCGAACTGGCCGCGCGCTATGCGATCGCGGGCCAGCCGGTGCTGATCACGACCAACAACAAGGCGGAAGGATCGGCGCCGCTGACGTGCCAGAAGCTCGGTCAGGCGATCGGCGAGGAAATGGCGCGATTGCGTTCAGAATCCGGCGAATCGGCGCCATAAAAAAGCGGCGGGCGCGGTTCGAAACCTCGAACCGCGCCCGCCGCCGCGAACTACCCGAATTGATCGACGCGTTTGCTCAACGTGTCTTGACGGCGCCCGCTCAAGCCTTGAGCCGATGCGCGAACTTCTGCCGGAACTTCGCCACCTTCGGCGCCACCACGAACGCGCAATAACCCTGATCCGGGTGCTGCGCGAAGTAGTTCTGGTGATACGCCTCGGCCGGGAAGTAGTTGCCGTCGAGCGGCAGCACCTGCGTGACGATCTTGCCGTCGTAGACGCCTTCGGCAGCCAGTTCGCGGATTGCCTGCCCGGCGATCTCCGCCTGTTGCGGCGAGTGCGTGAAGATCGCCGAGCGATACTGCGTGCCGACGTCGTTGCCCTGGCGGTTCAACTGGGTCGGATCGTGGATCGCAAAGAAAATGTCGAGAATCTCGCGATAGCTGATCTTCGCGGGATCGAAATCGACCTTCACGACTTCCGCGTGGCCGGTTGCGCCGTCGCAGACCTGCTCGTAGGTCGGATTGACGGTCTGGCCGCCCGCATAGCCCGATTCCACCGCTTCCACGCCGTCCACGCGCAGATAGACCGCTTCGAGACACCAGAAACATCCGCCGCCCAGGGTGGCCGTTTCGATCGTCTGACTCATGCTCAACTCTCCTTTGATGAGGGCGGGCGCGCCACGCGCAATACGCGGTAACCGCTGCGCGAGTGGGTCTATACACCCAGTCGCCCGCTGCTTTTGGCTAAAATTGGGGCAATTCGCCGAAATTCCACATGACGTTCATTCCGACTTCCGCTCCGCGCGCCGGCTTCGTGCCCGCTGCGCCCGTCCTGCCCCAAGGCGCGCCGCGATGACCCGCCGCGCCAGCCCGCCCAACTTCGACGTCGCTGCGTTTCGCCGCGCGCTCGGCCAGTTCGCGACCGGCGTAACGGTCATTACGACCCGTGCGCCCGACGGCCAGCTCATCGGCATTACCGCGAGTTCGTTCAACTCGGTGTCGCTCGATCCGCCGCTGGTGCTCTGGAGCCTGGCGACGCGTTCGGCGTCGATGCCCGTGTTCCGCAGCAACAGCCATTATGTGGTGAATGTGCTCGCGGCGTCGCAGCTCGACCTCTGCAAGCGCTTCGCCACCGTGAAGGGCGACCGTTTCGAAGGCGTCTCGCACGCGGCCGGCGACTCGGGCATGCCGGTGCTGGACGGCGCGATTGCCTGGTTCGAGTGCCATAACCGCAGCCGCTACGACGAAGGCGATCACGTCATCTTCGTCGGCGAAGTGGAGCGCTGCGGCGTGCGCGAGGATCTCGATCAGGCCTCGCCGCTGGTATTCCACGGCGGCGGCTTTCATCAGATCGAGCCGCTCTAGGCCGAAGACAGCAGCACCGAAAGCCCGGCCCATGCGCCGGGCTTTGCGTTTTTGCGCGTCGGCTCAGCAAACATCAGAACCCATTCAAGGCGCTTTCGGCTCGCCGCGCTGCGCGATCAGCTCGACGGGCACGCCCGCGTCCAGCTTGAGCGTCGTGAGCACGATGTTCGAGCGGATATCCATCACGCCCGGCGCCTTGTAGAGCTTGTTGAGCACGAAATCCGAGTAGTGCTTGAGGTTGTGCGCCAGCACGCGCAGCAGATAGTGCGTTTCCCCCGTCACCACGTAGGCGCCCACCACCTCGGGCCAGTCGCGCAACGCCGTGACAAAGCGCTCGTGCCAGCTTTCCTGGTCGTTGCGCATCGACACCTGGACGAAGGCTTCCATCTCGAAACCGAGAATCTCCCGGTTCAGACTGGCGCGGTAGCGCTCGACCACGCCCTGCTCTTCCAGCAGGCGCAGCCGCCGCAGACACGCGGACGGCGACAGTGAAATACGTTCGGCCAGATCGAGATTACTGATACGGCCCTCGTTCTGCAGCACGGAAAGAATCCGGCAATCGGTGGCGTCGAGCGAGATAGCGTTCATATTTGGTCCCCTTTCCCGTCTTGTAACAAATTATGTGCCAAGAACTGTAGCGTAAGACGTTTTTTTCGCAAGCACATTTCGCAAGCGGTTGCCTATCATTCGAACAACACGCGGACAACCCTGTCATCAAGATGAAAAACCTTTGGGATATTTCCCCGCCGATCCACCCCGCCACGCCCGTCTGGCCGGGCGACACGACCGTCAACGTCGAGCGCGTCTGGCGCATGGAAGCCGGCTCGCCGGTCAATGTGGCGCGCGTGACGCTCTCGCCGCACACCGGCGCGCACACCGACGCGCCGCTGCACTACGACGCCGAAGGTGCACCGATCGGCGAAGTGCCGCTCGACGTGTATATCGGCGCGTGCCGTGTCATTCATTGCATGGGCTCCGCGCCGCTCGTGCTGCCCGAACACGTGGAAGGCGCGCTCGATAACCTGCCGCCGCGCGTGTTGCTGCGCACTTACGCAAAGGCGCCGCAGGATCGCTGGGACAGCGCGTTCTGTGCCGTCGCGCCCGAAACCGTCGATCTGCTGGCGGCGCGCGGTGCGCGTCTGATCGGTATCGATACGCCTTCGCTCGACCCGCAGGAATCGAAGACGATGGACTCGCATCACCGCATCCGCGCGCATCGCATGGCGATTCTCGAAGGCATCGTGCTCGATGAAATCGAGGCCGGTGACTACGAGCTGATCGCGCTGCCGCTGAAGTTCGCGACGCTCGACGCCAGCCCCGTGCGCGCCGTGCTGCGCGCGTTGCCCGCATAAAACGCACTGAAAGAAACCCGGTTGCCCTGCAATCGCCCCCCGACACCTACACGATTCGCCATCGATATGAACGACCGTAACGAAGCCCTGGCCGCCGACCGCGCCGACCCGCTCGCGGCTCTGCGCGAGCAATTCACGCTCGCCCCCGAAACCATCTACCTCGACGGCAACTCGCTGGGCGTGCCGCCGAGCGCCAGCGCCGCGCGCGCCCAGGCCGTGATCGGCGGCGAATGGGGCGAAGGCCTGATCCGCAGCTGGAACACCGCCGGCTGGTTCGCGCTGCCGCGCCGTCTGGGCAACAAGCTCGCCCCGCTGATCGGCGCGGCCGAAAACGAAGTGGTGGTCACCGACACCATTTCGATCAACCTCTTCAAGGCGCTGTCCGCCGCGCTGCGCGTGCAGAACGAGCGCGATCCGAAGCGCCGCGTGATCGTCTCCGAGCGCTCGAACTTTCCGAGCGATCTGTACATCGCGCAAGGGCTGATCGAGCAGCTCGATCGCGGCTACGAGCTGCGTCTCGTGGACGATCCGTCCGAGCTGCCCGCCGCGATCCGCGACGACGTGGCCGTGGCGATGATCACGCACGTGAACTACCGCACCGGCGAGATGCACGACATGCGCGCGCTCACCGAACACATCCACGCACAAGGCGCGCTGGCGCTGTGGGATCTCGCGCATTCGGCGGGCGCGGTGCCGGTCGACCTGAACGGCGTGAACGCCGACTACGCCGTGGGTTGCACGTACAAATACCTGAACGGCGGTCCTGGTTCGCCGGGCTTCGTGTGGGTGCCCAAGCGCAACCAGAACAGCTTTTCGCAGCCGCTGTCGGGCTGGTGGGGCCACAAGTCGCCGTTCGAAATGAACCCGACCTATCGCCCGGACGACGGCATCGGCCGCTATCTGTGCGGCACCCAGCCGATCGTGTCGATGGCGCTCATCGAATGCGGTCTCGACGTGTTCCTGCAAACCGATATGCAGGCGATCCGCGCCAAGTCGCTCGCGCTCACCGATCTCTTCATCGAACTGGTGGAAACGCGTTGCGCCGGCCTCGACCTCACGCTCGTCACGCCGCGCGATCACGCGCAGCGCGGCTCGCATGTGAGCTTCGAGCATCCGCACGGTTACGAGGTGATGCAGGCGCTGATCGCGCGCGGCGTGATCGGCGACTATCGCGAGCCGCGCGTGCTGCGCTTTGGCTTCACGCCGCTCTATGTGCGTTACGTCGATGTCTGGGACGCCGTCGAAACGCTGCGCGATGTGCTCGCGACCGAATACTGGCGCAAGCCCGAATTCGCTGCGCGCGGCGCGGTGACCTGAGGAGCGCGCGATGAACGACCATATGCAGATTCCGGGTGTGCCCGAGGACGCGAACACGCCGAACGAAGCGCCGCGCGGCGGTTGTCCGTTCGGCCACGGCGCTGCGCCGGCGCAAAGCGCCACGCAGCCCTCGGCCGCCGCCGCAGAGGCAGAACAGGGCGAAGGCTGGCACGACGCGCAGCTCGACTTCTCGAAGTCGATGAGCTACGGCGATTACCTTGGGCTGGATTCGGTGCTCAATGCGCAGCATCCGCTTTCGCCCGATCACAACGAGATGCTGTTCATCGTCCAGCATCAGACCAGCGAACTCTGGATGAAGCTCGCGCTGTACGAACTGCGTGCGGCGCTCGCCAACGTGCATCGCGACGCGTTGCCGCCGGCGTTCAAGCAGCTTGCGCGCGTCTCGCGCATCCTCGAACAACTGGTGCAGGCGTGGAGCGTGCTCTCGACGCTCACGCCTTCGGAATACACGGCGATGCGGCCGTATCTGGGCGCTTCGTCGGGCTTTCAGTCGTACCAGTACCGGATGATCGAGTTTCTGCTCGGCAACAAGAACGCGCAGATGCTCAAGCCGCACGAGCATCGGCCCGAGATTCACGCGCAGGTGAAGGCGACGCTCGAAGCGCCGTCGTTCTACGACGAAGTGATCCGCCTGCTCGCGCGGCGCGGTTTTGCGATCGCGCCGGAACGCCTGACGCGCGACTGGAGCGAGGCGACGGAGCACGACAAGAGCGTCGAGGCCGCGTGGCTGGAGATTTATCGCAATCCCTCGAAGCACTGGGATCTGTACGAGATGGCCGAAGAACTCGTCGATCTGGAGGACGCGTTCCGTCAGTGGCGCTTCCGCCACGTGACGACGGTGGAGCGCATCATCGGCTTCAAGCAGGGCACGGGCGGCACCAATGGCGCGCCGTATCTGCGCAAGATGCTCGATGTGGTGCTGTTCCCGGAGTTGTGGCACGTGCGCACGGTGTTGTGACGCTTTACCGCGCACCATGAAAAAAGCCCGCCAGATTGGCGGGCTTTTTTGCGCCAGGACCGGGTCGGCTTAGACGGGGTCGGCTCAGACGGGGTCGCCTCAGACCACCACGGTCTGCGCTTCGCCTTCGCGGCTTTCGCGCACGAAGCCGATCTTCCAGACCTGCTCGCCCGCTGCTGCCAGCTGTGCAGCGGCTGCGTCGGCCTGATCGGCTGCCACGACCACGGCCATGCCGATGCCGCAGTTGAACACGCGATGCATTTCCGCATCGGCGACACCGCCTTCCTTCTGCAGCCACGAGAAGAGCGGCGGCAGCGGCCATGCGGCGTGATCGAGCTCAGCCGTGAGGCCGTCGCGCAGCACGCGCGGAATGTTTTCGACCAGACCGCCGCCGGTGATGTGCGCCATGCCCTTCACGGTGATGGTTTCCATCAGCTTGAGCAGCGGCTTCACGTAGATGCGCGTGGGCGCCATCAGCGCGTCGCCCAGCGAGCGGCCGTCGAAGTCGGCGTTCAGGTCCGGGTTCGCGCGCTCGATGATCTTGCGCACCAGCGAGAAACCGTTCGAGTGGATGCCGCTCGAAGCCAGCCCCAGCACCACGTCGCCCGGGGTGATGGTGCTGCCGTCGATGATCTTGCTCTTTTCGACCGCGCCAACCGCGAAACCGGCCAGATCGTATTCGCCGTCCGGGTACATGCCCGGCATTTCGGCCGTTTCACCGCCGATCAGCGCGCAGCCAGACAGTTCGCAACCTTGCGCGATGCCCTGCACGACCGTGGCCGCCGTATCGACGTCCAGCTTGCCGCAGGCGAAGTAGTCGAGGAAGAACAGCGGCTCGGCGCCCTGCACGAGGATGTCGTTGACGCTCATCGCGACGAGATCCTGGCCGACCGTGTCGTGTTTGTTCAGATGAAACGCGAGGCGCAGCTTGGTGCCCACGCCGTCGGTGCCCGAAACCAGCACCGGTTCCTTGTAACGCTTCGGCACTTCGAACAGCGCGCCGAATCCGCCGATGCCGCCCATCACGCCTTCGCGCAGGGTCTTCTTCGCAAACGGCTTGATGCGGTCGACGAGCGCGTCGCCCGCGACCATGTCGACGCCAGCGTCGGCGTAGGAGAGGCCTTGTTCCTGATTAGCGGGGCCGGATTTCGGTTGATTCATGGGGAAGCGCCAGAAGGTCGGTAAAATGCGATTTTAACCGATTGACGGCGCCCCGCCCCCGCGCCCAGGGTGAGTATTTTGGGACGAGGGTAAGACGCGCGGCACGAGTGCGGCAAAAGCAGCCGCGCTGCGGCGCGCCAGAACGGGCAGGAGACAAGGCGAAACACCGGCAAAAAAATGTCCGGCTACGACTTCGCCAGCCCGCACACCAACCGGAAAACTACGCGGAAAACCACGTTTTGTCGCAGAACACACCGATTTTCACGCCGTACCAGCGTCAGGCCTTTATCTGGGCTGCGCTCGCGCTCGCCTTCGGCATCGTGCTGTGGCTGCTGCGCCCGGTGCTCACGCCCTTCCTGCTCGGCGGCCTGCTGGCTTACGTGCTGCAGCCTGGCGTGGCCTGGCTGGTGCGCCGGCGCGTGCCGCGCGGTCTCGCCGCGCTCACCATGATGCTGTTTTTCGCGCTGGTCGTGACGATGCTGGTCGTGCTGCTGCTCGCCGTGATCCAGAAGGAAGGGCCGCAGCTCAAGCAGCAGGTGCCCGCGATGATCACGCATCTGCACGACTGGCTCACGCCCAAGCTCGCGTTTCTCGGCGTAAGCGACGACATGCTCGATTTCCAGAGCCTGCGCGACATGATCACGAGCCGCGTCGAAGGCAGCGCGCAGACCATCGCGCTCTACGCGTGGACCTCGATCCGCACCAGCAGCAACGTGGCGCTCGAAGTGGTCTCGAACGCCGTGCTGGTGCCGCTCGTGCTGTTCTATCTGCTGTACGACTGGAACGCGATGCTCGCGCGCGTGCAGACCTTCATCCCGCGCCGCTGGTTCGCGCGCACCATGGAACTGGCGGGCGAAATGGATCGCATGCTCGCGCAATATCTGCGCGGCCAGTTGCTGGTGATGGCGATTCTCGCGGCCTTCTACGCGATCACGCTGTCGATTGCGGGCTTCGAAGTGGCGTTGCCGGTGGGCGTATTCACGGGCCTCGCGGTGCTGATTCCGTATCTCGGATACGCGACGGGCCTCGTGCTCGCGCTCGTTGCCGCACTTTTGCAATTCGGTAGCTGGTATGGTTTTGGCGCAGTCGCCTTGATCTACGGCGTGGGCCAGGTCCTCGAAGGCTTTTTCCTTACGCCGCGGCTGGTGGGCGAACGTATCGGCCTGCATCCGCTGGCGGTGATTTTCGCCTTGCTCGCCTTCGGGCAATTGTTCGGTTTCTTCGGCGTGCTGCTCGCGCTGCCGGCCAGCGCGATCCTGTCGATCGCCCTGCGCGAACTGCGCCGCAGCTATCTCGCCAGCGCGCTCTACCGTAACTGAGCCGCAAGCACACACGACGAGCAGACACAGAGAGACCCGGGACTTCGGCCACACATACCGTGCAGCGACAGCTAACGCTCGATCTCGGCACTCCGCCGCCATCGACCTTCGACAACTTCCACACCGGCGCCAACGCGGAGCTGGTCGCGCGCCTGCGCGGGCTCGATGCCGCGCTCGCCGCGGGCGTCGATCCGAAGGCCGACCGCACGTTCTACGTCTGGGGCGAGCCGGGTAACGGCCGCTCGCATCTGCTGCGCTCGCTGGCCTATGAAGCGCCGCCGGGCCATGTGCGCTATCTCGGGCCGCAAAGCGGTCTCGCCGCCTTCACCTTCGATGCGCGCGTGACGATCTACGCCGTGGACGACTGCGACTCGCTCACGGGCGCGCAGCAGATCGCCCTCTTCAACCTCTTCAACGAAGTGCGCTCGAACCCCGGCACGGCGCTGGTCGCCACCGGCAATGCGCCGCCGATGGGGCTCGCGGTGCGCGAAGATCTGCGCACGCGTCTGGGCTGGGGGCTGGTGTTCCATCTCGCGCCGCTCTCGGATGCGGGCAAGGCCGCCGTGCTCAAGCAGGCGGCGCGCGAGCGCGGCATCAATCTCGCCGACGATGTGCCTGCCTATCTGCTCACGCACTTCCGCCGCGACATGCCGAGCCTGATGCGCCTGCTCGACGCGCTCGACCGCTTCTCGCTGGAGCAAAAGCGCGCGGTGACGCTGCCGCTGTTGCGCACGATGCTGGCAAGCGGCGAAGGTCCGCTGAGCCCCGCGGCGCTCGCGGGCAACGACAGCGTCGCGCTGGCGACGCAGGCCGAGGTGGACGCCGCGCTCGATCTCGCCGATCCCGCCGATCCCGCAGCGGAACTGGACGATGCAGCAGAAGCGTCCGCCCGCGCCCCGGCCGGCGTCGAACTCGAACTGTTCCCGCCCCAGGAAGGGCTGGAACACGCATCGTCCGATCCCGACTACGAAGCGCCCAAACCGCCGGCCCAGCAGGCGCGCGAGTCGCTCGAAGCGCTCGGCGAAAAGCCGTTCCAGCCGCCCACCGATAACGTCGATGGCGAACTGGGGGTCAAATTCCGCGACGTCGTGCATCGTGAACTGGGCACCGACCTGCAAGGCGAAGTCAACGCCGATGTCAGCAACGAAATGAGCGGCGAACTGAACGGCGATCTCGATCCGCCCGCAGCGGAAGATCAAGCCGATCAACCGTCCGCCGCTAATCCGCACGGCCCGAACCCGCCGTCCGCCGCCGCCGCACCCGATGCCACACCCGCTGGCGAATCCAGCGAATCCGCCGATTCCAGCGACCCAGGCACGCGCGCCGCGCCCGCGCAGGCCTCGCCCAGCGCCGCCGACGGCCAGACCGACACCTCAACCGATCAGCAGCCCGCCGCGCCGGCCCAAGCCGGTACGGGCAACGGCTTCACCCGCTTCAAGTAAAATGAGCGCCCATGGCTAATCTCGCACTTTTCGATCTCGATCACACGCTGATCCCCACCGACAGCGACCACGAATGGGGCCGCTTCATGGTGAAGCTCGGTCTCGTGGACGCCGAGCGCTTCACCGAGCAGAACGACTTCTTCTACGGCCAGTACAAGGCCGGCACGCTCGATATCAACGCGTACCTCGTCGCCGCCCTCACGCCGCTCGCGAAGCATACGCGCGCGGAACTCAAGGCCTGGCACGACCAGTACATGCACGAAGTCATCAAACCGGCCATCCTGCCGGTGGCGATCGAACTCGTGCGCGAGCACAAGGACGCCGGCGACCTCGTCTGCATGGTCACCGCGACGAACGAATTCGTCACGGCGCCCATCGGCGAAGCCTTTGGCGTGGACAAGCTGATCGCGTGCGAAGTCGAAACCGTGGACGGACACCCCGCCTCGGCATTCACCGGCCGCCCGACGGGCACGCCGAGCTTCCGCGAAGGCAAGATCACCCGCGTCGAAGCCTGGCTTGCCTCGATGGGCAAGAGCTGGGCCGATTTCGAGCGCAGCTACTTCTACAGCGACTCGCACAACGACATCCCGTTGCTCGAGAAAGTCACCGACCCGATCGCGACCAACCCCGACGACACCCTGCGCGCCCACGCGCAAAAAGCAGGCTGGCGCATCCTCGATTTGTTCCAGGCATCGTGATCAAGAAATTCATCCGCAAGCTGTTCGGCCAGGACGACGCCGCCCTCGAAGGCCAACAGGGCGAACACGGCGACCATGCCGACGACACCCGCGCCGCCTCGCATGACGGCGACACCGCCGTCGGCACCGCCACCCGCACGCGTCGCAAGACCGTCACGGTCAAGAAGGAAACGAAGCCGCGCGCCGGTAAGGCCGCGCGCGATCCGGCCGCGCCCGTGATCCTGTCGTCCGACGTGCATGGCATCAACCCGTCGCTGATTTCGCGTAACGCCGTGCGCGTGACCGAAGGTCTGCAACAGGCGGGCTTCCGCGCGTTCATCGTCGGCGGCGCGGTGCGCGACCTGCTGCTGGGCGTCGCGCCCAAGGACTTCGACGTCGCCACCGACGCCACGCCCGAACAGGTGCAGAAGCTGTTCCGCCGCGCGCGCATCATCGGCCGCCGCTTCCAGATCGTGCACGTGCAGTTCGGCCAGGAAATCATCGAAGTCTCGACCTTCCGCGCGCTGGTGGATGCACCGCCTGCTGCGGCACCGGCCGCGCCGCAAAAGCGGATGCGCCGCGACGAACTCGACCGCAAGACCCATCACGTCGACGCCAGCGGCCGCGTGCTGCGCGACAACGTCTGGGGCGAGCAGCACGAAGACGCCACGCGCCGCGACTTCACGATCAACGCGATGTACTACGATCCGGCCTCGCAAACGGTGCTGGACTACCACAACGGCATGGCCGACATGCGCGCGCGTCTGCTGCGCATGATCGGCGACCCGGCTACGCGTTATCGCGAAGACCCGGTGCGCATGATGCGTGTGGTGCGTTTCGCGGCCAAGCTCGGCTTCGAGATCGAAGATCACACGCGCGCGCCAATCAAGGAAATGGCCGATCTCATCAACAACGTGCCGGCGGCGCGTCTGTTCGACGAGATGCTCAAGCTGCTGCTTTCGGGCCACGCGCTCGAATGCCTGAAGTGGCTGCGCAAGGAAGGCCTGCATCACGGCCTGCTGCCGCTGCTCGACGTGGTGCTGGAGCAGCCGCAAGGCGAGCGCTTCATCACGCTCGCGCTGTCGAACACCGACGCGCGCGTGCGCGCAGGCAAGCCGGTTTCGCCGGGCTTCCTGTTCGCCACGCTGCTCTGGCACGACGTCCAGCAACGTCTGCAGCAATACACGGCCGAGGGCGAATTCCCGGTGCCGGCGCTGCATCGCGCGATGGACGACGTGATCGACGTGCAGACCGAAAAGCTGGCGATCCATCGCCGCTTCTCGTCGGATATGCGCGAGATCTGGGGCCTGCAACTGCGCCTCGAAAAACGCGGCCGCAGCGCGATCAAGCTGCTGGAACACCCGCGCTTCAGAGCGGGGTATGATTTCCTCCTGCTGCGCTGCGAGTCGGGCGAGCTCGAGATGGAAACCGGTCAATGGTGGACCGACTTCATCAGCGGCGATCCGGCCGCGCGTGAAACGCTGCTCAACGCTGGTGGCAGCCGTGAACGTTCGCCGCGCAAGCGCCGCCGTCGTGGTGGCGCGAAGGGCCGCAAAACGGGCGAAGCCGGGACCGGCGCCGAAGGCACGGAAACGGATTCGGCGCACCACCATGACGACGACGGCCCGTACGAGGACTGACGCCATGCCGGCGCAGCACCGTGCGGGCGCCGCAGCAGCGCCTTTGCAACGATAGCCGCAGGAAGTGAAGCCATGACGGTTGCCTGGCTGGGAATTGGCGCAAATCTGGGGGATGCGCGCCAGACCCTCAAAGACGCGGTGGTGTGTCTCGCGCAACAGCACACCATCACCGTGGTCGCCAAATCGAGTCTGTACCGCACCGCGCCGATCGACGCGGGCGGCGACGACTATTTCAATTGCGTCGTGAAGCTCGAAACGTGCCTCACGGCGCACGATCTGCTCGCCCTGTGCCAGCGCATCGAGCATCATTTCGGCCGCGAACGCCCCTTTCGCAACGCGCCGCGCACGCTCGACATCGACATCCTGCTGTTCGGCGATGCCATGATCGACGAAGCCGATCTGATCGTGCCGCATCCGCGCATGACGGCTCGCGCCTTCGTGCTCGCGCCGCTCGCCGAAATCGACGATGCGCTCGTGATTCCCGGCCAGGGCGTGGTGAGCACGTTCCTGCCGGGCGTCGCCGATCAACGCATCGAGAAGCTGCGGCCGCTGTGCCAGTGCCTGGGCATCGCGCCCGAAGGCGCTGAAGCCGCCACGGCTGCTCATGCCGATAAAGACGCCAATAAAGACGCCGGCAAAAAATCCGGTACTTGCCGATGAGCACACCGCTGCCGATCGTCACCGCGCGCGCCATCCGGCCCGCGCTCGACTACATTGCGATCGAAGGGCCGATCGGCGCGGGCAAGACCGCGCTGGCCACGCGTCTGGCCGAACGCTGGCAGATGCAGACGCTGATCGAATCGCACATCGACAATCCCTTTCTCGAGCGCTTCTATCGCGATCCGTCGCGCCATGCGCTGGCCGCGCAGCTGGCGGTCGCGTTGCAGCGCGAGCGTCTGTCGCATGAAGTGAGCGCGCGCCGCACGTCCGGCGCGCCGCTCGTGACCAACTTCCTCGCCGAGCGCAACGACGTGTTCGCGCGTCTCACGCTGCCCGAGGAAGAACTGCCGCTCTACCACGCGCTCGCCGCGCGTCTGCCCGTGCAGGCGCCGCCGCCCGATCTCGTGGTGTATCTCCAGGCAAGCCCCGAAGCCCTGTTCGCGCGCATCCAGAAGCGCGCGGTGCCGGTGGAGCAGCACATCTCCGACGCCTTCCTGCGTGGGTTGTGCGACAGCTACAACGAATTTTTCTATCATTACGACCGCGCGCCGGTGCTGACGGTCGGCGTCGAGAATCTGAACCCGCTCGACTCCGACGAAGACCTTGCGCTGATCGCCGAACGTATCGAAACGATGCGCGGACGCAAGGAATCGTTCGTTAAGGGCACGTCGCTCTGAAACTCGTCAGACCGACGCCCGACCGGTTTCTCCATCCTTAACGGATCTCACAAGGATCACCCCAGGATTTCCCATGACTTACCTGCAGGAAACGAGCCGCAGCGCGATCACCGTGCCGAAGCTCCAGACCATGCGCGACGCGGGCGAAAAGATCGCCATGCTCACGTGCTACGACGCCAGCTTCTCCGCGCTGTGCGACCGCGCGGGCGTCGATACCGTGCTGATCGGCGACTCGCTCGGCAATGTGCTCCAGGGCCACACGACGACCCTGCCCGTCACGCTCGACGACATCGCCTATCACACGGCTTCGGTGGCGCGTGCGCAGACCAAGGCGCTGATCATCGCCGATCTGCCGTTCGGCACCTTCGGCACGCCGGAAGACGCCTTCGCCAGCTCGGTCAAGCTGATGCGCGCGGGCGCGCAGATGGTGAAGATCGAAGGCGGCGAATGGCTCGCGCCGACCGTGAAGATGCTGGTCGAGCGTGCGGTGCCGGTGTGCGCGCATATCGGCCTCACGCCGCAGTCGGTGCATGCGTTCGGCGGTTTCAAGGTGCAGGGCAAGACCGATGCGGCCGCGGCGCAGCTCGTGCGCGACGCCATCGCGCTGCAGGACGCGGGCGCGCAACTCGTGGTGATCGAGGCGGTGCCCTCGGCGCTGGGCGCGGAAGTCACGAAGCAGTTGCGCATTCCGACCATCGGCATTGGCGCGGGTCTGGATTGCTCGGGTCAGGTGCTGGTGCTGCACGACATGCTGGGCATTTTCCCCGGCAAGCGTCCGCGCTTCGTGAAGGATTTCATGGAAGGCCAGCCGAATATCGAAGCGGCCGTGCGCGCCTACGTGCAGGCGGTGAAGGAAGGCACGTTCCCCGGCCCTGAGCACGTGTTCTGAAGCACGCTCATTGAAGCATCGGGCACGCACCCCGCGGTCATCGCGACCGCATTCAGGGGTGCGCCGCCTCCTGTGCGCGTAGCTGCAACGCCTGCCTGACACGCTCGATCACCTCGCCCCACTCTGCCGGGCGGCGCTGGCGAAACAGCCGCGCAGAGGGATACCACGGCGAATCGTCGCGATCGGCGAGCCAGCGCCAGCAGCCGTCGAATCGCGACAGTATCCACACCGGACGATTCAGCGCACCCGCAAGGTGCGCCATCGACGTATCGACGGTAATCACGAGATCGAGACAGGCGACGATGGCGGCCGTATCGGCGAAATCCGTGACGCCGCCCATCGGGTCCACGGGACGCCAGTGCGCGTCGATCTCATCGAGTTGCGCCCGCGTTGCCGCGCCGAACTGCAAACTCACGAAACTCACGCCGGGCGTATCCAGCAACGGCTCGAACGCACGCGCATGGAGCGAGCGGCGCGCGTCCGTCGCCTGCAGATCGGGCAGATGGGGACGTGAATCGCCGGCCCAGACCAGTCCGACCTTGAAGCCCGACGACGGCAAACGAGCCTGCCATTGCGCGATCAACGGCGCGGGTGCGCGCAGATAAGGCACCGCGGCGGGAATCGTGGCCAGCGTGGTGCCGAAGCGCAGCGGCAAGCTCATCATGAGACACCAGAAGTCGTGCCGGGGTATCGCATCGATTGCGTCTGACTGCGCCCTGACGTCGATGCCCTCGATACCTTCGAACAGGCGCTTCAAAGGCGGCTGGCAAAGGACCGTGAGCCGCGCCGGCCCGTAAGCCTTCAACATCGGCAAATAGCGGATGAACTGCAGACTGTCGCCCAGCCCCTGTTCGCACAACACCAGAAGCGATTTGCCGCGTAACGGCTCGCCTTGCCATTGCGGCCATTGCGACGCCAGTGGCGGCAGATGGGCGGTTTCCTTGAAGACCGCGGTACGCGTTTCGAATCCGCGCCATCCTTCTTCGTAGCGGCCGTCCTTGAGCTCGATATGGCTGAGATTGAATTGCGCGCGCAGATTGCCGGGGTCGAGTTCGAGCGCGCGGCGCAATGCGGCTTCCGCCTCGTCGCGCCGTTCGGCGCGCAGCAGCATGGTGCCGTGGTTGACGTGCAGATCGGCGCATTGCGGATCGAGCGCCAGGCCGTGGGCGCAGGCTAACTCGGCTTCGTCGAAACGCGCCTGGCCAGTGAGCGTCGAAGCGAGGCCGGAATACAGCATTGCGGAGCCGGGCAGCAGTTCGATCGCACGGCGATAACACGCCTCGGCTTCACGATAGCGCTGGGCTTTCACCAGCAACCAGCCGAGATTCTGGTGCAGGCGAGCGTTGGCAGGTTCGATCGCGAGCGCGTGGCGCAGGCTGACCTGGGCTTCGTCGAACCAGCCGCGCTCGCCCATCAGAATGCCGAGATTCAGGTGCGCATCGACGTGGCGCGGGTCCAGTTCAATCGCCCGGCGCAGCGCGGCCTCCGCCGCTTCGACATAGCCTTGCCCCATCCATAGTGTGCCGAGTTTGTAGTACGAAGACGTGCAGCTCGAATCGAGTTCGATGGCCTGCAACCACGCCGCTTCGGCGGCGGCCAGATCGTTCTCGCTCGAGAGCACGCTGCCGAGATTGTCATGAAACAGGGCCGTGTCGCTGATCGCAATCGCCTTGCGGATCAGTGCGATCGCCTTGCCGTTGGCGCCTTGCGCATACTCGATCAACCCGAGCAGATGCCAGGCCTGCGCGTGATCCGGCTGGCTTTCCAGCACACGCAGATAACCGTCGCGCGCCTCGTCGAGACGGCCGGCCTCGTGAGCCTGCAGCGCTTGTTCAAAGGCATGTTCAAAGGCTTCCATCGTCCATCGCCTGATTTCGTGACCGGTGCTGCCAGCAGTATCGATTGCAGACGTTTGTCTGCGCCATCAATGCAGACGGGGCGGTAACGGAATCACCGTTGCCGCCCCGTCCACTCTAAACCGATTCTGCCTTCGTCTCGAAATCAGCGGTTCAAGCGCGCTACATCGCTCGCCGGACCAGGACTGCCGGCACCGCGCCACGCAGCGCATTCGTGAGCATCAGCGCTTCGGCTTCGAGCACCTCGTTGCGTGTGAGCACGCGTTCCTGCGCGCCGAAGGTTTCGTCGTCGAGCAGCACGCCGCGCATCACGCCCGGCAGCACGCCCGAGGCGAGCGGCGGCGTCCACCATTGACCGTCGATCTTCACGAACACGTTCGAGCGCCCGCCCTCGGTCAGCTCGCCGCGTTCGTTGAAGAACAGCATGTCGAAGCCGCCTTGAGCTTCGGCCTCGCGCCATGCGCGGTCGAAGTCGGCGCGGCGCGTGGATTTGCGCAGCAACAGCGCATCGGCCGATTCCACCGGCGCGAAGCCATGATCAGGCGCCAGCAGCACGCCAACGGTGTCGTGCGCCAAAGGCGCGAGCGGCGCATGCGTCAGCGCGATCTCGCCGCTTTTGGCGAGCGCGACCCGCACGCGATGCGGCGCATCGTCGTCCGTCCATTCGGCGCAGGCTTGCGCGAGGCGCGCGCGCAAGCCATCGACATCGCACGGAAAACCGAACCACGCCGCGCTCGACGCGAGACGCACCAGATGACGTTCGAGGTGACGCACGCCCTGCGCGCGCGTGGCGTACATCGTTTCGAACAGTTCGATGCCGGGATCGGCTTCGGTCAGGAAACGGGCTTTCAAACGCATCTCCTCGTATTCGTCGGCGGCCACGCTGTCGAGCACGATGCCCGCGCCCACGCCCATTTCGCCGCGGCGCAAACCTGCATTCGCCGCATTCGCCGCGTTCGCCACATTCGCGGCTTCGAGCGTCAGCGTGCGGATCACCACCGAGAGGCAAAAATCGCCGCACGCCTCGCCGTCGCGCGCCGCATCGAGCCAGCCGATCGTGCCCGTGTACAGCCCGCGCGGACCATGCTCGAGCGCGTCGATCAACTCCATCGTCCGATGCTTGGGCGCGCCCGTGATCGAACCGCAGGGGAACAGCGCGCGCATCGCTTCGGCGAACGTCGTGCCTTCGCGCAGCTTCGCTTCGACCGTCGAGGTCATCTGCCACACCGACGCATACGGCTCGACGCTGAACAGCGCCGGCACGCGCACCGAGCCCGTCTGCGCCACGCGCGACACATCGTTGCGCAGCAAATCGACGATCATCACGTTTTCGGCGCGATTCTTGGGATCGTTGGCGAGAAAGCGCGCAGCCGCTGCATCTTCGAGCGGATCGGCCGAGCGCGCGGCGGTGCCCTTCATCGGCCTGGCGCGCAGCGTTTCGCCCTGCTTCTCGACGAACAGCTCGGGCGAGCACGACAGCACCCAGCGATCGCCCGGCAGCGCGATGAGCGCGCCGTAACGAACGCGCTGACGCTCGCGCAAACGCCGATAAAGCGCCACCGGCGTGCCAAACGCCTCGAACTCGAGCCGGTAGGTGTAATTGACCTGATACGAATCGCCGATGCGCAGCGCGTCCTGCACCGCGCCGATATCGTGCTCGAAGCGCTCGCGATCGACGCCCATCGTCACGCCTGCGATACCGGCGGGCTGCGGCGTCTCGCTGCTTTCCTGCGCGGCGAGCCAGGCATCGGCTTGATCGCGCGAGAGTTTTTCGCAGCGTTCGAACAATAAAAAACGCAGCGCGGCGTGGCCGTGCTGCGTTCCGGTCGTTTCAACAGAGGGGGTTGCCCGCGTCAGGGCGGTGCGCTGCTTGTCGAACACGAGCGCGCGCCCGAAGTCGTAGTCGCCGAGCACGAGGCTGTGCAGCCCCGCGTCCTGCGCCGCACGCACCTGCGCGCACACCGCGTCGAGATCCGCCGGGCGTTCGCACGCAAGTTCGCGCGCGAACCCCGTATACAGACGGCTCGAACGGCTTGCGGCCGTCGAGTCGCCATCGTCGAGCAGCGCGAATACCGCGCCGCCTGAGTTACCTGCCATTGTGTGACTACCTGTACTGCCTGCGGTCCCGCAAAGCCGGGAAACCGCGCATCAATCGAAGAAGCTCTTCACGCGATCGAACCAGCTCTTGCTCTGCGGGCTGTGACGCGAACCGCCTTCCACGAGCGACTTCTCGAACTGCTGGAGCAGTTCGCGCTGGTGGTCGGTGAGCTTGACCGGCGTTTCCACCTGCACGTGCACGTAGAGATCGCCGGCAATGCTCGAACGCAGGCCCTTGATGCCCTTGCCGCGCAGACGGAACGTCTTGCCCGATTGCGTGCCTTCCGGGACCGGGAACGTCGCGCGACCGGCCAGCGTCGGCACTTCGATCTCGCCGCCCAGCGCTGCCGTGGAGAACGGAATCGGCATCTGGCAATGCAGATCGTCGCCGTCGCGCTCGAAGACCGCGTGCTGCTTGATGTGGATTTCGACGTACAGATCGCCCGACGGACCGCCGTTGATACCCGGCTCGCCGTTGCCGGCCGAACGGATACGCATGCCGTCGTCGATACCGGCCGGAATCTTCACTTCCAGCGTCTTGGTTTCCTTTACCTTGCCCGCGCCGTGGCAGGCCGTGCAGGGCTCAGGAATGTACGAACCGGTGCCGTGGCACTTCGGGCAGGTCTGCTGGATGCTGAAGAAGCCCTGCGACATGCGCACCGAACCCGAACCGTGACAGGTCGGGCAGGTTTCCGGCTTGGTGCCGGGCTTCGCGCCCGAACCGTGACAGACTTCGCAGCCGCTCCAGCCCGGCACGCGGATCTGCGTTTCGTAGCCGTGTGCTGCCTGCTCCAGCGTGATTTCCATGCTGTAGCGCAGGTCTGCGCCGCGATACACCTGCGGGCCGCTGCGCTGGCCGCCGCGACCGCCGGCCGCCTGACCGAAGATATCGCCGAAGATGTCGCCGAAAGCGTCCGCGAAACCGCCGAAGCCCTGCGCGCCCGCGCCGCCCATATTGGGATCGACGCCCGCGTGGCCGTACTGGTCATAGGCGCCGCGCTTTTGCGAGTCCGACAGCATTTCATAGGCCTCTTTGACCTCCTTGAAATGCTCTTCCGCATCCTTGTTGTCCGGATTGCGGTCGGGGTGGTACTTCATCGCCAGCTTGCGATACGCCTTCTTGATTTCGTCGTCGCTCGCGTTCTTCGCGACGCCCAGAACCTCGTAGTAATCCCGTTTCGCCATATCGGTTCAACGCCGGCCGCACGCTGCGCGCACGCCGGCTCCTCTTGAATGCTGGATCTCGTGACCCGTTAGCCGCTCTTTTTGAACCCCGCGCACGCGTTTTTCACGCGCATGCGGCCCCTGAAAAAGAACGGCCTCCATAAAACAAATGTGCCCGGAGAGCCGTAAAGGCCCGCCAGGCGCTGCAATGCAGTGCGCATCGTAACCGATGCGGCCGCTGCCGTCCTCGTTGCGTTGGCCACAACCGGAAACGGTTGCGGCCTCGGCATGCGGACGCTTAGTCCTTCTTGACTTCCTTGAACTCGGCGTCGACGACGTCGTCGGCCTGGTTCTGCGCGCCTTGTTCGGCACCGGCTGCACCTGCAGCGCCGGCCGCGCCAGCAGCACCTGCCTGCTGTGCCTGCATGTCGGCGTACATTTTTTCGCCGAGCTTCTGCGAAGCCGTGGACAGCGTTTCGACCTTCGCGTCGATCGTCGCCTTGTCAGCCGACGAATCCTTCAGCGTGTCTTCGAGGTCCTTCAGCGCGGCTTCGATCTTGTCCTTTTCGGACGCGTCGATCTTGTCGCCGTACTCGGCCACGGCCTTCTTCGTGCTGTGAACCAGCGCGTCGCCCTGGTTGCGCGCGTCGGCCAGCTCACGCAGACGGTGATCTTCTTCCGCGTTCGCTTCGGCGTCCTTCACCATCTTCTCGATTTCGGCTTCGGACAGACCCGAGTTCGCCTTGATCGTGATGCGGTTTTCCTTGCCGGTCGCCTTGTCCTTCGCGCCGACGTGCAGAATGCCGTTCGCGTCGATGTCGAAGCTCACTTCGATCTGCGGCACGCCGCGCGGTGCGGGCGGGATGCCTTCGAGGTTGAACTCGCCCAGCAGCTTGTTGCCCGCTGCCATTTCGCGTTCGCCCTGGAACACCTTGATCGTCACGGCCGACTGGCTGTCGTCAGCCGTCGAGTAGACCTGAGCGTGCTTGGTCGGGATCGTGGTGTTCTTGTTGATCATCTTCGTCATCACGCCGCCGAGCGTCTCGATACCGAGCGAGAGCGGGGTGACGTCGAGCAGCAGCACGTCCTTGCGGTCGCCCGACAGAACCTGGCCTTGAATCGCGGCGCCAACGGCGACGGCTTCGTCCGGGTTCACGTCACGGCGCGGGTCCTTGCCGAAGAACTCCTTGACCTTCTCCTGCACCTTCGGCATACGCGTCTGGCCGCCGACGAGAATCACGTCGTCGATGTCGCTCACCTTCACGCCTGCGTCCTTGATCGCGACGCGAGCCGGCTCGATGGTGCGCTCGATCAGGTCTTCGACCAGCGCTTCCAGCTTGGCGCGCGTGATCTTCAGGTTCAAGTGCTTCGGACCCGATGCGTCTGCCGTGATGTACGGCAGGTTGATTTCGGTCTGCTGGCCCGACGACAGTTCGATCTTGGCCTTTTCAGCGGCTTCCTTCAGGCGTTGCAGCGCGAGCACGTCCTTCGAGAGGTCGACGCCCTGCTCTTTCTTGAATTCGCCGATGATGTAATCGATGATGCGCTGGTCGAAGTCTTCGCCGCCGAGGAACGTGTCGCCGTTGGTCGAGAGCACTTCGAACTGCATTTCGCCGTCCACATCTGCGATTTCGATGATCGAGATGTCGAACGTGCCGCCGCCCAGGTCGAACACGGCGATCTTGCGGTCGCCCTTTTCAGCCTTGTCCAGACCGAATGCCAGTGCGGCTGCGGTCGGCTCGTTGATGATGCGCTTGACTTCCAGGCCGGCGATGCGGCCTGCGTCCTTGGTGGCTTGACGCTGGCTATCGTTGAAGTACGCGGGAACCGTGATCACGGCTTCCGTGACCGGCTCGCCGAGGTAGTCTTCAGCGGTCTTCTTCATCTTGCGCAGAACTTCAGCCGACACCTGCGACGGTGCGAGGTTCTGGCCGTGTGCTGCAACCCATGCGTCGCCGTTGTCGTGCTTGACGATCTGGTAGGGCATCAGGTTGATGTCCTTCTGCACTTCCTTTTCGTCGAAGCGGCGGCCGATCAGGCGCTTGACGGCGTACAGCGTGTTGCGCGGGTTCGTGACCGATTGACGCTTGGCCGGCGCGCCGACCAGCACTTCGTTGTCGTCCATGTAGGCGATGATCGACGGCGTCGTGCGAGCGCCTTCCGAGTTCTCGATCACCTTGACCTGATTGCCTTCCATCAGCGCCACGCACGAGTTCGTGGTGCCGAGGTCGATACCGATGATTTTGCCCATTTTTCTCAATTCTCCAATTTTGATCCGCTGTTGCGTACCGCCGCTCATCTTGTGGCTGGCGTGAACGCCTCAATAAATTCAGAACTGCTGCCCAAATAAGTGCCGAGACGGCGTTTTCAAGAGCTTTGGGCTATGCGTTCGTTGTTTTTTTTCAATCGGGGAGGCATTTTCGCGATGTTCGGGAAAATGCGCCACCCTTCGCTTTCGAATGCCTTTCATAAAGGCCGTTGGCAGCGATTTTTCAGGCGAAATTCGAAGCGCTGGTCGGGCGACCGGTTACGGCAGTTATCGACCGAACCGGGCCCTTTATTGAGGGTGCTGCGCGTTTCTGCTTATCTGCCTGCTTACTTCGGCTGGGAAACCGTGACCAGCGCCGGACGCAGCACGCGCTCGGCGATCACGTAGCCCTTTTGCAGGACCGAAACGACCGTGTTGGCGTCCTGTTCCGACGGCACCATCGAAATCGCCTGATGGCGGTGCGGATCGAACTTCTCGCCAACCGGGTTGATCGCAACGACCTTGCCCTTCTCCAGCGCGCCGCTCAGTTGCTTGAGCGTGAGTTCGACGCCTTCGTTGACCTTGGCGAGGTCATCCGAGCCGTGCGCGAGCGCGGCTTCGAGGCTGTCGACCACCGGCAGCAGGTGTTCCGCGAAGCTTTCGATCGCGAACTTGTGCGCCTTGCTGACGTCTTCCTGGGCGCGGCGGCGGACGTTTTCCGTCTCGGCCTTGGCGCGCATGAACGCGTCCTGCAGCTCGGCGATCTTTGCCTGCGCTTCGGCCAGCGCGGCGTCCGCGCCTTCGGCTGCCGGCGCTGCGCCTTCCTGCTGGGCGGCGGCAGCGGCTTGCGACGCCTCGTCCGCGGGCGTGGGGTTCTGGCTCGTCGGGTTCTCTTGCGTGTTTTCCATGTCGCTGAACGTCGTTGAATAGTAAAAAAGGGAACGAAGCGCGGACCATCTGGACCTGCTGCCCGCGGCACGTTGCGCCAGCGCGACAGATGCTTCGTACATTGCGACAGCACATGGGTGCCGGATCGCCTGTTTCAAGGGCTTCCCAGCGCTTTTTTAGACAAACATCAAAGCGCCGAAACTGCCCGTTACAACCATTACTGCAGCGCGGAAAAAATCGGATTGAGTGCGCCGCGCGGCTGACCTACACTCAGGAACAGGTGCTGCTCCAAGGGTGTTTACCCGGAGCTTTCAGCACCCCACCGAACCGGTCCGCACGCACCACAACGGGCCATCTGACTGGCCGTTTTGCAGCGATCCCTTGGGGAGTACCGTGAAACTGACCTTTGCCATCTCGGTGGTCGCTCTGGTACTCATCGCCGGAACCACCACCATCTGCATGTCCGGCGCCGTGAACGACAACACCACGGAATACGGGAGCGCGCACGCCACCATGGAAGCGCTCTTCAATCCTCACGCGAAAGTTTGTCGATAGTGCGCCGGTCGCGCTTGGTCGGCCTGCCGTGCAACGCGGAGGCCGGCTCGCGAAAGATCCTGCGCCTCTCCTGTTCGGCCGCGCGCCTCGTGCGGCCTTCCTCTGTTTCCGCATAAAGCGACTGCGCGATGCTCGCCGGGCCGCGGACGTCGCAGATTCCCAGCACATCCACTTCCCATCGCACGTGATCGATCTCGATTTCGACACGATCCCCCACGCGCACGTCCTTCGACGCCTTCACGGCTTCGCCGCCAATGCGCACATGGCCCTTGCCGACGGCGTCCGTCGCCAGCGAGCGTGTCTTGAAAAAGCGCGCCGCCCACAGCCATTTGTCGATGCGCAGACGCGCGCCGGGTTCGGTGGAAATCTTGTAGTTCATACGTGACGCTCTGCTGACAATCCTCGTGCTGGACCCGGTGTCTTGCGACTCGATCAGGCCACCGCGCCCGCATGCGCCGGCGCCTGCACCGGCCAGCCTTGCAGGTTCTGCGCAACGATCTCTCCCAGCGCTGAAATCCACGCGGGCGAGTTGTTCAGGCACGGAATCCGATGGAATTCCTTGCCGCCGCCGTGCAGGAATTCGTCGCGCACTTCCATGCCGATTTCCTCGATGGTTTCGAGGCAATCGGCCGTAAAACCGGGACAAAACACATCGGCGCGACGCACGCCGCCCTGCCCCAATTCCTTGAGCGTGGGCGCCGTGTAGGGCTGCAGCCATTGCGCCTTGCCGAAGCGCGACTGGAACGTCACGCGGCATTCGACCGTCGAGAGACCCAGCGCATGCATGAGCAGCGAAGCGGTCTGCTGGCATTGGTCGTGATACGGATCGCCGAGATCGAGCGTGCGGCTCGGCACGCCATGGAAGCTGAGCACGAGGCGGTCGCCGGACGCGAAATCGGGCCGGCCATGCGCCTGCCAGTACTGCTGCACCTGAGCCGCCAGCGCGCCGATATAGGCCGGATGGTCGTGATACGCACGCACCGTGCGGATTTCCGGCTGGTTGCGCATACGCCGCAGTGCAGCAAAAGCGGCGTCGAAAGCGGTGGCCGTGGTCGACGCCGAATACTGCGGATACATCGGCACGAGCAGGATGCGCTCGGCGCCCGCGAGCTTGAGCTGATTGAGCATCGCGGGGATGTCGGGCGTGCCGTAGCGCATCGCGTAATCGACGAGCACGGTGTAATCGTTGATGTGCAACAGATGGCGCAGGCCGTCGGTCTGCTTTTGCGTGTGCACGCGCAGCGGCGAGCCTTCGGGCGTCCAGACCGCCGCATATTTCTTCGCCGACGAACGGCCGCGCAGCGGCAGAATCAGCGCGCGCAGGATCACCTGCCAGATGGGCGCAGGAATCTCGACCACGCGCGGATCGGACAGAAACTGCGCGAGATAGCGGCGCACGGCGCGCGGCGTGGGCGCGTCTGGCGTGCCCAGATTGATCAGCAGCACCGCGACACGATGCGCAACAGCGGACTGCAGGGGCCGCTCCAGGTCGAAACGCATAGGCGATCAGAGACGCCACGCGCGGGGCGCGGCAACGGTTGCACAAGTGCGCATTATAGCGGCCACGCCGATGGCCAACTGAGCGCGCTTGCGGCGCGAACCCGCACGCTGGCCATTCGGCCAATGGCGCGGCGCGCCGCTTCGGGCGATCATGCTGGCAGGCGGTGAGGGGAAACGCGACGGCAAACCGGGAAGCGACAGGAGCGCGGGTATGTCAGTTCTGGCTAAGCGTGAGCGAAAGCAGCCGCGCGGTGATATCCACAATCGGAATCACGCGGTTGTAGGCCATGCGCGTCGGCCCGATCACGCCCAGCGTGCCGACGATCTTGCCGTTGACTTCGTACGGCGCGGTCACCACGCTCATTTCCTCGATCGGCACGAGTTGAGATTCGCCGCCGATGAAGATCTGCACGCCTTGCGCGTGGCTGGACACGTCCAGCAGTTGCAGCAGGCTGGTTTTCTGGTCGAACACGTCGAACAGCTTGCGCAGGCGCGCCATGTCCGACGAAAGATCGGCCACTTCGAGCAGGTTGCGCTCGCCGGAGATCAGCACGGTCTCGCCGGTATCGGTGTCCTCGGTACTGGCGGTCACGGCCGCGTGCATGAGGGTGGTCATGTCGCCGCGCAGGGCGTCGATTTCCTCGCGCAGGCGGCGGCGCACATCGTCGAAGGAGAGACCCGCGAAATGCGCGTTGATGTAATTCGAAGCTTCGATCAGCTCGGAAGGCGTGAAGTCGCGCTGCGTCGCCATGATGCGGTTCTGCACGTCGCCTTCGGGCGTGACGATGATCAGCAAGATGCGCTTGTCCGACAGGCGCATGAACTCGATCTGCTTGAACACGTGGCTGCGGCGCGGCGTGAGCACCACGCCCGCGAACTGCGAAAGGTTCGACAGCACGCTGGCTGCCGCCGCCACCACCTTCTGCGGCTCGCCGGGGCGCAGCGTGGTCTTGACCGCGCGCGTGAGGGCGTCTTCGTCGGCCGAGGGCTCGACGGTGAGCATGGTGTCGACGAACAGACGATAGCCGCGCGGCGTAGGCACGCGCCCGGCCGAGGTGTGCGGGCTGGAAACGAGTCCCAGCTCCTCCAGGTCCGACATCACGTTGCGGATCGTCGCCGGGCTCAGTTCGAGGCCGGAGAATCGCGACAGCGTGCGCGAGCCAACCGGCTGACCTTCGGCGATATATCGCTCGATCAGCGTTTTGAGGAGGGTTTGTGCGCGGGGATCTAGCATGACTGAAAATTCTAGCCTAATGCCGGGTTGGCGGCGAGTCGGGGGTGCACGCCCTCACGTGCAAGGCGCCGCCGGATGGGGCGCGCGCAGGCTTTTGCAGGAGCGATGCGGTGCGCTTCGCCGTCATCCGCGGGTCATGCGGATGTCAACGCCGTGTCACCGCCTTATGCGCAGCGCGCCTGAAAATCAGCCGCTGGCCCGCCCCGGTTGGGCGGGAGCGCGGTTCCCAGGTTCTTTTCATGCACTGACTATGGTGTAATGCCGGCATGCAGATCCAGAAGATCCAGAGCCAGTTCAAAACGGTTGCGCTCGTTGGGCGCAGCAATACGCAAGGCATCGGCGAGCCGCTGACGGCGCTCGCCCAGACCATCTCGCAGCGCGGCTTCGAAGTTGTGTTCGAAGCACAGACCGCCCAGGAGATCGGCGTCGCAGGCTATCCCGCGTTGCAGATCGCCGAAATCGGCGCGCGCGCGGATGTCGCCGTGGTGCTCGGCGGCGACGGCACGATGCTCGGCATCGGCCGCCAGCTCGCGCCCTACCGCACGCCGCTGATCGGCATCAACCACGGGCGGCTGGGCTTTATCACCGACATCCCGTTCTCCGACATGCAGGAAGTCGTGCCGCAACTGCTCGCGGGCAGCTTCGAGCGCGAGGAGCGTTCGCTGCTCGAATCGCGCATCATGCGTGACGGCGACCCGATCTACCACGCGCTCGCCTTCAACGACGTGGTCGTGAACCGCAGCGGCTTTTCGGGCATGGCGGAACTGCGCGTGCACGTGGACGGCCGTTTCATGTACAACCAGCGCTCGGACGGCCTGATCGTCGCCACGCCCACGGGCTCGACGGCCTATGCGCTGTCGTCGCAGGGGCCGATCCTGCATCCGCAACTGCAAGGCATCGTGCTCGTGCCGATCGCGCCGCATGCGCTCTCGAACCGCCCGATCGTGCTGCCCGACGACTGCAAGGTGAGCATCCAGATCGTCGCGGGCCGCGACGTCAACGTGAACTTCGACATGCAGTCGTTCACGGCCGTCGAACTCAACGACGTGATCGAAGTGCGCCGCTCGCGCCATACCGTGCCCTTCCTGCATCCGGTCGGCTACAGCTATTACCGGACGCTGCGTCAGAAACTGCACTGGAACGAGCCGCCCGCACTGCAGAATCTGTCGAGCGAGCCGCAGGACTGACGCACTCCCCGATTCGCGGATCGCGCGCCGGGCCGTAGTGCGTATGACGGCGAACCGTGCGCGCAGCCGCGATCAACCAGAACATCGAACCGGCGCCATCGCCATCCGCCAGATTCAAGACGCCATGCTCCGTCATCTCTCGATTCGCGACTTCGTGATCGTCGCCGCGCTCGACCTCGAATTCGACAGCGGCTTCACCGTGTTTTCCGGCGAAACCGGCGCGGGCAAGTCGATTCTTATCGACGCCCTGGCGCTCGCGCTCGGTGCGCGCGCCGATGCTGGCGTCGTGCGCACGGGCGAGAGCCGCGCCGACATCACCGCCGAATTCGACGCGCCGCCGCACGTGGCGGCCTGGCTCGACGAGCAGGCGCTCGCCAACAGCGATGGCGAAAACGGCGTGATCCTGCGCCGCGTGGTCGACAGCAACGGCCGCTCGCGCGCCTTCATCAACGGCACGCCGGCCACGCTCGCGCAACTGCGCGACATCGGCGAACGGCTGGTCGATATTCACGGCCAGCACGCGCACCAGTTGCTGATGCGCCCGGACTCGCAGCGCGAACTGTTCGACACGCACGCGGGCCTGACCGAACTGGCTGCGCGCGTGACGCGCGTCTGGCGCGATGCCCGCGACGCGCGCTACGCGGTGCAAACTGCCCAGTCGCGCGACCGCGAACTGCAACTCGAACGCGAACGCCTCGCCTGGCAACTGGCCGAACTGGACAAACTCTCGCCGCAGCCCGGCGAATGGGAAGAAGTGAGCGCGGAGCACACGCGCCTGTCGAATTCGGCGAACCTGATCGAGGGCGTGCAAGGCGCGCTGGTGGCGTTGTCGGAATCGGACGAAGCGATGATTTCGCAGTTGAATTCGATCGTCTCGAAGCTGCGCGATCTGGCCGAAGTCGATGGCGCGCTCGGCGACGCGCTTGCCGCACTCGAACCGGCCACGATCCAGCTTCAGGAAGCGGCCTACTCGCTCTCGCATTACGCGCAGCGGCTCGAACTCGATCCGAACCGGCTCGCGCAGGTCGAAAAGCGCCTCGACGCGCTGCATTCGGCATCGCGCAAATTCCGTTTGCAGCCGGAAGCGCTGCCCACCGAACATGCCTCGCGCCGCCAGCAACTGGCGCTGCTCGACGCCGCATCGGATCTCGACGCCTTGCGCGCAGCCGCCGATAAGGCCAACGAAGCCTATCTCGTCGAAGCACGCAAGCTATCCAAGGCGCGTGCCGGCGCCGCACAGGCACTCGGCGCGGCGGTCACGCAAGGCATGCAGGAATTGTCGATGGCGGGCGGCAGCTTCGAAGTCGCGCTGGTGCCGCTCGGCGGCAATAGCGGCAACGGCGAACCGGTCGGCGGCGCGCACGGTCTGGAGCAGATCGAGTTCCGCGTCGCGGGCCACGCGGGCGTGCCGCTGCGCCCGCTCGCGAAGATCGCCTCGGGCGGCGAACTCGCGCGGATCAGCCTTGCGCTCGCCGTGATCGCGAGCGCCGCGAGCCCCACGCCCACGCTGATCTTCGACGAAGTGGATACGGGCATTGGCGGCGGCGTCGCCGAAGTGGTCGGGCGTCTGCTGCATCAACTCGGGCAGGCGCGCCAGGTGCTGTGCGTCACGCACTTGCCGCAGGTGGCCGCGCGCGGCGATCAGCACTTCCAGGTGGCGAAAGCCGGCGACGGCAATGGCGGCACGGTGTCGGCGGTCACGCCGCTCGATAAAACCGGCCGCGTCGAGGAAGTCGCCCGCATGCTCGGCGGGCTGGAAATCACCGCCACCACGCGGCGGCATGCGAAGGAGATGCTGGCGGCTTGAGGTTCAGCGTCCGCCAACGCCCTCACTCCCCGCCCCGCTCCCCGAACACCCGCTTCCACAGCGCCAGCACGACCTCGCGCTCGCGCTCCACACGCGCCGGGTCGACGCGCGCCGTCTCCATGCCGTCGAGCCGCAGTTGATGCTGCAGCTTCCGGTACAGCCGGTACGCCGCGCCGATCGTATCGGCTTCTTCCTCGCTCATCAGCCCGAAGCGCGACACTTCGCGCACCAGCGCAATATTGCCGGTATTGCGGATCAGCTCCGGGTCCTGCGCCGCGTGCAGCAGCACCCAGTACTGCACCGTGAACTCGATATCGACCATACCGCCGCGATCGTGCTTGAGATCGAATAGCGCCGTGCGATTCGGATGCCCCTCCTGCACGCGCTGACGCATCTCGACGATCTCCTGCGCAAGCGGCGCCGCATCGCGCGGCGTCGTCAGCACCTGCACGCGAATCGCCTCGAAGGCATTGCCGATGGCCGCATCGCCCGCCGAAAAGCGCGCGCGCGTCAGCGCCTGGTGCTCCCAGACCCACGCCGTATTGGCCGCATCGCCTTCGCGCAACTGATAGCGGCGGAACGAGCCGAGATCGGTCACGAGCAGGCCCGATTCGCCATTGGGCCGCAGCCGCAGATCGATGTCGAACAGCGTGCCCGCGCCCGTCGCCGTGGTCAGCCAGGTGATCAGGCGGCGCGCGAAGGCCGCGTAGATTTCGGCGGCGCGATCGTCCTCGTCGTCATAGAGGAAGATGATGTCGAGGTCCGACGCGTAGCCCAGCTCCTTGCCGCCCAGCTTGCCGTAGGCGATCGCCGCAAAGCGCGGCACGTCGCGATGTCGCTTCGAAAACTGCTTCCAGACGGTTTCGATGGTGACGTCGAGCACCGCATCGGCGAGTTCGGAAAGCCGGTCGCTCACGTGTTCGACCGACAGCCGCCCGGCCAGGTCGTTGAGCAGAATGCGGAACACTTCGGCCTGGTGCGCGTGACGCAGCAGGTCCATCTGCTGCTCGACATCGGCGGCGGCGCTCATGCGCGCACGCAGCAGACGCGAGAACTCGGGCCAGTCGAACGGCGAGGAAATCGCTTCGTCGTCGAGCAGTTCGTCGAGCAGTTGCGGATGGCGGATCAGATAGCCCGCCGCCCAGCGCGACGCGCCCAGCACCTTGAGCACGCGGTTGAGCGCGTCCGGGTATTCGGTCAGCAGCGCGAGATAGGCGCCGCGCCGGATCACCGCTTCGAGCAGGTCGAACATGCGCGCGAGCGTGTCGCCGCGCCGCTCGCGCGGCTCCAGCGTGCGCGCGGCTTCGAGCGCGCGTTTGGCGACGCTGTCGAAGCGCTCGCGGCTCTTTTCCGGCAACCCGGTGTAACGCGACGATTGCCACAAGCCGCGCAGACGCGCGAGCAGCGGCGCCGGATCGTCGATGCCGAGTTCGGCGAGCCGCGCGAGCAGGTCGCCGTCCGCGCTTTCTTCGGCCAGCGCGCCGCTCCAGACCCACGCGGCCGCGCCGTCGTCGGGCGCGCCGCAGCCGCTTTCGCCGCCCACCTTGTCGGAAAAGATCTGGTCGAACTGCTGCTCGACCTTCTCGCGATGCGCTTCGAGCGCCACCATCAGCGCGGCGTAATCGGCGTAACCCATGGTCTGCGCGAGCGCCGCGCGCTCGGTTTCGTCGACGGGCATGGCGTGCGTCTGCGCGTCGTCGCGATATTGCAGACGGTGTTCGAGTTCGCGCAGGAAGTTGTAGGCGAGCGTCAGGTCGTGGCAGACCTCGGGCGCAATCAGGCCGCGCGCGGCCGCGTAGCCGAGCACGGCGAGCGTCGGGCGCACCCGGAAGCCCGCGTCCTGGCCGCCGCGAATCAGCTGGAACACCTGGGCGCTGAATTCGATTTCGCGGATGCCGCCGCGCCCGAGCTTGATGTCGTCGGCTTTATCGGGGCGCATCATGGCGCGGCGCTGCGCTTCCTGACGAATCTGCAGATGCAGCGAGCGGATCGCGCTGATCACGCCAAAATCCAGATAACGGCGATAAACGAAGGGCTTCACCAGCGAATCGAGTTGCGTGGCGAGGCGCAGGGCGCTCTCGCTCTCGCTCTCGCGCTCGGAAACGAGACGGCCCTTGATCCACGCGTAGCGCTCCCACTCGCGGCCCTGCACGTAGAAATATTCTTCGAGCATGCCGAGGCTGCACACGAGCGGCCCGGAATCGCCGTTCGGCCGCAGACGCATATCCACGCGGAACACGAAGCCGTCCGCCGTCACATCCGAAAGCGCGCCGATCAGCCGCTTGCCCACGCGCGTGAAAAAATCCTGGGTGGCGATGGGCGAACGCTGGCCGCCGGTGGTTTCGCCATCGTCTTCGTAGACGAAGATCAGGTCGATGTCCGAGGACACATTGAGCTCGCGCCCGCCGAGCTTGCCCATGCCGACCACGCCCAGCGTCAGACGCTCGCCGTTGGGGCCGCGCGGTTCGCCGAACAGCGTTTCGAGGTCGGCGCTCACGACTGCCAGCGCACGCTGGATCGCCACTTCGGCCAGATCGGTCATGGTGCCGGTGACTTCGGCGACATCGGCGTTGCGCGCGAGATCGCGCTCCATCACCGCGCAGATGACTTCGGCGCGCAACTGGCGCAGCGCTTTTTTCAGTTGCTCGTCGGTCAGCGTGGGAACCGTGGCGGGAACAGCGGCGGCACCGGCGGGCGTGCCGCTTGCTTGCAGACACAAGGCGTCGAGCCGCGCGACGATGCGCTCGCGCGTGATGAGCGATGTGGCCAGCGCGGCGACTTCGTGCGCCAGGTCGGCACGGGCGGCGTAGACGCGCGCTGCATAGCGCGAATAACTGGAACTCAGGAGAGGAATGTCAGTCATGAAGGCTCTGGCTCGGCTGATTCGACTAATAATGTTGCGTGTAGCGCGGAGAGTGGATGACGAGGAAAGGCGATGGCGGGCAAGTCACGCGACGGCGGCCTGCGCTGATGGATTCGCCGCGCCGGGCTAAATATCGCCGGTCGCAACGCAAAATTTCCGTGCCCGAAATGCCGCTCGCCGCTCTGCCGCTTACCATTCCGGCTTCCCCGGATGGCCGGTCCCACGGCCCTGTGTGATACATTTCGTCGTCAGAACGCAACGCTACCATACCCCACCCGCCGCAGCATGTCCGAGCGTAACGATCCCGCCGGCTCGCCTCAAACCGGACAAGTCAGCCGGGAAAGCGCAGACGCGGGCCCGCAACATCATCACCCGGTCTTGCGCCACACGCTACGCGTGCTGGCGTGCATCGCGCTCGTCTTCTACTTTATCGTCGCCACGCTGCTGCTCGGGCTGCGCTATATCGTGCTGCCGCACGTGGACGATTTCCGTCCGCGCATCGAAAAGCTCGTCTCCGACAGGATTCACGCCGACTTCCGCATCGGCAAACTTTCGCCGCACTGGTCGGGCTTCCAGCCGGGCATCGACGTCGCCAATCTGACGATCCGCGACCGTCACGGCAAGCTCGCGCTCAACGTTCCGCACGCCACGGCCTCGGTCGCCTGGCGCTCGCTCGTGACGTTCGAGCCGCTGCTCTCCAGCGTGATCGTCGAGAACCCGGACGTGGCAATCGCCCGCGAAGACGACGGCACGCTCACCGTCGCTGGCGTGCCCGTGCCGACCGCCCACACCGGCAACGCCACCTTCACGACCTGGCTGATGCGCCAGCAGGCCATCGTGCTGCGCGGCGGCACGCTGCGCTGGCGCGACGCCACGCGCGACGCGCCCGAACTCAAGCTCAGCAACATCCGTCTGGCGATTCTCAACGACGGTTACGACCATCAACTGGCCCTGCAGGCGCCCGCCGAGGGTACGGTGCTGCACGGCCCGCTCGACTTCCGCGCCCAGTTCAAGCACGCGCGCTTCGCCCAGGCCGGCAAGCCGAACGCCTGGAGCGGCAGCGCGTATGTCTCGACCGGCCCCGTCGATCTGCCCACGCTCGCGCGCTATATCAACCTGCCGATCACCACGTATGCAGGCCGCATCGACAACGCAATCTGGGCGAATTTCGAAGCCGGCCGCATCGTTTCCGCCGATGGCGTACTCAACGGCAACGATGTCGCGTTGCGCGTGAAGCCCACCCAGCCGCGTCTCGATCTGCCGATCGCGAAATTCAACTGGCGCATGGGTCTCGCGCCCGGCGACTACACGCTGCAACTGCGCGACTTCCGCGCCGAACTCGGCCAACCGCCGCTCGACGACGGCACGCCGCTTACGCGCTCGCTCGCCTTCACCACGCTCGACGCGCGTTTTCGCCAGCAGACGCTGCAGAACGGCCAGCTGATTTCGGTTAAGGGCGACCGTATCGATCTGGGCATCCTCGCCGAATTCATGCGCGGCCTGCCGCTGCCGGGCCGCGTGCAGACCGCGCTCGTGCGCTTCAATCCGCGCGGACTGGTCGCCAACTACGATCTGGCGATGGAGCGCAGCAAACCCGATTCGGGCGAAGCCGCCGCCGAGCAGCGCAGCACCAGCGCCGAGCCGTTGCTCCACTACCGTTTCAAGGGCGATCTGCAGGGCTTCAGCGTCGCGGCCCAGGAACCGGGGCCGGGCCTCACGCCGCGCAACCATCCGCGCGCGGGCCTGCCGGGGGTCGAAAACCTCTGGGGGCGCATCGACGCCGACGAATCGCACGGCACGATCGACTTCGATACCGCCGACGCCGCCATCACGCTGCCGGGCGTATTCGACGATCCGCGTCTGCACTTCGACCGCCTGTGGGGCGCGGCGAAGTGGACGGTGGCCGCGCAGCGCCAGCCTGGCGACAAGATCAAGGGCTTCGACGTCAACGTGACCGAACTCGGCGTGCAGAACGCCGACGCGCGCGCCAAGATGACCGCGCACTACCGCAACCCTGGCCACGGGCGCGGCGCGCTCGACCTCGTCGCGCATTTCGATCAGGCGCAGGTGAAGGCGATTCCGCGCTATCTGCCCACCAGCATCAGCGAAAAGACCCGCACGTATCTGGGCCACGGTTTGCAGGCCGGTCTTTCGAAGGGCGCGACGATCGAGATTCACGGCGATCTCGCCCAGTTCCCCTACTCGCGCGACCCGAGCGCGGGCCAGTTCCGCATCGTCGCGCCGTTCGCGAACGGGCGCTTCGACCCGTCGCCGTTCCCGCCGAAGAAGATGCGCAACGGCGCGCCCAACGTCTGGCCGGCGTTCGATGGCATCGACGGCGTGTTCAAGCTGTCCGAAAACAAGCTGCGTTTCGATGTGGCGCACGGTCATTACCGCCGCTTCGTGCTGCATGACGTGAGCGGTCGTATCGACGAACTCGGCGTGAAGGGTTCCGATCTGGTGATCGAAGGCGCGGGTCGCGGGCCGCTCGCCGATCTGCTCGATTACGCCGATAACAGCGCGCTCGGCGCGATGTCGAAGCACGCGGCCGCGAAGGTCGAGGCGCAAGGGCCGGCCACGCTCGCGCTCAAGCTCACGATCCCGCGCAAGCCGATGCCGAAGGTGGCCGTGGCGGGCGCGGTCGGTTTCGAGAACAACACGCTTTCGGCGCACAACGTACCGCCGCTGTCGAACCTCAACGGCCGCGTGCGCTTCACCAACCGCAGCGCCCAGGTCGAGCGGCTCACGGGCCGTTTCCTCGGCGGCGATCTGCGCGCCAACGGCGGCATGCGCGAGGACGGACACTATGACGTCAACGTCGCGGGCAATGTGGCCGTCGATGCGGCGCGCGGGCTCAATTTGCACGGCACGGCGGCGGCGGTGCTCGGGCGCTTCTCGGGCGCGGCGCCCTACTCGCTTTCGGTGACGGGCACGCGCGGCCATCTGCCCGACGTGAAGGCCAGTTCCGACCTGACCGATCTGGCCATCGACCTGCCCGCGCCGTTCGGCAAGACGGCGGGCACGCAGATGCCGCTGCGCTTCGCCTTGCAGCCCGGTCCCGGCGACGATCCCAACGCTCAGGCCGCCCCGCTTTCGGCCAGCGACGCCGCCGCGTTCCAGCACGCCGAGCTTACGCTCGGGCCGCTGGCGGCGCGTTACGTGCTGCGGCGCAATCCCGGTCATGTGCCGCAAGTCGTGCGCGGCGCGATCGGCATGAACAAGCCCGCCGATCTGCCGTCGGACGGCGTGACCGCAGCCGTCGATCTGCCCTCTTTCGATGCCGATGCGTGGCGTCGTGTGGTACAGGAACTGCGTGGGACGGCGGCGGCCAATCCTGCGGTTGCTGCAGTCGCTGCGGGTGCGACGCCAGCCAGCGCTGCGGCGTCCGCGCAGACAGGCCCGGCTGCGAGCGCTCCTCAAGCTGTCTCGCAAACGATAACGTCGACCGCGACGTCAACTGCGACGTCGACCGCGACTTCCACCGCGACATCGACCGCCACGCCGCCTGCGTCATCGCTCGCGCCGGGCGGCGCATTCGCGTCTTACGTGCCCTCGCGTTTCGCGGTCCACGTCGGCACGCTCACGCTGCTCAAGCGCCACTGGGAAAACGTGATCGTCGGCGCGTCGCGCGACGCCAACCAGTGGCAGGCCAACGTCGCCTCCAATCAGGTCTCCGGCCACGTCTCGTGGAAACCGGGCGCGGTGCCGGGATCGCCCGGCACGCTCGAAGCGCGCCTCGCGCGCCTCGTCGTGCCCGCCGCAACCGAAAACGATCTGCTCGGTCAGGCGGTCTCGCAGCCCGCGCAGAACATGCCGTCGATCGACCTCGTCGTGAACCAGCTGATCGTGCGCGGACGCGACTTCGGCCGTCTGCAGATCAACGCGCACAACTTCGACGAAAACGGCGTGCCGGTCTGGCAGCTCGACACGCTCGACATCGTCAATCCGGCTGGTCATTTCACGGCGACGGAGAACTGGCGCGCCATCGGCGACGAAACCGCTCCGGCCGATACCGCAGGCGGCGCCGCGCAGACGCCGCGCCGCACCGCGCTCGACTTCCATCTCGACATCAAGGATGCAGGCGACCTGCTCGAGCGCGCGGGCGTCGCGCACGCGATCAAGGGCGGTTCGGGCACGCTCAGCGGCAATCTCGTGTGGCGCGGCGGCCCCAGCAAACTCGACTATCCGACGCTCAACGGCAGCCTCGCGCTCGATCTGCGCCACGGCGAAATCCTCAAGATCCATCAAGGCGTGGCGACGCTGCTCGGCGTGCTGAGCCTGCAGAGTCTCGCGCGCTACGCGAGCATGGATTTCCGCGATGTGATCGGCGAAGGTCTACCGTTCACGAGCGTCACGGGCAGCGCGCAGATCCAGAACGGCATCGGCCGCACCAGCGACTTCAAGCTCGTCACCGCACCGGGCCGCGCGCAGATGATGGGCAGCGTCGATCTCGCGCATGAAACCCAGGACCTGCGCGTGCACGTGGTCCCGACGGTGAGCGCGGGCGCGGGCGTGATCGTCGCGGCGGTGATCAATCCGCTGCTCGGCCTGGGCGCGCTGCTCGGCGACATCGCGCTCTCGCACACGGTCGAAACCACCTTCGCGCGCAACTACGCCATCACCGGTTCCTGGGCCAAACCGCATGTTGAGCGACTGCTGGGCGATCAGGGTAAGATGGACGCGCAGGTTCCGGCGGCGGCGCATTGAGTTCCACATCGTCTGCCGATGATCGCTGCGAGACATGCGCCGTGCGCGTCTCGCAGCGATCCAGCAACGCGCAATCGCACAACATGCAGCGCTCCGGGCCCGACCACTGTCCAAACAAGAGCCGTCGATGAGCGAATCTTCCTCCCGCGCAGCATCCAGCGCCCCGGTTACGCCGTTCCGCGTGGCCGCGTTGCAGATGGTCAGCACGCCCGAGCCCGCCCGCAATCTCGCCGAAGCCGAACGCCTGATCGCCGCCGCCGTCGCAAAGGGCGCACAACTCGTGCTGCTGCCCGAATACTTCTGCTTCATGGGTCACAAGGACATCGACAAACTAGGCGTGCGCGAGCCCTACGGCGACGGCCCGATCCAGCGCTTTCTCGCCGATGCCGCGCAACGTCATAAGGTGTGGATCATCGGCGGCACGCTGCCTTTGAAAGCCGAGGAAGAAAACCGTGTGCTCAACACCACGCTCGTGTTCGATCCGAGCGGCACCGAGCGCGCGCGTTACGACAAGATCCATCTGTTCAGCTTCGAAAAAGGCGCCGAATCGTTCGACGAAGCGCGCACGATTCGCCCCGGCACGCAGGTGCGCACCTTCGACGCGCCGTTCGGCCGGGTGGGCCTGTCGGTCTGCTACGATCTGCGCTTTCCCGAGCTGTACCGGCGCATGGGCGACTGCGCGCTGATGGTCGTGCCATCGGCGTTCACCTACACCACGGGCCGCGCGCACTGGCGAACCTTGCTGAGCGCGCGCGCCGTCGAAAACCAGTGCTACGTGCTCGCCGCAGCGCAAGGCGGCACGCACGAAAACGGCCGCCGCACGTGGGGCCACAGCATGCTGATCGATCCGTGGGGCGAAATCGTCGATGTGCTCGACGAGAATCCCGGCGTGGTGATCGGCGATATCGACCTCGAACGCATCGCGGCCGTGCGCGCCAGTCTGCCCGCGTGGCGGCATCGCGTGCTCGACTGCAACTGACACGCTTCCCGAGCCAACCATCGACCAGGGCGTCTTGATTTCGCCGTACCGCGCCCGAATCTGCCATCTGAAACTTTCCATATTGAGCGCATGAACATCATCGAACCCGGCATCCGCAATCTGGCGACCGCGAAGGAAGTGCTCCTCGCGCCCTATGGCCTCGACGAGGCGCTGCTCACGCGCACGCTCGGCGAGATCTTCACGCACCGCGTCGACTACGCCGATCTCTATTTCCAGGCCACGCGCAGCGAGGCATGGAGCCTGGAGGAAGGCATCGTCAAGTCGGGCAGCTTCAGCATCGATCAAGGTGTGGGCGTGCGCGCGGTATCCGGCGAGCGCACCGCGTTCGCCTATTCCGACGACCTCTCGCCCGAAGCGATCCGCCAGGCGGCCATCGCCACGCGTTCGATCGCCAAGGCTGGCGGCGGCAAGCAGAAAATCCAGGTGGCCACCTCGCTCAAGGGCGTCGCGGGCCGCGATCTGTATCTGCCTTCCGATCCGCTGACTTCGCTCGACGCCACCGAAAAGGTCAAGCTGCTCGAACGCATCGAGCAGATGGCGCGTGGCCGCGATCCGCGCGTCACCCAGGTGATGGCTGCGCTCGCGGGCGAGTACGACGTGGTGCTGGTCGCGCGCAGCGACGGCGCGCTCGCCGCCGACATCCGCCCGCTCGTGCGGGTGTCCGTCACCGTGATCGCCGAACAGAACGGCCGTCGCGAAGTGGGCAACGGCGGCGGCGGCGGTCGCTACGACTACAGCTATTTCACCGACGACGTGCTGTCGAAATACGTCGACGACGCCGTGCATGCGGCGCTCGTGAACCTCGAAGCGCGTCCGGCGCCGGCCGGCGCGATGACCGTCGTGCTCGGCCCGGGCTGGCCTGGCGTGCTGCTGCACGAAGCGATCGGCCACGGGCTGGAAGGCGACTTCAACCGCAAGGGTTCGTCGGCGTTCGCGGGTCAGATCGGCCAGCGCGTGGCGGCCAAGGGCGTCACCGTGGTGGACGACGGCACGCTGCCGAACCGCCGCGGCTCGCTCAATATCGACGACGAAGGCAACCCGACGCAGTGCACCACGCTGATCGAGGACGGCATTCTCAAGGGCTATATCCAGGATTCGCTCAACGCGCGCCTGATGAAGATGCCCGTGACCGGCAACGCGCGCCGCGAATCCTACGCCGCCCTGCCGATGCCGCGCATGACCAACACCTACATGCTCAACGGCGACAAGGACCCGCAGGAAATTCTCGCTTCGGTGAAGAACGGCCTGTATGCGGTGAACTTCGGCGGCGGTCAGGTGGACATCACCAACGGCAAGTTCGTGTTCTCGGCCTCCGAGGCCTACATGATCGAAGACGGCAAGATCACCTACCCGGTGAAGGGCGCGACGCTGATCGGCAGCGGCCCGGAATCGCTCAAGTACGTGAGCATGATCGGCAACGACATGCGCCTGGATTCGGGCGTGGGCGTGTGCGGCAAGGAGGGCCAGAGCGTGCCCGTGGGCGTGGGCCAGCCGACGCTGCGTATCGACCGCATGACGGTCGGCGGCACGGTCTGACGACCCTGTCAGCCTGAAGCCGCTGTGAAGCCGCTACGCAGGCTTCATGCATGGCGATGCGGAAATTCCGCATCGCCATGCGGATTTCCTGCACTGAAGCGAGAATTTCCGCGGAACATCCGCTTTTTCGCCGCGACCCGCTTGCCAGCCTGAAGAAGGCCGGGTTATAAAGGCAATCACCCTTTTCGACGTAACGAACCGAATCCGCCATGTTCGCCACGAAGTTTTATTTTTACTTCTTTTGGTATCTCAGACCGCTGGCGGATCGAGAGGGTTGATAGTACGCGCAGGACCCCGAACAAACGAAAACCGCCAGCCTAGCCTGGCGGTTTTTTTTCGCCCGGCTTCTTTGGCCCCCCACTCATACGAGCCTCACTTTCATCTAGCAGATTGCCGACGTTTCGCATCGCGAAGCACGCTACACAGGATCAGGAGAAAACAACATGCCCCCGCACAACACCGACGATGTCCGCATCCGCGAACTCAAGGAACTCACGCCGCCCGCACACCTGATCCGCGAATTCCCGTGCTCGGAAGCCGCTTCCACGCTGATCTACGAATCGCGCCGCGCGATGCACCGCATCCTGCACGGCATGGATGATCGTCTGATCGTGATCGTCGGGCCGTGCTCGATTCACGACACCAAGGCCGCGGTCGACTACGCGAAGAAGCTCGTGGAGCAACGCTCGCGCTTCAAGAACGAGCTGGAAATCGTCATGCGCGTGTACTTCGAAAAGCCGCGCACGACGGTGGGCTGGAAGGGTCTCATCAACGACCCGTTCATGGACAACAGCTTCAAGATCAACGACGGCCTGCGCACCGCGCGCGAACTGCTCGTGTCGATCAACGAACTCGGCCTGCCGGCGGGCACCGAATACCTCGACATGATCAGCCCGCAGTACATCGCCGATCTGATTTCGTGGGGCGCGATCGGCGCGCGTACGACCGAATCGCAGGTGCACCGCGAACTGGCTTCGGGTCTCTCCTGCCCGGTCGGCTTCAAGAACGGCACGGACGGCAACGTGAAGATCGCCGTCGATGCGATCAAGGCCGCGTCGCAGCCGCACCATTTCCTCTCGGTGACGAAGGGCGGCCATTCGGCCATCGTCTCGACGGCGGGCAATGAGGACTGCCACGTGATCCTGCGCGGCGGCAAGACGCCGAACTACGACGCGGAAAGCGTCAACGCGGCGTGCAACGACATCGGCAAGGCGGGTCTCGCCGCGCGTCTGATGATCGACGCGAGCCACGCGAACAGCTCGAAAAAGCACGAGAACCAGATTCCGGTCTGCGCCGATATCGGCCGCCAGATTGCGGGCGGCGACGAGCGCATTGTCGGCGTGATGGTGGAATCGCACCTCGTGGCGGGCCGCCAGGATCTGAAGGAAGGCTGCGAGCTGACCTACGGCCAGAGCATCACCGACGCGTGCATCGGCTGGGACGAAAGCGTGGGCGTGCTCGAAGGGCTCGCCGAAGCGGTCAAGCAGCGCCGTATCGCGCGCGGCAGCGGCAACTGATGGTTCGCTGACGCTCGATGATGTGAACAGCCCGGCCAGTTCTGTTGATCACTGGCCGGGCTTTTTTACGTCGATCGCTTCGGGTTCGCTCAGTCGAGCATGCCCGAGCCGAAGATTTCCGTGTGGATGCGCGCCGCGTCCACACCGCGCGCCACCAGCGCTTCGCGCTGCGCGCGCATGAAGGCGACCGGGCCGCAGATGTAGTAATCGGCATCCGGCAGCATGACGTCGGCTTCGATGCGCGCGATGTCCATGCGGCCTTCGAAGTCGTAGTCCTTGCCTGGCTGATCGTCCGCGCTCACGGCCTCATAGAACACCGCGCGCTTGAGGTTCGGATGCTCGGCGGCGCTGCGGCGCAGCCAGTCGCTGAACGCATGCACGCGAGCGTTGCGGCAGGCGTGCGCGAAGGTGATCTGGCGCTCGCTGCGTGCGGCCAGCAGCGTGGCGAGCATCGACGCCATCGGCGTAATGCCGACGCCGCCGCTCATCAGCACGACCGGCGTGCTCTTGTTGCGATCGAGCGTGAATTCGCCCATCGGCGCGCTCACGTGGACGATCGCGCCCTGCTCGACGCCGTCGTGCATCAGGTTCGAGACGAGGCCCGGCTGCACGTCTGCGGCGGCGCTGTTGCCCGCTTCGCGCTTCACCGAAATGCGCAGCCAGCGGCCGTGCGGCGCATCCGAGAGACTGTACTGACGCGGCTGATCGACGCCGAGTTGATCGACGAAGCGCGTCACGCTCACGTACTGACCCGGTTCGAAACCGCCAGCCGGCGCGCCGTCAGCGGGTGCGAGATAGAACGAGGTGATTTCGTCGCTTTCCACCTGCTTGCGCACGACCTTGAACGGACGGAAGCCGCTCCACGGCGCCGCTTCATAGAGCTTCGATTCCGCGCCGATCATGATCTGCGCAAGCTGCGCGTAGGCCACGGCCCAGGCGTCGAGCGTGGCTTGATCGACGGCGTCGCCGAGTACATCGACCACGGCGCCCAGCAGATGACGCCCGACGATCGGATAGTGTTCCGGGCGAATGTTCAGGCTCGCGTGCTTGTGCGCGATATGCGTGACCGCGCCGCTCAGCGCGCCCAGATTGTCGATGTTCGCCGCGTACGCGTAGACCGCGCGCGCCAGCGTTTCGGGCTGGCTGCCGCTCTTCTGATGCGTCTGGTTGAAGAGGTTCTTCAACTCAGGATGCGCGTTGAACATGCGCTGATAGAAATGCTTCGTGATGGTCGTGCCATGTTCGGCAAACACGGGCGCGGTGGCCTTGACGCGGGCGATCTGGTCGGCGGTGAGCGCGGTCATTGCGGCTTCTCCTCGTTAAAGATGTACACAAGATACATCTTTAACGAGGCAGGCTGTCGGGTCATTTTGTCGCACCCCAGCAAAAGGTCGGGGTGCGCATCGTGTCCTCTATTCGATATCCGCGGCAACGCCAGATTGGCCGCGATCATGGCGCCAGAGCACGTCACTGCCGCCCGCCGCGCGATTGAGCACACGCGCGAGCACGAACAGCAGATCGGATAGCCGGTTCACGTAGCGGCGCGGCGTCTGCACGAGTTGCGCTTCTGCGTCCTGCGCATCGCCCAGCGTGACGATCGAGCGTTCCGCGCGCCGACAGACCGTGCGGCAGACATGCGCGAGCGACGCCGCGCGCGAACCGGCCGGCAAAATGAACTCCTTGAGCGGCGGCAGCGTGGCGTTGTAATCGGCGAGCCAGGCGTCGAGGCGCGCAAGATGCGCATCGGTGACGATCGTGTGCCCCGGCATGCACAGCTCGCCGCCCAGATCGAACAGATCGTGCTGGATCGCGATGAGCGCGGCACGCACGTCGTCGGGCAGCGGCTCGCAAAGCAGCACGCCGATGTTCGAATTGAGTTCGTCGACGTCGCCGATAGCGGCGATACGCGCATCGTCCTTGCGCACGCGGCTGCCGTCGCCGAGTCCGGTCGTGCCGTCGTCGCCGGTGCGCGTGGCGATCTTGCTCAGGCGGTTGCCCATGATGTGTCTCTCCAGAAACGTGAACGTGCTTGAAGCTGTTGCTCGAAGCCGGGATTGTCGCTTGCCCGCGCCCAGCGTGGATCATGCAGTGCAGCATGGCGCATGAACTCCGGGCTGCCCCGCCTTTGCGCCCGGAACGTTGAGCGTAGAATGATTTCCGACGAGCATCGCACCAAAGATCAAGCCCAACAAGGAGACACCCCGCGTGAATCATCTCGCGCCGCCGGCCGTTGCCCAACCCGCACGCCGCCCGTTCCCCGCCGATCTCCTTAACAGCCTGCGCACCGCCTTCGGCGAGCGCGTTTCCACTTCCGAAGCCGTGCGCGCCCATCATGGCCGCGACGAATCGCGCTTCGATCCGCAACTGCCAGACGCCGTCGTCTACGCGCAGAGCACCGAAGAGGTCCAGGCGATCGTGAAGCTGTGCGCGCAATACAGCGTGCCGATCATTCCCTACGGCAACGGTTCCTCGCTCGAAGGCCATCTGCTGGCTGTGCAGGGCGGTGTGTCGATCGATCTCTCGCAGATGAACCGCGTGCTTTCGATCAACGCCGAAGACCTGACCGTCACCGTCGAGCCCGGCATCTCGCGCAAGCAGCTCAACGAAGCGCTGCGCGACACGGGCCTGTTCTTCCCGATCGATCCGGGCGCGGACGCGAGCATCGGCGGCATGTCGGCGACGCGCGCCTCGGGCACCAACGCCGTGCGCTACGGCACGATGCGCGAGAACGTGCTGGGCCTGAGCGCCGTGCTGGCGGACGGCCGCGTCATCAAGACCGGCACGCGCGCGCGCAAATCGTCGGCGGGCTACGACCTCACGCGTCTGTTCGTGGGCTCCGAAGGCACGCTCGGCGTCATCACCGAAATCACCGTGAAGCTGTATCCGCAGCCTGAAGCGGTGTCGGCGGCCATCTGCGCGTTTCCGTCGATGGCCGAAGCCGTGCGCAGCGTGATCGAAACGATCCAGATTGGCGTGCCGATCGCCCGCGTGGAATTTATCGACGCGCTTGCGGTGCGCGCCATCAACAAGCATTCGAACCTGACGCTGCGCGAAAAGCACACGCTGTTCTTCGAGTTTCACGGCACCGAAGCGGGCGTGGCCGAGCAGGCGCAACTGGTGCAGGAAATCGCCGCGCAAAACGGCGGCGAAGGCTTCGAATGGGCCACGCGCCCGGAAGATCGCAGCCGCCTGTGGAACGCGCGCCACAGCGCCTACTTCGCGATGCTGCAACTCAAGCCCGGCTGCCGAGCCGTGACCACCGACGTCTGCGTGCCGATTTCGCGCCTCGCCGAATGCGTGGTGGAAACCGAAGCCGATCTCAAGGCTTCGCCGCTGCCCTGCCCGATCGTCGGTCATGTGGGCGACGGCAACTTCCATGTGGCGATCCTCATCGACCCGGACAAGCCCGAGGAAATCGATGAAGCCGAACGCCTGAATCACCGCATCGTGCAGCGCGCGATCCGCATGGACGGCACCTGCACGGGCGAGCACGGCGTGGGCCTGCACAAGATGGATTTCCTGATCGAGGAACACGGCGCGGATACCATCGACACCATGCGCGCGATCAAACACGCGCTCGATCCGCAGAACCTGATGAACCCGGGCAAGATATTTAGCTGGGCCGCCTGATCCGGGCGCACTGAACCTGGAGGAGACATGAACGGACCGGACGCCAAGCTGGTGGAGCCGAACAATGCGCCCACGAACGCGCAAAAACATGCGGACGCCCTCGAACTCACACCCGAAGTGCTCGCGCAGCGCCAGCGCGAAGTCGTGCAGGCGCTGATGGCGGTGCTGCCCGCGCATTGCCTGCTGCATCGCGAGGAAGACACGGTCGCCTACGAATGCGACGGGCTGGCCGCCTATCGCCGCCTGCCGCTCGCGGTGGCGCTGCCGGAAACCGAATCGCAGGTGCAGCGCATCGTGCAGATCTGCCGGCGTCTGGATGTGCCCGTCGTGCCGCGTGGCGCGGGCACCGGCCTTTCCGGCGGCGCGATGCCGATCCGCCATGGCATCGTGCTGTCGCTCGCGCGCTTTCGGCGCATTCTCGAAGTCGATCCCTACGCGCGCACCGCCACGGTCCAGCCCGGCGTGCGCAATCTGGCCGTTTCCGAAGCGGCGGCGCCCTACGGCCTTTACTACGCGCCCGATCCGTCCTCGCAGATCGCCTGCACGATCGGCGGCAACGTTTCCGAGAATTCGGGCGGCGTGCACTGCCTCAAGTACGGCTTGACGCTGCATAACGTGCTGCGCGTGCGCGCCGTGACGATGGACGGCGAGATTGTCGAATTCGGCTCGCTCGCGCCCGATGCGCCCGGCCTCGACCTGCTCGCCGTGATGATCGGCAGCGAAGGCATGTTCGCGATCGTGACCGAAGTCACCGTCAAGCTGATCCCGCGCCCGCAGACCGCGCAGGTGATCATGGCGAGCTTCGACGATGTCGTGAAAGGCGGCGACGCCGTGGCCGCGATCATCGCCTCCGGCATCATTCCGGCCGGTCTGGAAATGATGGACAAGCCGGCGACGCGCGCGGTCGAAGAGTTCGTCAACGCGGGCTACGATCTCGACGCCGCGGCCATCCTGCTGTGCGAGTCCGACGGCACGCCCGAGGAAGTCGCCGACGAAATCGCCCGCACGACCGTCGTGCTGCGCGAGCACGGCGCAACACGCATCCAGATTTCGCGCACTGAAGAAGAGCGTCTGCGCTTCTGGTCGGGCCGCAAGAATGCGTTCCCGGCGGCGGGCCGCATATCTCCCGACTATTACTGCATGGACGGCACCGTGCCGCGCCGCGCGATCGGACCGCTGCTCGCGCGCATCCACGAGATGGAGCAGCAGTACCGGCTGCGCTGCATCAACGTGTTCCACGCGGGCGACGGCAATATGCATCCGCTGATTCTCTTCAACGGCAGCGATCAGGACGAATGGCATCGCGCCGAGGCCTTCGGTTCGGACATCCTCGAAACCTGCGTCGAACTGGGCGGCACGGTCACGGGCGAACATGGCGTGGGCATCGAAAAGATCAATTCGATGTGCGTACAGTTCTCGCCCGAAGAGCGCGACGCCTTTCATGCGGTGAAGCACGCCTTCGACCCCGCCAATCTGCTCAATCCCGACAAGGGCATTCCCACACGCGCGCGCTGCGCCGAGTACGGGCGCATGCACGTACGCGGCAATCTGCTGCCGCATCCCGACCTGCCACGGTTCTGATCCAGGCGTTCCCGCCACGCGCGTTGCGTTTTGCATGATTTTTTGCAGGACGCGGGGCGCGTCGGGCGGCGTGCTGCAAAGCCTGCTGCGAATCGCGCTCCGCTGCGGCCCACCGCCGGGTTTCGGCGCGCACCGCCATGCGGGCCTGCCCCGGGTTGTCAGCACGAAACGCGTCAGTACAATCAGGCGAACCACAACGACAACCGCGCCAGCAACCGCGCCAAGACACGCGCTATGGGAAGCATGCAAGAGGACGACATCGTCGCTGACTGGTCGGAGCGCATCCGCGCCGCAAGTGCGGACGGCAAGCCGCTGCGCATCCGTGGTGGCGGCACCAAGGACTGGTATGGCCAGGCGCTCGAAGGCGAGGTGCTGGATACCCGCGCGCATCGCGGCATCATTGCGTATGACCCCGCCGAACTGGTGATCACGGCGCGCGCCGGCACGCCGCTTCTCGAAATCGAACACGCTCTGGCGGCGCACGGCCAGATGCTGGCGTTCGAGCCGCCTCACTTCGGCCCGCAGGCGACCTTCGGCGGCTGCATCGCAGCAGGTCTTGCCGGACCGCGCCGCGCGAGCGCAGGCGCGGCGCGCGACTTCGTGCTGGGCGCCGTGATCATGAACGGTCGCGGCGAGGTGCTGCACTTCGGCGGTCAGGTCGTGAAAAATGTGGCGGGCTACGACGTCTCGCGCCTGCTGGCGGGTTCGCTCGGCACGCTTGGGCTGATGCTGGAACTGTCCGTGAAAGTGCTGCCGGTCGCGCAGGCGGAAGCCACGCTGCGCTTCGACATGAACGGCACCGACGCCGTGCGCAAGCTCAACGAATGGGGCGGCCGCCCCTTGCCGATGACCGCCAGCGCCTGGCGCAACGGCACGCTCGCCGTGCGGCTGGCGGGCGCCGAAGCAGGCGTGAAAGCTGCGCGCACATCGCTGGGCGGCGAAGTCGTGGATGCCGTGGAAGCCGAGCGCTTCTGGGCGGGGTTGCGCGAGCAGACCGATCCGTTCTTCGCCTCGATCGCTCCCGACGCCGCGCTCTGGCGCCTCGCACTTCCCTCGATCGCCGAGCCGCTGCAATTGCCCGGCACGCAACTGATGGAATGGGGCGGCGCACAGCGCTGGTGGATCACCGAAACCGATGCGCAGACCGTGCGCATCACCGCCAAGCAGGCCGGCGGCCACGCCACCCTGTTCCGCAACGGTCACGCTTACGACCGCAGCGCGGGCGTGTTCACACCGTTGCCCACGCCACTCATGAAGATCCATCGCGGCCTGAAAGCCGCGTTCGACCCGGCCCGCATTTTCAATCGCGGCCGCCTGTATTCCGACTTCTGACGAGAACCCCACGCGGCGATGCAGACGAACCTCGCGGACTTCATTCGCAACACTCCCGACGGCGACGAAGCCGACGCGATCCTGCGCAAATGCGTGCATTGCGGCTTCTGCACCGCGACCTGCCCGACCTACCAGTTGCTCGGCGACGAACTGGACGGCCCGCGCGGTCGCATCTATCTGATGAAGCAGATGGTGGAAGGCGCGCCGGTCACGAAAAGCACGCTCACGCATCTGGACCGCTGCCTCACCTGCCGCAGTTGCGAGACCACCTGCCCGTCCGGCGTGCAATACGGGCGGCTCGTGGAAGTGGGCCGCAAGCTGGCGGAAGAACGCGTGTCGCGACCGTTGCGCCAGCGCCTGATTCGCCGCTTTCTCGCGGGTTTCCTGCCGCGCCGCATGCTGTTCTCGCCGGCCATGCGCACGGCGCAGCAGATGCGCGCCTTGCTGCCGCGCCGCCTGCGCGACAAGGTGCCGGTGCGACAGCGCCCGCTCGCCTGGCCGACGGCGAAGCACCCGCGCAAGATGCTGATGCTCGCGGGCTGCGTGCAGCCTTCGATGATGCCCAACATCAACACGGCGACCGCGCGCGTGCTGGACGCAATCGGCATCGAAACCATCGTGGCGCCGCAGGCGGGTTGCTGCGGCGCGATCCGCCTGCACATGGGCTATACCGACGATGCGCTCGAAGACGTGCGCGCGAATATCGACGCCTGGTGGCCCTACGTCGAGCAAGGCGCCGAAGCCATCGTGATGAATGCATCGGGCTGCGGCGCGACGGTCAAGGAATACGCGCACTTGCTGCGCAATGATCCGGTCTATGCCGAAAAAGCGCGGCGCATCGCCAGTCTCACGCGCGATCTGTCCGAAATCCTGCCCGCGTTCGAAGAAGCGCTGACCGCCGCCACGCGCAGGCGCGGCATCCATACCGTGGCGTACCACCCGCCCTGCACGCTGCAGCACGGCCAGCAACTGCGCGGCGGCGTGGAGAAGGTGCTGGGCGCGCTGGGTCTGGACGTGCGTCTGCCTGCCGACAGCCACCTGTGCTGCGGTTCCGCCGGCACCTACTCCATCACGCAGCCGCGCCTGTCGTACACGCTGCGCAACCAGAAGGTCGATCGGCTCAAGGCGCTGGAGCCGCAACTGATCGTATCGGCGAATATCGGCTGCATTGCCCATCTGCAAAGCGGCACGAAGATTCCGGTCACGCACTGGATCGAGCTGGTCGAGCATATGCTGGCGGCCAATTAACGGAAAGAAACGGAGCGAAACCCAGGGTTGCACCTCGGTGGAACCCTGGTTGCACTTTCACCTCGCGCAGGTAACACTCGCAGGTGACGCTTCCAGCCTACAGACTCGCCGTGTGCCGCAACAGTCGGCCATTCGGCCTATGACTTTTGGCGGGTGTCTGGCGCCCCACGCAGTCCGTATAATTGCCCTCGTTCGTTTCAAGTGCGCCTAACCCAGTGCGCGGCCGCGGGCAGCGCGACGCGGCCGGCCAGAATTCTCATGACCGATCTCGCTCATCACCTCGAAGCCGTTCAACAGCGCATCGCCGCTGCCGCCCGCAATGCGGACCGCGCGCCGGAATCCGTCGCGCTGCTCGCGGTATCGAAAACCTTCCCGGCCGCAGACGTCCGCGCCGCCCACGCGGCCGGCCAGCGCGCGTTCGGCGAGAACTACGTGCAGGAATCGGTGGACAAGATCGAGACACTGGCAGACCTGCGCGCGAGCCTCGAATGGCATTTCATCGGGCCGCTGCAATCGAACAAGACGCGCCCCGTGGCGGAGCGTTTCGACTGGGTGCATTCGGTCGACCGCCTGAAGATCGCGCAACGCCTGTCGGAACAGCGCCCGGCCGACATGGCGCCGCTCAACGTCTGCCTGCAAGTGAACGTGAGCGGCGAAGACTCCAAGAGCGGCGTGGCGCCCGCAGAAGCCGTGCAGATCGCCCACGCGATCGCCGCGCTCCCGAACCTGCGCCTGCGCGGGCTGATGTCGATTCCCGAACCCGCGCAAACGCTCGACGCGCAACGCGCGCCCCATCGCCGCCTGCGCGAGCTGTTCGACGCGCTGCGCGCCGACGGCCTCGAACTCGATACGCTCTCCATGGGCATGTCGGCGGATCTAGAAGCGGCCGTGCTCGAAGGCGCCACCATCGTGCGCATCGGCACCGCGATCTTCGGCGCCCGCGATTACTCTCACTGATTCACTGACGCACTCCAACACCATGAAAATTGCCTTCATCGGCGGCGGCAACATGGCCGCTGCACTCATCGGCGGCCTGATTCGCAAGGGCGTCCCGGCCGGGAATCTGTACGCAATCGATCCGAACGAAGACGCCCGCAAGCGCACCGCCGACCAGTTCGGCGTGAACACGGGCGCCGCGGCCGACGGCGCACTCGCCGGCTACGACGCCGTGCTGATCGCCGTCAAACCGCAGATCGCCAAGGTAGTCGCCGAAGGTCTCGCGCCGCATCTGGGCGCGCATCAGGTCGTCATCAGCATCATGGCCGGCATCCGTATCGAAGATCTGTCGCGCTGGCTCGGCGGTCATGCGCGCGTGGTGCGCACGATGCCGAACACGCCCGCGCTGATCGGCATGGGCGCAACGGGTCTGGTCGCAAGCAGCGGCGTGGACGCGGCGGGCCGCGAACTGGCGTCGAACGTGCTGGGCGCGGTTGGCCTGTCGGTGTGGTTCGACGACGAAAGCAAGATCGACGCAGTCACGGCGATTTCGGGCAGCGGCCCGGCCTACGTGTTCTATTTCATCGAGGCGCTGGAAGAAGCCGCGCGTCAGCTCGGCATGGACGAGCAGCAAGGCCGCGCGCTGGCCATCGCCACCTTCACCGGCGCGGCGCAACTGGCGCTGCAATCGGACGAAACGCCCGCCGTGCTGCGCGAGCGCGTGACCTCCAAGGGTGGCACGACGGCGGCGGCGCTCGCTTCGTTCGACGCTTCGGGCATCAAGGACGCCATCGTGCGCGGCGCGCTCGCGGCCGACGCGCGTGCGACGGAAATGGGCAAGGAATTCGGCGCGCAGTAATCCGCTCGATAAACCGCTCAGAAAGCGTCATGCTCAAGTAAAAAAGCGCCCAATGGGCGCTTTTTTACGTCTGAAACCGGAGCGGTTCGCTCACATCCCCGCCGCCACGTAATGCGCCGCGATGCCCACAAACAGCGCGCCGCCGAGCCAGTTGTTGTGACGGAACGCCGCGAAGCACAGCATGCGCTCGCGGTTCTTGATCAGCGTGTAGTGATAGATCGCGCAGCCCACCGCCGCCGCCCAGCCGAGCCAGTACAGCACGCCGAACTGCTGCGTGATGCCCACCCAGACGTAGATGCCCAGCGTGAACGCGTAGCAGAGCATGATCGCGAGCACATCGAAGCGGCCGAACGTCAGCGCCGAAGTACGAATGCCGATCTTGATATCGTCGTCGCGATCGACCATCGCGTATTCGGTGTCGTAGGCGACCGACCAGAACACGTTGGCGATCAGCATGATCCACGCGAGCATCGGCACGTGATCCTGAATCGCCGCGAAGGCCATCGGAATGCCAAAGCCGAACGCGATACCCAGATACGCCTGCGGAATCGCGAAAAAGCGCTTGGTGAACGGATACGACGCCGCCACGAACAGGGCCACCACCGAAAGCTGCTTGGTGAGCGCGTTGAGCGGCAGGATCAGCAGGAACGAGACGATCGCGAGCGCTGCGGCAATTGCCACCGCTTCCCACGCGCGGATGCGCCCCGAGGTGATCGGCCGCTCGGCTGTGCGCTTGACGTGACGGTCGAAATCGCGGTCCGCGTAATCGTTGATCGCGCAGCCCGCCGAGCGCATCAGCACCGTACCGACCGTGAAGATCACCAGCAGCGAAAGCGACGGATGGCCGTTCGAGGCGATCCACAGCGCGTTGAGCGTCGGCCACAGCAGCAGCAGGCTGCCGATCGGCTTGTCCATGCGGACGAGCCGCAGATAGAGCGGAAGTCGGGCGAACATGTTCGGGGCGGGAATGACGATGAATGCGGGAAAGACGATGCGCTATTGTAGGCCACGCATGCGGCAGCTCGCCGCCATCCTTGCCAGCGCGACGCGCGGGAAATCGGGCGCTATCGTCAGCAGATCCGCGCATAACCCACAAACAAGCGCACAAAAACAAAAACCCGCCGGACCAGCCAGCGGGTTTTTCTATTTCGGACCACCGTATTCGAACGGCGATTAGGCGAGCATCGAACGCAGCATCCACGCCGTCTTTTCATGCGTCTGCATGCGCTGCGTGAGCAGGTCGGCGGTCGGCTCGTCGTGGGCGGCTTCCGTGGCCGGGAAGATCGCGCGCGCGGTACGCACCACGGCTTCCTGACCTTCCACCAGCTGACGGATCATGTCTTCGGCAGCCGGCACGCCGTCCGCTTCGGGGATCGACGAGAGCTTCGCGAATTCCTTGTAGCTGCCCGGCGCATGCACGCCCAGCGCGCGGATACGTTCGGCAATGGCGTCCACGGCCAGCGCCAGTTCGTTGTACTGCGTTTCGAACATCAGATGGAGCGTGTTGAACATCGGCCCCGTGACGTTCCAGTGGAAGTTGTGCGTCTTGAGGTACAGCGTGTACGTGTCCGCGAGCAGGTGCGAGAGACCGTCCGCGATCTTCTTGCGATCCTTGTCGGTGATGCCGATATTCACGTGCTGCACAGCAGATTTTTTGGCCATGACGACTCCTTTTGTAGCAGTGAGACTACCCATCCGAGACGCTGTAAATCTTCGCTTGCGCACCGATGCCCAGTGCTGGCTCGCGAACGCTCGATCGGGCCTCAGTTTATCTTATTAACGCCGGAAAACAGGGTCATCCGGCCCCACAGTTCAACAGAGGTCAAGCAGCGAGCGTGCCTGCTGTGACATATCGCGTCATGAAGCCGATGGCGGTGCCGATGCGCTCAATTCACGCTCAATGCGCGGGCAACTGCGTGAACGCGTGCGACGCAATCGCCACGAACACGCTGGCGATGATCGCGAAACCCACGACACGCCGCACCATCTGGGTACCGTCGGCGCGCGAACGTGCCATTTCTGCACCGCGGCCCGCGCCCATCGCCTTGCGTGTCATCGTCATCGTTCTGGTCATGATCGTGCTCCTAACTGTTCCTGCGCTTTGGCGTTACCTGCGAATCTGGTGCGACGAGGCGCGATATGCGCCCCGCCGCGGCTCCCTGCTTTTTTGCCTGCTTTGTTATTTCAATTGCGCTCAACCGCGTTCCAGCGATCCAAGCAATTCAAGCGGCCAGCGCGCGATCCACGAGCAGCGAAAACGCGACGGTGCGCAGGCTCGACGCCAACGTCGATGGCGTTGCTGCGGTGGTCGTTGCAGTCGTGTTTTGCATCGCGTCCTCTCGTTGATTCGTTGTCTGGCGGGTTGAGAGAGACTTTATCAATGACTATCGATATTGATAATTTGATTTATTTTATATATCGAATAGTCGCGATTTATCGGCGATGCAAAGCAGCGGCGCAAAACCAGAAGGGAGATGAAAACGCGGGCGAACGCCGCGTCGGGTCAGGCAAAGCGCCGCGCGGGGAGCGCAGCGCGTCAAACAGTCAGCGTATCAAGCCGCTTCGACCGGCGCCTCGATCTTCTTCACGCCCGGCAGTTCGCAGGCATGGATCGCTTCGACGATCGCTTCGATCGCCGGCATGCGCGTAAAGCTCTTGCGCCACGCCAGCACGACACGGCGGTCGGGCACCGGTTCGTCGAACGGCACATAGGACAGCAGGCCGGAATCGATACCGCCCGCGTGCGGCTTCACCTCGGTCACCGACATGCGCGGCAGCACCGTGATGCCAACACCGCTCGCCACCATATGGCGAATGGTTTCCAGCGACGAACCTTCGAACGTCTTCTGGATGCCGTCCGCGTTCTGCGAGAAGCGCATCAGTTCCGGGCACACGCCCAGCACGTGATCGCGGAAGCAATGGCCGCTGCCGAGCAACAGCATGGTTTCCTGCTTGAGATCGTCCGGGTCGATCTTCGGGCGCTTTTCCCACGCGTGCCCCGAAGGCAGCGCCACGACGAACGGCTCGTCATAGAGCGGACGCAGCGTGAGGCCGGTTTCGGGGAACGGCAGCGCCATGATGGCCACGTCGATTTCGCCCTGCTTGAGCAATTCGATCAGCTTGAGCGTGTAATTTTCCTGCAGCATCAGCGGCATCTGCGGGACGCGCTTGATCATCTGCTTGACCAGCGTGGGCAGCAGGTACGGCCCGATCGTGTAGATCACGCCCAGACGCAGCGGCCCGATCAGCGGGTCCTTGCCCTGCTTGGCGATTTCCTTGATGGCGAGCGTCTGCTCGAGCACGCGCTGCGCCTGCGTGACGATCTGCTCGCCGATGGGCGTCACGCTCACTTCGCTCGTGCCGCGCTCGAAAATCTGCACGTTCAGTTCGTCTTCGAGTTTCTTGATGGCCACCGACAGCGTCGGCTGGCTCACGAAGCAGGCTTCGGCGGCCCGTCCGAAGTGGCGCTCGCGGGCAACCGCGACGATGTATTTCAATTCAGTGAGCGTCATTTCATTGGGGACCAATCAAAAAGGGTGAATCAATAGCTTGTACTTATACACCTATGGCGGCGATTCGCCAATAATCAACGCCCCTATCCGGGGCGCGATCATGAACAGGGTCAGACGGAATTGCGGCGCACAGGTTCCGCAACGCGTGCACGAAGCCGCGCAATGGACTATTCAGGCTTTGAGATACTGTTCGCGCGCGCCGAGCCAGCGGTTCAGATGCTGGGTGACCACGTGCGGATATTCGTGCAGCAGGCGCTCGGCGGCTTCGCGGGCGGGCTCGATCAGCCAGGCATCGTTTTCGAGATCGGCGAAGCGCAGCATCGCCGCCCCCGACTGACGCGCGCCGAGGAATTCGCCCGGACCGCGAATTTCCAGATCCTTGCGGGCGATTTCGAAGCCGTCGGTGGTTTCGCGCATCGTCTGCAAACGCTGACGGCCGGTGAGCGAAAGCGGCCCCGTGTAGAGCAGCAGGCACACCGACGCCGCGCTGCCGCGCCCGACCCGCCCGCGCAACTGGTGCAGCTGCGCAAGGCCGAAGCGCTCGGCGTGCTCGATCACCATCAGCGAGGCGTTCGGCACGTCCACGCCCACTTCGATCACCGTGGTCGCCACCAGCAACTGCACTTCGTTGCGCGAGAACGCGTCCATGACGGCGGCTTTGTCCGCCGAAGCCAGCCGCCCGTGCACGAGCCCGACCGCCAGTTCCGGCAGTGCCGCCACCAGCGTTTCCCAGGTTTCCACCGCGGTCTGCAACTGCAGCGTCTCGCTTTCCTCGATCAGCGGACACACCCAGTAGACCTGCCGCCCCGTGAGCGCCGCCGCGCGCACCCGCGCGATCACTTCTTCGCGGCGCGCATCGGAAACGAGCTTGGTGACAATCGGCGTGCGGCCTGGCGGCAGTTCGTCGATGGTGGACACTTCGAGGTCCGCGTAATAGGTCATCGCCAGCGTGCGCGGGATCGGCGTGGCGGTCATCATCAGTTGATGCGGCTGGAACTCGCGCGCGGTTTCGTCGGGCGACTTCGCGTTTTGCGCCTTGGCGCGCAGCGCAAGCCGCTGCTCGACGCCGAAGCGATGCTGTTCATCGACGATCACGAGCCCCAGGCGCGCGAATTCCACGGCGTCCTGAATGATCGCGTGCGTGCCGATCACGAGCCGCGCCGTGCCCAGCGCCGCCGCTTCCAGCGCGGCGCGCTTTTCCTTCGCCTTGAGGCTGCCCGAAAGCCACGCCACCTGCACGCCGAGCGGTTCGAGCCAGCCGCGCAGCTTGCGCGCGTGCTGCTCCGCGAGAATTTCGGTGGGCGCCATCAGCGCGGCCTGATAACCGGCGTCGATGGCCTGCGCCGCCGCGAGCGCCGCCACCACGGTCTTGCCGCTGCCGACGTCGCCTTGCAGCAGACGCTGCATCGGATGCGGCGCTTCCAGATCCTGCGCGATCTCGCCGACCACGCGTTCCTGCGCATTCGTGAGCTTGAACGGCAAGGCTTCGCGCAGACGGGCGAGCAAGGTTTCCTCGCTCTTGCGGCCCGCGATATGACGCGCCATCGCCGGCGCGGCGCGTGTGCGGCGCTCTTCATGCGCGCGTTTGAGCGAGAGTTGCTGCGCGAGCAGTTCGTCGAACTTGATGCGCGTCCACGCGGGATGCGTGCCGTCGATCAGCTCGTTCTGATCGGCGTTGATGGGCGGATGGTGCAGCGTTCTCACCGCATCCATGAGGCCGGGCACGTTCAGCGGCGCGAGAAACTCCTGCTCGATCGGCTCCGGCAGCAGTTCGGGCAGATGCGCGCGTTCGAGTGCGTTGTCGATGGCCTTGCGCAGATACGCCTGACTCACGCCCGCCGTGGACGGATAGACCGGCGTGAGCGCCTGCGGCAGCGGCGCATCGCCTTCGACCACCTTCACGGCCGGATGCACCATTTCCAGCCCGAAAAAGCCGCCGCGCACGTCGCCGCGCACGCGCAGGCGTTTGCCCACCGCCATCTGCGTGACCTGCGAGCCGTAGAAGTTCAAGAAACGCAGATGCAGTTCGTCGCCGTTGTGGTCGCGCAGTTTCACGACCAGCTGGCGGCGCGGGCGATAGGCGACTTCGTTGTCGAACACCACGCCTTCGGTCTGCTCGATGCCGCCCGGCAGCAGTTCGCCGATGGGCGTGAGCGTGGTTTCGTCCTCGTAGCGCATCGGCAGATGCAGCACGAGGTCGATGGCGCTTTTCAGGCCCAGTTTGGCGAGGCGGTCGGCGGTTTTGGTGAGCTTGGGCTTGTCTTTGTCGGCGGATTTATCTGCAGACTTCGCAGCAGACTGCGCGGCGGTTTTCTTCGCCGCGGCACGCTTGCGCGGCGAGGCAGCGTCGGGCGCTGCGTCCTGTGCGTCCGCGCGCGTGTCCGGCTGCGCGTCCGGCTGCAAATCGTCATCGGGGACGCTCGCGGGATCGGATTCGGCAATCATTCGGCTAACGGACGAGGGCATGGGCTGCTTCACAAGTACAATATCGGCTTTCCGGCATGGCGCGGCACGTCCGCGCATCGGCCTGCTGCGGACAATGCTGCTGTCGACGCTCCGTTCAGGCCGGTTCCGCAATCATATCTGTTCGCTCCGTAAGGGCGGGCATCAAGGCCGTTTTTAGGGTACAAGCGCTGCGCGTTGCAACACGCGCAAGCCGCCCGCTGGCCGCCGCGCCGCATCGTCGGCGCCTTACCGCTTACCGTGTTTTCAGGCCGTATGTTCAAGCTTTCCGATTTCGATTTCGATCTTCCCGAAGCACTGATCGCGCAGACCGCCCTGCCCGAGCGCAGCGCGAGCCGCCTGCTGGAAGTCGACAATGCCGCGCTGCCGGCGCGATTGACCGACCGCACGTTCGCCGATCTGCCCGCGTGCATCGCGCCCGGCGATCTGCTCGTGTTCAACGATACCAAGGTGCTGAAGGCGCGCTTCTTCGGCCAGAAGGCCAGCGGCGGCAAAATCGAAGTGCTGGTCGAGCGTCTGACCGGCGCGCGCACGGCGCTCGCGCAGATCCGCGCGAGCAAGAGCCCCGGCCCCGGCACGGTGCTGCGTCTGGCCGATGCCTTCGACGTCACCGTGGGCGAGCGCGTCGAACCGTTCTACACGCTGCATTTCCCCGAAGACTGCCTGACGCTGATCGAGCAGTTCGGCCGTCTGCCGCTGCCGCCCTACATCACGCACGACGCCGATGCCGGCGACGAAACGCGCTATCAGACCGTGTTCGCGCAGAACCCGGGTGCCGTGGCCGCACCCACCGCCGGCCTGCACTTCGACGACGCACTGCTGGCGAAGCTCGATGCCATGGGCGTGGAGCGCGCCACGCTCACGCTGCACGTGGGCGCGGGCACGTTCCAGCCGGTGCGCGTGGAAAACATCGCCGAACACAAGATGCACAGCGAGTGGTATCAACTGCCGCAATCGCTCGTCGATAAGATTGCCGCCACGCGCGCACGCGGCGGCCGCGTGATCGCCGTGGGCACGACCTCGATGCGCGCGCTCGAAGCCGCCGCGCGCGACGCCGCGAACGAAAACCGCGAACTCGCGGCCACGCAGGCGGAAACCGATATTTTCATCACGCCGGGCTATCAGTTCCGCGTGGTCGACCGGCTCGTGACCAACTTCCATTTGCCGAAATCGACGCTGCTGATGCTGGTTTCCGCGTTCGCGGGCATCGAGACGATTCGTGCTGCGTACAAACACGCCATCGAAGCGCGCTATCGCTTTTTCAGCTATGGCGACGCCATGTTGCTGACGAAAACCGCAGACGCACTGAAGGCTTGAAACAAGCCTGAACGTTTCCCGGCCGCCACGCCTCGCACGAGCGCGCAGCGGCGTTTCACTATCTGCGCCGGACTGTTTTCCGGTTGCACAGGAGTCCACCGCATGACCGACGGTCAGCAAAACAACGCACGCGCCGAACACGGCGCTTATCTGGGCGAACGCCCGCAAAACGGCCTCAAATTCGAATTGCTCGGCACCGACGGCCTCGCCCGACGCGGCCGCGTCACGCTCAATCATGGCGTGGTCGAAACGCCGATCTTCATGCCCGTGGGCACCTACGGCACCGTCAAGGCCACCCAGCCGCGCGAGCTGGAGGAAATGAAGGCGCAGATCATCCTCGGCAATACCTTCCACCTCTGGCTGCGCCCGGGTCTGGAAACCATCGAGGCGCACGGCGGCCTGCATCGCTTCATGGGCTGGAACCGGCCGATCCTCACCGATTCGGGCGGCTTCCAGGTGTTCTCGCTCGGCGATCTGCGCAAGATCTCGGAAGACGGCGTGCGCTTCGCCTCGCCCGTGAACGGCGACAAGCTGTTCCTCTCGCCCGAAGTGTCGATGCAGATCCAGAAGGTGCTGAACTCGGACATCGTCATGCAGTTCGACGAATGCACGCCCTACGCGACCAACGGCGTGACGACCACGCATCAGGAAGCGGCCGATTCCATGCGCATGTCGATGCGCTGGGCGCAGCGCTCGATCGACGAATTCAACCGCCTCGGCAACCCGAACGCCTTGTTCGGCATCGTGCAGGGCGGCATGTTCGAGGATCTGCGCGACGAGTCGCTCGAAGGTCTTTCGCAGATGCCGTTCCACGGCTACGCGATTGGCGGGCTGTCGGTGGGCGAACCGAAGGAAGACATGATGCGCGTGCTCCAGCACATCGCGCCGAAGCTTCCCGCCGACAAGCCGCACTACCTGATGGGTGTGGGCACGCCGGAAGATCTGGTGGCAGGCGTGGCGGCGGGCGTCGACATGTTCGACTGCGTGATGCCCACGCGTAACGCGCGCAACGGCTGGATCTTCACGCGTTTCGGCGACATCAAGATCCGCAACGCCACGCACAAGAATTCGCTGCGCCCGCTCGACGAGCAATGCGGCTGCTACACCTGCCGCAACTTCACGCGCGGCTATCTGCATCACCTGCATCGCGTCGGTGAAATTCTCGGCGCGCAGCTCAACACGATCCACAACCTCCATTACTACCTGGAGTTGATGAGCGAAATCCGCACGGCGATCGAGACGAAGTCCTTCACGGCCTTCCGTCAGCGTTTCGCCGAAAACCGCGCGCGCGGCGTGGATTGAGTGGCCCGACGGTCGAACAAGGTGCGCGCCAGCAAGCTTTAGAAGGTTTTTGATGGCGCGTCACTGCGAAACCGGCGACACTTTACAATTACCTTTCGCGACGACTGCGCCCGGGCCACGCCCGATGTGCGGCTGACCTTCCAGACCTGTGCCGCCCACCCCACCCAGCCGGGCAAAGCGGCTAACAGCTTGATCGGAAAGCCCATTTGGCGCCATCGTCGCGTTAGTTGCCGGTGGTAGAATAACCGGCTCGCTTTTGATCGTATCTTTGATCGTACTGATCGTATAAACGGAGAGACCAACGTGTCGTTTATTTCCAATGCCTTCGCCCAAGGCTCCGCAGCTGGCGGCGCAGAATCCAGCCTGATGAGCTTCCTGCCGCTGATTCTGATGTTCGCCGTGCTGTACTTCATCATGATCCGTCCGCAGATGAAGCGCCAGAAGGAACACCGCAACATGCTCGCCGCCATGGCCAAGGGCGACGAAGTCATCATCAGCGGCGGTATCGTCGGCAAGGTCACGAAGGTCAGCGAAGCCTACGTTGGCGTCGAAATCAGCGACAGCACGGAAGTGACCGTGCAGAAGTCGTCGGTGACGACCATCCTGCCGAAGGGCACGATCAAGTCGCTGTAAGCGCGAGACGATCGATCACTTCCGGCCGCACTCATTCTGCGGTCCAGCGCGTCCGGCCCGGCCCTGATTGCACCCAGACCGGGCGGCACGAAGGCCTCGCCGGACGCGCGCGCATCGAGATGGCAATTCCTCTCCCCCGTTGGGCCAACCAATGAACCGTTATCCCCTCTGGAAATATGTCGTGATGGTCGTGGCGCTTGCCATCGGCCTCGTGTACACATTGCCCAATTTCTTCGGCGAAGCGCCCGCGGTCCAGGTGTCGAGCGGTAAAGCGACCGTCAAGCTCGGCTCCGACACGCTCGCTCAGGTCGAATCGGCCGTCGCCGCCGCCAACATCAAGGCCGACGACGTCACCTTCGACAACTCGTCGATGAACGCGAATATCCGCGTGCGTGTGGCCGACACCGACACCCAGCTGCGTCTGAAGGACGCACTGAACCACGCGCTGAACGCCGATCCAAGCGATCCGCAGTACATCGTCGCGCTGAATCTGCAGAGCGCCTCGCCGCGCTGGCTGACGGCGCTGCACGCGCTGCCGATGTACCTCGGTCTGGACCTGCGCGGCGGCGTGCACTTCCTGCTCCAGGTGGACATGAACGGCGCGCTCAACAAGAAGCTCGATTCCGATGCTTCGGACGCCCGCTCGATCCTGCGCGACAAAACCATCCGTGACGGCGGCGTGAACCGCGTCGGTCAGACGGTGGTGATCAATTTCGCCGATCCGGCCGTGGCCGATCAGGCTAGCAAGGTGCTCTCGGGCACGGGCGGCGTGAGCGAACTGTCGTGGTCCACGCAGAACAATCCTGAAGGCGGCGTGCAGCTGGTCGGCACGTTCACGCCGGCGGTCAAGAAGGCCGTGCAGGATGCCGCGCTCAAGCAGAACATCCAGACGCTGCATAACCGCGTGAACGAGCTGGGCGTGTCCGAGCCCGTGATCCAGCAGCAAGGCGACGACCGCATCGTGGTCGAACTGCCGGGCGTGCAGGACACCGCCAAGGCGAAGGACATCATCGGCCGCACGGCGACGCTCGAAGCGCGCCTCGCCGACCCGAACGGCCTGCACCCGAACCCGACCGATCCGGTCCCGCCGGGCGACGAGTTGTTCACGCAAGGCAACGCCGCGCCGGTGCTGCTGCGCAAGCAGGTGATCTTCACCGGCGACCGCATCATCGACGCATCGGCGGGCTTTGACGAACATCAGCGTCCGTCCGTGAACATCCGCCTCGACTCGGCCGGCGGCCGCGCCGTGGGTCAGGTGTCGCGCGACAACATCGGCAAGCCGATGGCGATGGTGCTGTTCGAAAAGGGCAAGGGCGAAGTGCTGACGGTGGCGACCATCCAGTCGGAACTGGGCGACCGCTTCCAGATCACGGGCCAGCCCACGGCACAAGCCGCAACCGATCTCGCGCTGCTGCTGCGCGCCGGTTCGCTCGCCGCGCCGATGGACATCATCGAAGAACGTACGGTCGGTCCGAGCCTCGGTGCGGACAACATCCGCAAGGGCTTCGATTCGGTGGTCTACGGCTTTGCCGCGATCGCCGTGTTCATGCTCTGCTACTACCTGCTGTTCGGTCTGATCTCGATGATCGGCCTGTCGGTGAACCTGCTGCTGCTGGTGGCCGTGCTCTCGATGATGCAGGCCACGCTGACGCTGCCGGGTATTGCCGCTATCGCGCTCGCGCTCGGTATGGCGATTGACGCGAACGTGCTGATCAACGAGCGCGTGCGTGAAGAATTGCGCAACGGCGCGCCGCCGCAACTGGCGATCCAGAACGGTTACGCGCACGCCTGGGCGACGATTCTCGACTCGAACGTGACCACGCTGATCGCCGGTCTCGCCTTGCTGGCCTTCGGTTCGGGCCCGGTGCGCGGTTTCGCGATCGTGCACTGTATCGGCATTCTGACCTCGATGTTCTCGGCCGTGTTCTTCTCGCGCGGTCTCGTGAACCTCTGGTACGGCGGCAAGAAGAAGCTCAAGACGCTGGCAGTCGGTCAGGTGTGGCGTCCGGAACCGGAAGCGGCGGGTGCACCCGCACTGAGCGCCGAAGACACGGACACCGACACGGGCCGCGCGCTCGCCTCGAGCGCCGCAAAGCGTCAAGCCGGTCAGCCTGCGAAGGCCGGCGCCAAGGGTGGCGCACGTGCGAAGCCGACGGTTCGCCGCCGGAACGACCCCAGCAGCCCCGACAACACCGGTTCGTCCCGCTGATACGGAGACTAGAAAATGGAATTTTTCCGCATCCGCAAAGACATCCCGTTCATGAAGCACGCGTTGATCTTCAACGCGATCTCCTTCATTACGTTTATCGCGGCGGTGTTCTTCCTGTTCCACCGCGGTCTGCATCTGTCGATCGAGTTCACCGGCGGTACGGTCGTCGAAGTGCAGTATCCGCAGGCGGTGCCGCTCGAACCGGTGCGCGATTCGCTCGCGAAGATCGGTTACGGCGACGCCCAGGTGCAGAACTTCGGCACCTCGCGTGACGTGCTGATCCGCCTGCCGATCAAGCAGGGTCTCTCCTCGGCCCAGCAGAGCGACCAGGTAATGACCACGCTCAAAGCCGCCGAACCGCAGGTTCAGCTGCAGCGCGTGGAGTTCGTCGGCCCGCAGGTCGGCAAGGAACTCGCCACCGACGGCCTGCTCGCGCTCGCCTGCGTGGTGGCCGGCATCATCATCTATCTGTCGTTCCGCTTCGAGTGGAAATACGCCGTCGCCGGCGTGATCGCCAACCTGCACGACGTGGTGATCATTCTGGGCTTCTTCGCGTTCTTCCAGTGGGAGTTCTCGCTCTCTGTGCTGGCCGCCGTGCTGGCCGTGCTCGGTTATTCGGTAAACGAATCGGTCGTTATCTTCGACCGGATTCGCGAAACCTTCCGCCGCGAACGCAAGATGAGCGTGACCGAAGTGATCAACCACGCGATCACGCGCACGATGTCGCGAACCATCATCACCCACGGCTGTACGGAAATGATGGTGCTGTCGATGTTCTTCTTCGGCGGCCCGACTCTGCACTACTTCGCACTGGCGCTGACGGTGGGTATTCTGTTCGGTATCTACTCGTCGGTGTTCGTGGCGGCATCGCTGTCGATGTGGCTCGGCGTGAAGCGCGAAGACCTCATTAAGGACAAGAAGGACAAGTTCGATCCGAACGATCCGAACGCAGGCGCACAGGTTTAAGCACCTGTCCTTCGTCGAATAAAAAGCCCCGCGAATCTCGCGGGGCTTTTTCGTTTCCGGGCGGCCAATTTTGGACTTAAGCGTCGGCCTTAAACGTCGGGCTTACTGCTTGATGCCCTCGGCCTGAATATGCAGCTTCGTCTTCATGCTGAAGCCGTACTTCCTGCCCATATCCATGCCGAAGTCGTCGCGATCGAACTCGGCTTCGGCTTCCACGCCGCAGACCTCGCGCTTGAGCATCGGATGCGGCATGCACTTGAACGAGTCGATTTCCAGCTTCACGGGCTTCGTCACGCCATGCAGCGTAAGCGTGCCGATCACTTCCTTCGGCTTGTCGCCGTCGAATACGATCTGCGTGCCCTTGTAAGTGGCGGCCGGATACTTCGCGACGTCGAAGAACTCTTCGCCGCGCAGATGCTTGTCGAGCTCCGTATTGCCGGTCTGCACTGAAGCGGGATCGATGCTGACGTCGACCGTGCCGGTTTTCGCCGCGCGGTCGAGCGTGACCGTGCCCGTGGTCTTCGTGAACTTGCCGCGCCACACCGATAAACCGGCGAAGTGATCGGCTTCGAAGCTCGGGTAAGTGTGGTTGGGATCGAGCTGATAGGTGTCGGCGGCCTGCGCCATCGACGGGGCGAGCGACGCGGCAATCGACAGCGCGGCAGCCCCGGCGGTCATGACGCTTTTCAACACGAAATTATTCAAGTACGCCTCCTTTCTTCGCTACGTGGTGGTGATACCGGAACCACATCGCCGCACTGGCGGTGAACCGAAACAGCACTAACGCCGTGCGACGACGATGTGAAACTTGATCAGCACTTCATCGGCAACGCGCGACGTATCCCGCCACTGCCCCATGCCGATGCCGAACGCCAGCCGGTGAACCGGCAAGGTGCCGTCGTAGGTCTGCGTCGCGCCCTGCTGCGTGAGCACGACGGGCACGGCGACACGCTCCGTATGCCCCTTGATCGTCAGATCGCCGCTCACGCTGTACTGGTTCGGCCCGGTCGTGGCGATCGAGGTGGAAACGAAGGTCGCCTGCGGCCAGGCCGCTGCATCGAACCACTCGGGCCCGCGCACCGACTCGTTATAGGTCGAATCGCCCAGATCGTAGCTGGCCGTGTCCACCGTCAGCCGCGCGCTGCCCGCCGCGGGCTTCGCCGGATCGAAGTCGATCCGCGCGTCGAACTTCGTGAAGCTGCCCGCCACCCGCACGCCCAACTGGCGCGAGATGGCCTCGACCGTGCTGCTGTCCGCGTCGAGTTGTGCGCCTGCGTAGCCCGCGTCGAGCGACAGCGCGCCCGCCAGCAAGGCGTACGCCACAACGCGTGCCCGTCTTGTCGATCTATCCATGGCCAACCCCGAGCCGGGCGCTCCCACAGCTCCGCGCACCCGACGCCCACGCGGATGCCCTGGAGGCGCAGCCGGCCAAACCGGCCGCCCAACTGCAAAGATAGCCCAACGGCTGCAATCAAGCAGAAGCGGCCTGAGCAGACGCCCCCTGCCGCTCTCGCACGCACCGACGCGGCAAACATGGCACACTCCTGCGCCCGCCGAGCTGCCTCGGCAAGCCTGATGCGCGGCGCAAGCCGCCTTTGGTAACATGAACAGCGAGGGCTCTACCGGCAATGCAGACTCGATCGACAGCCGCGCCCGAGCTGCTCGTCCCCGTTCACGTCGTTTTGCGTCATCTATCCGCATGGCCCAGGACAATCTGATCGCGTGTCACGAATGCGACGCGCTCTACCGCAAGCCTCGCCTGCTGGGGCGCCAGTCCGCGCGCTGCTCGCGTTGCGGCGCCGCGCTCTATCAAAGCAGCTCGGCGCAACTCGACCGCATCTGTGCGATCACCGTCGCCGCGCTCGTCACCTTCATCATCGCGCAGTCGTTTCCAATCATCGAACTCGACGCCAACGGCATCACCTCGGAGTCGAGCCTGTTTGGCGCGCTCGTGGTGCTGTGGAACGAGGACATGGAGATCGTTGCGGTGATGGTCTTCTGCGCAACCATCCTCTTTCCGCTCACCGAGATGGTCGCGCTGCTCTACGTGCTGCTGCCGATCCGGCGCGGCTTCATTCCGCCAGGTTTTAACCAGGTGCTGCGTGCGATCCAGTTCGTGCGGCCGTGGGGCATGCTCGAAGTCTTCATGCTGGGCGTGCTCATCACCATCGTCAAAATGGTGAGCCTCGCGCGCGTGATCCCGGAAACAGCGCTGTTCGCCTTCGGCGCGCTCACGCTGATGTTCACCGTGGTGGTGACGTTCGATTCGCGCACGCTCTGGGATATCGCCGACGCGCTGCGCGCGGGTGCGCGCCAGGCCCGTCGTCCAGCTGGCAGCGCGGTGCTGGGCGGCCACGAGATCGATCCCGACGGGCTGAGCGACCCGGGCGTGCCGCCCACGCTGGGCGGGCCGGAGGCGGGAGGCGCTGTCAGCCCCGCCCCTGCCGCGGACCATCCCGTCAGCGAACCCGAGATCCGCGATCCTTCCGCGCCGAAGCCCGGCGGCCCGACCACGCCCGGATGGAAACCGCGATGAAACCGACACTGAAGCGTCCGCAGAAAATCGCGCGCACCGAGGCATGCCGATGAAATACCTCACCGCCACCGACGCCGGCCTGATCTCCTGCCACGCCTGCGGCCATCTGCAGCCGCGTGCTCGCGCGCGCGCCGGCCACGCCCATGAGCGCTGCCAGCGCTGCAACTCGCCGCTGCATCTGCGCCATCCCGACAGCCTCGCGCGCACCTGGGCCCTGCTGATCGCGGCCGCGCTGCTCTACATTCCGGCGAACCTGCTGCCGGTCATGCACACGGCCTCGCTCGTCGGCGACGAAGACGACACGATCATGAGCGGCGTCGTCTACTTCTGGACCTCCGGCGACGCGCCGCTCGCGGTGATCGTCTTCATCGCCAGTATTCTGGTGCCGATGCTCAAGCTCAGCGTCATCGCACTGCTTTGTTTCACCTCGCAGCGCCGCTCCACCTGGCGCCCGGTCGAGCGCACCAAGCTCTACCGGCTGGTCGAATTCATCGGCCGCTGGTCGATGCTGGACATCTTCGTGGTCACCCTGACCGTGGCGCTGGTACGCTTCCAGTCGCTTGCGGTGATCACGGCGGGGCCCGGCGCAATCGCATTCGGCTCGGTCGTGATCCTGACGATGATGGCGTCGATGCAGTTCGACCCGCGCTTGATCTGGGACCCGGTGGACGAAGACAAACAGCAACCCACGCAACACTCTCAGGATCACCCACATGAATAGTCCGAAAGGACCGAATCCGCCGCCGGCCGGGGGCTCGCTGCCGCCCGACCTGCCCGAGCCGGACATCGTCAAGCCCAAACGCTGGCTGCCCTCGCTCGTCTGGATCGTGCCGCTCGTAGCCGCGCTGATCGGCGTGGCGCTCGTGGTGAAGTCGGTCGCCATGCGCGGGCCGACCATCACGATCAGCTTCATGACCGCCGAGGGCCTGGAGCCCGGCAAGACCAAGGTCAAGTACAAGGACGTCGAGATCGGCTCGGTGCGGGCCATCAAGCTTTCGCCAAATCTCTCGCGCGTGCTCGTGACGGTCGAACTCACCAAGGACGCAGAAAACTTCGCCAAGAAGGACAGTCACTACTGGGTGGTGCGCCCCCGCGTGGGCGCGAGCGGCGTTTCGGGTCTCGGCACGCTGCTTTCGGGCTCCTACATCGGCGCCGATGCCGGTCGTTCGGACGAAACCGCCAGCGAATTCACCGGGCTGGAGACCCCGCCCGCCGTGACCATCGACGAAAAAGGCCATCGCTACACGCTGCATAGCGAAACGCTCGGCTCGCTCGATATCGGCACGCCGATCTTCTACCGCCGCATCCAGGTGGGCCAGGTCACGGGCTATTCGCTAGACAAGGACGGCACGGGCGTGACGGTGCAGGTGTTCGTCAGCGCGCCTTACGACCAGTACGTGGGCACCAATACCCGCTGGTGGCATGCCAGCGGCGTGAACGTGCAACTGGATTCGAGCGGCATCAAGGTCAATACGCAGTCGCTCGCGACCGTCGTGGTGGGCGGCCTCGCCTTCCAGTCGCCGGCCGGCCAGACGATGGGCCCGCAAGCGCCCGACAACGCTACCTTCACGCTCGCCTCGGACGAAAGCGAAGCGATGCGCGAACCGGACGGCGCGCCGGTGCGCGTGGTGATGTACTTCAACCAGTCGCTGCGCGGGCTTTCGGTGGGCGCGACGGTGGACTTCCGCGGCATCGCGCTCGGCCAGGTGACGGATATCGGCATCGAATACGATCCGAAGGCGCACAACTTCACCATGCCGGTGACGATGGATCTTTACCCGCTGCGGCTGTCGCGCCGCACGCGTGGCGAAGCGCCCACGCCGCACACGCCGCAAAGCCGCGAGCTGGTCAAGCGACTCGTCGCGCGCGGGCTGCGCGGCCAGTTGCGCACGGGCAACCTGATCACCGGCCAGTTGTATATCGCGCTCGACGTGTTCCCGAAGGCCGGTCCCGCGAAGGCGGATCTCGACCGCGACCCGATGGAGCTGCCGACGGTGCCGAACTCGCTGGAAGAACTGCAACAGCAGGTCGCCGACATCACGAAGAAACTCAATCAGATTCCGTTCGACAAGATCGGCAACAACCTGAACGAGTCGCTGAAGAACGCGAACCAGTTGTTCGGCAAGGTCAACGACGAACTGCTGCCGCAGATGAAGGGCACGCTCGACGAAGCGCAGAAGACCTTCAGCGCCGCGCAATCCACGCTGCAGCAGGATTCGCCGCTGCAATCGGATGTGCATCAGGCGCTGCAGGAACTCACGCGCACGCTGCAATCTCTCAACTCGCTCTCGGATTATCTGGAGCGCCATCCCGAATCGCTGCTGCGCGGCAAATCAGGAGACAAGCCATGACGTTTCGCCTGCCTCCCCTGCGGCGTCCCGCCGCCCTTTCGATGCTCGCCCCGACGCTGGCGATCACCGTGACACTCGCGGCGGCGCTCGCGGGCTGCGCCTCGCCGGGCAGCCGCTTCTACACGCTGAGCCCAAGCGACGACACGGCGCGCACGGCCCCGGCCGCCACCGCCAGCAATCCGGCGTGGCTGATCGAGCTGGCGCCTGTCGATGTGCCGCCGCAGGTCTCCAAGGCCCAGTTGGTCGTGCAGACCGACGCAATGCAGGTGAAGGTGCTGGAACAGGAGCGCTGGGCGTCGATGCCCGGCGACGAGATCCGCCGCGCGCTGTCGGGCGATCTCACCCAGCAGCTCAACACCATCGACGTCTATGGCTCGCCGCGTCCTGACGGCGTGCCGGTGTATCGCGTCAGCGTGAACGTGCAGCGCTTCGAATCGTGGCCCGGCTCGCACGCGCTCATCGACGCGGTGTGGAGCGTGCGCGCGCTCGATTCGCAGACTGTCATGACCTGCCGCAGCGTGCTCAACGAACCGGTGGGAGACGGTTACGACGCGCTGGTGATCGGTCATCGCCGCGCGGTATCCGATCTGTCGATGGCGATTTCGAGCGGCGTGCGTGCGCTCGCCGCCATGCCGCAGGTGAGCGTGCCTGCGGCGACGAAGAAAGGCGCCACGAAATCGGCCATGCCGACAAAGCCCGTAACCAGCATGGCCTGCCCGACGCTCGTTCCGGCGGCATCGGCAAGCTGACGCGTTCGGGTTTCCGACCCGCTTCACAACGAGGGATGACGCGGCGCGATGCGCTGCCTCATCCCTCGTTGCATTTCTGCGTCCGCGCGCAGCCGGTCAGGCAAAGTCGGCCCAACAAAACCGGCTCAAAGCACGCGGCCCGCGATAATGGCGGTTTGCCTCGCTGCCTGACACTTCTGTATGTTTCGTTCGATCACCACGCTCTGGAAAAAGTGGCGCGCCTCGCGCAGCGCCGGACAGCAACTCGACGCGCTGCTGGCGAGTGCCGACGCCGACGCCCCTTACGCCGAACGCAGCGACTGGCTGATTGAGCTTGCGCACTGGCTCCACCGCCGTGGCAAGCTCGACACCGACGCTGCGCCCAGCACCGTTCTCGCCGACGACGCGCCGCAGCGCACGCCGCCCGAGCATGTGCGCGTGCGCTATTTGCTGCACGTGCTCGAGCGCAATCCGGCCTGGAAAGCGAACGTCGGCGCGATGGTGCGCAAGCTGCTGCGCGACAGCGACAGCATTTCGCTGCTCTGCGATGCCGGCATGCCGGTGCATTCGGGCCTCGTCGGCGCGCTGGTCGAGCGTGTGCAGGCTCAATTGATCCCGCCCGCGCCCAATCGCCGCGACCTCGCCGCGCTCGTCACGCTGATGTTCCCGGCCGCTTACGATCCCGAGTGGATCTCGACGCTGCCCGCCGATCTGCTCAAGCGCCTGCAGGCGCTGATCGCCGAACCCGCGCCCGTGCTGGCAAGCGACACGCCCGCCGAATCCGCGACGGTGAAACTGCCGGGCGATTTCTCGCTCGACCTGCTTACGGCGCTGCACAACCTGACCTGCCAGATCAGCTCGACGGGCCTTTCCCCGACAGTGCGCAGCCGCCTGTCCAGCGACGAAGCGCGCGTCGCCGTCGAAAAACTGCCATTCTTCCGCCTCACGCGCGCGATGCTCGCGGTGGAAAACGCCCGCGACGCGGGTGAGCCCGCGCGGCTGCTGCAGGAAGTGAGCTGGCTGCGTCTGCTGCTCGACGACTGCCGCAAGGCCACCGACGATGTCTTCGCGCATCTCTATCGCCATGGCGTGCGCGTGGACACGGTGTTTCAGGTGCAGCGCATGCGCATGCGCATCGTGCGCGCCGAGCGCCTGCTGGACGCCTGGATGGCCGCCGACGATGCCCCGACGCAAGCGCGCCTCATCGCCGATCTGGTGCGCGCGAACCAGCGCAGCCAGAGCGTCTCGCATCTCGTGCGCAGCAACTTCGCGCTGCTTTCGCGCAAGGTCGTGGAGTTGTCCGCCGACACCGGCGAGCACTACATCGCACGCGATCGCGCCGAATATCTGACGATGCTGCGCATGGCAGCCGGCGGCGGCCTGGTCACCGCGGTGACGGTGTATGTGAAGTTCGGCGTGACGGGCGCGCATCTGCCATCGATGATCGAAGGGGTGTTCGCCGGTCTCAACTACGCGGTGAGCTTTCTGGTGATGCACTTCTGCCACTTCTCGCTGGCGACCAAGCAGCCCGCCATGACCGCACCCACGCTCGCGCGCGAACTCGACGGCACGCATGTGGCGGCGGGACGTGCGCGCTTTGTCTCGTCGGTGGTGGCGCTGATCCGCACCCAGGCTGCGGCGGTGCTCGGCAACGTGCTGCTGGTGTTCCCGGCGTGTCTGGCGATCCAGCTGGTGTGCGGCTGGCTGTTCCACGCGAACCTGATCTCGCCGCAGAAAGCGCACGCGACGCTGCAATCGTTCTCGCTGCTCGGGCCCACGCCGTTCTACGCCGCGCTCACGGGCGTGCTGCTGTGGGCGTCGAGCCTGTTCGCGGGTTGGGCCGACAACTGGTTCGTACTCCATCGCGTCGAAGATGCGCTCGCGTGGAACCGGCGTCTGCGCATGACGCTGGGCGTTTCGGGCGCGGCGCGTCTGGCGCACTTTTGCCGAATCAACGCGGCCGGCGTGTGGGGCAATGTCGTGCTCGGCATGATGCTGGGCGTGGTGCCAGCGATCGTGTCGGCGGTGGCGTTCCACTTCGAGGTGCGGCACGTGACGCTGTCGGCGGGCTCGATCGGCGTGGCGATGGGCGTGCTGGGCACGAGCACGCTGAAAAGCGGCGAACTCTGGTGGGCCGTGGCCGGCGTCGCCAGCATGGCGGTGCTCAACGTGACGGTGAGTTTTGCGCTCGCGCTGCAGATGGCGTTGCGCTCGCGCGACCTTGGCCGTCGAGACGTGCGCCCGCTGATGCGCGCATTCTGGCGCCGCGTCACGCGCCATCCGATCGATCTGGTCTGGCCGATCCGGCGCGCACAGTTGCGCGAGGACAACGAATGAGCGTGCGGTTTTGTATGCCAGATGGCCAGTGATGCGCGTCGCCCTGATGCAACCCAAACTGCCCGGCCAGCCTTGATGCCACGATGAGGAACGCGCGCGCTCCGTGTTTCCAGGGAGCGTTCCTCAACTTTCTGCTCGATGGCGTGGCATCGCGCGGCGCTTGCCTCGTGTAGTCACGTAGGTTACAGCCGCATGATCAAAACCTTTCGGCACAAAGGTCTTGCATCGTTTTTTCTGGACGGCAACAAGGTAGGTATTCAGGCGCATCACGCTCCGCGATTGCGCGTTCGACTGGGCGCGCTCGAGTTGGCGTGCGGCCCGCAGGACATGAACTCGCCGCCCTGGCGCCTGCATGCGCTACGCGGCGATCTACGCGATCATTCGGCCGTCTGGGTAAATGGCAACTGGCGTCTCACCTTCACCTTCGAAGGCGAGGACGCCATTCTCCTCGATTATCAGGACCATTAAAGGACAGGCATGAGCAGCAGCATGCACAACCCGCCGCACCCCGGCGAGGTACTGCGCGACTGGATTCCGCAGGACATGACCGTGACCGAAGCCGAAAATTCGCTCCATATCAACCGCGTGACGCTGTCGAATCTGCTGAACGGCAAGGCCAACGTGACGGCGAATATCGCGCTGCGCCTGTCCGCGTGGCTCGGCACGTCGACCGATCTGTGGCCCGGCATGCAGATCCAGTGAGATTTGTGGCAGGCCAGCCAGCAGCCCCGGCCGAAGATCAAACCTTTGGTTCGGGATACGCTGTGAGGTCTGTCCGGGCGGCGAACACGTGGCGAACATGCTGCAAACATGTTGCGAACACCACGCCCACCGGCCCCGCCGCCTAACCCGCGTACAATAGCGCCTTCCCCGCAGCGTCACCTCTCTCCTCATGTCTTTCGATTTCTTTGCTCCCTGCCCGCGTGGCCTTGAAGCCGCGCTCGCCGCCGAACTGGCCGAAACCGCGCAACGGCGTCTGCCGCCCGGCGCGCTCCAGGTCGGCGCCGAAGTCCCCGGCGGCGTGCATTTCCGCGGCAACTGGGCCGGCGGCATGGCCGCGAACCTGCATTCGCGCATCGCGAGCCGCGTGCTCCTGAAGCTCGCCCAGCGTCCCTATCGCGGCGAGCAGGACATCTACGCGCTCGCCCGCGAGCAGCAGTGGGAGAAATGGTTCTCGCCGAACGAGACGATCCGCATCGACATCACCGCGATCAAGTCGCCGCTGCGCAGCCTCGAATTCGCCACGCTGCGCGTGAAGGACGCGATCTGCGACCGCATGCGCGACAAGGCCGGCTCGCGTCCGAGCGTCGATACCGCGTACCCGGATGTGCGCATCTTCGCCTTCCTGACCGCGACCGATTGCACGCTTTACCTCGACACGTCCGGCGAGCCGCTCTTCAAGCGCGGCTGGCGTCTGGACAAGGGCGCGGCGCCGCTGCGCGAAAACCTCGCCGCCGGCATCCTGCGTCTGACCAACTGGTCGCCCGAACAACCGCTGTATGATCCGATGTGCGGCTCCGGCACCTTCCTCGCCGAAGCCTGCCAGGTCGCGCTGGATATCGCGCCGGGTCTGTCGCGCAGCTTCGGTTTCGAGCGTCTGAAGCAGTCCGATTCGGCCGCCTGGCGCCATCTGAAGAGCGAAGCCAATACGGCTCGCAATACGGCCATGAGCCGCGCAAAAGATCTGAAGATTTTCGGCAGCGACATTTCCGACGTCATGCTGGAGAAGGCTCGCGCCAACTTCGCACGCGCCGGTCTGGGCAATGTGCCGCTCAAGCAGATCGACGCGCGCAACATGACGCCGCCCGCCGAGGGCGACGGCATCCTCGTGGCAAACCCGCCGTATGGCGAGCGTATCGAAGTGCGCGGCCGCAACGCGCGCGGCGAACTGCGCGAGCGCAATCCGCGTGACGACGACGGCTACGACGCACCCGAATCGTTTCGCCGCGTCCACACCGACGCACCGGACGCGGAGTTCTTCCATGCGCTCGGCGACGCGCTCAAGCAGCGTTTCACCGGCTGGCGCGCGTTCTTCCTCACCTCGGATCGCAAGCTGCCGGGCCAGTTGCGTCTGCGCGAAGCCGCCAAAACGCCGCTCTTCAACGGCGCGCTCGAATGCCGTCTGTTCCGCTTCGACCTGATCGCGGGCAGCGTCCGCCAGCGTCCGGCGAAGGACGCATCGAGCGAAAACAGCGAAGGCTAACAGCCTCGCATCGGGCCGCCGTGCGCTTCAGACGCGCGCGGGCCCGATCTGCGCGCCGCCCGGCGCGACCGGCAGCGGATAGCCTGCGTAGTCGGGAAACAATCTCGGCAGCAGAAACATCGGCAAGGCGTAGCGCGAGAAACAGCGCGACGTCGAAGCCGGATGAATCAGATGCAGGCAGCTCGCCTGCGTATCGTCCGCCGCCAGCACCTTTTCTCCTGCTGCCACCACGCGGCGGATGAAACTTTCGTCCTCGCCCAGATTCACATCGTCGTAATGCGCGATGTCGAACAGCGATTTGCGATACACATACGCGAAGCCATAAAACAGGATGAAATCGGCGCCGATTTTCATCTTGTCGTGAAACGTCACCGTGTTGACCGTTTGCCCGCTCAGTTCGTAGTGCAGACCAACGCGCGCATTCAGATCCATATAGCCGAGAAACTGCGTGTGCGGCGCGAACATCCAGAACGTCGATAACTTCATGAGCGCCGCGTCGTTCTCGCGCATCAAGCGCGTCATCTGTTCGAGATAGTGGGCGGCGTAGTGATCGTCATCGTCGAAATGGGCGATGGTGCCGGCGCGCGATTCGGCGACAAGCAGATTGCGCTTCGCGCCGATCGACATCGGCTCCTTCGACCAGTGATAGCGCACGCGCGCGTCGCTGCGCGCGAGTTGCTGCATGAAGGCGCTGGGCTGCGGGCTGTCGTCGAGCACCAGCCACTCCCAGTCGACGCGCTGACGCGCGACACAGCGCGCAATCGCCGGCAGAAAAGCCTCGCGATTCGCGGTCGGCGTGATGATGGAGACGTTTGGAGACATGAGATGAAGGCGAGGCAATGGAGATGCGATGCGTCGATTACAACAAATCCGCGCGCGAGGCTCTCTCGAAAAAGTTCGAAACGCCGCGCCGCGGGTCATACCGCTAGCTACTGACAGCACGCTGTCAGCAGGGGGTCTGCACACTGCCTCTATCCCACGCCGCACGCCACAAGCGGCCAGGGACGGCGCCCCGGCATCCCGCCAGCCGCCGCCATCGAACCGCATCCGCCGTCGCCACTCAAGGAGTGCATCATGTCCACCGAAATGCTCGAAGTGCCCCAGCTGTCCCAAGCTGCCCGCGTCATCTCGTGGTTCGAAATCCCCGCTCACGATCTCGATCGTGCGGCCCGTTTCTACGAATCCGCGCTCGATACTTCGCTGCAGCGCGAAGTCGTCGGCGGCGTGCCGATGGCGATCTTCGGTCACGCCGATAACGCCACCGGCGGCTGCATTGTGTTCAATCCGCAGGACGCCAAGCCGGACCCGAAAGGCGTGCTCGTGTATCTGAACGCGCAGCCCTCGGTCACGGCCGTGCTCGATCGCGTCGAGAAGGCCGGCGGCAAGAAGCAGGGCCCGGCGCTGGAGTTGCCGAACAACTACGGCTATATCGGCTTCTTCATCGATACGGAAGGCAACCGCGTCGGGCTGCATGCCGCGAAGCTGGGCTAAGCCGGACGCTCACGCCGCCACGCAGCGCGGGCCGTGCTGCGGGCGGCGCTATCATCTGCACAGCCTCACCCGCGGGCGCGCCCTCATGCGCTCCCTCACGCGCGCCCTTCCTTCTTCTCCAGCGGCCCCACCATGACCCGTCGCGCCGACCGCCTGTTCCAGATCGCCGAACTACTGCGCGGGCGCCGTCTCACCACGGCGCAGCAGCTTGCGGAATGGCTCGCCGTGTCGCCGCGCACGGTTTATCGCGATGTGCGCGATCTACAGCTTTCGGGCGTGCCGATCGAAGGCGAAGCGGGCATCGGTTACCGGCTCGCGCGCACGGCCAGCCTGCCGCCGCTCACCTTTACCGCCGACGAACTCACCGCGCTCGCCGTCGGCGCCCGCATGGCCGAATCCTGGGGCGGCGCGGCACTCGCGGGCGGCGCGCGCGGGGCGCTGGCGAAAATCGCCGCCGCGATGCCGGCGGAAAAACGCGCCGTACTCGAACGCATCGCCGTGTTCGCGCCGTTGTATCACGTCGATCCGGCGTACTCGGAAAAAGTGGACGCGCTGCATCGCGCCGTCGATTCGCGGCTCGTGGTGCGCTTCGCGTATTGCGACCGTATCGGCGCGCAAACGGAACGGCGCGTCTGGCCGCTCGGGCTCGTGTATTGGGGCGCGCAGTGGACCGTGGGCGCGTGGTGCGAGATGCGCGAAGGCTTTCGCAATTTCAATATCGAGCGCATGAATAGCGTGGAAGTGCTCGAACCGTTTCCCGATGTCAGCGGACGGCGGCTCGCCGATTATCTGCGCCATGTGAATGCGCCATCGCGATGACGTGCAAACGAAAAAGCCCGCCAGTTAGCGGGCTTTTTCACGACCATCGAGCGTGACAGCCAGAGGCGCTTACTCCACCGCCTTCACCATATCCTCGATCACTTTCTTCGCGTCGCCGAACACCATCATGGTTTTATCCATGTAGAAGAGTTCGTTGTCGAGACCCGCGTAACCCGCCGCCATCGAACGCTTATTGACGATGATGGTGCGCGCCTTGTACGCCTCGATGATCGGCATGCCCGCGATCGGCGACTTCGGATCGTTCTTCGCGGCCGGATTCACCACGTCGTTCGCGCCGAGCACCAGCACCACATCGGTCTGGCCGAACTCGTTGTTGATGTCTTCCATCTCGTACACGAGGTCGTAGGGCACTTCGGCTTCGGCGAGCAACACGTTCATGTGACCCGGCATGCGGCCCGCGACCGGGTGAATCGCGTAGCGCACATCCACGCCTTTTTCGACGAGCTTGTCAGTCAGTTCCTTCAGCGCATGCTGCGCGCGCGCCACGGCCAGACCATAACCCGGCACGATCACCACGCTTTCCGCGTTGCCGAGCATGAACGAGGCATCGTCGGCGGAACCGGACTTCACCGGACGCTGCTCCTGCGCGCCACCCGTGGCCGCCGCGCCCGCTTCCGCGCCGAAACCGCCCAGCAGCACGTTGAAGAACGAGCGGTTCATCGCGTGGCACATGATGTACGACAGAATCGCGCCCGACGAACCCACCAGCGACCCGGCGATGATCAGCATCGCGTTGTTCAGCGAGAAGCCGATGCCCGCCGCCGCCCAGCCCGAGTACGAGTTCAGCATCGACACCACGACGGGCATATCCGCGCCGCCGATCGGAATGATGATGAGCACGCCCAGCGCGAACGCGATCGCCGTCATGATGATGAACGGCAGCCACGATTGCGTGATGAAGAACAGCACGCCGAAGCCGATCATGCCGATCGCCAGCATCAGGTTGATCAGATGCTGGCCCGGGTAGACCACGGGCGCGCCCTGAAACAGCCGGAACTTGTACTTGCCCGAGAGCTTGCCGAAGGCGATCACCGACCCGCTGAAGGTAATCGCACCCACGAAGGTGCCGATAAACAGTTCGATGCGGTTACCGTACGGCAGGAAGCCCGGATACGGCGCGTCTTCCGCCACGAGTCCGAACGCAGCCGGCTCCGACACCACCGCATACGCGATGCACACCGCCGCGAGACCGATCAGCGAGTGCATGGCCGCAACGAGTTCGGGCATCTTCGTCATCTCGACGCGTGCCGCCACGAACGCACCCAGCCCGCCGCCGATAATCAGCGCGCCAAACAGCAGCCCAAGCCCCAGCCCGAGATTCGAGCCGAACTGTGCGGACTCCTTCACGATCAGCGCAAGCGTCGTGAGGATGGCGATGGCCATGCCCACCATGCCGAACATATTGCCGGCGCGCGCGCTGCGCGGATTCGACAAGCCCTTGAGCGCCTGAATGAAGCAAACCGACGCCACCAGATAGAGCAGCGTAACGACGTTCATGCTCATTTACGCGCCCTCCTTGCCAGCCGCGGGGAGCTTTTTGGGCTCTTTCTTGCGGAACATCTCCAGCATTCGCCGTGTGACCAGAAAGCCGCCGAACACGTTCACGGCCGCCAGCAGCACGGCAAACGTGCCGAAGAACTTGCCCGCGCCGCCCACGGTCAAGCCCGTCGCCAGCATCGCGCCGACGATCACGATCGCCGAAATTGCATTGGTCACGGCCATCAGCGGCGTATGCAGCGCGGGCGTGACATTCCAGACCACGTGATAGCCCACATACACGGCCAGCACGAAGATGATCAGGTTGATGACGGTATGGTTGATCAGTTCCATTGCCGGTCTCCTCTCAGGTCTTGCGCGTGACGGCGCCGTCGCGAGCCAGCAGCGTGGCCGCGACGATATCGTCCGCGAGATCGATGTTGAGCGTGGCTTCCTTCGTGATGATGAGCTTGAGGAAGTCGAGCAGATTGCGCGCGTAGAGCGCCGAGGCATCGGCGGCCACCATCGACGCGAGATTCGTGTAGCCGCAGATCTGTACGCCGTGCTGTGTGATCACCTGATCGGCGACGGTCAGCGGGCAGTTGCCGCCGCGCCGTCCCGTAGCCTGATCGGCGATGGGACCGCGTCCCGCCGCGAGGTCGATGACCACCGAACCCGGCTTCATCGCCTGCACCGTTTCCGATGGCAGCAGCGTGGGCGCGTCGCGGCCCGGAATCAGCGCGGTCGAAATGACGATGTCGGCCTGACGCGCGCGCTCGTGCACCAGGGCAGATTGCCGCGCCAGCCACGAAGGCGGCATCGGCCGCGCATAACCGCCTACGCCCACCGCTGCTTCGCGCTCCTCATCGGTTTCGTACGGCACGTCGAGGAATTTGGCGCCGAGCGATTCGATCTGCTCCTTCACCGCCGGACGCACATCCGATGCTTCGATCACCGCGCCAAGGCGCTTGGCCGTCGCAATCGCCTGCAGGCCCGCCACGCCCGCGCCCAGGATCAGCACGCGCGCGGCCTTGACCGTGCCGGCGGCCGTCATCAGCATCGGCATGAAGCGCGGATACAGATTCGCCGCCACCAGCACCGCCTTGTAGCCGGCGATATTGGCCTGCGAGGACAGCACGTCGAGGCTTTGCGCGCGCGTGGTGCGCGGCGCGGCTTCGAGCGCGAACGCCGTCAGGCCCGCATCGGCGAGCTTCTGGGCGTTATCCGCATTGAATGGATCGAGCATGCCGGCCAGCACCGCGCCGCGCTTCATGAACGCGAGTTCGCTGACGCTGGGCGATTGCACCTTGAGTACGAGGTCGGCGCCGAAGGCGGCCGCCGCGTCGGCAATCTGCGCCCCGACCGCCGCATAGGCTTCGTCGGGAAAGCTGGCGCCGGTGCCGGCACCGGACTGGATCGTGACCGTATGGCCCTGCGCGACGTACTTCTTGACTGTCTCCGGCGTCGCGGCCACGCGGCCTTCGTTCGCCCGGGTTTCCGCGGGCACTCCGATATGCATCGTTGTTTCCTCCTCGGCCTGCTTCTCTTTTTGATATGGCTCGTGTCAAAGGACAGAGCGGAGTAAGGCCGACGAGGCTCGCCGGCTCTTATTGCAACGTTCTGGTACGGCTGAAACGGGCAATGCAACGGCAAACGACGCACCACTTTAACCGAAAGCAGCGACGGCTTTGAAGCGGGATTTATCCCTTTTTGTGCACTGCACACAACACTGCATGTCGTCCGACCGGACGGTCGGGGCCTGATCCGGCCCCGGGCAGCCTTGGGCGCGTGCCGGTAAAATACCGGCCCATGAACGATGAAACCTGGGCACCCCACGTCACCGTGGCCGCCGTGATCGAGCGCGACGGGCGTTTTCTGCTGGTCGAGGAACACACGCCTGCGGGCTTGCGCCTGAATCAGCCGGCCGGCCATCTGGAAGCCGGCGAGACGCTGTTTGAAGCCGTCGTGCGCGAGACGCTCGAGGAGAGCGCCTACTCGTTCGCACCGCAGGCGCTGGTCGGCATGTATATGACTCACTTCGGCAAGCCGGGCGAGTCCGGCACGACCTATCTGCGCTTCACGTATTGCGGCAGCGTCGCGAGCGAGCCGGAAGATCGCGCGCTCGATCCCGATATCGTCCGCACGCTCTGGATGAGCGTCGACGAGCTGCGCGCCGCGAGCGAGCGCCATCGCACGCCGCTCGTCATGCAGTGCGTGGACGATTACCTCGCGGGCAAGCGCGTGCCGCTCGATTTCGTGCAGACGCACGCGGTCGGACCCAGGTTAGCGAACCAGACAGGCAGCAAGGGCTAGTCGCCCACTAGATGCAGCACAAAAAGGCAGCAGAGATGAGTAAAAAACGAGTGGTGGTAGGCATGTCGGGCGGCGTGGATTCGTCGGTGACCGCGTGGCTGCTCAAGGAGCAGGGTTACGACGTCGTCGGCCTCTTCATGAAGAACTGGGAAGACGACGACGACGGCGAATACTGCTCGACGCGTCAGGACTGGATCGATGTGGTGTCGGTCGCGGATCTGATCGGCATTGACGTCGAAGCCGTGAACTTCGCCGCCGAATACAAGGACCGCGTGTTCGCGGAGTTCCTGCGCGAGTATTCGGCGGGCCGCACGCCGAACCCGGACGTGCTCTGCAACGCCGAGATCAAGTTCAAGGCCTTCCTCGACCACGCGATGTCGCTGGGCGCGGAAACCATCGCCACGGGCCATTACGCGCGCGTGCGCCAGAACCTGGACAACGGACGTTTCGAACTGCTGAAGGCGCTCGATCATACGAAGGACCAGTCGTACTTCCTGCATCGGCTGAACCAGGCGCAGTTGTCGAAGACGATGTTTCCGCTTGGCGAAATTCCGAAGACGAAGGTGCGCGAGATCGCCGAACAGATCGGTCTGCCGAACGCGAAGAAGAAGGATTCGACCGGCATCTGCTTTATCGGCGAACGGCCGTTCCGCGACTTCCTGAACCGCTATCTGCCGACCCAACCCGGCCCGATGATGACGCCCGACGGCAAGACCGTAGGCGAGCACATCGGCCTCGCGTTCTATACGTTCGGGCAGCGCAAGGGCATTGGTCTGGGCGGCAGCAAGGACGGCAGCGGCGATCCGTGGTTCGTCGCCGGCAAGAACATCGAAACCAATACGCTCTACGTCGTGCAGGGTCACGATCATCCGTGGCTGCTCGCGCATGACCTGCGCGCCGGCAACGTGAGCTGGGTCGCGGGCGAGCCGCCAGCCGAAGGCCATGCGTGCGGCGCGAAAACGCGCTATCGCCAGGCCGATGCGCCCTGTTCGTTCGCGGGCGCGGCCGAGTTCGGCGAAGGCCAGTTCTCGCTGCATTTCCCGGATGCGCAATGGGCCGTCACGCCGGGCCAGTCGGCCGTGTTGTACGACGGCGAAGTCTGCCTGGGCGGCGGCATCATCGAAGCCGTGACGACGCTCGAACCGCACGTGCCCGCCGTGCTGCCGCCGGTTGCGCCGAAGAAAAAGCGCTCGCCGCGCAAGAAGTCGCCGCAGTTCGCGGCCAAGGCTTCGTCCACCACAGAAAGCCAGGCGTAAGCTGATTCGCGCGGCGCGTTCTGCGCCGCGCGCCCTCCTCGTTCGTTCTCTCGCGTTATTGCACGCGGCTTTGCGCGGCGTCGACTCCGGCCCCGCCAAACCCTGCCCGCTTGCCGGCCAGTTTCACAAACTTGCGGCATTATGCGGGCACGCCAGCGCCGTACCCCAGCGCGGCGGGTTCGCGCGGACCTGACCGGATTTCGCGCGGCAAATCAAGAGATCGAGGAGTCCCCCCATGTTTTCCCGACGTTACCTCGCCATGTGGTGCGCGGTGCTGCTACTCGCGGCCTGTGTCATCGCAGCGGCGTTCCATCACCTGTCGTGGTTCTGCGCCATCGTGCCCGCGCTGCTCGTCGCGCTCGGCCTTTACGACATGACCCAGTTGCGCCACGCCATCCTGCGCAATTACCCGCTCTGGGGCCATCTGCGTTTCCTGTTCGAGTTCGTGCGGCCTGAAATCCGCCAGTACTTCGTCGAAGACGACACCGACGAAAAACCCTTCTCGCTCGTGCAGCGCAGCGTGGTGTACCAGCGCTCGAAGAATGTCGTCGACAGCCGCCCTTACGGCACCGAACTCGACGTCAAGGCCGTCGGCCACGAATGGATCAGCCATTCGCTCGCGCCCACCAAACTCGATGGCAGCGACTTCCGCGTGCTGGTGGGCGCGAGCCGCCCGCAGCCGTATTCGATGTCGATCTTCAACATCTCGGCGATGAGCTTCGGCGCGCTGTCGGCCAACGCGATCCGCGCGCTCAATCTGGGCGCGAAAAAAGGCGGCTTCGCGCACGACACCGGCGAAGGCTCGATGTCGAAATATCACCGCGAACACGGCGGCGACATCATCTGGGAAATCGCTTCGGGCTACTTCGGCTGCCGCAATGACGACGGCACTTTCAGCGCCGATAAATTCCAGCGTCTCGCCAACGAGCCGCAAGTGAAGATGATCGAGGTGAAGCTTTCGCAAGGCGCGAAACCGGGTCACGGCGGCATGCTGCTCGCGGCCAAGGTCACGCCCGAAATCGCCGAAACGCGCGGCATTCCGATGGGCCAGGACTGCGTGTCGCCCGCGCGTCATTCGGAGTTTTCGACGCCGCGCGGCCTGCTCGAATTCGTCGATCGCCTGCGCAAGCTGTCGGGCGGCAAGCCCACGGGCTTCAAGCTGTGTATCGGCCATCCGTGGGAGTTTTTCGGCATCGCCAAGGCCATGCTCGAAACCGGCATCCTGCCCGATTTCATCGTCGTGGACGGTGCGGAAGGCGGCACGGGCGCCGCGCCCATCGAGTTCACCGATCACATCGGCACGCCGTTGCAGGAAGGCCTGCTGCTCGTGCACAACACGCTCGTGGGCATCGGCTTGCGCGACAGGATCAAGATTGGCGCGAGCGGCAAGATCATCACGGCATTCGACGTGGCGAAGACGCTGGCGATTGGCGCGGACTGGGTGAATTCGGCGCGCGGCTTCATGTTCGCGGTGGGCTGCATCCAGGCGCAGAAGTGCCATTCGGACCGCTGCCCGACGGGCGTGGCGACGCAAGATCCGGTGCGCCAGCGCGCGCTCGACGTGCCCGACAAGGGCGAGCGCGTCTACAACTTCCATCGCAACACGCTGCACGCGCTGCAGGAAATCATTCAGGCCGCCGGCCTCGCAAGTCCCGCCGATCTGCGCGCGCATCACATCGTCCGGCGCGTTTCTTCATACGAAGTGAAGCTGATGTCGGAACTGCTCAAGTATCTGAAGCCCGGCGATCTGCTGGAAGCGCGCTATCGCTATCAGTTGTACGAGAAGTGGTGGCCGGTGGCGCGCAGCGATTCGTTCGCGCCGGCCGAAGAAAAAATCGTCTGATGTTTCTATGAGTTTGCGTGATGGTTGCGCTCGCAACCATCGTCGAAAATTCGATGACGAAAAAAAAGCGCGCATTCTGAATGCGCGCTTTTTTTCATGCTTCGATGATGCTGCTTGTCAGGCTTAAGGCTCAGGGCTTAAGGCTTAGGCCTGTGGCACCGTATCCGCGAACGACGGACGCTGCATGAGCTTCTCGAAGTGCTTCTCGAGATTCGGATGCAGCTCGCGCCAGTTCAGTTCCGGCTGACGGAAGTCGAGATAGCCGAGCGCGCAACCCACTGCGATATCGGCGAGCGTGTAGCGGTTGCCCGCGCACCACGCATTGCCTGCGAGGCCCTTGGCCATCGCTTTCAGGCCTTCGTGAATCTTGCGATTCTGGCGCTCGATCCATGCGGCCGATTGCTGTTCGGGCGTGCGCTGCGTGCCTTCCGCGCGGATCAGCACGGCGGCGTCGAGCATGCCGTCGGCGAGCGCTTCCCAGCACCGCACTTCCACGCGCTCGCGTCCGCCCTGCGGAATCAGCTTGCCGACCGGCGAGAGCATATCCACGTATTCGCAGATCACGCGCGAGTCGAACACCGCTTCGCCGTCCTCCATCACGAGACACGGCACCTTGCCGAGCGGGTTGAAATCGTGGATCGCCGTTTCGGCGGCCCACACGTTTTCAAGCACCAGCTTGTAGTCGATTTTCTTTTCGGCGAGCATGATCCGCGCCTTGCGGACATACGGGCTGCCGAGCGAACCGATAAGTTTCATCGCACCTGCCTTTTCTGGAATCCGGCCGAAGTATACGTGGTAATCGACAAATTCTGACGGGTTGTCCGCTGGATAGCGCATATTCGGCGGGCGTCGATGTCGCGCTTTGTCGACAGGATGCAACACCGCGCGCGGCGCGGCGGGCCTTGCGCCCTGCATAAAACCGGCGATAACGCGGTGTCCAGGCACCGTGTTCCGGCGGACGTCGCCAACCTTCAGGCGCTACAATCGCACGATGGACACGACCCTTACGGAAAACGCTGCGGCGCCCGGCGCTGCAGCCGCTGCAGCCGACGCACCGCGCGGCCCCGATGGCGGCGCATCGCTCTATCGCGCGCGCCGCGAGCGCGTGCTGGCTGCCCTGCGAGCGCAAGGCGGCGGCGTGGCGCTGGTGCCCACGGCGCCCGAAGTCATGCGCAATCGCGACGCCGACTATCCCTATCGGCACGACAGCTATTTCTACTACCTCACCGGCTTTACCGAGCCCGAGGCGCTGCTCGTGCTGGACGCGAATGCCGGCGAAAACGAACCCGCCGAAATCCTGTTTTGCCGCGCGAAAAACGTCGAGCGCGAAACATGGGAAGGCTTGCGTTTCGGCCCCGATGGCGCGCGCGAAGCATTCGGCTTCGACGCGGCGTTTCCCATCGACGATATCGATACGCAGATGCCGCGTCTGATCGCCAATCGCCCGGCGCTGCATTACGCGCTGGCCGCATCTGAGCAATTCGACGCGCAGGTGCGCGGCTGGATCGATGCCGTGCGCGCGCAGGGACGCAGCGGCGTCACCGCGCCCGCGGCCGCCTATGACGTGTTGCCCTTGCTCGACGAGATGCGCCTCGTCAAGGACGCGCACGAACTCGACACGATGCGCCGCGCCGCGGAGATTTCCGCGCTCGCGCACGTGCGCGCGATGCAGACATGCCGCCCCGGCATGCGCGAATACGAGATCGAAGCCGAATTGCTTTATACGTTCCGCAAGCATGGCGCACAGGCGCCGGCCTACGGTTCGATCGTCGCCACGGGCGCGAATGCCTGCGTGCTGCACTATCCGGCTGGCAACGCCGTCGCACGCGAAGGCGACCTGATCCTGATCGACGCGGCCTGCGAACTGAACGGCTACGCCTCGGACATCACGCGCACGTTTCCCGCCAGCGGGCGCTTCACGAGCGCGCAACGCGAGCTCTACGACATCGTGCTGGCCGCGCAGCAAGCGGCCGTCGACGCCACACGCGCCGGCGTGAATTTCGAAGCGCCGCACGAAGCGGCTGTGCGCGTGCTCGCGCAAGGTCTGCTCGATACGGGCATTCTCGATCGCCAGCGCTACGCGAGCGTCGACGAAGTGATCGCCGATCGCGCCTACGCGCGCTTTTATATGCATCGCACGGGCCATTGGCTCGGCATGGATGTGCACGATGTGGGCGATTATCGCGAGCGCGGCACGCCAGACACGTCAGGCGATGCGCCGCCCTGGCGCACGTTGCGCGCGGGCATGACGCTCACCATCGAGCCGGGGCTTTATATCCGCGCGGCCGAAGACGTGCCGGAGCGCTATTGGGACATCGGCATCCGCATTGAGGACGACGCCATCGTCACCGAGACCGGCTGCGAACTCATTACGCGCGGCGTGCCCGTGAACGCCGACGACATCGAAGCGCTGATGCAGAACGCGCAACGCGGCGCATAAGCGTGAGTGCCGCGTAAATTCCGCGTGATTTCCATCACCACCGCCAATCAACCGATACCAACGCAGCGACATGAGTGCAGTGAACGCAGCCAGCCAGCCAACGACGCCCGCCCCTTTCGACCATGACGTCATCATCGTCGGCGCCGGGCCGGTTGGGCTCGCGCTCGCGGGCTGGCTCGCGCAGCGCAGCGCGACGTCGTCGTTGTCGGTTGCGCTGATCGATGCGCGCGAGCCGGAAGACAGCGCGGGCGATCCGCGCGCGATCGCCGTGTCGCAAGGCAGCCGCACTTTGCTGCAGGCGCTCGCGTGGCCGCAGGATGCAACGTCGATCGAACGTATTCATGTCTCGCAGCGTGGCCGCTTTGGCCGCACGCTGATCGACCGGCACGACTACGATCTGCCAGCGCTCGGTTATGTCGCGCGTTATGGCTCGATCGTGCAATCGCTTGCGCAGGCGGTGCGCGGGACTGACGTGCACTGGCTGCATCACACGCATGCGCAGGAACCTGTGGTCGAGCACGATGGCGTGACGTTGCGCGTGGAAAGCGCGGGCGTGGCGCGCACGTTGCGCACGCGCGTGCTCGTGAATGCGGAAGGCGGTTTGTATCGCGTGCAGGCTGCCGCGAACGCCGATGCGGATGTGGCTGTGGCTGAACCTGGCGCGGTGCAACGTCCGCAAAAGCGCACGCGGGATTATGGGCAGACGGCGCTGGTTGGCGTGGTGAGCGTGTCCGCGCCGCAAGCGCATGTCGCGTGGGAGCGTTTCACCGACGAAGGCCCGATCGCGCTATTGCCGATGGGTGGTGCGCGCGATGCCGATTTCGCGCTGGTGTGGTGTTCGGAGCCGGTGGAAGCGGCGCGGCGTGCTGAATTGTCCGATGCCGAATTTCTCGCCGAACTGGGCGAGGCGTTTGGGGCGCGCATGGGGCGCTTCACGCAGATTCAGGGGCGCGCGGCGTTTCCGCTGGGGTTGAACGCGCTCGATACGCTGGTGTCGGGGCATGGGCGGATTGCAGCGGTGGGCAATGCGGCGCAGACGCTGCATCCGGTTGCCGGGCAAGGGCTGAATCTGGGTTTGCGCGACGCACACGCGCTCGCGGATTCGCTGGCGCAGCATGGCGCGACGCCGGTTGCGCTGGCTGAGTTCGCGGGGCGGCGCGCGTTTGATCGGCGTATGACGATTGGCGCGACCGATACGCTTGCGCGGCTCTTTACGGTGGATTTTCCGGCGCTTGGAACGCTGCGCGGGCTTGCGCTTACTGCGCTTGAATTCGTGCCGCCGGTTAAAACCGCGCTGGCGAGGCAGATGATGTTTGGGCAGCGCAGTTGATCTGGGGTCGGACGGGGTTGTAAAACCACTAAAGGGTCGCATCGCAATACAACGCGACATCCAACGCACCCCAAACCACACCAGGGTCCACAACCCAAACCCTCCCATCCCGTTAACGCTAAAATACGCGTTTCCCCATTTCGAGCAGCACCGCGCCACCGCCCCCGGCCCTGCCGGAGCGCAGCCAGGCGCGCTACTGCTTTTGTCCGCGCATCATGTTCACAATTGGCCGCCACACCCTGCGCAACAACCTGTTCGTCGCCCCTATGGCGGGTGTCACGGACCGGCCGTTCCGTCAGCTGTGCAAGCGCCTCGGCGCGGGCTATGCAGTGTCGGAAATGGTTGCCTCCAACGCCCAGCTCTGGAAAAGCGAAAAGACCATGCGCCGCGCCAATCACGCGGGCGAGGTCGAACCCATTTCCGTCCAGATCGCGGGCGCCGACCCCGAAATGATGGCCGAAGCGGCGCGGTATAACGTCGCAAACGGCGCGCAGATCATCGACATCAACATGGGCTGCCCGGCCAAAAAGGTCTGCAACGTGGCCGCCGGGTCCGCGCTGCTGCAAAACGAGCCGCTCGTCGCGCGCATCGTCAAGGCCGTGGTCGATGCCGTCGGCGTGGGGCCAGATGCCGTGCCCGTCACGCTGAAGATCCGCACCGGCTGGGACCGCGATCACCGCAACGCGCTCACCATCGCGCGCATCGCAGAAGAATGCGGCATTTCGATGCTGACCGTCCACGGCCGCACCCGCGCCGACCTCTATCACGGCGACGCCGAGTACGAAACCATCGCCGCCGTGAAGGCCGCGGCGCGCATTCCGGTGGTTGCCAACGGCGATATCACGAAGCCGCAGAAGGCCAGACACGTGCTCGAAGTGACGGGGGCGGATGCCATCATGATCGGCCGCGCGGCGCAGGGGCGCCCGTGGCTGTTCCGCGAAATCGAGCATTTTCTCGCCACCGGCGAGCTGTTGCCGTCGCCGCGCGTGGACGAAATCCAGATGATCATGAACGAGCATCTGGAGGACCACTACGCGTTTTATGGCGAGTTTACGGGCGTGCGTACTGCGCGCAAGCATATCGGCTGGTACACTCGCGGCCTTTGCGGCGCCAACGCGTTCCGGCATCGCATGAACACGCTGGACACCACACGCGAACAACTCGCCGCCGTCAATCAGTTCTTCGACGAGCAGAAGGCCGTTTCCGAGCGCCTCGTCTACGAAGACGATGAAAACGGCGCACAAGGCGAGCGCGAACCAACCGATCGACTGGCAGCATGAGCAAGCACAATATCGAACAATCCGTCCGCGATAGCCTGGGAGTCTATTTCCAGGATCTCGACGGCAGCAATCCGCACGACGTCTATGAAATGGTGATGGCGTGCGTCGAAAAACCGATGCTCGAGGTGGTGCTCGAGCAGGCCGGCGGCAATCAGTCGCTGGCCGCCGAGTACCTCGGCATCAACCGCAATACGCTGCGCAAGAAGCTCCAGCAGCACGGCCTGCTGTAAGCGCCGTCGCGGTCCGCCGCATATCTGGACTTCCAGCGCTCCCTCCTCGATCTCCCGGCAACTCTCCCCCATCATGATCAAGCAAGCGCTCATCTCCGTTTCCGACAAGTCAGGCATCGTCGACTTCGCGAAATCGCTGTCGGACCTCGGCGTCAAGATCCTTTCGACCGGCGGCACCGCGAAACTGCTCGCGGACGCGGGCCTTCCCGTTACCGAAGTGGCCGACTACACCGGCTTCCCGGAAATGCTCGATGGGCGCGTGAAGACGCTGCACCCGAAGGTTCACGGCGGCATCCTCGCTCGCCGCGACCTGCCGGAACACATGGCAGCGCTCGAAAAGCACGACATCCCGACGATCGATCTGCTGGTCGTGAACCTCTACCCGTTCGTCCAGACGATCTCGAAGGAAGAGTGCTCGCTGGAAGACGCGATCGAGAACATCGACATCGGCGGCCCGACGATGCTGCGCTCGGCGGCAAAGAACCATCGTGACGTGACGGTCGTGGTCGACCCGACCGACTACGCGAAGGTGCTCGAAGAGATGCGCGCGAACGGCAACAACGTCGGCTACGCAACGAACTTCCGCCTGGCCACCAAGGTGTTCGCGCACACCGCGCAGTACGACGGCGCGATCACGAACTACCTGACGAGCCTGACCGAAGCGCTGGAGCACAAGTCGCGCAACGCCTTCCCGGCCACGCTGAACCTCGCGTTCGACAAGGTTCAGGATCTGCGTTACGGCGAAAACCCGCACCAGAGCGCCGCGTTCTACCGCGATCTGGCTTCGCCGGCCGGCGCGCTCGCGAACTACTCGCAGCTCCAGGGCAAGGAACTCTCGTACAACAACATCGCTGACTCCGACGCGGCGTGGGAATGCGTCAAGACCTTCGACGTGCCGGCCTGCGTGATCGTCAAGCACGCGAACCCGTGCGGCGTGGCAGTCGGCGCAGACGCGCTCGAAGCGTATTCGAAGGCGTTCCAGACCGATCCGACCTCGGCGTTCGGCGGCATCATCGCGTTCAACCGCGAAGTCGACGAAGCAGCGGCACAAGCCGTGTCGAAGCAGTTCGTCGAAGTGCTGATCGCGCCGTCGTTCTCGGACGCAGCCAAGGCCGTGTTCGCCGCGAAGCAGAACGTGCGTCTGCTCGAAATCGCGCTGGGCGAAGGCCACAACGCGTTCGACCTGAAGCGCGTGGGCGGCGGTCTGCTGGTGCAATCGCTCGACTCGAAGAACGTGCAGCCGCACGAACTGCGCGTCGTCACCAAGCGTCACCCCACCCCGAAGGAAATGGACGATCTGCTGTTCGCATGGCGCGTCGCGAAGTTCGTGAAGTCGAACGCCATCGTGTTCTGCGCGAACGGTATGACGATGGGCGTGGGCGCGGGCCAGATGAGCCGCGTGGATTCGGCGCGCATCGCCAGCATCAAGGCTGAGAACGCGGGCCTCAAGCTCGCGGGTTCGGCGGTGGCGTCGGATGCGTTCTTCCCGTTCCGTGACGGCCTCGACGTGGTGGTCAACGCAGGCGCAACCTGCGTGATCCAGCCGGGCGGCTCGATGCGCGACGACGAAGTGATCGCCGCCGCCGACGAGCACAACATCGCCATGGTGATGACGGGCATCCGCCACTTCCGTCACTGATCGATAGCCGATCGGCACGCTATAACGCTGTCAAAGCCCGCTGGACTTCACGGTCCAGCGGGCTTTTTCTTGGTGCTTGCGCGGCGCTTCATGGCTCGCGAGATCGTCATCGTTCGTTGTACCATCCCAAACACACTCGTTTTTCCCCGTATTTCATGAGAATTCTCGGCATCGACCCCGGCTTGCGCGTGACCGGCTTCGGCGTGATCGAACGTCACGGCCATCAGCTCACGTATGTCGCAAGCGGCGTCATCCGTACCGCCGATGCCGATCTGCCCACGCGTCTGGGCACCATCTTCGAAGGCATCAGCACGCTGGTCCGCCAGCACGCGCCCGATCAGGCCGCGATCGAAAAGGTCTTCGTCAACGTCAATCCGCAATCGACGCTGCTGCTCGGCCAGGCGCGCGGCGCGGCCATCTGCGGGCTGGTGTCCGGCGGCGTGCCGGTCGCCGAATACACGGCACTGCAACTGAAGCAGGCGGTGGTGGGCTACGGCCGCGCGACCAAAGAGCAGATGCAGCAGATGGTCGTGCGCCTGTTGTGCCTCACCGGCATGCCCGGCACCGACGCCGCCGACGCGCTCGGCATGGCGATCTGTCACGCGCACAGCGGCGACACGCTCGCGACGCTCGGCGGCATTGCACCCACGCTCGCGAAAAAGGGCGTACGCGTGCGGCGCGGGCGCCTGATCGGCTGATTACGCCTTTCGGCCGATTAGCCGTTCGGCAGCTTTGCGGCCCGGCATGCTGCGCTACACTCTCCGCTTTCTCCTATCGTTGAATCCGCCATGATCGGTCGCATTGCCGGCGTATTGCTGGAAAAGAACCCGCCGCACCTGCTTATCGACTGCAACGGCGTCGGCTACGAAGTCGATGTGCCGATGAGCACGTTCTACAACCTGCCCGGCTGCGGCGAACGCGTCGTGCTGCTCACGCAGATGATCGTGCGCGAAGATGCGCATCTGCTGTTCGGCTTCGCCACCATCGAGGAACGCGCGACGTTCCGCGAACTGCTCAAGATCACCGGCATCGGCGCGCGCATGGCGCTGGCGATTCTTTCGGGCATGAGCGTGAACGATCTTGCCCAGGCGATTTCCATGCAGGATTCGGCGCGGCTCACGCGCGTGCCGGGCATCGGCAAGAAGACGGCCGAGCGCCTGCTGCTCGAACTCAAGGGCAAGCTGGGCGCCGATCTGGGTGCGATGGCGGCGGCGGCTTCGCCTTCTGATCACGCGAACGACATTCTCAACGCGCTGCTCGCACTCGGTTATTCGGAAAAAGAAGCGCTGGCCGCGATCAAGAACGTGCCGGCCGGCACCGGTGTTTCCGACGGCATCAAGGCCGCGCTGAAGGCGCTTTCGAAGGGTTGATCGCAAGACGCCGGCGGTCAGGCGAGCGGCACGCGCGAAGTAATCGCGCGACGTGACCACGGGCGATGCGCGCGGCGCGTAACACCGCCGCCCAACACCGCGCGCACGGTCCTTCCGCCCACATCTGGCTGTTAGTTGCGAAGCGGCGGAAACGCCCGGATCCCTCCGGGAAACGCCGCTGCCACGCCTCAAACGCGGCGTTCCGCTCGCCAGGCGCGCGGTACAATCGCTGCATGATCGAAACCGACAAACTCGCCGCGAATCGCGCATCGGGCGCTGGCGCCGACCGCGTGATTGCGCCCACGCCCGTCTCCTCCGGCGAAGAAGCGTTCGAGCGCGCGCTGCGGCCGCGCCAGCTCGACGAATACGTCGGCCAGGAAAAAGTCCGCGGCCAGCTCGAGATTTTCATCGAAGCCGCCAAGCGCCGCTCCGAACCGCTCGACCACGTGCTGCTGTTCGGGCCGCCGGGTCTGGGCAAGACCACGCTCGCGCACATCATCGCGCGCGAAATGGGGGTCAGTCTGCGCCAGACCTCCGGTCCCGTGCTCGAACGCGCGGGCGACCTTGCCGCGCTGCTCACCAATCTCGAAGCCAACGACGTGCTGTTCATCGACGAAATCCACCGGCTCTCGCCGGTCGTCGAGGAGATTTTGTACCCGGCGCTCGAGGATTATCAGATCGACATCATGATCGGCGAAGGGCCGGCCGCGCGCAGCGTGAAGCTCGACCTGCAGCCGTTCACGCTGGTTGGCGCGACCACGCGCGCGGGCATGCTGACGAACCCGCTGCGCGACCGTTTCGGCATCGTGTCGCGACTGGAGTTTTATAACGCGGGCGAACTTTCGCGCATCGTGCAGCGCTCCGCCGCGCTGCTGGGCGCACAGATCGACCCGCAGGGCGCGCTCGAAATCGCACGCCGTTCGCGCGGCACGCCGCGTATCGCCAACCGTCTGCTGCGCCGCGTGCGCGATTACGCCGAGGTAAAAGCCGACGGCAATATCACCGCCCAGGTCGCCGATGCGGCGCTGCGCATGCTCGACGTCGATCCGGTCGGCTTCGACCTGATGGACCGCAAGCTGCTCGAAGCGATCCTGTACAAGTTCGACGGCGGCCCGGTGGGCGTCGATAACCTTGCCGCCGCAATCGGCGAAGAACGTGACACCATCGAAGACGTGCTGGAGCCGTATCTGATCCAGCAAGGCTTCCTGCAGCGCACGCCGCGCGGCCGCGTGGCCACGCAGATGACCTACCGCCACTTCGGCCTCACCGTTCCCGACGACGCCTCCAAAGGCGGCGACTGGGACCCGAACGAAGCGTAAGCCGCCGGGCTGCTTCCATGTCCGATCACGCCGGCCGCCGCCACGACGCTCCCGAGCCGAAAGGTTTCGCCGGCCAGCTCGCGCAGCGCCTGCGCATGGCGCTCGCCGAGAGCATCACGCACCTGACCACGGGCAGCGGCCCGAAGCTCGACTACTCGAATCCGCCGGGCGACCCCGGCCTGTTCGGCCCCGATTCGATCTGCTGGAAGGTCCACGCCGATTTCGCCGGGATGATGGCGGGCGGTATCAGCGCGCTGCTGCTTCAGGCGCTTCATCCGCTGGCACTGGCGGGCGTGTGGGATCACTCCACGTTTCGCACCGACATTCTCGGGCGCCTGCGCCGCACGGCCACCTTCATCGCGGGCACGACCTACGGCAGCCGCGCCGACGCCCTCAAGCTGATCGAGCGCGTAAAAACCATCCATGACAGCGTGACGGGCACCGCGCCCGATGGCCGGCCTTATCGCGCAAGCGACCCGGCGCTGCTCACCTGGGTTCATGTCGCCGAGGTATCGAGCTTTCTTGCGGCGTATCTGCGCTACGTGAATCCGGCGCTGCCGGGCGCCTTGCAGGATCAGTATTACGCCGAAGTCGCGACCATCGCCGAATTGCTCGGCGCCACCCACGTGCCGCATTCGCGTGCGGAAATTGCCGCGTATCTCGAAGCGATGCAAGCCGAACTGGTCGCCAGCGAGCGCACGCGCGAAGTCGTGCGCGTGCTGATGGAAGCGCCCGCGCCGCGCCCGGCCATGCGGCCCGCAGGCGCGCTGATGCGCCAGGCAGGCATCGACCTGCTGCCGCCGTTCGCGCAGACGCTGCTCGGCTTCGACCGCTATGCGCTCGCGCGTCGCACCGTCGTGCAGCCGGGCATGCGTGCGGTCGCGCCAGTGCTGCGCTGGGCGCTCGTGAACGGCGTATCGAAACGCGCGCGCCGCCGCGCCGCCATGCCGCCCGCCTCCTGAACGCCGTGCGATGAAAAACGGCCAGCCCGCTCACGCGGACTGACCGTTGTGTGCGCAACGTTCGTGCGATTTTACATCTTCACCACGTCGAGCAGCGTCTTCTTGCCTGCCTGGTAGTTGTAGAGCGAGATCACGCCATGCTTGAGATCGCCCTTCGAATCGAACACTGTTTCGCCGATCACGCCCTTGTAGTCGGTGCTCGGGATTTCCGCGAGGATCTTCGCGTGGTCGGTCGAGTTCGCGCGCTTCATCGCATCGACGACGATATACACCGCGTCATACGTGAACGGCGCATCGAATTCGATCGCGTGGCCAAAGCGCTTCTGATATTTCGCCGAGAACGCCGCGCCGCCGTCCATGCGCTCGAGCGCCATGCCGGCCTGCGAACAGACGATGTTGTCCGCCGCTGCGCCCGCGAGTTGCGCGAGGCTTTCCGTGCAGACGCCGTCGCCCGACAGCACCTTCGCGCGCAGGCCGAGCTGCTTGGCCTGCTTCGCGAACGGGCCGCCCGTGGCGTCCATGCCGCCGTACATGATCGCGTCCGGATTCTCGCCCTTGATCTTGGTGAGAATCGCGCGGAAATCGACGGCCTTGTCGTTGGTCGCATCGTGCGAAACCACGTTCAGACCGAGCGATTTCGCGGTCTTCTCGAACTCGTTCGCGAGACCCTGGCCGTAGGCCGTCGAATCGTCGACCACGGCCACCCGCTTCACTTTCAGGTTCGTTGCCGCATAGTTCGCGAGCGCCGGACCTTGCTGCGCATCGGTCGCGACGACGCGGAACGTGGTCTTGAAGTTCTGCTGCGTGTACGACGGATTCGTCGACGACGGCGAAATCTGCACGATGCCCGCATCGCTATAGATCTTCGAAGCCGGAATCGAGGCGCCCGAGTTCAGATGGCCGATCACCGCCACGACCTTATCGTCGACCAGCTTTTGCGCAACCTGGGTGGCCTGGCGCGGGTCGGCGGCGTCGTCCTGGGCGTCGAGCACGAGCGTGACCTTCTGCCCGCCGATGGTCAGGCCTTTGGCGTTGATCTCTTCGACCGCGAGGCGCGCGCCGTTTTCGTTGTCCTTGCCGAGGTGGGCCGAACCGCCCGTGAGCGGACCGACGTGACCGATCTTGACGACCTGGTCGGCGGACGCATTGGCGCACATCGCGCCGAACGCCAGCACAGCGGCGCTCACCGGCAACAGCTTGTGAAGCTTGAACGTCATTGCAAATCTCCTGCGTTTTTCTGGAACCCGTTCTGGGAACTGCGTTTCGTATGCAACCCAAGGCTTCGCCGCACCGCAAGCGCGTGGTGCGCGCGCGTCCCTCTTCAACGCACGGCCGGCACACGCAGACGTCGAGAGTCGCTGCGAGGCCCCACCGGCGCGGCAAAGCGCAAAGGTCCGATGAATGGTAGCAGGCACATCCGCGTTACGGTTGGCGGTCGTTGCGCACGCAACGCTCTGGAAAAACAGCAGGAAGGAGACTTGACGCGCGCGCCGCTTCCGGCTGGGAACGCGGCGCGCGGAAATAGAGGGTGTGGGAATTACAGCGGGCTGCGACGCTTGATGCTGTCGTCGTCGCTTTTGGCGGGCAGATGCGAGACATCGCCCCACGCAACGACACGCGCTTTCAGGCCCGCACTATCGCGCTCGACATCGACCACGTTCACGCTCGTGTTGAGCAACGGCCATGCGCGCGGCGCTTCGAGTTCGATCCCATTGGCGAATCGATAAATACAGTCGAGCACGCCGCCGTGCGCCACGCATGCAATGCGCCCTTCAGGATGCTTCGCGAGAATGGGCTCCAGCGCGTGCAGCACGCGGTGATACAGCTCGCGCTGCGACTCGCCCTCGGGCGGCGCAAAGCCGGGATCGCGCGTTTGCCAGTGCGCGTATTCATCGGGGAAACGCTCGGCGATCTGATCGCTGTCATGGCCCTGGAACGCACCGTAGTTGCGCTCGCGCAGGCCTTCGGTGAGTTGCACCGTGAGGCCGAACGCCTGCGCAACGGGCTGCGCAGTTTGTTGCGCGCGCATCAGATCGCTCGACCAGACTGCATCGAGCCGCGCACCTTCCTGCGCTTCGCGCGCGAACCGTGCGCCCAGCAATACCGCCTGATCGACGCCGCTCGTGGCGAGCGGAATGTCGATGTGCCCCTGGATGCGCTTGATGCGGTTCCAGTCGGTTTCGCCGTGGCGGATAAAGAGAATCTGCGTAGTCATGGATTCGCGCCCGGTTAATTCCGCACTTGCAGCCAGAACGTGACCGGCCCGTCGTTGACGAGCGACACCTGCATATCCGCGCCGAACTCGCCGGTTTCGACCGTGGGATGCTTTTCGCGCGCAGCAGCGACGAAGTAGTCGAACAGACGCCGCCCTTCATCGGGCGGCGCGGCCGGCGTGAAGCTCGGGCGCAGACCGCTGTTGGTGTCCGCCGCCAGCGTGAACTGCGACACCAGCAGCAGACCGCCCGCCGTGCCGTGGCCGTCGATGTTCTGCACCGGCAGGTTCATCTTGCCGGCCGCATCGCTGAACACGCGATAACCGAGCAGCTTCGCGAGCAGTTTGTCCGCGTTTGCCTCGGTATCGCCGCGCTCTGCGCAGACGAGTGCGAGCAGCCCCTGGCCGATCGCGCCCGTCACACGTTCGTCCACGCGCACATCGGCGCGCAGTACACGCTGGATCAGCGCGATCATGCGGTGAGCGTGACGCGCGCGAAGCGGCGCTTGCCAACCTGCACGGTGAACTCGCCGGCTTCGACCTTCAGGCCCTTGTCGGACACGGTCGCACCGTCGATCTTCACACCGCCCTGCTCGATATTGCGCAGCGCTTCGCTGGTCGACGGCACGAGGCCCGCCTGCTTGAGCAACTGGCCGATGGCGAGCGGCGCGCCCGCGAGCGTCACCGACGGGATATCGTCCGGCACGCCGCCCTTGGCGCGGTGGTTGAAGTCTTCGAGCGCGCGCTCGGCGTCGTTCTGCGAGTGGAAACGCGCGACGATTTCCTGCGCCAGCAGCACCTTGAAATCGCGCGGATTGCGGCCCGCTTCGATCTCACGCTTGAAGCCTTCGATCTCGTCCAGCGGACGGAACGACAGCAGCGTGAAGTAACGCCACATCAGCGTGTCCGAAATCGACATCAGCTTGCCGAACATGTCGTTGGGCTTTTCGCTGATACCGATGTAATTGTTCTTCGACTTCGACATCTTTTCGACGCCGTCGAGGCCTTCGAGCAGCGGCATCGTCAAGATGCACTGCTGTTCCTGGCCGTACTGCTTCTGCAGTTCGCGACCCACCAGCAGGTTGAACTTCTGGTCCGTGCCGCCGAGTTCCAGATCCGAATTGAGCGCGACCGAGTCGTAACCCTGCATCAGCGGATAGAGGAATTCGTGGATCGAAATCGGCACGCCGCCCTGGAAGCGCTTGGTGAAATCTTCGCGCTCCAGAATACGCGCGACGGTGTAGCGCGACGCGAGCTTGATCATGCCGTCGGCGCCGAGCGGCATCGACCATTCGCTGTTGTAGCGGATCTCAGTCTTTTCGCGGTCGAGCACGAGTGCGGCCTGCTCGAAATAGGTCTTCGCGTTCGATTCGATCTGCTCGCGCGTGAGCGGCGGGCGCGTGGCGTTACGGCCCGACGGATCGCCGATCAGCGAGGTGAAGTCGCCGATCAGGAAGATGACGTTGTGGCCGAGATCCTGCAGCTGGCGCATCTTGTTGAGCACGACCGTGTGGCCGATATGAATATCGGGCGCGGTCGGATCGAGGCCGAGCTTGATGCGCAGCGGCTTGCCGGTGGCGGCGCTGCGCGCGAGCTTTTGCTGGAATTCTTCTTCGATCAGCAGTTCGTCGACGCCGCGCTTCGTGACGGCGAGCGCGTGACGGACTTCGTCGGTGACCGGAAAGGCGTCTTTGGCGCCGCTGTTGGGTGTGGAGTCGCTCATGCTTCGATCGGTTCGATGTCGTTAAGTCTGGGTCTAGACCGGGATTTTACGTGATTCGACACGCAGGGCCGAGGTTTGGGGAAGCGTGAGCGCGGCCACGCTCATGCACGCACGGCCGGCGCCACCTGCGGCAACGCTTTCGAGCGCACCTGCCAGAGGTCGTAAGCCGCCTGCATCGCGAGCCAGAGATCGGCGCGGCCGCCGTTTTCCACGCCGAGCCACTGCTCGAGCCGCAGCGCCATTTCCGGCGAGATACCGGCGCGCCCATTGAGCACGCGCGAGAGCGCAACGCGCGTGACGCCCAGTTGGGCCGCGGCTTCGGTCACCGTTAGGCCAAGTTCGGGAAGGATGTCTTCGCGCAGCGTTTCACCGGGATGCGGCGGATTGTGCATGCGGATCGTACCCCGCGTTTCCTTCGAGTCGTTCATCGTTGCCGCCTCTTTTCAATGGTAGTCGTGGTAATCGACGAGCAGTGCATGCCCGCGCTCGAACAGGAACGTCAGCCGCCAGTTGGCGCTCACGCTGACCGCGTGATGGCCGTCCAGACTGCCCTCCAGCGCGTGGCAACGCCAGCCCACGACGTTCATGTCCTGCGGCGTCTGCGCTTCGTCGAGACGCGCCAGTTGACGCCGCAGACGCGGTACGTGATCGGGCCGAACACCCGCCTTGTTGCCTGAGAAGAAAAAATCCCGCAGACCTTTGTGTTTCCACGACTTGATCATGATTCCCCGGACGATGCGAATTGAAGAAAGCTCGCGGAGCGTTCGGAGTTGTGTAGTGTATAGCCTCACTATACGAATCGACGCGTTCAAGGTCAACCTGCTGCATGCCATCGATTGATCCTGCTCAAGCGCCGCGTCATCCCCAGCCCGCGAATCCTGCCCACCAGCGTCCCATTTCCCCCATCGCGCCACAACTAGCCTTCCGGCTTACGCCGAACGGCTATTGCCCCGATAATCATCGTCGGAATCCCTTCCTCGCACTCACGAAAGGAGCACAACGTGGCGGCACGCGACGCACAGAAAGATGACAGCGCCCACCCGGGCGACGGCGTGTATTTCGGCCTGATGTCCGGCACCAGCATGGACGGCGTGGACGGCATCGCCGTGCGTTTCGAGCATGGCCAGCGGCCGGTGGTGCTGGCCGAGGCCTTTGTCGGCTTCGCACAAGGCCTGCGCGAGGCGCTCTTTTCGCTGCAGCAACCGGGCGAAAACGAGATCGAACGCGCCTCGCTCGCGGGCAACGCTCTCGCCGCGCGTTATGCGGTCTGCTGTCATGAACTGCTGCGCGCGGGCAATCTGACGTCCGCCGAGGTGCGCGCGATCGGCGCGCATGGCCAGACCATCCGCCATCGGCCCGAAAAGGGCTTCACGGTGCAGATCCAGAATCCCGCCCTGCTCGCCGAACTCGCGCACATCGACGTGATCGCCGATTTCCGTAGCCGCGATGTGGCTTCCGGCGGCCAGGGCGCGCCGCTCGTGCCGGCGTTTCACGCAACGCTGTTCGGCTCGCAGGAAGAGACGCGCGTGGTCTGCAATCTTGGCGGCATCAGCAATATCACGGTGCTGAGCGCGACGGGCGCGGTGCGCGGTTTCGACTGCGGCCCGGCCAATGCGCTGCTCGACCTCTGGGCCGAGCGCCATCTGGGCAAGCCTTACGACGAAAACGGCCAGTTCGCGGCGAGCGGCAATCTGCATCAGCCGCTGCTGAACGCGCTGCTCGACGAACCGTTCTTCGAACAGCAGCCGCCCAAGAGCACCGGTCGCGATCTGTTCAATGCGCAGTGGCTCGACGAAAAGCTCAAAGGCTTCGAATCGCTGACGCCCGCCGATGTGCAGGCCACGCTCGTTGCGCTGACGGCGGTGAGCGTCGCGCGCGAGATCGAGCGTCATGCCGGCGATTGCCGTGCGGTGTACGTCTGCGGTGGCGGCGCGCGCAATCCGGCGCTGATGGCAGCGCTGCAGAAAGCGCTGGAGACAGGCGGCGTGGCGGGTGTGCCGGTCATGACGACCGAAGCGCTGGGCGTGCCGCCGCAACAGGTGGAACCGCTCGCCTTCGCGTGGCTGGCGATGCGCTGCGTGGCGCGCGAGCCGGGCAATCTGCCGGCGGTGACGGGCGCGGCGGGCGAACGCGTGCTGGGCGCGATCTATCCGCGCTAGACGCCTGCACGACGCTCAATAAAAAACGGGGCCGAAGCCCCGTTTTTCAATGCGACAGACCGGTTCGATCAGACCGAGAACGACGAGCCGCAACCGCAGGTGGTCGAGGCATTCGGGTTCTTGATGACGAACTGCGCGCCATTCAGATCGTCCTTGTAGTCGATCTCAGCGCCGACCAGATACTGGTAGCTCATCGAATCGATCAGCAGATCGACGCCGTTCTTGGTCATCACGGTGTCGTCTTCGTTAACGGTCTCGTCAAACGTGAATCCGTACTGGAAGCCCGAGCAGCCGCCGCCTTGCACGAACACGCGCAGCTTCAGCTCCGGGTTGCCTTCCTCGTCGATCAGTTGCTTGACCTTGTCAGCCGCTGCGTCGGTAAAAACGAAGGGACCGGGCATTTCAGTCACGGGGGTCTCAGTGACAGCGTTCATTCGAACTCTCCAAAAAAGCTTCTAGCCGCTATTGTAGGGCTGTTCCTGAGATCGTGCTTAAGCCCAGGAAATCAAGGGTTTCTCGCCACTTGTTTGATTCACATTCGTGACTCACATCTTGAATATGAGTCAAGCAAGTGGCGCGTGGTCATGCTTCTCATAAACGAAAAAACCGCCTGGCGCATTCCTGCGCGAGGCGGTTTTTTGCAGCAGCCATGCGCCTCCGCGAGGAGCGCATGGACCACGAAGCGGATTAACGCTTCGAGAACTGCTTGCGGCGACGTGCCTTGTGGAAACCGACCTTCTTACGTTCCACTTCACGTGCGTCACGCGTAACGTAGCCAGCCTTCGACAGTTCCGGCTTCAGCGTTGCGTCGTAGTCCATCAGAGCGCGCGTGATGCCGTGGCGAACTGCGCCGGCCTGGCCGGTTTCGCCGCCGCCCGTCACGTTCACCTTGATGTCGAACGTCGCGCCGTGGTTCGTGAGTTCCAGCGGTTGACGCACGATCATCAGCGACGTTTCGCGCGAGAAGTAGTCAGCGATAGGCTTGCCGTTGACGATGATGTCGCCCTTGCCAGCCTTGATGAAGACACGTGCGACTGCGCTCTTGCGGCGGCCCGTACCGTAGTTCCAGTTACCGATCATATGGGCTCCCTTAGATCTCGAGCGCCTTCGGCTGTTGAGCCGAGTGCGGATGCGTTGCGTCTGCGTAGACCTTGAGCTTCTTGATCATCGCGTAGCCCAGCGGGCCCTTCGGCAGCATGCCCTTGACCGCCTTCTCGAGCGCGCGGCCCGGGAAGCGTTCTTGCATCTTGCCAAACGTCGTTTCGTAGATACCGCCCGGGTAGCCCGAGTGACGGTAGTACTTCTTGTCGGTCGTCTTGTTGCCCGTGACCTTCAGCTTGCCGGCGTTGATGATGACGATGAAATCGCCAGTGTCGACGTGCGGGGTGAACTCAGGCTTGTGTTTGCCGCGAAGACGGCGCGCCACTTCGCTGGCGACACGGCCGAGAACCTTATCCGTCGCGTCAATCACGTACCATTCGCGCTGCACTTCATGTGCCTTGGCGGAAAAAGTCTTCATGATCGATCCAAAAAATAACTTGTGCCCTGATTCGGTCCTGCTTGTGTGATGGCACTCGTTGGCGCCGGCGCAGGCTCTCCCTGGTCCGGGCTTTCCGCAGTGATCCACGAAAAACCCAGTTTCCCCGCGGGCATGATGCGGGAAACCTTGGATTATAAAGGGAAATTTGAAGCGCCGTCAAAATATCTGCGGCGAGGCTGCCGGGAAGCGGCCGACGGGGCAAAAAACGCGGACGAAAAAAAGCCCAAGCGCGTTAGCTCGGGCTTAATCCACTCTTTGGAGGAGGGTGGAGGAGACATGCTGAGGTGTCGTGAAGCACGACAACCAATGAGATGAACTATACAGATCGACCTTGTGCGACGCAAGAGAATTTGCATTGTGAAAGTACAATTCATAATGTGAAACGATGGAATTTAGCGGTCGCGCTGGGATTTTTTATATAAATCAGTGCATTACGAAAGCCCCGCGAAAGCAGCCGTCCGTTTAGCTAGAGCGAAACCCCTAATTCCGACAGGGAAATCCTCTTGAGACCGCGCTTTCGCGCCGCAACATTCAAGCGAAGCGCATGATCGGCATGCGCCATGTCCCCCCGGACATACCAGTATGACGCGGGCTACAATGCCGGCTGAATCGAGATAATTTGCGCAGGGGCAAAGCATGGAAGTCAAAGTAAGCTGGATGGGTCAGGATGGCATGGCATTCGCAGCCGAAACGGGCAGCGGCCATCTGGTCAACATGGACGGCGCCCCGGAAGGCGGCGGTCACAACCTCGCGCCGCGTCCGATGGAAATGGTGCTGCTGGGCACCGGCGGCTGCACGGCCTATGACGTCGTGCTGATCCTGAAGAAGAGCCGTCAGGAAGTGAGCGGCTGCAACGTGACGCTCAAGGCCGAACGCGCGAGCGAAGATCCCAAGGTCTTCACGAAGATCCACTTCCACTTCACGGTGACGGGCAAGAATCTGAACCCGGCGACGGTCGAGCGCGCGATCAACCTGTCGCACGACAAGTACTGCTCGGCGTCGATCATGATCGGCAAGACTGCCGAGATCACGCATTCGTTCGAGATCGTCGCGGTCTAAAAACGCTGCGGGAAAAGAAAAAGCCGGCGCGGTTCTGATGAACCGCGCCGGCTTTTTGCATGAATGAGGCTGCAAAGCAGGCCGATAAGCCGGATTCTGTGCACACGCCGCGTCCGAAGACGCGCCGCGCGTGGCAGCCATTCCTCTAGGCGCGCCATTGCTGACGCGCTCAAGCTTCCTACCCGCAGACGAAATGGGGGCCCCATCCTGCATCCCGAAGATGCGCGCCTGCCTACTTGGAATTGCTCCGGGTGGAGGTTACCGTGCCGTCTACGTCACCGCAGACGCGGTGCGCTCTTACCGCACCGTTTCACCCTTACCTGATCCCGACCGAAATCGGGCCATCGGCGGTCTGTTCTCTGTTGCCCTGTTCCGCGTGTCGCCACGGATGGCCGTTAGCCATCACCCTGCCCTGTGGAGTCCGGACTTTCCTCGCCCCCTCGACCGAAATCTCGGGGCCGCGACTGCCTGGCCTGCTTTGCGAGGCGCGATCTTAGCACGCCTTCAACGTGGGCGCTGACGCCGGCCAGCACGAAACACCGAGGTGTCGTCGTAGAAAGACGGCGCTTCGTTCGCGCCCCACCAGCCCGGAATGCCCAGCACCGGCAGCGGCGCGAAGCTGCGGCCGTTCAGGTCGGCATTGGCGGCGAGCGTCGCGCTCACCGTTGCGTCGAGATGGGCGTTGCGCTCTGCGCGCGACCACGTGAAATACGTTTCGGGCACGTCGATCACCCACGCGTGCGCCGTGCACGCCGCATAGGGCGTGATCAACTTTTCGAGCAGCGCATGGCCGAACACGCGGACTTCGCAGGCCGATTCCCACTTCGCGCGCCCCTCGACAAACAGCGCGCGCCAGTCGAAGCCGCGCAACGCCTGCGTGAGCGCGGGATCGGCGCTCGCGAACAGCACGGCGTTTTCGTCGAACAGCGTGAGGGCGTCGCGGACATTGCCGCGCGTGGCGCCTACGCCCAGCACGTCGATCGCATCGGCCTGTCGCGCATTGAGCGCCGCCTTGATGCGCGGGAACGCGAACCAGTGCAGCGCGTTGAAGAAGTCGTGCAGGTTGTGGCGCGTGGGCACGCCGCCCGTCGCGGCGATGTGCCCTTCGTAGGACGCGCCTTCCGGCAGATCGTCCTGCGCGATGAAGTGCAGCGCCTGCCCGCGCCCCGTGCGATAGCCGGTTGCGCGCGCATCGGCATTCAGCTCTTCCAGATAGCACGCGTAGCCCGCCAGCGCTGCCTGCTGCCAGCGGCGTCCGCGCGCTTCGTGCTGGGCGAACCACGGATGCGCCCAGTCGATGTCGGCGAAACTGCCTTCGGGCAGGCTGCGGCGCGGCGGCTTCGGCGGCAATGCCGGGCGCATCGATGCGCCCGCATCGACCACGTCCGGCACCACGTCACCCGGCGCCGCGGCGGGCATGGCAACGCTCAAGCCAGCTTCCAGCCGATCGTCTCGCCGCCGCGCAGCGGCACGACAGGCACGCCGCCCGCTTCGATTTCCGTCGGCAGTTGCCAGTCTTCGCGGCGCAGCGTGACCGTTTCGGTCGCACGCGGCAGGCCGTAGAAGTCCGCGCCGAAAAAGCTCGCGAAGCCTTCGAGCTTGTCGAGCGCGCCGGCGTTGTCGAACGCTTCGGCGTACAGCTCGAGCGCGTGCAGCGCCGTGTAGCAACCCGCGCAGCCGCAGGCGTGCTCTTTCAGGCCCTTCGCGTGCGGCGCGCTATCGGTGCCGAGGAAGAAGCGCGCGTCGCCCGAGGTTGCCGCTTCGACCAGCGCGACGCGGTGCGTTTCGCGCTTCAGGACCGGCAGGCAGTAGTAATGCGGACGAATGCCGCCGAGGAAGATCGCGTTGCGGTTGTACAGCAGGTGATGCGCGGTGATGGTCGCGCCCAGCAGGCCGGGAGCCGCGGTATCGGCACGGATGTAATCGACGGCATCCTTGGTCGTGATGTGCTCGAACACCACCTTGAGGCCCGGGAAATCGCGGCGCAGCGGCGTCATCACTCGGTCGATAAAGACTTTTTCGCGATCGAACAGGTCGATGTCGGCGCTCGTGACTTCACCGTGCACCAGCAGCGGCATGCCCACTTCCTGCATCGCTTCCAGCGTCTTCGCGCACTTGCGGATGTCGGTCACGCCGGCGTCCGAGTTGGTGGTCGCGCCTGCCGGATACAGCTTCACGCCGTGCACGAAGCCGCTTGCCTTGGCGCGGCGGATTTCGTCGGCGGGCGTGTTGTCGGTCAGATAGAGCGTCATCAGCGGTTCGAACTTCATGCCGGCCGGCAGCGCCGCGAGAATGCGCTCGCGATAGGCGGCGGCCATTTCGGTCGTGGTGACCGGCGGCTTGAGGTTCGGCATGATGATCGCGCGGCCGAACTGGCGGGCGGTGTGCGGCAGGACCGCGGCGAGCATCTCGCCGTCGCGCACGTGCAGGTGCCAGTCGTCGGGGCGGGCGAGCGTAAGAGTCGTGGGGGTGGTGGCGTTCATGGCTACTCTGATCTGATACGTGATGCGCGGAAGGGACAGCAAACGACAACTACAAGCGTTTCCAGGCATGACACGCGAAGGCGGCGACCGTCAGCGACCATCAGCGGCCACGAACTGCCACAAGCGGCCGCGAGGCGTCGCGCGCACACGACAGCCGGATGGCCGCGCAATCCGGCGCACACGCTCTGGCGGCGGGCTTTCGCGCGAGGCGGGAAAGCATCCGACAAATTTCGTATTGGCGCGCCGCAGCCCGGTGATATGCTTGGAAAATCATCATTGTACCGGGTCACGAGGCCAGACCCGGGCCCGACCCGGACCGGCTTTGGCCCAGCTTCACAGCATCAGATACGCGCCATGTGCCAACTTCTCGGAATGAACTGCGCCGCGCCGACGGACGTCACGTTCTCCTTCACAGGATTCGCGGCGCGCGGCGGCGCCACCGATCACCACGCCGACGGCTGGGGCATCGCATTCTTCGAAGACAAGGCCTGCCGCCTGTTTATCGACAACGAAGCATCGGCCCGCTCGCCCATCGCCGAGATGGTCAAGCACTATCCGATCAAATCCCGCAACACCATCGCGCATATCCGCAAGGCCACCCAGGGCAGTTGCTCGCTGGAAAACAGCCATCCGTTCCAGCGCGAACTCTGGGGCCGCCATTGGATCTTCGCCCACAATGGCGACCTGCAGGATTTCAATCCGGTCTTGACGGGCCAGTATCAGCCCGTGGGCACGACCGATAGCGAGCGCGCGTTCTGCGTGCTGCTGCAAGGGTTGCGCAAGGCGTTTCCGGGCACGCAGCCGCCGCTCGACGAACTGTTCGCCGCGCTCGAAACGCTCACGCGCGAAATCACGCAGTTCGGCGTATTCAATTTCCTGATGTCGAACGGCCAGGCGCTGTTCGCGCACTGCTCGACGCATCTGCACTATCTGGTGCGGCGCTGGCCGTTCTCCACCGCGCATCTGGTGGACGCCGACGTGTCCATCGACTTCGCGAAATACACCACGCCGGAAGACCGCGTGGCCGTGATCGCCACCGCCCCGCTCACCGACAACGAAGTCTGGACCCGCTTCGCGCCCGGCGACCTGCTGATGTTCCAGCACGGCGAGGTGATCGCGCAGACCAGCGTACCGGTGCCGCAAAAGGTGCTCGACAAGCTGAAGAACCCATCGCTGGATGCGTCCGCGAGCGCGTCGCGCGTGTCGCCTTGCTCGAAGCAGCCGGGCGAAGTCGACCCGGAAGCGGTCGCCGCGTTGCAAAGCTGGGGCGAATAAGCGCTTTCCTGCATCGAATCCGCCGGATGAAAAAAGCCGCGCAAGCTCCACAGCTTGCGCGGCTTTTTCGTTGCGTGCGCCGCGGTTTGCAACCCGCGGCGCGCCACAGCATCGGTCAGTGCAGGATCTTGGCGAGGAAATCCTTCGCGCGATCCGACTTCGGATTGGCGAAGAAGTCTTCCTTGCGGTCGTCTTCGACGATGGCGCCCTTGTCCATGAAGATCACGCGATGCGCGACCTTCTTCGCAAAGCCCATTTCGTGCGTCACGCACATCATGGTCATGCCTTCCTGGGCCAGCTCCACCATCACGTCGAGCACTTCGTTGATCATCTCGGGATCGAGCGCCGAAGTGGGTTCGTCGAACAGCATCGCCACCGGGTCCATCGACAGCGCACGCGCGATCGCCACGCGCTGCTGCTGCCCGCCCGAAAGCTGGCCGGGGAATTTATCGGCGTGCGCGCGCAGACCCACGCGGTCGAGCAGCTTGAGGCCCTTCTGCGTGGCTTCGTCCTTGCCGCGGCCGAGCACCTTGATCTGCGCGAGCGTCAGATTCTGGGTGATCGACAGATGCGGAAACAGCTCGAAGTGCTGGAACACCATGCCCACCTTCGCGCGCAGCTTCGAGAGATTGGTGCGCTTGTCGCCCACCGACTGGCCGTTCACGAGGATCTCGCCCTGCTGGAACGGCTCGAGTCCGTTGACGGTCTTGATGAGCGTGGACTTGCCCGAGCCCGACGGCCCGCACACCACCACCACCTCGCCCTTCTTCACTTCCGTCGTGCAGTCGGTCAGCACCTGGAACTGGCCGTACCACTTCGAAACGTTCTTAATTGAAATCATCTTGCGACCTTTTTCTGAAGTCCTTTCACAAGGCTCGACGCGATCACGCAGATCACGAAATAGCATGCGCCCGCGAACAGTACCATCTCGACCATCGTTCCGTCACGATCGCCGATATTGGTGGCCGTGCGGAAAAAGTCGGCGAGACTGATGACATACACGAGCGACGTGTCCTGAAAGAGCACGATGGCCTGCGTGAGCAGCAGCGGCACCATCGCGCGAAACGCCTGCGGCAGCACCACATGCTGCATCGCCTGGCCGTAACGCATGCCGAGCGCAAACGACGCGTTGACCTGCCCGCGCGGCACCGCCTGAATGCCCGCGCGAATGATCTCCGAATAATACGCGGCCTCGAACAGCGAGAACGCGATCATCGCGGACGCAAGGCGAATGTCGATATCCGGCGACAGGCCCAGCAGATTCTGCAGCACCTGCGGCACGATCAGAAAGAACCACAGCAGCACCATCACCAGCGGGATCGAACGGAACACCGTCACGTAGCCCTTGGAGAACCATTCGAGCGGCTTCACGCCCGACAGGCGCATCAGCGCGAGCAGCGTGCCCCACAGAATCCCGACAACGATCGCGCAAACCGTGATCTTGAAGGTGACGATGGCGCCGGTCCACAACGTCGGCAGCGCGCCCGGAATACCGCTCCAGTCGAAATGATGCATCACTTGCCTCCGATATAGCCGGGCAGCCGGCTCTTCGCTTCGACCCAGCGCATCAGCGTCATGACGACCAGGTTGATCAGCACATAGGCGAGCGTGACCGAGATGAACGACTCATAGGTTTGCGCCGTGTAGTCGACGAGCTGGCGCGCCTGCGCGGACAGATCGAGCAGACCGATAGTCGACGCGACCGCCGAGTTCTTGAAGATGTTCAGGAATTCGGAGGTGAGCGGCGGCACGATGATGCGGTACGCAACCGGCAGGAGTACGTAGCGATACGTCTGCCATTGCGTAAAACCCATCGCCAGACCGGCAGCGCGCTGGCCGCGCGGCAAGGCGTTGATGCCCGAGCGCACCTGCTCGCACACGCGCGCAGCCGTGAAGAGGCCCAGACAGATCACCGATGCCGTGAAGAACTGCACACCCGGCGGCAACTGCTTGAACGCGTTGCCGAGCGACGGCGGCACGAGTTCCGGCAGCACGAAATACCAGATGAAGAACTGCGCGATCAGCGGGATATTGCGGAAGATCGCCACGTAGACCGTGCCGACAGCCGCGAGAAAACGATTCGGCACCGTGCGCAGCACGCCGAAGAACGAACCGACGATGAGCGCGATGACCCACGCGCACAGCGACACCGATACCGTCACCCAGAGGCCCGAAATGAGCCAGCCGAGGTAGGTGGTGGGTTCGCCCGTCGAGACCGGGCTGAGCAGAATGCCCCAGTTCCAGTGATAGGACATGAAGAGACTCCAACAAAAAGAACGGAAGAAGCGTGGCTTCTTCCGTTCTGTTTTATACGCTGATCAGGTTTTTAACCGGAATCAGTCGATAGCCTTGTCGTTCGGGCTCTTGTAGAGCGCCTTCATGTCGTCGCTTTCCGGGAAGTTCAGGTTGAGACCCTTCGGCGGAATCGGCGATTCGAACCACTTCTTGTAGATCGCGTTGGCGTCGCCCGAGGTTTCGACCTTGGCGATGGCGTCGTCGGCGACCTTCTTGAATTCGGGGTCGTTCTTGCGCAGCATGCAGCCGTACGCTTCACGCGATTGCGCCGTGCCGACGATCACGAAATCGCCCGGATTGTTCGACTTCGCGCGCTCGCCTGCGAGCAGTGCGTCGTCCATCATGAACGCCACGGCGCGGCCGGTGGAGAGCGTCATGAACGATTCGCCGTGGTCCTTCGCGCTGATGATGTTCATGCCCAGGTTCTTGTCCTGGTTCATCTTGCGCAGCAGACGCTCCGACGTCGTGCCAGCCGTCGTCACGACGGTCTTGCCCTTGAGGTCGGCGAAATCCTTGATGCCCGAATCCTTCTTCGTCATCAGGCGCGTGCCGATCACGAAGATCGTGTTCGTGAAGGCGGCCTGTTGCTGACGTTCGGCGTTGTTGGTCGTCGAGCCGCATTCGATGTCGATCGTGCCGTTCTGCACGAGCGGAATGCGGTTCTGCGAGGTGATCGGCACCATCTTGACCTTGAGGTTCGGCATGTTCAGCTTCTGCTTCACCGCCTCGACGATCTTGAGCGCGAAGTCCTGCGAGTAGCCGATCACATTCTGCTTGTCGTCATAGTACGAAAACGGGATCGACGATTCGCGGTGACCCAGCGAGATCACGCCGGTGTCCTTGATTTTTTTGAGCGTCCCCGAGTCCTGCGCGTGAGCACCGACGGCGACCAGTCCGAGGGTGGCGAGAACGAGCGCGGCCTTTTTGAATTTCATCTGTGATCTCCTTCTTGGCATGGATCGGGGGCAGTGTAGCAAAGTAATTTTATTGAAAGAATAAAGGCGATCCCTGGCGTTGCAAGCACGCACAACCGCCGTCGAATCGCGCTTGCGCGCTGCATCAACAGCGCCCCCGCGGCCGCTTTTTTCACATGTTTTTCACAGTACAAATGCAAAAACGGGCGGCCCCTTGTGGGGACCGCCCGCCAGTTGCCGGAGATAGCCGGCAACGCAATTTTTACCGCTTCGATCCGAAAGCCTTCCGAAGCGGCAAACCGTTATCGATCAGGGATACAGGCCGCGCATTTCGCGCGCCATCAGGATGCGCTTGCAGGCCACGATAAACGCTGCCGTACGCATCGACACGCCCTGCTCGCTCGACACTTGCCAGACCGCCGTGAACGCTTCGCGCATCACGCGTTCCAGACGCTCGTTGATCTCGCCTTCGGTCCAGAAGAAGCTCGAGAAGTCCTGCACCCACTCGAAGTACGAAACGGTCACGCCACCCGCGTTCGCAACGACGTCCGGGATCACGAGGATGCCCTTGTCGTGCAGGATGTCGTCGGCTGCCGTCGTGGTCGGGCCGTTTGCGCCTTCGACGATGATCTTCGTGCGGATCTTGCCGGCGTTCGCTTCCGTGATCTGGTTTTCCAGCGCGGCCGGAATCAGGATGTCGGTTTCGATGGTCCAGAATTCGTCGTTGCTGAGCATGTCGGCGCCGGCGAAACCTGCCACGCCGCCCGTCTTCGCCACGTGCTCGAGCAGCGCGTCAGCGTCGATACCGGTCGACTTGTGGATCGAACCCGTGTGGTCCTGCACCGTAACGAGCTTCGAGCCCGCTTCCTGGAACAGACGCGCAGCGATGCCGCCGACGTTACCAAAACCCTGCACGGCAATACGTGCGCCTTCGATCGACAGACCCTTGCGGCGAGCCGCTTCGCAACCGACCACGAACACGCCACGGCCGGTCGCTTCGCGACGGCCGAGCGAGCCGCCCAGCGAGATCGGCTTGCCGGTCACGACGCCCGTGGACGTCTGGCCCTGGTTCATGGAGTACGTGTCCATCATCCACGCCATGATCTGCTCGTTCGTGTTGACGTCCGGCGCAGGAATGTCGGTGTTCGGTCCGATGATGATGCCGATTTCGCTGGTGTAGCGGCGCGTCAGGCGCTCGAGCTCACCACGCGAGAGCGTGCGCGGATCGACGCGGATACCGCCCTTCGCGCCACCGTAAGGAACGTTCACAGCCGCGTTCTTCACCGACATCCACGCCGACAGCGCCATCACTTCGGACAACGTAACGTCCTGGTGATAACGCACGCCGCCCTTGCCGGGACCACGCGAAACGTTGTGCTGGACACGGTAGCCTTCGAAGTGCGCGACGGTACCGTTATCGAGTTCGATCGGGCAATCGACGATCAGAATGCGCTTCGGACGCTTGAGCGTTTCGAGCCAGCGCGACAGCGAACCGAGGTACGGCGCGACGCGATCCACCTGACGGAGATAGTTGCCCCACGGACCGAGCGACTCGGCGTTAAGGTAGGAAGGAACCGAAGACACAGCAGACTGCGATTGGGAAGACATGAACGCTCCAAGCGATCGAACAAGTGCTGCCATTGTCAGAAAAGCCCTTCGCCAGCGCCAATGCCGTTTGCTCATCACGTTATGCTTTTCGTGCATAACGTTGAAAAAGTCGAAAAAACGTGTCGCCGATGTCCTGCAACGGCGGGCGTTTTCGGGAATCGCGTTGGCGCGTCAACATGACGCAACGATTGTTTCGGAGCGCGCAAAACAGCAATGCGAAAGCGGGCACGGTGGCTTGCGCTACCGTGCCCGTTTTCGCATCGAGCTTGATTCTTTGGTGAAATTTGCTGGCAGTCACTGACTGCTCTACCTGCAACTACCCGCGCGCGATTTCCTGGCTGACCGCATCCCACAATGCCCGCACGAGCGATACGCGAGCGTCGTCGCCTTGAGCGGCGAGCTTGTCGCGATAGAGGCGGATTTCCATATCGAGCGTGAACTGGCCCTCAGGCGCGCCACGCGTGCCGCGATCGAGACGAATCAGCTTGCCCTGCGCGACCGCTTCCTCCACCGCGCTGTGCGGCAGAAAAGCGATGCCGTGGCCGGCCTGCGTCATCGCCTTGAGGCCTTCGGCCATATCGGTTTCGTAGACGCGGTCGAGATAAAGCCGTGTCGGCGCATTGGCGACGATCACCTCGGTCATGCGGCCAAGGTAGGCGTTCGGCGTGTAGGAGAGATACGGCGTGGGCGAGTCGGGCGTGCCCGGCAGCGTGTAGCGCGCGCGGCCCGCGCGTTGCGGCGCCGAGTACGGGCTGATCGATTCGATGCCGAGCGTGAGCGTGTCGTAGCGCGCCGGATCGAGCGTCACCGGATGACTCGGATGGTGATAACCCATCACCAGATCGCAACCGCCTTCGACCAGCGAGAGCACCGCGTCGTGCACGTTGAGTGCGCGCAGACGCGTGTGAATGCGGCCGAGTTTCGCCTCGATACGCTCGAGCCAGCGCGGAAAATACGTGAGCGAGAGCGTGTGCGGCACCGCGAATTCGATCGTCGCGGCGGGCGTGGCCGTGTGACCGCGCAGCACCGTGCGCGCCTCGTGAAACTGCGACAGCATCGCGAGCGCCTGCTCGTAGAACACCTGGCCCGCGGAAGTCAGACGCGTCGGATAAACCGAACGATCGATCAGTTCGGTGCCGAGCCACGCTTCGAGTGCCTGAATCCGGCGCGAGAACGCCGGCTGCGTGACGTGGCGCAGCTCGGCGGAGCGGCTGAAACTATGCGTTTCCGCGAGCGAAACGAAGTCTTCGAGCCATTTGAGTTCCATGCGGGACCGGGAAGCGAATGAGAAGTCCGCATTCTAGGCCCGCGCGCGCCGCTCTGGGGCGGCCATCGGGGAATTCCCAAGGCACCGCGTTACGGCGCGGTTTCGCCCAACGAGCCCTGCAATGGCGCCAGCACATCGCTCCAGTCGCCCAGCATGCTCTGCCGGAACACGCGCGCCAACGGATACCAGACGGAATCGTCGCGATTCTTGCCCCAGCGCCAGTCGGGCGGCGGCGCCGGCAGCACCCAGACCGGCTTGCCGAGCGCGCCCGCCAGATGCGCGACCGAAGTATCGACGGTAATGACCAGGTCCAGATTCTCGATCAGCGCGGCCGTGGCGGCGAAGTCCGACAGTTCGTCGCCGATTGCGTGCAGCGCCACATCGGCGAGCTGGGTCGCGCCGGGTCCCTTCTGGATGGCGAACCAGGCGTTGCCTTCACGTTCCGCGAGCGGTAGCAAGGTCGTGAGCGGCACGGAACGGAACGCATCGAAGTGATGACGCGGATTTCCGGCCCAGACCAGACCAATGCGGCGCAAGCATCTGCACACGCTCGTGCCACGCAGCCGCCTGAGCCGGTTGCGCGTACATGTAAGGCACCGGGGCGTAGATCGGCTCGCCGGGCAGACGTCCCGGCAGGCCCATCACGTCGCACCAGTAGTCGTAATCGCGCGCGATGGTTTCGTCGTCCGGTTTCTCGCTCAGGACGCGGAACGCTCGGCACAGAAGCCACGAGCGAAGCCAGTTCCGGCGCCACCTAGGCATCGAGTGCATCAGCGTGGGCGTGCCGTTCGCGCCCAATGCGCGCGCCGCGCGCAGTTCGGCGATGGTTGCGTCCTTGCGATCCGCCTTGTCCAGCGCGCGCCCCAGATTGAAGGCGAAATGCGCAAATTGCGGGTCGAGCGTACGTGCGCAGCGATAGTGTTGCTCGGCCGCGGCTGCCTGCCCAGTTCCATCAGCGCGTTGCCCAGTTTGTTGTCCGCGTTGGCGAAAGCTGGCGCGTGTTCGATGGCCTTGCGCTGGAATGCCACCGCGCCGGCGTGATCGCTCATGCGCGCGGCCGCCACGCCGCAGTTGCTCAGGCATTTGCTGTCGTGCGGCGCCAGTGCGAGCGCCTAGTCCATCAGCGTGACGGCGCCAACCAGTTCGTTGCGCCCCATGGCGAGCACGCCCAGATAGTGCAGCGCGCCGGCACAGCCGGCATCGCGCGCGAGGGCTCATTCGTAGAGCGCCTGCGCGGCGGGAAGCTGGCCCGCGCGATGTTCGGCAAGACCGGCGGCTACCAATTGAACGGATTCGGCGGCGGAGGAAAGCGCGGAAGAAGCAAGGTCGTGGTTCATGCGGATCGGGGAGCTTGAAGCAGCCAGTGCTGCCGACCCTTCAAAGGTATCGCCCGCGCTTCCCGAAGTCTGTCAGATGAGTCCGAAAACCGTGCCGGACGCCGCGCCGACACCCGGCGTTCCCCACGTCCGCATTGCCGCCCGGCCCCCGTCAGCGTGGTGATAAAATATGCGGCTCCCCCCGGTTCCTTTCTGATCGTAACGTCAGCCGTTACGTCCCCATCATGTCCGACACTCGTCCCGATACCCTCTTCGCGCTCAACGCGCTCTCCCCGCTCGACGGCCGTTACGCCTCGAAAACCGAAGCCCTGCGCGAATGGCTCTCGGAAGCCGCCTTCATGCGCAACCGCGTGACCGTGGAAATCCACTGGCTGATCGCCCTGTCGCAAGCCGGCTTCGCGGAAGTGCCGCGCTTCTCGGAAGCGTCGGAGCAGTTCCTGCTCAAGCTCGCCGAGAACTTCACGGCGCACGACGCCGCGCGCATCAAGGACATCGAGCGCGTGACGAACCACGACGTCAAGGCCGTCGAATACTGGCTCAAGGAATCGGTGAAGGGTCAGCCGGAACTGGAGCGCGCAAGTGAATTTATCCACTTCGCCTGCACCTCGGAAGACATCAACAACACCTCGCACGGCCTGATGATCGCCGGCGCGCGCGAACACGTGATCCTGCCGGCGCTGCGCTCGGTGTACGAGCGTCTCGTCAAGCTCGCGCACACGCACGCCGATCAGCCGATGCTCTCGCGCACGCACGGTCAGCCCGCCAGCCCGACCACGCTCGGCAAGGAAATCGCCAACGTCGCGGCGCGTCTCGCGCGTGCGATCCAGCGTATCGAGAAGGTCGAACTGCTCGGCAAGATGAACGGCGCGGTCGGCAACTTCAACGCGCACCTGTCGGCGTACCCGGAATTCGACTGGGAAGCGTTCTCGAAGGAAGTCGTCGAACAGCGTCTGAAGCTCGTGTTCAACCCGTACACGATCCAGATCGAACCGCACGACTACATGGCTGAACTGTTCGACGCCATCGCGCGCGCGAACACGATCCTGCTTGACCTCGACCGCGACGTCTGGGGCTACATCTCGCTCGGCTACTTCAAGCAGAAGCTGAAGGCCGGCGAAATCGGTTCGTCGACCATGCCGCACAAGGTCAATCCGATCGACTTCGAAAACTCGGAAGGCAATCTGGGTCTGGCCAACGCCACGCTGCGCCACCTCGCCGACAAGCTGCCGGTTTCGCGCTGGCAGCGCGACCTGACCGATTCGACGGTGCTGCGCAATATCGGCGTCGCGCTCGGTTACTCGCTGCTCTCGTACGACGCGCTGATCCGCGGTCTGGACAAGCTCGAAGTGAACCCGCAGCGCCTGAACGAGGACCTCGACGCCACGTGGGAAGTGCTGGCCGAGCCGGTGCAGACCGTCATGCGCCGTTACGGCATCGAAAATCCGTACGAGCAGTTGAAGGAACTCACGCGCGGCAAGGGCATCACACGCGAAGCGCTGCAAACCTTCGTCACGGGTCTCGCGATTCCTGAAGAAGCAAAGCAGCGCCTGATGGAAATGACGCCCGGCTCGTACACAGGCAAGGCTGCCGAGCTGGCAAAGCGCATCGCGTAAGCGTTCACGCTTTTACCGCGCCGCATGAAAAAGGCGCGCCGTTCGAGGTGAACGGCGCGCCTTTTGTCTATCTGGAGCGCGTGCTGCCTGCTGCGCTCTTTATGCCTTCCCGCCTTCTTCTTCCTCGTAGAAACAAAGCCGCTCGGAAAGATCCTTCGCCGCGGACTTCACGCGACCGACCAGCCCCGCATCGACCATGGTTTTTTCGAGGAACGGCCGCGCCACAGTCAGCGTCACCGCCGCCGCGATCAGACCGGAACTGTCGCGCACCGGCGCGCTGATCACCGAAATGCCCGGCTCGAACGACGACTCGCTCACCGCACAGCCTTCCGCCGCGTACTTCTGCGCGCGCTCGTAGACTTCCTTCGCGCTGCGCGGCGTGTACGGCGTGTAGGTGGGCAGCATCGACTCGGGGAACAGCTTGTCGATATCGACCTCGCTGAAGTCGCCCAGCAGCACGTGACCATGCACCGACGCATGCGCCGGAATGCGCGTGCCCACATTCACCTTGATCGTGCTGAGCGTGTTGTCGTGCGTCCACGCCTTGGCGACGAACACCACGTCGCGGCCATCGCGCACCACCAGATGACTCGCGAAACCTGTTTCGTCGCGCAGACGCTCGATCACGGGCGTGCCGATGTCGGTCAGCGCGAGCGAATTCAGATATTCGAAACCGAGCTTCATCACGCGCGGCCCGAGACGGAAGTCGCGGTCGCGGTTCGCGCGCTCCAGATAGCCGAGCGATTGCAGCGTCTGCACAAGGCGAATCGCCGTGGTGCGCGGCAGGTTCAGGCGCTGCGCGATCGCGTTGGGCGTGAGCACCGGATCCTGATGACGGAACAGTTCGAGAATGCGCAGCCCACGCTCCAGCGCGGGCACGAGGTAAGTGTCATCGCTGTCGGGGGCGCTCTCGTGAGTCTCGTTGTAGTCGGACATAAACCTGTGTGATGAGAAGCACGAACAAGCGCGCGGGCTCAATCCTGCGTGGAAGGCGCGGCTTCGCGCGGTTCGGCGGCAGCGCGGGAAGCCGCGCCTGGCACATCCGACGCCGTTTCATCGCCGATCTCGATGCGCTTTACTTCGCCGAGCAGGAAAGTGTAGGCCAGCGCCCCCATCACCGCGAACACGCTGATGAGCCCGAGCGCCCAGCCGAACGAACCGGTCTCGCGCAGGATGAAGCCAATCGCAATGGGCGTAACGATACCAGAGAGGTTGCCCGCGAAGTTCACCGCGCCGCCCGTGATGCCGATCATGCTTTTAGGCGCGATATCGCCGATCAGCGACCACGACGCCGACGCCACGCCCTGCGCGAAAAACGCGAACGACATGATGGCGATCACCACGGCGTTGCTGTCGGTGAGCAGGGAAAGCGTCATCGTGGGCACGAGCAGCAGGCCGGTGATGATCGGCGTCTTGCGCGCGGCGCCCACACTCGTGCCCCGGCGCAGCAGGAAATCGGACAGCGTGCCGCCCGCCACCACGCCAATCGACGCCGCGATAAACGGCACCGCCGTCATGCCGCCCGCCTTCAGCACTGTCATGTGGCGTTCGCTGATGAGGTAGCTCGGGAACCACGTCAGGAAAAAATACAGCGACGAGAGCGACGCGAACTTGCCCATGCAGATCGCGATGATCTGGCGGTTGCGGAACACGGTGGCGAGCTTGCGCCACGGAAACTTCTGCGGCTGCGCGTTCGCCGCGCCCGAATGGCTTGAGCCGACCAGAGCGCCGCCATTGCGGATGTGCGCAAGCTCGGCTTCGCTGACCCACGCGCATTGCTCGGGATCGCGATAAAGCAGATACCACACCCCCGCCCAGACGATGCCGACTGCGCCCGTCGCCCAGAAGATCGCGCGCCAGCCGAACGCGTGCGCGATCCAGAACAGCGCGGGCGTGAGCGCCGCCATGCCGATGTACTGGCCGACCAGATAAACGCAAGTGGCCGTGCCGCGCTCGCGCTGCGTGAACCAGATCGATACCACCCGATTGTTGACGGGGAAAGTCGGCGCTTCGGCCACGCCCACGCCCAGGCGCAGCCCGAAGATCGTCGCGAAGCGCCCGGCGAAACCCTGAGCAACCGTGAACGCCGACCAGACCAGCACGGCCAGTGCATACATCGCGCGCGAACCGAAGCGGTCGACAACCCAGCCGCCCGGGATATTGGCGATCACATAGGTCCACGCGTAGGCGGAAAACAGCACGCCGATCTCGACCGGCCCGAGACCGAACTCCTGTTTGAGCAGCGGCGCGGCCACCGACAGGTTGGCGCGATCCACGTAATTGATGACGGTTCCGACAAACACAAGGAACAGCATCAGGTATCGCACGCGGGTGGGTCGTGTGGCGGCCACGGTGTCTCTCTCCATGTAAAGGATTGGGCGATGAATTAACCATTAGTGGTTTTTTAGAACCATGGATGGAGATGCTATGACTCACAAAACCGACGGTCAAGTCCGGATTTTTTAATTTTTTAATTTTTTACTTGATAAAGCGCAAATCACGCTTTTATGATTTGACAGAAATAAGACCAAATAAAAACAAAATATCCACCTATGGTTAATTCAAGTTCAGCCGGCAGCGTTCGGCGGGCTGTGCTCGTGCCTCCACGGTCAACAACATGAAAAAACAGCTTCTTCTCGCAGGGTGTGGCTTGCTGGTCAGTTCGCTTGCACAGGCGCAGAGTTCGGTCACGCTTTGGGGACAGGTCGACTCCGGACTCACCTACATCAACAACAAGAAGGGCGGCTCGTCGTTCGGCACGGCGTCGGGGATCGGTTCGCCCACGCGCTGGGGCTTTACGGGCAAGGAGGATTTGGGCGGCGGCTACAAGGCCATCTTCATGCTCGAAAGCGGCTTCAACATCAACACCGGCAATCTGATCAAGTCGAACACGCTGTTCGACCGCAATGCCTATGTCGGCATGGAAACGCCCTATGGCACGCTCACGTTTGGCCGTCAGGCCGATCTGATGGACGACGTGGCGATCCGTTATTCGAACGCCTTTTGGAATCGCAATCTATATGCGTTCCACTCGGGCAATCTCGACAGCCTCACCAACGGCTATCAGATCGAAAACGCCGTGAAGTACCGCAGCCCCGACTTTTACGGCTTCCACGCGGGCGCGATGTACGGCTTCACGGGCTCGGACGCGACCGGCCACAGCAGCGGCGGCTATCTGACCTATGACAACGGGCCGCTCTCCGCCGGCGTGACCTACATGACGACGCAGCGACGCGTGCTCGACATGTACACCTACTTCGGCTTCACGAGTTTCCTTGGACAGACGCTCTCGGCCAGCAAGACGTTCCAGTCGAACGAGGTGAACAATCTGGGGATCGGCGCGACCTACAAGATCACCGACGCGCTGCTCGCCAACGCGCTCTACACGCGCACCGACATCAAGGGTGCGAGCGCCTCGACCCATATGCAGAATCAGGATGTGGGCCTGCTCTACCGCTTCACGGCAGCCGAAGCGGTCACGCTCAACTACACGTATTCGCGCATGGGTGGCGATCACTGGAACACGTTCGAGGCGGGCAATCTGTATTCGCTCTCGAAGCGCACGCAGGTGCAGATCACGCTTACGTACCAGAAGGCATCGGGCGAAGGCGCGACGGCGGCGACCTATCCGAACGGCAATTCGTCGACGCAGTCGCAGTTGCTTGCGCACGTCGGCATCACGCATTCGTTCTGAGGCGTCAGAAAACAAAAAGCCCCGGCACGGAGCCGGGGCTTTTCGACTTTGGCAGTCCACTGCGGGCGATCAGCCCACGCGGCGCGCTTCCAGTTGCTTGAGCACATCGTCGACGATCTGCTCAGGCGTGAGTTCGATGCTCACGACGATCGCTTCGTCCGCGCCCGGCGCTTCGAGCGTGTCGAGCTGGCTTTGCAGCAGCGACGGATCGAAGAAGTGACCGGTGCGCGCGCCAAGGCGCTCACGCAGCACTTCGAACGATCCGTTCAGATAGACGAAGCACACGTCATGGTCGCCGCCGCGCAGGATGTCGCGGTACGAGCGCTTGAGCGACGAGCACGTGAACACGGCCGTCTCGTGCGCGTGCTGCTTTTCCTCGATCGCCACGCGGATCGTGCGCAGCCAGGGCCAACGGTCGTCGTCGGTCAGGGGAATACCGTCGTGCATCTTCTTCTTGTTGGCTTCGCTGTGGAAAGCATCGCCGTCGGTGAAGGTGCACTTGAGGCGCTCGGCCAGCATCTCGCCGATGCGCGTCTTGCCGGCGCCCGACACGCCCATTGCAATCAGAATCATCTCTACTGCTCCTCATTCAGCGGAACGCGGCGCCCATGCCCCGCTCCGCCTCACGCAAAATTTCCTGTTACACCACTGCAGAGAGCGCGAACGTCAGTCCGAGGCCCAGCAGCGAAATGATGGTTTCCAGCAGCGACCAGGTCTTGAACGTCTGACCCACGGTCATGCCGAAATATTCCTTGATCAGCCAGAAGCCGCCATCGTTGACGTGCGAGAAGATCAGCGAGCCCGAACCCGTGGCCAGCACGAGCAGTTCGGGCTTGACGGTCACGCCCGCCGCCGAGGCGATCGGCGCGACGATGCCGCAGGCCGTTGTCATCGCCACCGTCGCCGAACCCGTCGCGAGGCGAATCAGCGCCGCCACCAGCCAGCCCAGCAACAGCGGGGACAGATGCGCGGTCTGCGCCAAGTCGACGATCTGCTTCGACACGCCGCTATCCATCAGCACGCGGCCAAAGCCGCCGCCTGCACCGACGATCAGCGTGATCCCGGCGATCGGCGCGAGACATTCGCCGCAGAACTTCTGGATCTGCTCGCGGTTGAAGCCGCGCGACGCACCGAAGGTCCAGAAGCTTACCAGCACCGCGATCAGCAGCGCGACATCCGAAGTGCCGATGAAGTGCAACAGACTGTTAGGCAGCGTCTTCGGCGTGAAGACGAGGTCGGCCCACGAGCCGATCAGCATCAGGATCACCGGCAGCAGGATCGTGAAGAGCGTCACGCCGAAGCTCGGCAGTTCGCTATCCGGCTTCGGTTCCGCCTTGCTCACGAATTGCGCGGACAGCGGATTGTTTTCCGGCAGCTTGATGTGGCGATGAATAAAGAGCGCGAACAGCGGACCGGCGACGATCGCCGTCGGAATGCCGACGATCAGACCATAGGCGATGGTGCGGCCGATATCGGCGTGATACGCCTGCACGGCCAGCAGCGCGGCCGGGTGCGGCGGAATCAGGCCGTGCACGACCGACAGACCCGCGACCATCGGCAGGCCGATCAGCAGCAGCGACTTGCCGGTGCGTTTGGCGACGTTGAACGCGATCGGAATCAGCAGCACGAAGCCCACTTCGAAGAACACCGGCAAGCCGACGATCACGGCGACGCACATCATCGCCCAGTGAATGTTCTTCTCGCCGAACCAGCGGATCAGCGTGGTGGCAATGCGCTCGGCGCCGCCGGATTCGGCCATCATCTTGCCGAGCATCGTGCCCAGACCCACCACGATCGCGATGTGGCCGAGCGTGTTGCCGTTGCCGGTCTCGAACGACTTGACGATCTGATCCATCGGCATGCCGCTGGCAAGACCCAGGAGCAGAGACACGATGATCAGGACGAGAAACGGATAAACCTTCAAACGCGTGATCATGAAGATCAGCGCAGCAATCGCGACGAGCGCGTAAATCAGCAGCGAACTGCCGTGGGCCACTCCCATGAGGCTCCTCTCCAGGTAGTTGTTCATTCCCTTCCGCGGCCACGCGGCGACGCTCAGTGCGTTCCGGGCGGAAGGGGTCGGCCGTCGCCGGGCCGAGATTGTAGAGGTTATAACGGCTTTCGGCGTTATCTGCTCGAAAGACGAGCGAGCCGCGCAAGCCTGACGCCCGGTGGGCGCGGCCTGCGCGGCTCGTATCGAGTATCGGCGCTAAAGCGCTGATTCGGCGCGTTAAATTCGGGGCACGAACGATTGCCGAATCAAGATGCCACGAGCGATGCTTAACGCACCGGGCGCGACAGTTCGCTCGCGGCGCACGCGAGGCGCGTCACTTCGGCCCAGTCCTGGTTGGCAAGCGCGGCCTTCGGCGTGAGCCACGAACCGCCCACGCAGACCACGTTCGGCAGCGCGAGGAAGTTCGTTGCGGTTTCGGCGCTGATGCCGCCCGTCGGGCAGAACTTGAGCGTCGGGAACGGGCCGTGGAACGCCTGAAGCATGTTCAGGCCGCCGGCCGGAACCGCCGGGAAGAACTTGACGATCTCGTAGCCGAGTTCCATCGCGACGATGATGTCGGTCGGCGTCATCACGCCCGGCAGCAGCGGCAGGCCCGCGTCGAGCGAAGCCTGATGGATCTCGCGCGTCAGGCCCGGCGAGACGCCGAACTGGGCGCCGGCCTTCTTCGCCAGCGCGCAGTGCTCGGGCTTCGTGATCGTGCCCACGCCGACGACGATATCCTCTGCGATCTGCGCGGCGCGCTCGATCGCTTCGAGCCCCGCCGCCGTGCGCAGCGTGATTTCCAGCACCTTGACGCCGCCCGCGTGCAGCGCGCGCGAGACGTGCTCACCCTGTTCGGACGTTTCGAATGCCAGCACCGGGATCACCGGGCCGAGGCGGACGATGTCGGCCACCGAGTTTGTTGCCATGTTCAGGCTCCTTGATGATGAATTCAGTTCGTCGCGTGGGCAGCGTGGGTTGCGGAGACGGCGCTCGAAGCCGGCGCATTGACCTCGCCGACCAGCGGGCCGAACACCGTGGCGCCCAGCTCCGCTGGCGCCGCCGTGGCGCGGAACACGCCAAACAGCTCGCGGCCGAAGCCCACCTCATTGCTTTCCTGATGCGCGGGCAGCGCGACCGGACGCGCGTCCCATTCGGCGTCGTCCACTTCGACATCGAGCACACCGGCGACCGCATCGATCACGATCGTATCGCCATCGCGCACTTTGCCGATCGGGCCGTGCAGCAGCGTTTCCGGCGAGACGTGGATCACGGCGGGCACCTTGCCCGACGCGCCTGACATGCGTCCGTCCGTCACCAGCGCCACATGGAAGCCCTTGTCCTGCATCACGCCGAGCAGCGGCGTGAGGCGGTGCAGTTCCGGCATGCCGTTGGCGCGCGCACCCTGGAAGCGCACGACGGCCACGAAATCTCGTTCGAGTTCGCCGCGATCGAAGGCTTCCTGCACGGCTTCCTGCGAGTCGAACACGATCGCGGGCGCGCGCACGGTGCGGTGATTGGGCGCGACCGCCGAAATCTTGATGACGCCGCGGCCCAGACGGCCCTGCATGAGGCGCAGTCCGCCGTCCGGCTGGAACGGCTCGGGCAACGGACGCAGCACGGCGGGGTCGGCGCTCTTCTCCACCGCCGGGACCCACGTGAGCTTGCCGTCGAGCAGCTTCGGTTCCTGCGCGTAGTGGCGCAGACCGTCGCCCGCCACGGTCTTGACGTCTTCGTGCAGCAAGCCGCCATCGAGCAGTTCGCGCACGAGGAAGGCGATACCGCCCGCCGCATGGAAGTGATTCACATCGGCCTTGCCGTTCGGATAGACGCGCGCAAGCAGCGGCACCGACGCCGAGAGTTCGTCGAAATCGTTCCAGTCGATCAGGATGCCCGCCGCACGGGCCATCGCCACGAGATGCAGCGTGTGATTGGTCGAGCCGCCCGTCGCCATCAGCGCGACGATGCCGTTGATCACGGCCTTTTCGTCGACCACATGGCCAATCGGAGTGTAATTGCCGCGCTCGACCGTCAGTTCGAGCACGCGGCGCGCAGCAGCGGCGGTGAGTTCATCGCGCAGCGGCGTATGCGGATGGATGAACGCCGAACCCGGCAGATGCAGGCCCATCACTTCCATCAGCATCTGGTTGCTGTTGGCCGTGCCGTAGAACGTGCAGGTGCCGTGACCGTGATAAGCCGCGGCTTCGGATTCGAGCAGCGCCTCGCGGCCGCACTGGCCGGTCGCGAACTGCTGGCGCACCTTGGCCTTGTCGTCATTCGAGATGCCCGTGGTCATCGGGCCCGCGGGCACGAAGATGGTCGGCAGATGGCCGAACTGAAGCGCGCCGATTAACAGGCCCGGCACGATCTTGTCGCACACGCCGAGACACAGCGCCGCGTCGAACATATTGTGCGTGAGCGCAACGGCCGTGCTCATCGCGATCACTTCGCGCGAGAACAGCGACAGCTCCATGCCGGCATTACCCTGCGTAACGCCATCGCACATCGCCGGCACGCCGCCCGCGAATTGCGCGACGCCGCCGCCTTCGCGGGCCGCCTTCTTGATGATTTCGGGGAAATCCTTGTAGGGCGCGTGCGCCGAGAGCATCTCGTTATAGGACGAGACGATGCCGATGTTCGGTTCGCGGATCGACTTGATAGCGATCTTGTCGCGCCCTTCGAGACCGGCGAAACCGTGAGCGAGGTTCGCGCACGAGAGCGCGCCGCGTGCCGGGAAACGGTCCTGCGCCGCGACGATACGCGCGAGATAGGCCTCACGCGTCGGCTTGCTGCGCTCGATCACGCGCCGCGTGACCTTCATCAACTGAGAATGCGGGGAAACCATCGAATCTCCTTCCTTTTTATCTCACGGGGACGCTCGGGGACACATCACGCGGTCCGGTCAGCGATGGCGCGATGTTAGTAGAAAAACTACATGCTCGCAATCCCGGTTTTGCCCTGGATTCGAATCCTGCAAACGCTGAAAAACTTCCTATAAACCTTTCCCACCAATGATTCAGTGAAACGAGCATTGCTTTGCACAATCCATTCTTGTAGTTTTTGTACATAGGCAACGATCCGCTATAGTCCACGGATCTTTCAGCATAGTGCGAGTTTCCTGATGCTGCTGTCCCAGGTGAAAGCCATTCGCGAGCAATTGCGCCCATCCGAGCGCAAACTCGCCGATTACATCGTCGAAGCGCCGCGCGAACTGCTCGACCTTTCGATGACCGAAGTCGCGCACCGTGCCGGCGTGAGCCAGCCGACGATTGCGCGCTTCTGCCATGCGCTCGGGTTCTCGGGCTTCCGCGAATTCAAGATCCGGCTCGCGCAAGCGGTAGCGAGCGATCTGCCGACCGAACTGCCCGCCGTCTACCGCGACGTGCGCCCCGACGAACCCGTGCCCGGCGTTGCCGCCAAGGTGCTCGACCGCACCATCGGCGCGCTCGTGCAAGTGCGTAACAACCTGTCCACGGATGCGCTCGGCGCGGCTATCGCACTGCTCGCGAACGCTTCGCGTATCGAGTTCTACGGTGCGGGCGGTTCCGGCATCGCGGCGCAGGACATGCAGCACAAGTTTTTCCGGCTGGGCATGCCGAGCGTGGCGTATGCCGATCCGCACACCTTCCTGATGTCTGCAGCACTACTCGGGCCCGGCGACGTCGTCGTCGCGATCTCGAATACGGGACGCACGCGCGACGTAGTGGACGCGGCGCGCACGGCGCTCAATCGCGGCGCCAAGGTGATCGCCATCACGCACGGCACCTCGCCGCTCGCCCGCCTCGCGAGCGTGGGCCTCCACGCGAACGTCGACGAAGACACCGACGTCTTCTCGCCGATGACATCGCGCACCTCGCATCTGGCGATCGGCGACATTCTTGCGGTTGGTGTGGCGCTGCAGCGCGGCCCCGAACTGGCCGAAAAGCTCGCCGATGCCAAAGAGATCATCGCGAAGCGTCGGCTTGATCCTCATGGTTGAGATGGCGGCGCAGACTGACGCTTAGTGCGCACGCAAATAAAAATGCGGACTTCCTAAGGAGTCCGCTTTGCATTTCGGCATGAACTACGTCGCCGACTATCGAAGTTGAGGCATGGCTCACCGGAAGCGACTGCCCTGCGCCGCTACCGGTTGCCATCAGACACTTACCACTGGTACGACATACCGCCGCCGACCGTAGCACCGCCACCCGACGCGTAGCTGCCGCCCGCGTTCGCGCTCGCGCCGAGCGCAACGCTGCGGTCGCCCACTGCCGATACCACATTGCCGATCGCCGTCGTATAGGACGCGTCCGCAGGCGATCGTTCAATGCTCAACAATCTTCTTGACGATAAGTTTTTTGAAGTATTCCCCGGCGAAATCCGCCGCGACAAACGTGACATGCTTGCGGCCACGGCAATGCCCTCGGGCGGCACGCAGCAACTGGAAGACATGCGCGTACAGGTGCTTGACAACGTCGCGGTCGAGACCGGCATCAATCGCTAGACGCCTGCGTCGGGCTACAAGGCAATGGAATATCGCTTCACCGATGTGTTCGTGAAGCGTGAGGATGGCTGGCGCATCGCGGCATCGCGCATGCGCAGGAAGGAAACGGGCAGCATCTGAGCGGCCCGCAGAGAACGGGAAGCGGCGGGAGCGAACCGCCAGAAAGGCTTGGAAGGGTTTAAAGTTACTTAAAAGGGCTTGATCACCGCCAACGCCACGGCGGCCAGCATGCCCAGAACCGGCAGTTCGTTGAACATGCGATACCACTTGTCCGAGCGGCGGTTCTCGCCGCGTTCGAAGGTCTTCAGCAGACGGCCGCAGTACGCGTGATAGCCGATCAGCAGCACCACCACGCCGACTTTCGCATGAATCCAGCCCTGTCCGCGTCCAATCCCCACCACGAGCCACAACCACAGCCCGCACAGCAGCGCGGGCACGGCGATCATCGTCATGAAGCGATAGAGCTTGCGCGCCATGATGAGCAGGCGCTTGACTGCCGCAGGCTCGGTTTCCATCGCCAGATTCACGAAAATCCGCGGCAGGTAGAACAGGCCCGCGAACCACGAAGCGATCAGTACGATGTGAAACGTCTTGACCCAGAGCATCGACATATTTTTCTTCTTGGAAGATTAAGCGCAGCGGCAGCGAGCGATTCGCCGCCGCTGTGGCCAGGTTAGCCGCGAACGCTTATTCGCGGCCTTCGCCGTGACCGAGCACCACGTACTTCAGCGAGGTCAGTCCTTCCAGGCCAACCGGGCCGCGTGCGTGCAGCTTGTCGTTCGAGATGCCGATTTCCGCGCCCAGACCGAACTCGAAGCCGTCGGCGAAACGCGTCGAAGCGTTCACCATCACGCTCGCCGAATCCACTTCGCGCAGGAAGCGCATCGCGCGGTCGTGGTCTTCGGTCACGATCGCATCCGTGTGGTGCGAGCCGTAGGTGTTGATGTGCTCGACCGCATCGTCGAGGCTGTCGACGATCTTCACCGCCAGCACCGGCGCGAGGTATTCAGTGCGCCAGTCTTCTTCGGTGGCGTCGACGAGCGGGCTCACGCCGGCGTCGGCGAGAATCGAACGTGCGGCGGGGTCCACCCGCAGTTCGACGTCTTTATCGCGATAGAGGCGGCCAAGCGGCGGCAGCACTTCGTGCGCAATGCCGCGCGCAACCAGCAGCGTTTCCATCGTGTTGCAGGTGCCGTAGCGGTGCGTCTTGGCGTTGTCGCACACCGTCAGCGCCTTGGCGATATCGGCGCGATCGTCCACATAGACGTGGCAGATGCCGTCGAGGTGCTTGATCATCGGCACGCGCGCTTCGGCCATCAGACGCTCGATCAGGCTCTTGCCGCCGCGCGGCACGATCACGTCGACGAATTCCGTCATGGTGATGAGCTTGCCCACCGCTGCGCGGTCGGCAGTCTCGACCACCTGCACCGCATCCTGCGGCAGACCCGCCGCCGCCAGCCCTTCGCCGATCAGCTTCGCCAGCGCCGTGTTGCATTCGAGCGCCTCGGAGCCGCCGCGCAGAATCGTGGCGTTGCCCGACTTCAAGCACAGCGCCGCCGCGTCGATCGTCACGTTCGGGCGCGATTCGTAGATGATGCCGATCACGCCGAGCGGCACGCGCATCTGGCCCACCTGAATACCGCTCGGGCGGAACTTCAGGTTGCTGATTTCACCGATCGGATCGGACAGCCCCGCGACCTGGCGCAGACCTTCCACCATGGTCTTGAGCGCCTTGTCCGAAAGAGTGAGACGGTCGAGGAACGCGGCGTCGTGGCCCTTCTCCTTCGCGCGCGCGAGGTCGCGGGCGTTAGCGTCCTTGAGCTGCTGCGTCTCGCGCTCGATGGCTTGCGCCACCGCTTCGAGCGCAGCGTTCTTCGCGGCCGTCGAGGCCCGGGCCATCGCGCGCGAAGCCTTGCGGGCGCGGCGGCCGAGGTCGGTCATGTACTGGTCGATATCCATGGTCTCTATTGTGATGCGATGCGGCGTGCCCGGCGCACGGCTGGCGATCCTGCTGCCAGCCCGGCGAGGCGGCTCGGTTCAGATTAGATCGATTTTAAGGCCAGCGGCGCGGCTTTGCTGGGCGCGCTCTGACAGATCGGGCGTGGCACATGCCGTAAAAGGCATGACGCTCACAAGCGGAAGCAGGTGCCGGGAAGTGGCTCCGGCCAACCTGGACGGTCAGCCTGGCCTGCGCCCCGGCCCTGCGGTGCGCGGTCGTGCCGCAGCAGCGGCAGCCGCGGCGGCGGCGGCTGGGCTTGCCCCTGGCCCGCCCGGCCGGGCACGTGCTGGAGCCGATGCCGCACCAGCGCGAGCGCCCGCAGCGGGACACGCAGCCGCACCGGCATCGCGCGGCGAAGCCACGGTCATCGCCAGTTCGAACAGGCCGTCCCAGGCATCGGGCGGCAGCGCATTGCGCCAATCGCCGCGCGCTTGCCCCGACAGGCCCTTGACCTGCCGGTCCAGACGCGCCGCCAGCGCAAGCCCACGCTCCAGCGTCGCCTCGGTCAGACGCGCAAGCGCCGGTCCGATCAGGCGCTCGCGCGGCCCCCAGACCCGGTTTTCGCGCAGCAGCACGGCCAGCGGCTTGCCCGCCGCCACGCCACGCTTGATGCGCAGCAGCGTGCGGACTTCTTCGACGACCGCCCACAACACCAGCACCGCGGCCTCGCCCTCCCCTTCCAGCCCGTCAAGCATGCGCGTGAGACGGCCGACATCGCCGGTCAGCATGGCTTCGTTGAGCTTGAAAACGTCGTAGCGCGCCACGTTGAGCACGGCATCGTGAATCTGTTCGAAGCTCAGCACCCCTTGCGGATACAACAGACCAAGCTTCTGGATTTCCTGATGCGCTGCGAGCAGATTGCCCTCCACGCGTTCAGCGACGAATTGCAGCGCGCGCCGGCCATCTTCGCCCGGCGCCACGCGCTGGCCTTGCTGACCAAGGCGCTGGCCGATCCAGTTCGGCAGCGCAGTGCGCTCGACCGGATCGATCTTGATCGCCACGCCGCCATCGGCGAGTGCCGTGAACCACGCGGATTTTTGCGTGGCGGCGTCGAGGCGCGGCAGCGTAACGAGCGTCAGCACGTCAGGATTCGCCGATGCCTTAGCCGACGCAGCGAGCGTCTTCAACGCGTCCGCGCCTTCCTTGCCTGGCTTGCCCGACGGAATGCGCAACTCCACCAATTGGCGGTCGCCGAACAGCGACATCGACTGGCTCGCGCCCAACAGCGCGCTCCAGTCGAAACCGCGCTCGACGGTGAACACCGAACGGTCGGTGAAGCCGGCCGCCCGCGCGCTCGCGCGAATGCGGTCGCACGCCTCCTGGGCGAGCAAATGCTCGTCGCCGTAGACGACGTACAGGCCGGCCATCCCTCTGGCGAGATGCTGCTCGAGTCCGTCCAGTCGCAATTGCATGGCGTGTGCTTCAGATAAAAGTCGAGCCGCGCATTACAGCGGCGGCGGCGGCAGCGGCGCGCCCGGCGAGACGCCCGGCACCACCTGATCCGGCGTGGGATTCAGCGTCTTGAGCACGGCCAGACGGCGCGTGAGCTGGTCCACCGCATCGTTCTGCATATCTGCGAACAACAGGGCGGATTCGCTCACCTTCGCGGTCGAGTACTGGTCGCTATAGGTCATCGCGCGGTTCAGCGCGATCGTGCTCGGCTGGATCAGCGGCGATCCATCCTTCGCGGTGAGCGCGTAGTTCAGCGAATAGTTGACCTGATATTCCTCGACCACGCCGAGCGAGCTCAGCGTGAGCGTGCTGAAGCTGCGCGACTCGCTCACGTGCAGGACGGCGTCAGCATTGGCGGCGGATTCGACCACCACCGAATCGCTGCCGCCTTCGATCATGCGCGTAAGGCGTGCGTTCACGGGCGGCGGCGCACCGACGATGGCGAGCCGTTTGAACGCGTAGTTCTGCTCCCCACGCAGCTGGAAGCCGCACGCCGAAAGCATCAGCGCGCTGCTGGCCAGTAACAGAAACGATCTGCGAATCACATGGACTCCCTGGTTCGCGACAGATTCGGAACGACGGCGCTGCGCGATCTTTCCGACCTCGCAGCACCGCCCATACATCACATCTTCAAGCTCAGACCACCACGTTCACGAGGCGGCCCGGCACGACGATGATCTTCTTCGGCGCGCGGCCTTCCGCGAACTTGACGGTCATTTCGTGCGCCATTGCCGCGGCTTCGATCACGTCCTTCGCAGCGTCCTTCGCAACCGTCACGGCGCCACGCACCTTGCCGTTCACCTGCAGCACGAGTTCGATCTCGGCCTGTTCGAGCGCCTTTTCGTCGACCTTCGGCCACGGCGCGTCGAGCAGCGTGCCATATTCGTCGGCGTAACCGAGTTCCTTCCACAGTTCGAACGTCAAATGCGGCACGACCGGATACAGCACGCGCAGCAGCACGCCGAAGGTTTCGCGCTGTACGCCTGCGCCCGCTTCCTTCGCGCTGTCGATGGCGTTGAGCATCTTCATCGCCGCCGACACAACCGTGTTGTACTGCAGACGCTGATAATCGAAATCGGCCTGCTTGAGCACGTTATAGACTTCGCGGCGCAGGGTTTTTTCGCCTTCCGTGACCGTGGCTGCGTCGAACGTTGCGCGCGACTTGATTGCTTCGGCGTTCGTCACGCCGAACGACCAGACGCGGCGCAGGAAGCGGCTCGCGCCTTCCACGCCCGCGCCGGACCATTCGAGCTGCTGCTCGGGCGGCGCGGCGAACATCGTGAACAGACGCGCGGTATCGGCCCCGTACTGGTCGATCAGCACCTGCGGATCGACGCCGTTGTTCTTCGACTTCGACATCTTTTCGACGCCACCGAGCACCACCGGCTGGCCGTCGCTATTGAGCGTCGCGCCGACCGGGCGGCCCTTGTCGTCGTGCGTCACGGTCACGTCGGCCGGGTTGTACCAGCTCTTCTTGCCCGACGGATCTTCGCGGTAGAAGGTTTCGTTGAGCACCATGCCCTGCGTGAGCAGGTTCTTGGCCGGTTCGCCGAACTTCACGATGCCGAGGTCGCGCGAGACCTTCGCCCAGAAACGCGAGTACAGCAGGTGAAGAATCGCGTGTTCGATACCGCCGATGTACTGGTCCATCGGCATCCAGTAGTCGGTGCGCTCGTCGACCATCGCCTGTGCGTCCGGCGCGGCGTAGCGGTAGAAGTACCACGACGAGTCCACGAAGGTGTCCATCGTGTCGGTTTCGCGCTTTGCATCGGCGCCGCAAGTCGGGCACTTGCAGTTCAGGAACGCTTCCGACTTCGCCAGTGGGTTGCCCGTGCCGTCCGGCACGAGGTCTTCTGGCAGCACGACCGGAAGGTCTTTCTCCGGCACCGGCACGTCGCCGCAGCTCGGGCAGTGGATGATCGGGATCGGCGTGCCCCAGTAGCGCTGGCGCGAGATACCCCAGTCGCGCAGACGCCACGTGACCTGCTTGTCGCCGAAGCCTTGCGCCTTGAGGTCGGCCGCGACGGCGTCGACCGCCGCCATGTAGCCCAGACCGTCGTACTTGCCGCTGTTCACGGTGACGGCGCGTTCCTTGTCGCCGTACCACTCCTGCCAGCCGTCGAGCGAGTAGGTCTCGCCTTCGACCGCGATCACCTGCTTGATCGGCAGATCGTATTTCTTCGCGAACGCGAAATCGCGCTCGTCATGGCCCGGCACGCCCATCACGGCGCCTTCGCCATAGCTCATCAGCACGTAGTTGCCGATCCACACCGGCACCTGCTCGCCCGTGACCGGATGCGTGACGGTGAAGCCCGTGGGCATGCCCTTCTTTTCCATCGTCGCGACGTCGGCTTCGGCGACGCTACCGCTCTTGCATTCTTCGATGAACGCCTGCAGTTCCGGCTTGTCCTGAGCGATGCGCGTGGCGAGCGGGTGCTCGGCGGCGACCGCGCAGAAGGTCACGCCCATGATGGTGTCGGCGCGCGTGGTGAATACGCGCAGCAGCTTCTTCTCGCCATCGAGTTCGTACGGGAAACCGAAGTTCACACCGAAGCTCTTGCCGATCCAGTTCTGCTGCATGATCTTGACGCGCTCGGGCCAGCCGAGGCCGTCAAGGTCGTTCAGCAGTTCATCGGCGTACTGGGTGATGCGCAGGTAGTACATCGGGATTTCGCGCTTTTCCACCAGCGCGCCCGAACGCCAGCCGCGCCCGTCGATCACCTGCTCGTTGGCGAGCACGGTCTGGTCGACCGGGTCCCAGTTCACCGTGCCGGTCTTCTTGTAGGCGATGCCCTTTTCGAGCATCTTCAGGAAGAACCACTGGTTCCACTTGTAGTAGTCGGGCTTGCAGGTGGCGATTTCGCGCGACCAGTCGATGGCGAGACCCATCGCCTTCATCTGGCCCTTCATGTACTCGATGTTGTCGTACGTCCACTGCGCCGGCGGCACGCCGTTGGCCATCGCCGCGTTTTCGGCGGGCATGCCGAACGCATCCCAGCCCATCGGCATGAGCGTGTTGTAGCCGTTCATGCGCAGATAGCGGTACATCACGTCATTGATCGTGTAGTTCCGCACGTGGCCCATGTGCAGCTTGCCCGACGGGTACGGCAGCATCGAGACGCAATAGAACTTGGGCTTGTCGGCCTTTTCGGCCGTCCGGTAAGCGTCGCTGGCACGCCATTCGCCTTGCGCGGCGGATTCGACGTCGGAGGGAACGTATTTTTCGAGCATGGTGTGGATGGGAAAACGCAGATTCGGCTGAAACGGGCCTGCGGCGGCATGCGAATGCGCCTGAAGGCGTCTGGCGCACTGCACCGGCCGGCGCGACCGTCTGACGATGGTCGGGCGCGACGTGGGCAGGGCCCCGTTTTTACAGGGAAACGCTGATTATACCGTTGACTTGGCCGCGCTCTCCGCTGGCTTTTCGAATGGCGCGAATTGGGGAAATTCGGCGGCTGGAAAGGCGCAGGCGACGATCAGTGGCCGCTCGGTGCCCGCTCAATGCTGAGCGGCGGGCGGCGGCGGTTCGGTCACGAAGCCGATGCGCGCAAGACCGGCCTGCTGCGCCGCGCTCATCACCTGGGCGATGACGTCGTAGCGCGTATCGCGCGCGGCGCGCAGTTGCAGTTCGGGCTGCTGCGCCTCGGGCTGCTTGCCGGCCTCGGTAAAGCGCTGGCGCATCTCGTTGAGGGACACGGGCTGGGCATTCCAGAACACCTTGCCGGCGGCGTCAATCGAAAGCGTGACGGTCTGCGGCGTCTGCTGCACGGCGTCGGCGGCGACCCTCGGCAGATCGAGCCGGATCGCATGCGTGAAAAGCGGCGCGGTAATAATGAAGATGACGAGCAGCACGAGCATGACGTCGATCAGCGGCGTCATGTTGATCTCGGCCATCGGTGCCGAATCGCGCTTCTTTTCGAGTCCGCCGAATGCCATTGCGTCGCTCCTCGCGGCTTTTGCGCGTTCAGTACGAACCGGCGCGCGCAGGATCGCGCGGTGCAACCTCGCGCCGCGGCGCGCCGCTGTCGGGTGCGCAGGCGTAGGCGTGGAGATCGTGTGCGAAGCCATCGAGATCGTCGCCGATCTGGCGCGCAAGACGGCCGAGGATGTTATAGGCCAGCACCGCCGGAATCGCGACGACCAGACCGAACGCGGTCATGATGAGCGCCTCGCCCACCGGCCCGGCGACGTTTTCGATCATCGCCTGGCCGCTCGCGGCGATACTGCCGAGCGCGTGATAGATCCCCCAGACCGTGCCGAGCAGGCCGACGAACGGCGCCGTGCTGCCCACCGAAGCCAGCAGCACCTGGCCGAATTCGAGCCGTCGCTGTGAAGCCTGGAGCGCGCCGCGCAAGGCGCGCAGCACGCGCTCGCTGCAATCGACGCGGGCCAGCAAGACACCCGCCGGATCGGTTTCCGTCACGGCCAGCGCGGCTTGCGCGAGCGGCAGAAAAACACGCTCGCGATCGAGCACACGCATCGCGCTCACGCCGTCCGTGAGCGAATGCGCCTGCCAGAACCGCGCCACGGCGCGCGGGCCTTGACGCTTCGCGCGCACGAGCACCCAGCTTTTCACGATCAGGAAGCACCAGCTCGCGATCGACATCGCCAGCAGCACCCACGCCACGGCATGCGTGACGGCGTCGCTGGTCTGCAGATAGTGGATGACTCCGTTGCTCGCTGCCATCGGACCTCGCGTGTGATGTCGCGGCGTGCGCCGCACGGCCGGCCCGGCGCGGCTGGCCGGGTCCGAATACTACAAAAGCGGCTACTGAAGCGCTTGCAAATACGCTTGCCGAAGCGCCGCCTGACGCTTTTAGCGCAGGCTGAGCACGTCCTGCATATCGTACAGGCCGCTCGCCTTGTCCTGCAGGAACAGCGCCGCACGCACGCTGCCTTGCGCGTACGACAGACGGCTCGACGACTTGTGCGTGATCTCGATACGCTCGCCGATACCCGCGAACAGCACCGTATGGTCGCCCACGATATCGCCGCCACGGATCGCCGCAAAACCGATTGTCGACGGATCGCGCTCGCCGGTCACGCCTTCGCGGCCATAGACAGCGCATTCGTCGAGGTTGCGGCCGAGCGCGTTCGCCACCGCTTCGCCCATCGCCAGCGCCGTGCCCGAAGGCGCGTCGACCTTGTGGCGATGGTGCGCTTCGATGATCTCGATGTCGTAACCTTTGTCGAAAAACTGCGCGGCGTATTCCAGCAGCTTGAGCGTGACGTTCACGCCCACGCTCATATTGGCCGCAAACACGACGCCCACCTTCTGCGCGGCGGCGCCAAGCTGCGCCTTCTGCTGCGCGTCGAAGCCGGTCGTGCCGATCACCATCTTCACGCCATGGCGCTGGGCGGCTTCGAGATGCACGAGCGTGCCTTCCGGACGCGTAAAGTCGATCAGGCAGTCGCTTTGCGAGAAAACCTGCTCGATGTCGTCGGTGATGCGCACGCCGGTGTCTTTGCCGAGGAACGCGCCCGCGTCCTGGCCCACAGCGGCCGAACCCCTGCGCACGAGCGCACCCGAAAGCGTGGCGTCAGGCGTATTCAGAACGGTTTCGATCAGCATCCGGCCCATGCGGCCCGACGCTCCGGCGATTGCGATTTTCATGACTGTTCCTGCGATGGTGTGACCGGCAGCCCGGCTCGTGCCCGATTCTTGGCTGTTTCGTGCCCGATTCGTGCTCAATGACCGCGCCCCGCTGACGGTTCGCCGGACATTTTTCGAGATAGTTGCTGCCAAGGATAGCCGCTCTGGACGGCTAAAAGCGAAACGGCGGCCCGAGAGCCGCCGATGGAACGGGCCCGGCGCGCAGCGCCAGGCCTGAAGCGAGTGAAGCTCACCCATTTTCGCCGATCCGGTTCAATCCGCCCGAAGCCCAACTGGCGCTTCATCGCGGATCAAGCCGGCCGGGCGACGATCAGTTGCCCGTCGTGTCCGAAGCCGGCACCTGCGGCGGCGCGGTCAGCGGCGAGTTGTGCGACGGCGGCAGCACGGCGGCGTTGGAGTCGCCGGTACCCTGCGCACCCGTGGTCGGGCCCACCGGATTCGGCTGCGGCACGCCCTGGATCTGCGGCGGCGGCGAGCGGTGCAGCTGGACCTGCGCGGGCATGGTGCCCACGTTCGGCGGCAGCGCCGACGAGGTAGGCGTACCTGCGCGCACCGAAGGCGTCAGACCCGATGGCGTCTGCACGGCATCCGTTGCGCGGTTCGCGGCGGCGGCGGCCTGAGCATTCGCGTCCTGCGGCAGTTGCGAGGTCGCAGTGCCCAGTTCCGACGAAGGCGTGCGCGCTGTATCCGGCACGGTCGGGCCGCCGGCGCTTGTGCCGCTGGCCTGAGCCGCTGAAGCTGCCGACGCGCCGGAAGCACCCGCAGCCATCGCCGCCTTGTACTTCTTGCCCATCTTGTCGCCATCGATTTCGGCGAGCAGCTCGAGGTTGGACGGCAGATCTTCGCCGCCCGACCAGCTCGACACGCGATCGCCGTCGAACATCACGACGAAGTCGCGCTGCTGGACCACGGCGGTCGAGCCGCGCTTGAAGTAGAAGACGTAGTCCCAACGATTCGAGTGGAACATGTCGGTCAGGAGCGGCGTGCCAAGCAGTTGCTTGACGTCCGCGCGCGACATGCCCACCTTCATCTGCGCCGCGGCTTCCGCCGAAACGAAGTTACCCTGAACGATCGTGATGCGGTACGGCGTGATGCTCTGGGCGACGCGTTGCGTCAGGCTGTCATAAGTGGAACAACCGGCGAGCGCCGCGAACGCGGCCGCAGCCAGCAGGGTGCACGCCAGGCGGCCGCCATTCAGACGTCGGCCGATCATAGTGAATTCTGGAATCATTTCCCTCACCGTGCGGGCTTTTCGCTAAGCCGCGCGTGTTCTGTAGAAGTTCGTTCGAAGTTCTGCCGAAGATGCCCGTAACGGCAAAAACGCATTAACATAAGAACCCAGCATTGTACTCCAGGGACTTATCGTCATGACCAATCCAACCGATCTCAAGAACATCGGCCTCAAGGCGACCTTACCGCGCCTCAAGATCCTGGAGATTTTTCAGCACAGCCCGGTGCGTCACCTCACCGCCGAAGACGTCTATCGGAACCTGCTGAACGAGGAGCTGGACATCGGCCTCGCCACGGTTTACCGGGTTCTCACGCAGTTCGAGCAGGCTGGCCTGCTCACCCGCAGCAACTTCGAATCGGGCAAAGCCGTCTTCGAACTCAACGAAGGCAGCCACCACGATCACCTCGTATGCCTCGATTGCGGACTGGTCGAAGAATTCTTCGACCCCGAAATCGAAAAGCGCCAGCAGATAATCGCCAACGAGCGCGGCTTCAAGCTTCAGGAGCACGCGCTCGCGCTGTACGGTGCGTGCACCAAGGAAAACTGCCCGCACCGCAAGCATTGAAGCATGCACGGCGGCGGCAGGAAAATGCCTTTCCTGTAAGTTGCAGCAAGAAAAAACCGCCCCTCGGGGCGGTTTTTTTGTACTTCGAGCTAGGCGATGCCAGCTTACTTCGCGTTTGCGAGTGCCACAGCCGTGTCCAGCATGCGGTTCGAGAAGCCCCACTCGTTGTCGTACCAGCTCGACACCTTGACCAGACGGCCCGAGACCTTGGTCAGCGTGGCGTCGAACGTCGACGATGCCGGGTTGTGGTTGAAGTCGATCGAAACCAGCGGTGCGGTGTTGTAGCCCAAGATGCCCTTGAGCGCGCCTTCCGAAGCTTCCTTCATGATCGCGTTGACTTCTTCGACCGTCGTGTCGCGCTTGGCGATGAACGACAGGTCGACGATCGACACATTGATCGTCGGGACGCGGATCGCGTAACCGTCCAGCTTGCCGTTCAGTTCCGGCAGCACGAGGCCGACAGCCGATGCCGCACCCGTCTTCGCCGGGATCTGGCTGTGCGTGGCCGAGCGAGCGCGGCGCAGGTCTTCGTGGTACACGTCCGTCAGGACCTGGTCGTTCGTGTAAGCGTGGATCGTGGTCATCAGACCCGTTTCCAGACCGATCTTGTCGTTCAGCGGCTTGACGAGCGGTGCCAGGCAGTTGGTCGTGCACGATGCGTTCGAGATGACCGTGTCCGTAGCCTTCAGCACTTCGTGGTTCACGCCGTAGACGATGGTCGCGTCGACGTCCTTACCGCCCGGCGCCGAGATGATGACCTTCTTCGCGCCGCCCTTCAGGTGGGCGCTGGCCTTTTCCTTGGTGGTGAAAAAGCCCGTGCATTCGAACACGATGTCGACGCCCAGCTCGCCCCACGGCAGTTCTGCCGGGTTGCGGTTGGCCAGCACGCGGATACGGTCGCCGTTGACGACGAGGTAATCGCCGTCCACCGACACTTCGCCCGGGAACTTGCCGTGTGCCGTGTCGTACTGCGTCAGGTGCGCGTTGGTCTTCGCGTCACCCAGGTCGTTGATCGCGACGATCTGGATGTCGTGCTTCTTGCCGTTCTCGTAGAACGCACGAAGCGTGTTGCGGCCGATGCGGCCGTAGCCGTTGATTGCGACGCGAATCGTCATGGTTTATCTCCTGATGGTAAAAAATTCTGTTACTGCGCCGTGTGCCGGGCTCTCTGGCGGCTCGTGGCAGCCTGCGCCGGGAGCACACAGCAAACGGGCCCGCCAAAAGGCGAGCCCGTTTGAAGGGATGCTTAGTTGTCCAGCGCGGCCTTGGCCGTCGCCACGACGTTTTCGACCGTGAAGCCGAAGTGCTTGAACAGCACGCCAGCCGGGGCCGATTCGCCGAACGTGTCGATGCTGACCACGCCGCCTTCCAGGCCTACGTACTTGCGCCAGAAGTCGCCTTGCGCAGCTTCGATCGCCACGCGGCGCACGCCCTTGGGCAGCACGCGTTCCTTGTATTCCGCGTCCTGACGGTCGTACACGTTGGTCGACGGCATGGACACCACCCGGGCGCCGATGCCTTCGCGCTGCAGCGCTTCGACGGCCTTCATCGCCAGTTCGACTTCCGAACCCGTTGCGATCAGGATGATCTTGCGGCTCGGGATGTCGTCGTTCCAGTCCTTCAGAACGTAGCCGCCCTTGGCGATGTTGGCAATCTGCGCGTCAGTACGCTCGTTGAACGCGAGGTTCTGACGGCTGAAGATCAGCGACGACGGGCCTTGATGCGCGATCGACTCGGTCCAGGCCACGGCCGTTTCAACCGTGTCGGCAGGACGCCAGAGCGTCATGTTCGGGATCAGGCGCAGGCTCGGCACCTGTTCGATCGACTGGTGGGTCGGACCGTCTTCGCCCAGACCGATCGAGTCGTGCGTGAACACGAAGATCGACGGGCACTTCATCAGCGCGGCCACGCGCAGGGCGTTGCGGCTGTAGTCCGAGAACGTCAGGAAGGTGCCGCCGAAGGCCTTGTAGCCGCCGTGCAGCACAATGCCGTTGAGCGCCGCGCTCATGCCGAACTCGCGCACGCCGTAGTTGATGTGGTTGCCCCACTCGATGCCTGCCTCGCCGGCCTTGGCCGCACGGACGGGCTTCGAAGCCTTCCAGTTGGTCAGGTTCGAGCCGGTCAGGTCGGCCGAGCCGCCCAGCAGTTCCGGCAGCGCTGCCGCCAGACCTTCGATGGCCAGTTGCGATGCCTTGCGAGTCGCAACGGTTTCCTTGCGCGAATCAGCGCCAGCGATGATTTCAGCGGCCTTCTGCGCCCAGTCGGCGGGCAGCTTGCCTGCCATGCGGCGCTCGAACTGCTCGGCTTCGGCCGGGTATTTCGACTTGTAGGCTGCGAATGCTTCGTTCCATTCGCCTTCGAGCTTTGCGCCCGGGGCCTTCGAATCCCAGTCTGCGTAGACTTCCTGCGGCACGACGAAGGGCTCCCACTTCCAGCCCGCTGCTTCGCGCCACTTGGCGATTTCTTCCGCGCCCAACGGCGCGCCGTGCACGTCGTGACCGCCTGCCTTGGTCGGCGCACCGTGACCGATCTGCGTCTTGCAGCAGATCAGCGTGGGCTTGTCCGAGGCCTTGGCCTTGGCGATGGCTGCGTCGATAGCGTCGACGTCATGGCCGTTCACGCCCGGGATCACGTTCCAGCCGTAGGCTTCGAAACGCTTCGGGGTGTCGTCGTGGAACCAGTTCACGACGTCGCCGTCGATCGAGATGCCGTTGTCGTCGTATAGCGCGATCAGCTTGTTCAGCTTGAGCGTGCCGGCCAGCGAGCAGGCTTCGTGCGAGATGCCTTCCATCAGGCAGCCGTCGCCGACGAACACGTAGGTGTGGTGATCGACGATCTGTGCGTCGGCCTTGTTGAATTCGGCGGCGAGCAGCGCTTCAGCCAGCGCCATGCCGACCGCGTTCGCCAGACCCTGGCCGAGCGGGCCCGTGGTGGTCTCGACGCCCGGCGTGATGCCGAATTCCGGGTGACCCGGCGTCTTCGAGTGCATCTGGCGGAAGTTCTTCAGCTCGCCGATCGGCAGGTCGTAGCCGGTCAGGTGCAGCAGTGAGTACAGCAGCATCGAGCCGTGGCCGTTCGACAGCACGAAGCGATCGCGGTCGCTCCAGTGCGGGTTCGTCGGGTTATGGCGCAGATGGCGCGCCCACAGCGCAACAGCGATTTCAGCCATGCCCATGGGCATGCCGGGGTGGCCGGAATTGGCTTGCTGAACGGCGTCCATGGACAGCGCGCGGATCGCGTTGGCCATCAACGTGGTGGTTGCGGGGGAGGCGGAAGACGAAGTCGTCATGTCGAGTCCGGAGGAACGAGTGCAAAAAGCGGCGTGGGCGGGCGGCATTGGTCTGACCAGAAACGCAGATCAAGACGGCGCGCGCACAGCAGCGAACGGTTCCGGAAGCTCGGCAAACACGTGCTCCGGCGCGCGATGCGGCGCCAAGGAAGACGCGAAACGGCCAGAGCAAACGGACAGGGCTGCAAAGGGCGACATTCTAACAGAATGTGCGGCTTGCCCCTGGCTTGAGGCAGGTCCCGCGCAGGAAAAGGCGCGTGGCGGGCTGCTGACGGGCCGGCGGCGGCGGCGCACGGAAAGCCGTCCGTATAATGCCGCTATTGCCCCGTTTTTCGCGCCGATCTGCCTCCATTTCGCATCAAGGCATTGGAACGCGAACGCCATGACGCGGCCGCGCCGGCCGCTTCCGCTCCCTCAACCCATCGAACTACCGTGACCGCCCCGCTTCTCTTTCAGCCTTGCGCCGACGCCCTCTACGGCTTTCCTGGCGCACGCCTGCTGGCCGCTGTCGATTCGGCGTGGCAGCGCATCGAAGTCTGGAACACGCCGCAGCTCGGCTGCCTGTTCACGCTGGACGGCCGCCCGATGACCTCGGCCGGCGACGAATTCGTCTATCACGAGTGCATGACGCATGTGGCCGCGCTGTCGCATCCTGCGCCGCGCGCGGCGCTCGTGCTGGGTGGCGGCGATGGCGGCGCAGCGCGCCAGTTGCTGCGCCATCCCGGCATGGAACGCATCGTGGTCGCCGAACTGGACCCCGACGTGGTGCGCCTGACCGGCGACTATCTGCCCGAAGTGCGCGGCGGCGCGTTCGACGATCCGCGCGTGGAACTGGTGATCGGCGATGCCGCGGATTTCGTTGCCCGGGCGGCGCAGGACAACAATGCGTCTCCCTTCGATCTGGTCGTGTTCGATCTCACGCCGCCCGATTCGCCCGCCGCCGGCCTTTACACGCCGCAGTTCTACCGCGCGCTCAAAGACATCATGAGCGAGGACGCGCTGATCTCGCTGCATCTGGGCTCGCCCGAACACCACACGGTGCGCATCGGCACCCTGCTCGACGGCCTGCGCACGACATTTGCGATCATCCGGCCGATGGCGGCATGGGTGCCGCTTTACGGTTCGCCCTGGCTGATGGCGGTAGCTAGCGACCAGCTCGACCCCGCCGCGCAATCCGAACTCATGTTGACGGTCCGCATGGGCGAGCGCCAGCTGGAGGGCCTGCGCTTTTACGACGCGCGGCTGCATGCGACACTCCTCGCTGCGCCGCGAATGTTCCGCGATAAATTAGGTCAATTCCTACAGCTTTAGGAAGCGCAACATTGCAAAATCGTCGGGTTCGTTACATTTGTTTGAGAACCCGACGCTTCAGAGCTCGCTAAAAGCCATCTTGCCCGCAACCGAATCTGGAGACCCTGATGACCCCACCCCGCCCCGCTGGCGTGCCGTGGCTGACGCCCTATCTCACGGTGCGCGATGCGCGCGCCGCGATCGCCTTCTTCGAGGCAGCCTTTGGCTTTGCGGTGCGTGATTGCGTGGAGGACGACGGCGCGGTGATGCATGTGGAGATGACCTATCACGATCAACTGATCGTAATGTTCGCGCCGGAGGGCGCATTCGGTTCGACGGCCCGCACGCCGAAGAGCTCGGACGCGATTGCCCCCCAGTCCTTTTATCTTTACGTCGACAATGTCGACTCGGTATATGCGCGGGCGCTTGACGCCGGCGCAAAATCGTTGAGCGAGCCGCAGGACCAGTTCTGGGGTGACCGTTTCGCTCAGGTCGAAGACCTCGACGGTTACCGCTGGGCGCTTGCTCGCCATCTGTCATGAAGCAATGAGAACCTGTCTTATGCCCCGCTTTTTCGTCGGCAACTCCCTACAGTCCGGCGACGTCATCACCCTCCCCGACGAAGTCTCGCGACACGTTCAGGTGCTGCGCCTGCAGCCCGGCGACACGGTCGTGCTGTTCAACGGCGTGGGCGGTGAATTCAGCGCCGAAATCATTTCGATGGAACGCCGCGATACGCAGGTGCGCGTCGGCCCGTTCCGCGACATCGAAACCGAACCGCCGTACCGTCTCACGCTCGCGCAAGGTATCGCCGGCAGCGACAAGATGGACTGGCTGATCGAAAAGGCTGTCGAGCTTGGCGCGACCAATTTCGTGCCGCTCACCACGTCGCGCAGCGTCGTGCGTCTGTCGGGCGATCGTGCGATCCGTCGCCAGGCGCACTGGCAGCGCATCGTGCAGGCGTCGTGCGAACAGTGCGGACGCAACCGTATGCCCGAAGTCGCGGCTACGCGCGAAATCGGCACCTGGCTGGGCTCGCTGCCCAAGACGCCAGGCGACGGCGAATTGCGCGTGCTGCTCTCGCCGCGCGCGAATGTGTCGTTCGCTACGTTGCCGAACAACCCGCCGCTTGGCGAAATCATCGTCCTGGTCGGCCCGGAAGGCGGTCTTTCGTCGCCGGAAGAAGCGGCCGCGCTCGATCACGGCTTTATCGCAGTGGGTCTCGGGCCGCGCGTGCTGCGTACAGAAACCGCGGGCATCGCCGTGCTCGCGGCCCTGGCCGCGCGCTGGGGCGGCTGGTAAGTCGCTGGTCGGGCTGCTGCGCACACACCGCGCAGCGAGCCTCGCAGGTAAAAATGACAAGGCCCGCCGGTCGTCGCGACCGGCGGGCCTGTGCATTTTTGTCGCACGAATGCGACGCTATACGGATTTTTCCGACCTTTGCCGACTACGGCGCGATTCAGGCGCTTGCCGCAACCGTTCAGGCGAACGAATAAAAGACGCGGAACGGCACCTTGCGCTCGGCCCAGTATTCCGTTGCTTCGCGGAACACGTCGAGCAGCGTCTCGCGGCCATCCTTGTCGAACTTCTGCGCGATCGGCAGGCCTTCGAGCACGATCACGAAACCGGGCTGTTCGCCGGCCTTCTGCACGAGATCGGTCAGGCAGTCATACAAACCGTCGTAGTTCTTGCCGAAATGCTTCGGAAACAGAAATGATGTGGCGATCGTTTCCAGCACTTCCTGCTTGGTCTGGGCATTGGCGCAGAACGCGTAGAGGAAATGCTCCTGCAGACGCTGCGCTTCGTCGGCCAGATCCTGCACGCGGAACGCGCGGATCGACTGGACGATATTCGGCCTGACGGTCGAAAAAAGGCTCATGGCCTCCTCGTTCGATGAATGCGCGTCGTCCCCGTGCGCAGCGTCGCGCTGCTGGTCGTCATGCTTCATCTGCATAACGCGCTGGAACAGGTTGCCCTCGCCGGACGCGAACAGATCGCTCGCGACCCGAGGGCCGTGCGCGTAAGTGTTATCGCTCATGCCGCTCTTCCCGGTGTCATTCAACAATTCGCCTGAAACTGGCGTAGTGGTCGTCGGTGTAATAGCAATTGTCGGTATGCCTGAGCGAACCGCCGCAGACAATGCGCCGTGCGCCCCGATTGCGCGCCGCGGGCGTCGGCACAGTGTATTCGTGATAGTAGCCGCGCCGATGTCTGGGCAACTGACGTTCATAGTTGCCGAACACCACGCCATCTTTCTCGAACGGGTAAGGACCGCCCACACTGATCAGGCCCAGCGTATCAACCGCTTCGCGCGGCATTTCCGCCCTGCTAACTGTACCCAGCGATGCGCCGCCATCGTCCGGCGCCTGCGTGCGCGCCATGGAAAACGGCGAAACCGCTAACGCCGCCACAAGAAAAAAACCCGACGCGACACGCCTCAGGCATTTCGCCCGACGGCCAAAAAGATCGCTGGAACAAGGACTTCCGAGTAGCGCGCCGCAGGTTTGGTGCCCTGTCTGCGCGGCTGTCTCCCCAGTCGTTTCGTCAGGCAGTCCTATCTGTACCATCTACGGATTCCCGGTTCCCGGATCACGCGTTCGACGACCAATAAAGGTGTAAGGGTATCGCTAATAGCCCCCGGAAGCAATCACAGCCCGGCGGCGGCGCTGTGTGCTTGAGCATGCGCGAGTCGCAATCGGGTAATTTTTACAACCGACGAAAAGGACAAAAGCAGGAGAGAAGCGGGAGAAAACCGGCGGCAGCGCGATGGCCGCCGGTCTGGGTGAAACGAGGTACTTAACGCGTGGCGTTCACATCGGCGACCAGCAGCGCCGTCATGTTGACAATGCGGCGCACCGTTGCCGAAGCGGTCAGCACATGCACCGGCTTGGCCGCGCCCAGCAGCATTGGCCCGATGGCGATGTTATTGCCCGCCGCCGTCTTCAGCAGGTTGTACGAGATGTTGGCGGCATCGATATTCGGCATCACCAGCAGGTTCGCTTCGCCTTCGAGCGTCGATTCCGGCAGGATTTCGCGGCGCAGATTGGCGTCGAGCGCGACGTCGCCGTGCATTTCGCCGTCCACGTGCAGGTCCGGCGCGCGTTCCTGCAGGATCACCAGCAGATCGCGCATCTTCTGCGCCGAAGGCGCGTTGCTCGAACCGAAGTTCGAGTGCGAGCACAGCGCAACCTTCGGCTCGATGCCGAAGCGGCGCACTTCTTCGGCCGCCATGATGGTGATTTCGGCGAGCTGCTCGGGCGTCGGATCGACGTTCACGTGGGTATCGACCACGAAAATCTGGCGATTCGGCAGCACTAGCGCGTTCATCGCGCCGTACACATTGCAGCCTTCCTTCTTGCCGATCACCTGATCGATAAAGTGCAGATGGCGATGCGTCGTGCTGACCGTGCCGCAGATCATGCCGTCAGCGAGGCCCTTTTCCACCAGCATCGCGCCGATCAGCGTGGTGCGGCGGCGCATTTCGAGCTTGGCCATCTGCGGCGTGATGCCCTTGCGCGCCATCAACTTGGCATAGGTCTGCCAAAAGTCGCGATAGCGCTCGTCATGGTCGGTGTTGACGACCGAGTAGTCCTGACCCGCGATCAGACGCAGGCCGTAGCGCGCGATGCGCTGCTCGATCACTGCCGGACGGCCGATAAGAATAGGCTTGGCGAGCTTTTCGTCGACCACGATCTGCACCGCGCGCAGGATGCGCTCTTCTTCGCCCTCCGCGAACACGATGCGCTTCTTCTCCGGCTCCACGGCGCGCGCGAGCTGGAAGATCGGCTTCATGGTGGTGCCGCTGTGGTAGACGAACTGCTGCAGATGCTGCTCGTAGGCGTCCATGTCCTCGATCGGACGAGTCGCGACGCCCGAGTCCATTGCCGCCTTGGCCACTGCCGGCGCAATCTTGACGATCAGGCGAGGGTCGAAGGGCTTCGGAATCAGATACTCGGGCCCGAACTGCAGATCCTGAATGCCGTAGGCCGTGGCCACGACATCGCTTTGCTCCTGACGCGCCAGTTCCGCGATCGCGTTCACCGCGGCGATTTCCATTTCGCGCGTGATGGTGGTCGCACCCGCGTCGAGCGCGCCGCGGAAGATGAACGGGAAGCACAGAACGTTGTTGACCTGATTCGGATAGTCCGTGCGGCCAGTGGCGAGCACGGCGTCCGGGCGCACTTCCAGCGCGAGTTCCGGCAGGATTTCCGGTGTCGGATTCGCGAGCGCCAGAATCAGCGGCTTCGGCGCCATCACCTTGACCATGTCCTGCTTGAGCACACCGCCGGCAGAAAGACCGAGGAAAATATCGGCGCCTTCGATCACTTCGGCGAGCGTGCGCGCCTCGGTTTCGCGGGCGAAACGCTCCTTGTCCGGGTCCATCAGCTCGGTGCGGCCCTTATAGACCACGCCGGCGAGGTCGGTCACGTAGATGTTTTCGAGCGGCAGGCCCAGATCCACCAGCAGATCCAGACAGGCCAGCGCCGCCGCGCCCGCGCCCGACGCGACCAGCTTCACTTCCTTGATGTCCTTGCCGACCACCTTCAAACCGTTGGTGAAGGCCGCAGCCACCACGATGGCCGTACCGTGCTGGTCGTCGTGGAAGACCGGAATCTTCATGCGCTTTCGCGCTTCGCGTTCGACGATAAAGCACTCGGGCGCCTTGATGTCTTCCAGATTGATGCCGCCGAAGGTGGGTTCGAGCGCGGCGATCACGTCGACCAGCTTGTGCGGGTCCGACTCGTTCAACTCGATATCGAACACGTCGATACCGGCGAACTTCTTGAACAGCACCGCCTTGCCTTCCATCACCGGCTTCGAGGCCAGCGGCCCGATATTGCCCAGACCCAGCACGGCCGTGCCGTTGGTCACGACGCCCACCAGGTTGCTACGCGCCGTGAAGCGCGCGGCGTTGAGCGGGTTCTCGACGATGGCCTCGCACGCGAACGCCACGCCCGGCGAGTAGGCCAGCGACAGATCGCGCTGGTTGATCATCTGCTTGGTCGGCGCGATGGCGATCTTCCCGGGCGTCGGGAACTCGTGGTAATCGAGGGCGGCTTCGCGCAGCTTGTTCGTAGCGGAATTCGACATGGGAGGCGGGAGATGGGAGGTGAGTGCGGATTAGAATGACAACTCGAACGCGGACCGAACCAATTGTAGCGCCAATACTCACAGGCATTCCTTTCAGTTCGGGTGCAACTGCCGCGACCGGATTGCGGGGAACACCGCACACGAATTCATCGCCACCGCATTGCCATCGTCACCTTTCGTCATGCTTTCCGAGTTTTCCCTGATCGATCGATACTTCGCGCAACGCGCGCGCACCAACACGCGGCGCGCGGCGCTCGGCATCGGCGACGACTGCGCGCTGATCGCGCCCGCCGCCGGCGAGATGCTGGCCGTCTCGACCGACATGCTGGTCGAAGGCCGTCACTTTTTCCCCGATGTCGATCCGCACGCGCTGGGTCATAAAACACTGGCCGTGAACCTGTCGGATCTGGCCGCGATGGGCGCGCGGCCGATTGGCTTCACGCTGGCGTTCGCGCTGCCCAGGCCGCAGGAAGACTGGCTGGCCGCCTTCAGCGCAGGCCTGTTCGAACTGGCCGACCGCTTCGACTGCGAGCTGATCGGCGGCGACACCACGGCCGGGCCGCTCAATCTGTGCGTCACCGTGTTCGGTTCGGTCCGGCAGGACGTCGCGCTTCGGCGCGATACCGCCCAGCCGGGCGACGACATCTGGGTCTCCGGCACGCCCGGTGACGCACGCGCGGGTCTGGGCGTGCTGCGCAACGAATGGCGGGTCAGCGACGCCGATGCCGCCGTGTTCCGCCGCGCGCTCGAATACCCGCAGCCGCGTGTCGAGCTGGGCCTTGCGCTGCGCGGCGTGGCGAGCGCGGCGCTCGACATTTCGGACGGCGTGGCCGGCGATCTGCGCCACATCCTGGAGCGCTCGAAGCTTGCCGCGACCATCGACGTGGACAGCCTGCCGGTCTCGCCCGCGCTCGCGCGTCTGCCGCGCGACACCCAGTTGCAGTGCGCGCTCGCGGGCGGCGACGATTACGAACTCTGTTTCACGGCGGCGCCCGCGCAGCGCGCAGCCGTCGAGGCGGCCGCGCAACAGGCCAGTATTCGTGTCACACGCATCGGTACAATGAGTGCCCCGACTTCGCCGCGCGCCGCACCCACGATCGCCTGGCGCGATGCAGCGGGCACGGCACTCAACCTGACGTTGCAGGGTTTCGACCACTTCCATGCAGACTGACCCCACGCCCTCGCCCGCCAACGAACTCGCGACGACCGGCGCACCGGCCCAGAGCAACGGCCCGCGCCAGGACGGCCCGCGTCGCGCCGATGCGTCCTTCATGCTTTCGCATCCGTTTCACATCATTTCGCTCGGCTTCGGCGCGGGGCTCTCGCGGCTTGCGCCCGGCACGGCCGGCACGCTGTTCGCGTGGGCCGCGTTCGAAGTGCTCAACCGCTACATCACGGTGACCGACTGGGGTCTGCTGATCATCGTGGGCTTTTTTGCGGGCATCGGCATCACGGGGTTCACGGCGAAGAAGATGGGCGTGAGCGACCCGTCCGCCATCGTCTGGGACGAGATCGTCGCGTTCTGGCTCGTGCTGCTGATGATCACGCCCGTGGGCATCGAAGGCAGATTGTGGGCCTTCATCGTCTTCCGCTTCTTCGACATGGTGAAGCCGCCGCCCATCCGCTACTTCGACCGGCGCTTCAAGAGCGGCCTCGGCATCATGCTCGACGATATGGTCGCCGCTTTCTTTACGCTGCTCGTCATCGCGCTCTGGCGCATGTCGGTTTAACGCCATCTGCGCGACTTCACCGCGCTACCCACCGGATTGCCCGCAATGCCTACCGATTCCGTCGTTCATCAACTCGCTATCCGCGTCGGCAACAAGCTGCGCGACGGGCGTCTCATGCTCGCGACCGCCGAATCCTGCACGGGCGGCATGGTCGCCACCGCCGTCACCGATATCTCGGGCAGCAGCGGCTGGTTCGAGCGCGGTTTCGTCACCTATTCGAATCAGGCCAAGACCGAGATGATCGGCGTGCCCGCCGAACTGATCGAGAAACACGGCGCGGTGAGCGAGCCGGTCGCGCGCGCGATGGCCGAAGGCGCGCTGCGCAACAGCCGGGCACAAGTTTCGCTCGCCATCACCGGCATCGCCGGTCCGGGTGGCGGCACGCCGGAAAAACCGGTCGGCATGGTGTCGTTCGGCTGGAGCAACCGGCTGCATACGAGCGTCGAGACGCTGGTCTTCAAGGGCGACCGCGAACAGATCCGCGTGCAGGCTGCCGCGCACGCACTGCGCGGGCTGCTTGCGCTGATCGACGAACAGGAACGTTGAGCGCCCGGCCAGGCCGGGCTCATTGAGGAGACGCGCGTCATGGCCGTGGCACACAACGAGGTCGAAGAACTGATCCGCCGCTTCGGGCTCGAACCGCACCCCGAAGGCGGCTACTACAGCGAAACTTATCGCGCCGACACCTTCGTGCAACGCGAAGGCGCGACGCCCGGCGACGGCACGCGCGCGGCCTCGACGGCCATCTACTTCCTGCTCGCGCACGGCGCGTATTCGGCGTGGCACCGCATCCGCTCCGACGAACTCTGGCACTTCTACGCGGGCTCGCCCATCGAGATTCATTCGATCGACGAACGCGGCGTGCTCTCCACGCGCAAGCTCGGCCACGCGCTCGATCATCCGGGGACGGTGTTTCAGGCGGTGGTGCCGGCGGGACACTGGTTCGCGGCGCGCTGCTGCGATCCGTCGACTTACGCGCTGGTGGGCTGCACCGTCGCGCCCGGCTTCGAGTTCAGCGAGTTCGAGATCGCCGATGTGGACGCGCTCATCGAGCAATTTCCGCTGCATCGCGCGCTGATCGAACTGCTCGGCAAACGCGCGACGCTTGCCGCAAAAAAAGACTAAAGCCTGCGCGCCCGCCTAGCGCTGCGGCGTGCCTTGCGACGAAACGGCTTGCCAGCCCATCGGGCCGCCACGGACGAATACATCGGTGAAGGTCGAGTGGCGAAGCGGCGCTTTGGGCGAGAGCTGATACTCGCACACGCCATTGACGATCGCCATATCGCCATAAATGCGGATCGCCATCGACGTGAATCGTTGCTGCATGCTCTGCCCAGGCTTGTGGCCCATGACCACGTCGCTCTTTTCCTGGATGCTGCCCGTGTCCGTCACCAGCAGGAAATCGGGATGCAGGATTGCATCGACGATACGCGGGTCGTTCGACATGCCCGAAGCCAGCCAGGTTTGCTCGATGCGTTCAACCTGAGCCCGATCCGACGCCACATCCGCGTGAGCGGTCGATACCAGCGCCGCGCCGCAGAACAGGCAAGCAGCGATGAGTTTTGAAAACCGGTGTTTCATTTTTCTACCTTAAACATTCAAAGTACCGTTGCGGGCAAACCTGCTGCGGCCCGCACCGCAAGAGTCACGAATCATACTGGCCCACGTATCGCAAATTACATCGGCATCCTGAATTTCGAAGAAGTTCGATCGGCGATTTCAATGGCTGCCGCTCGCCTCCATGTCCCAATTGGACTCGCGCAGTTCGCGCATCGCCGCGCGGGCGCGCTCGAGGAAGCGCAGCGACGCATCGCGGGGCGCCGCAATGGCCTCGTCGGTCACCGACTGCATCCCCATCGATATGCGAAAAAATCGTTCGGCGTGAATCGACCGGTGATAGTGCATGCGCACGCGCTTGCAATCGCTTAGTCGCGGATTGCCAAACAGGCGCAACAGGGCAAGCGCCAGCGCACCGTCCTCGCCGCCGACGCGCCGGAACAGGTCATCGAGCGGAAAGCCACCGAGCGCCGCGAACACGGCGCGGCGAATCACAAGACAGCTCGGCACCGTGTTGCTCAGCGCTGCTGCCAGCTCCGGGAATTGCGGATGAGAAACGATCTCGGCGGGAAAACCATCGAAGTCCATGTCGAGCCGGATCGATTTCTGGCGCGGATGTTCGACAAGATAAGCGGCCGCCGCGCCAAGCGCTCCAGGCAAATATTCATCGTCGGCATCGAGGAACGCCAGCACGGGATGCGCCGCGTGCATGGCACCCCAATTCCGCGCGCGAGCGGCGCCGCCATTCAGCGGCATGGGCAACAGTTCGATCTGCGGGGACTGGTGTGCATAACGGCGCACGAGTTCGGCTGAACCGTCGCACGAACCGTCATCCACCACGATGATCTGCGCGGCCTCGGGCTGCCTGACGCAACTGTCGAGGGCGCGCGCGAGCGTGTGCTCGGCATTGAAACAAGGGATGACGACGGACATCGGCAGCACGGCGGCCGATGAAACGGCTGATGTCAGTGAACGCATGGCGGACCCTTCATTGGACGATGACTAGCACCCGGCCAATTATGAGGAGAAGAAACGTCCGCTTCATTCGTCATAGTTCGAATGTGTCGATGACCGTGAGCGCTATCGACGCAAACATCGTTAAAAAAAAAGGCGTGTCCGAAGACACGCCATCAAACGCCCTACTACTTCATGCGATCTCCGTTGGCATTGAACAACGCCAGGAGATCGCATCCGGGCCCGCGCTCCCTACAGGCTGGCCCGTTTTTCTCTACTGCTTCTCTGCTTATTGCGCAGAGATCTTGACGCGCCGGTTAGGCGCCAGACACGCCACCACGGCAGGCGTGGCCTTCGCACCCGGACAGACCTTCACCGCCTCGACCGCACCGCGACCGTAGGTTTCGAAACGTTCCGGCGCAATGCCCTCTTCCTGGAACGCCTTCTCGACCGCTTGCGCACGTTGCAGCGACAGCTTGCTGTTGTGTGCGACCGAGCCGAAGCGGTCCGTGTAGCCGTCGATGCGCAGCACCTTCAGCTTCACACCGGAATCGCGGATCTGCTGGGCCAGTGCACCCACCATGCGCTGGCCTTCCGGCTTGAGCACGGCGCTGTCGAAATCGAACAGCGCATCGGCGGATACCCACCGTCGCCCCGGTGCCAGCCGAATACGCGTGAGCCTGCGAAGCCGCGCCCAGCGCAACTGCTGCAACCGCCACCGCCTTGACGCTCTTGCTCTTGCCCTTACCTCTGGCGTTCTCCTGCGCAGCTACCCACGTTCCCGTAGCTTCATTCCAGACGGAACGATATGCCTTATTCATTTGCAATCCTTAACTAACTTTAAAGATAAAAGGTGGACTTCAAAAACCTGCTATTCGCAGTCCGAACCGCACCAGGTTGACCGGATGCTCGACGTATTGACTTGCATCCGCTTTTCGCTGGCATTAAAGAGATGACTCACCAGCCGTTGGGAACGAGTATCTGCGCCGCGACACAATCGTTAAATCGAACGAGTTCGATTAGCGCGAGAACCGCGTGCTGACGCCCGCCGTGAGAACAAAGTGAAGAACAGCCGGATGGCACAACGCAGCAAGCGGTTGGAGCAAGCTTCGAATCCGCTTTCGCCCTGGGCAAACAACAGACGGTCCTATCAACTTTGGGAGCGATCTTAAGGAAGGGAAATGCGTGGGAGAATCGGAGAATTCTTATTGTCGTGCACCGTGATCAAACTAAATTCTTGGTTTTTGATGCAAGTTTTAAGGGATATTTAGGACAATCGTTGAATATCACTGACATTCTCTTAAACATCACAGATCGACATGATCCAAATCTCAATATCAATCCTGTATATAAGGAGTTTTTATAGGAGTATTCCTATATCGAAATTTCAGATACACAGGAGGGAGATAAAACCGATTCCGACTGATGACAACGTCGTAGGGCGACAGGAGTAAGCCGGGCGGGGCTTGAGCCGCTTCAGGTGAAGAACATCGCGAAAATATGTTTGCAATCCTGATCAATACGCCGAAACGTGAGCGGGATTTGCCAGGATTTGCCATACAAGAAGTCAAAAAAAAGACGGCTGGTGCCCGTTCACGTGAGTGACAGACCCCAGCCGTCTCGGCCAGCAATCCGCTGGCTATGCGCTTTTAGCGCCCCGCGCCGACACGCGGCTCCCGTGCGTCGGCAGCAAGGTTGAAACCGCGAATCAACGGTAGGCGTTGATCGTATCGCGCGTCTTCTGGGCAGCCGTTGCAGCCGCCTGCGCGTAGTCCTCGCCCTTGCTCGCGTAGATGATCGCGCGCGACGAGTTGATCAGCATGCCGGTGCCGTTGGCGGTGCGGCCGGCCTTGACCGTCGCTTCCACGTCGCCGCCTTGCGCGCCGATGCCCGGAATCAGCAGCGGCATATCGCCGACGATACCGCGCACCGTCTCGATTTCCTTCGGGAAGGTCGCGCCCACCACGAGGCCGAGTTCGCCGCTGGCGTTCCACTTGTTCGCCGCGAGATCGGCCACGACCTGATAGAGTGGCTTGCCGTCGGTCGTCAGGAACTGCAGATCCGAACCGCCGGGGTTCGACGTGCGGCACAGCACGATCACGCCCTTGCCTTCATGCGCGAGCCACGGCTCGATCGAATCGAACCCCATATACGGATTGACCGTCACGGCGTCGGCCTTGAAGCGCTCGAAGGCTTCGCGCGCGTACTGCTCGGCCGTGCTGCCGATGTCGCCGCGCTTGGCGTCGAGGATCACCGGCAGGCCCGGATGCTTGTCGTGGACGTGGGCGATCAGCGCTTCGAGCTGGTCTTCGGCGCGATGGGCGGCGAAGTAGGCGATCTGCGGCTTGAACGAGCACGCGTAAGGCGCGGTGGCATCGACGATATCGCGGCAGAACTCGAAGATCGCGTCGCTGCGGCCAGCCAGCGCGGCGGGGAACTTGGTCGGCTCGGGGTCGAGACCGACGCACAGCAGCGAGCCGGTACGCTGCCAGGCGGCGGCGAGGGTCTGATTGAAGGAAGTCATGATGAAGCGCTCGGGCGAGCGGGTGTAGGGGAAACGGCGCGTATTTTACCCGGCCTGAGCGCGGGCGCTTCGCGGCGTTCGCCAGAAACGGCCACGCGCGGCTGCCAGAACGGTCGCCGCGCGTGGCGCCGAAGGTTTTTCGTCCGATGAATGCGAAATGGCGTCAGGCGCGGGCACGCGCGCTCTTGCCGCCTCTCGCCCCGGCGCGCCCGCGTGCGCCCGCGCGATGCGGACTGGCCGCCGCGCGCATGTCCATGCGCTCGACCGTGAAGCTGAACTTGCGCACGAGGCGCTCGCCGTGCGCGAGCACCGTCATGCCGTTGGCGTCGCCGCCGCCGCGCAGGTTCACCGCATTGATCGGATGATCGACCGGTTCGAAGCAGAAGAAGTCCTTGCCCGGCGGCGTGTAGAGCACGTAATAGTCGGTGTTCGCGCAGATCGACAGCGACAGGCGGCGGCGCTCCCACACCACGGCCGCGCGCCCGCTCCAGCCGCTGAAGGCGTGATTGACCATCTGTTCGGGCAGCGGATACGCCACGCCGAACTGCCAGGCGGGCGGCGCGGGCACGTGGCGCACCGGCAGCCAGTCGGCGCCCGAGAGCCACAGGCCGCTTGCGGGCGCGGAAAGCTCGGTGCTCGTATCGCGCGCGAGGAACGGATGCACGCCCAGCCCGAACGGCAGCGCCTCGCGGCCGACGTTTTCCACTTCCAGCGCCATGCCGAGCGTCGCGCCTTCGAGCGTATAGGTGAGCACGGCGCGATACGCATACGGTTCGCCCTGGCTGCGGTCGAGCACGAGGCGCACGCTTTCGCGCGCGGCGCTCTCGACGCTCCAGTTGGCGAGCCAGCCGTCGCCGTGGATCGGCAAGGGTTCGCTGGCGCGATTGCGCGGAATTTCCACGTCGCGCCCGCCAAACTGAAAACGACCATCGCCGATGCGGTTCGAATACGGCAGCAGCGGATAACAGGCGAGATCGTTCGGGTCCATGCGGGCGCTGACCTGCTCGCACCGGCGGAATACGGGTTCGAGCGCGCCTTCGCTGCGCCAGTCGAAACGGGTGATGCCGCCGCCCAGTTGCGGCGCGACGTCGAGGCGCAGGTAGGCATTCGTGAGCGTGACGCAGGCCACGTCGCCGGCGCCGGCCGCGCCGATCGCGACCGCCGATGTGCTCGGCCCCGGCATGACGGGGTGCGTGGCGGCTTCCAGCCGCGCGCGGCGGGCGGCTGCGGGCGATCCCGCGGCAGGCGATCCTGCGGCGGGCAGCGCAGCGGCGGCAGCGTCGCCGGCAAGCGGCGCGCTGGCAGATTTGCGGGATCGGGCGGTAGGACGCAAAGCGGAATTCGCGACGCTCATGAGCGGCTCCTCGAGAGGCATGATGGATCGCCGCCTTCGATAGCGGCGCATGGGCGGCCTGCCGGTCACTTCGCCACGATGTCCCGGCAGCGCCTTTCGTGCGCTGCGCCTGCCTGCATCGGGTGACGGCCGCTTCTTGTCTAAGCCCTGCTGCTACACGTACTGCAACAACACTGCTAGCACCTTAGAGATGGCAGCGCTTTCACGCCAGATTGGTGCGCGATTACCGTGTGCTTGTGTTGCCTGGCTACAACGAAGGCGATGCGCCTTGCTGCAATGGCAGGCTCGCGTGCTCTCGAGTTCCGCAGCGTCGAACGCTGGTTCGGATAACTCAGCGTTTGCCCTGGAAACGCGGCTCGGGCAGTCCCGTGCGGCGCGTCTGCGCCACGAACACGCCGCCCGCGTGCGGTTCGCGCTCGAGCGCTTCGTTGCTGAGACCGTCGCGCGCGCTCGTCACATAGAGCGTCGAATGATGCGGCCCGCCCAGCGTCACGCACGTGGGCTGCACCGTGGGCACGCGAATGCGGTCGGTTTCCACGCCATCCGGCCCGTAACGCACGACGCATCCGCCCGCCCATTGCGCGTTCCAGAGGCCGCCGTCGCTGTCGACGGTCGAGCCGTCCGGCTCGCCTTCGTGATCCGGCACGCGCACGAACAGACGATCGTTTGCAATCGTTCCATCCGCGCCGTAATCGCAGGCGCGAATCTCGCGCGTGAAGGAATCGGCGTAATACATGGTGCGGCCGTCGGGGCTGAAGCCGATGCTGTTGGCAATCGCCGCCACCGGCAGCGGCAGTTTTTCCAGCGTGAGATCGTGATTGAGCCGATAAAAACCGCCGATATGCTCGAACGGCTTGCGCTCGTATTTCGTGCCGAACACGAAGCGGCCCTGGCGGTCGCAACGTCCGTCGTTCAGGCGCACCGGCAGATCCGGCTCGACATCGACGATGGGCGTGATCTCGCCCGTGCGCAGATCGAAGAACGCCAGCCGCGAAGCCAGGCCGATCAAGAGCACGTCCGGGTCTTCGCAGAGCGCCAAGCACGCGAGGCGCTCGGGCATCGGCCAGGTGCGATGCGACTGGTCGGCCGTGTCGTAGCGCGCGAGGCTCGCGCCTTCGATATCGTTCCAGTAGAGCCGCGCGCTGCGCGAGCACCACGTCGCGCCTTCGCCCAGCGTGTTTTTCGCGTGAACGAGGAGTTCGGCGACTTCGTCCTGCGTTGCGTGCTGTCCTGCGCTCATGCCCAGCCTCCATCCACGACGATGTCCTGCGAGGTGATCATGCGGCTGTCGTCGGCGGCGAGGAACAGCGCCATGCGCGCGAGATCTTCGGGCAGCAGTTCGGCGTCGATGCACTGGCCGCGCTTGATGTTTTCGCGGCCTTCGTCGGTGAGCCACAGGCGGCGCTGCTTCTCGGTCAGCACCCAGCCCGGCACCAGCGAATTCACACGAACCCCGTACTGGCCGAGATCTTTCGCGAGGCCACGCGTGAGCCCCTGCACCGCCGATTTGCTCATCACATAGACCGGATAGTCGCTGTTCTTGAGCATCCAGCTAATCGAGCCGAGATTGATGATCGAGCCGCGTTTTGCCGCCTTCATGTCTTCGGCCACCGCCTGCGCCGCGAACAGCTGATGCCGCACGTTCACGGCGATGCCCGCATCGAACGACTCGGGCGTGACATCCGCGAGCGTGTGGCGCTTGTCGTTCGCGGCGTTGTTCACGAGCACTTCGATGGGGCCGAGCGCGGCTTTCACATCGGCGATGGCGGCGCGCAAGGCGGCGATATCGGTGAGATCGACGCGTGCGAACAGCGGCTTGTGACGTGAATCACCGAGTTCATCGGCCAGCGCTTCGCCCGCCGTGGCATCGATATCGAAGAACGCCACGCGTGCGCCCTGCACGACGAAGTGCTCGACGAACGACGCGCCGATCCCGGTCGCGCCGCCCGTGATGAGAACGACGCGATCCGCAAGGCTGGGATAGCGCGCGAAGCGGTCGTGCGCGTGATGCGTGCTGGCGTTGGCCGGTGAAGACATATCAAGCTTCCTGGTGGGTTGAGTCGTGCGTTTAATCCCGCGCGCCGCGATTCTTCAACTGGTCGAGCAGCACCGCCGCGAGCAGGATCGCACCGCGCACGAGGTACTGATAGAACGCGTCGATGTTGAGCAGATTCATCACGTTCTCGACCGTGCCCATGATCAGCACGCCGATCACCACGCCCGAGATCGTCGCGCGCCCGCCCAGCAGCGACACGCCGCCCAGCACGCACGCCGAAATCACGTTCAGCTCGAAACCTTCGGCCGCATTCGGCTGGCCCGAGGTGATACGCGCCGCCAGAATCACACCGGCCAGCGCCGTCACCGCGCCCTGAATCAGGAAGATCCACACGCGCGTGCGCTCGACCTTGATACCCGCGAGACGCGACGCCTCGGGATTGCCGCCGATCGCCAGCGTGTTACGCCCATACACGGTCTGATTGAGCATCACGCCGAACACGATGAAGCAGAACAGCGTGACCCAGATCGGCAATTGCACGCCGAAGAAAGCCATCGTGCCCATCGCAATGAAGGTATCCGACGACACGCCCACCGCCTGGCCGTGCGAGACGATGAAGCCCAGACCGCGCACGATTTCCATCGTCGCCAGCGTGGTGATCAGCGCGTTGATGCGCAGATACGCGATCACCGCGCCGTTCACGAAGCCGATCGCCGCGCCCGCCGCCACCGCCGCGATAATCGCGATAAAGGTATTGCCGGTAGCGTTGAGCACCATCGCGCAGAGCACACCCGCGAATGCGACGGTCGAGCCCACCGAAAGGTCGAAGTCGCGCGAGGCCAGACAGAACATCATCGTGCAGGCCACCATGCCGATCTGCGAGATCGACAGTGCAAGGCCCAGCATGTTTTCGATCGAGAAGAAGTGATCGACGGTCAGCGACATCGTGATGAACATGACCGCGAAAATCACGATCAGGCTGTACTCGGTGATCTGCTGCCACCACTTCTGTTTGTCGCTGGTTTTAGGGATCAGCGCTTCGGCGGCGCTGTGCGCCACGCTCTTCGCTGCGTCGGCGGCTTCGGCCGCAAGGTTGTCTCGTTGCATTTCCATCACTCCTTCCCCGTCAAGCGGCGCGACGCTGCGCGCCTTGCGGCAGCGCGAGGTCCAGCACCGCATGTTCGCTCGCCGCGCTGCGCGGCAACTCGCCCGAAATACGGCCCTCGCGCATCACCACGATGCGGTCCGAGACACCGAGCACTTCCGGCAATTCCGATGACACCATCACGATCGCGCAGCCGCGTGCCGCCAGCTGGTAGATCACGTTGTAGATTTCATGCTTCGCGCCCACGTCGATCCCACGCGTGGGTTCGTCGAGAATCACGACCTTGAGATCGGGTTCCGCCAGCCAGCGCGACAGAATCGCCTTCTGCTGGTTGCCGCCCGACAAAAAGCGGATCTTCTGGCGGCGGCTCGGCGTCTTGATCTTCAGCAGCTTGATGAAGCGGTCGGCGGTTTCGGCCTCCTTCTTGCGGTCGAGGAACATGCCCGCGCGCAGGAAATGCCGGCGGCAACTGATGTTGATGTTCTCCGAGACCGTTGCCATCGCAACGATGCCCTGCTCCTTGCGATCTTCCGGGCACAGCACGATGCCGTGACGGATCGCATCGCTCGCGCTCTTCACGCGAATGCGCTTGCCGTCGAGTTCGATCTCGCCCGCGCGACGCTTGTGCGTGCCATAGATCAGCTGCATCAGTTCGCTGCGGCCCGCGCCCACGAGACCGAAGAAGCCGACGATCTCGCCCGCCTTCACCGCGAAGCTCGCCGGTTGCGACAGCGGATGACCTTCGATCCCGCTCACCGCAAGGCGCACGTTGCCGTGCTCGCGCGGCGTGTAGTTGTAGATATCGCTGATTTCGCGACCCACCATTTCCTGCACGAGCGTTTCGCGCTTCACCTCTTCGAGCTTCTCGTGCGAGGCGATCTTGCGGCCATCGCGGAAGATCGTGCAGGCGTTGCACAGCTCGTAGATCTCGTCCATGCGGTGCGAGATGTAGATGAGCGCGCGATTGTCGGCCTGCAGTCCGCGCACGAGCTTGAACAGCACTTCGGTCTCGCGATGCGAGAGCGAACTGGTCGGCTCGTCGAGCGCGATCACGCGCGCATTGCGCAGCAGCGCCTTGCAGATTTCCACCATCTGGCGCTGCGCGATGGAGAGCTTGCGCAGCTTCGCGGCGGGGTCGAGATCCACGCCCATCGCCGTGAGACGTTCGCCCACGAACTTGCGCGCCTCGCTGCGCCGGACCCAGCCGAGCGCATTGGGCAGCGCGCCCAGCAGCAGATTTTCCGCGACCGTGAGGTCGGGCACGTATTGCAGTTCCTGGTGAATCACGGCGATGCCGGAGCCGATCGACGCCGCCGCATCGGCGAACTTCACCTCGTTGCCGTCCATCAGGATGCGGCCGGAATCGGGCTGATATTCGCCGCCGAGAATCTTCAGCAGCGTCGATTTGCCCGCGCCGTTTTCGCCCATGAGGCCATGCACTTCGCCCGCGTTCACGTCGAACGACACGCCGTCGAGCGCGCGCACGCCGGGGAACACCTTGCCGATATTGTCAAAACGCAGTGTCGCTGACACTTCGGTTTCCTCTCATTCGATGCGCCGCGGGCGCGCTGCGCAAAAACCATCGGTCTTGCAAGCGCCCCGCAGCGGGAAACACCTAACAACCTCTATCCAGCGCTTACTTCGACGCGAGACCCATCTGCTGACGCACGTTTTCCACGTTGTCGCGCGTGGCCAGCATGCCCGTCGTCAGCGTGAGCTTCGGCGGTTCCTTGCCTTGCGTGATCCATGCGTACATCAGGTCCGAGGTTTCTTCGCCGTGACGCTTCGGGCTGATGATGACGGTGCCGTAGAAGCCCGTCGGCTGCGGCTTCTTGAACTCGTTCAACGCCGAGTCCGAACCGCCAATGCCGATACCGATCATGTTGTCGGCCTTGAAGCCGCGGCCTTCCGCTGCACGCACGGCGCCGAGCACGCCTTCGTCGTTCAGCGCGTAGGCAACCCAGTGCTTGAACTGCGGGTTCTTCGTCAGCGCGATGTTGGCGGCGTTGAAGGCGTTTTCCGTGTCGGTCTTCGCCTGCGGCGCCATGACGATGTTCGCCTTCGGGAAACCGGCGGCGACCAGCGCGTCGGTTGCGCCGCTGGTGCGGTCATGCGCCGTCGGCAGCTGCTCGTAGGTCACGTCGATGGCACCGACGTCCTTCATGTCCCAGCCGCGCTTCTTGATTTCGGCGGCGATGCCGTCACCCACCTGCTTGCCGATGTTGTAGGCCGAAATGCCCATGTGCGGCACCGACTCGATCGGCTTGCCCGCGCCGTCGACGAGGCGGTCGTCGACCGTCATCATCTTCAGGCCGTCGGCCTTGGCCTTGGCGACGATGCCCGGCCCGAGCTTGACGTCAGGCGTGCAGATGATGAAACCCTGCGCCTTTTGCGCGGCCAGGTTGTCGATCGCGCTCATCACCTTTTCACCCGACGGCGCACCGATCTTCACCAGCGTGAAGCCCTTTTCCTTCGCGGCGGTTTCGGCGAACTTCCATTCGTCCTGGAACCACGGTTCTTCGGGCTGCTTGACGAGAAAGCCGATCTTCACCGGATCGGCGGCTTGTGCGACGGGCGCATGGGCGAGCACGGCAGTCGTCGCGGCGGCGATCAGCGTGAGGAAAATCCTGCGTTGCATGGTGTCAGTCTCCTGTCTTCTTCAGTCACGGGAAGGGTGGCGGCCGCCTTTTTCTGCCTTCGCCCGCGCGCGGCCAGCGCTGCGGCGAAAGTGCTGCAATGTCTTGCTGCGTTTTGTGCCTTCGTGCTGCTTTTTGGGTGCTGCTTTTGGGTACTGCGTTTTTACTGCTGTTTTACTGCGTTATTCGTGATGCAGCGCCGTGCGCCCGCCATCGATCGTGATGCAACTCGCGTTAATGAACGGCGCTTCGTCGGACGCGAGGAACACGGCCGTCATCGCCACTTCTTCGGGCTTGCCGATGCGCTTCATCGGCGGCAATTCGAGCGTCGCGCGGCGCGCCGCTTGCGGGTCCGGCTGCGCGTTCCACCAGTCGTGCGTCAGTTGCGTCTCGATGTAACCAGGCGCGATGGCGTTCACGCGCACGTTCTTCGGCGCGTATTCGATGCCGAGCGCGCGCGTGAGGCCAATCACGCCATGCTTCGCGACCGGATACGGAAAGCAGCCCGGAATGATCTGGAACGCGTGCGTCGAAGCGATGTTGATGATGCTGCCCGCGCGGCGCTCGACCATGCCCGGCAGCACGGCGCGGCAACCGTTCCAAACGCCGTCCAGATCGACGGCGAAGCAGCGCCGCCAGTCGTCGTCGGTCATCGTGAGCGGATCGGCGAACACGTTGATGCCCGCGTTGTTGACGAGCACGTCGACCGGACCGAACGCCTGCTGCGCTTCGCTCACCGCCGCCTGCACCGACGCGGATTGCGTGACGTCCGTGCGCACGGCCAGCGTTTTCGCGCCGGTCTGCCCAGCGATCTCGCGCGCGCTTGCCTGCGCGGTTTCGATATCGAGTTCGGCGAGCACGACCGCGGCGCCCTCGGCGGCGAACGCGCGCGCAATCGCTGCGCCGATGCCGCGTCCCGCGCCGGTAACCACCGCGACCTTGCCCGTCAGGCGGTTCACGCCTTGACTCCCGCCGGCATGCCCGCGTGGATACCCTGCGCGCGCGCCGTCTCGTGCCAGCCCGCGATAAAGGCGAGCGCGTTGGCGCGCGTCGCGGCCACGTCCTGGCCCGGCTTGTAGAGCGCCGATCCCAGACCGAAGCCGCTCGCGCCCGCCGCCAGTTGCGGGCCCATGTTGTCAGGCTTCACGCCGCCCACGGGCAACAGCGGCACGATCGCCGGCACCACCGCGCGCCAGGCCTTCGTGACTTCGGGGCCCAGTTGCTCGGCGGGGAACATCTTCAGGCCGTCCGCGCCGCACTTGAGCGCAGCGAACGCTTCCGTCGGCGTCGCGACGCCCGGCACGCAGGCCATGCCTTGCAGCTTCGCGGCGAGGATCACGTCGGTATCCGCGTGCGGCATGACGATCAGTTCGCCGCCTGCGGCCTTCACATCGCGCACGCGCTCGGTCGAGAGCACAGTGCCCGCGCCGATCATCGCGTCGGGCGGCAGCGTCGCGCGCAGCGCCGCGATGCTTTCCAGCGGCGACGGCGAGTTGAGCGGCACTTCGATAATGCGAAAACCGGCCTCGTAGATCGCGCGGCCATGTTCGGCGGCCTCGGCGGGCTTGATGCCGCGCACGATCGCGATCATCCGGCACGCCGCAAACGCGGCCACGAAGCCCGCGTGAGGCGTGTACGGAGCAGGCAGATTCAGTTCGGGTTGCATGGACGTTTCCTGTGTGTGCTGCGTCGTTGCGTGTTCGATGCGAATTCAGGCAGCGGCACGGACGAGGCCCGCGCGCACCGCGATGCGCCAGAGACCGCGCTCGGTGGCGGCGTGGACGATCCGCGCGCCGGTGCAGCCGAACTGCGCCAGCGCAAGCCGATAGCGCTCGCACAAGGCATCGGCGCCAATCAGTTGCGGCGTGCAGGCCGCAAGCGCCACGTCGCGACGCGCCAGCACGGCTTCGAGCCCGGCGAGTTCATGGCCGATCACGAGACCCGAGAGATAGTCGGGTTGTTCGTCGGCGGCCAGTTGATCGGTGAGACCCAGCGTGCGCGTGCTGAATGCGGTCGCGAGCAGCCCCGCGCTGCCGTGTTCGCGCGCCACCGTCACGCCGCGCAGGAACGCGGCCGTGTCGGGCGCGGCCGGAAGCTTCATCGTGCGGCCGAGAATCGTGTGCGCCTTGAGCGCCGCGTAGACCTCGCCGGTCATGAAGGTGTAGAAACGCGCGATGCGCGCGCCTTCCAGCACGGCCCATTTGGCGTGCGTGCCGGGCAGGCCGATCAGCGCCGTCGGTGCTTCGGCTTGTGATTCGCTTTGTGCCTCGCTTTGTGGCTGGTCTTGCGAAGATTCGCCGCTCAACGCGCCGAAGATCTGCGTTTCCTCGCCGCGCATCACGTTCGGCAGCGCGCCCGGTTCGAGCACGCCCGGCACCACGGCAACCTGCGCGCCACAGGCCGCACGCACCGTGACGATGCCGGCCACGAGCGCGTCTTCGCCAGCGGGCGTTTCCACGTACGGCGCCTGCACCCAGCCCTGCGCGCTGCCGACCATGCCGGCGGCCAGCACAGGCAGCGACGGACTGGCGGCGAGCCACACGCCGCACGCTTCGTCGAAGGCGGCGTCGAAACCGCCCTCTTCGGCCGGCACCGGCAGATTCATGATGCCCGCCGTCGAAACGCGCGTATCGAGCACCTTGCCCGCCGCATCGAAGAGATACGCGCGCAGCGAAGTCGTGCCCCAGTCGAGCGCGATCAGCGCCGCTGCAGCGTGTCCCGCGTTTTTGCCCTGTTCCATAGCGTGTTCAGTCGTGCGGCCGGTCATCGGCGAATCCTGCGCGTTGCGGGCTGCGGCGCGCGCCAGCCGAGTTCCTGCGAAATCGCGCGCGCTTCGCGCTGGATCACCGGAATCAGTTCGTCCATGCGTTCGAGCGGCATATAGGGAATCGTGCTCGCCACCGACAGCGCCGCGACGATCGCGCCCGACGCATCGCGCACCGGCGCCGCCACGCAGCGGATCGACACTTCGTTTTCCTCAAGATCGAAGGTGTAGCCGCCCGCGGAATAGGTGGCCATGCGCTTGAGGAAGGTATCGGGATCGAGGCTGTGATCGGGGCGGAAACTCACGGCCGCCAGCGTGCGGCGCGACGCTTCGAACAGATCGCGCCAGGACTGCGGCGCGAGGTCGAGCATCATCGCCTTGCCGATGCCCGTCGACGCGAGCGGCATGCGGTGCCCCACGCGCGAGCGCATTTCCAAGCCGCGCTGGCCGGGAATCTTGTCGATGTAGAGCACGTCGTCGCCGTCGCGCACGCCGAGGTGAATCGTGTCGAGCGTGGCATCGGCGAGCGCTTCGAGGTGCGTGCGCGCGACCGCCGTGAGCGGCATCTGTTCGAGCGCGATGGTGCCGAGTTCGATCAGCTTCGGGCCGAGCAGATAGCCGCCCTGCACCTGACGCAGATAGCGCGCCTGCACGAGACTCGAGACGAGCCGGTGCGTGGTGCTGCGCGTGGTGCCGAGCACGGCGCCGAACGAGCGCAGATCGCGCACGCCCGCCGCAGCGGCTTCGAGAATCGCGAGACCGCGCAGCAGCGTCTGCGTGCCGGCTTGCGCCGAGCCGTCGAGCAGCGTGCCCGGCAACCCGACGATTTCGTCGTGACCGGCGCGAGCTTTGGCTTGTGGCTGCGTGGGCGAAGGCACTTGTGCGGCCGAGGCGACGTTCGTCGCAACCTTCGGCGCGGCGTTGGCGTCGATGCCGTTGAGGCTTTCGGTGAGATGGTGAGACATCGCTTTGTTCATGGCGAGGTCGATCTGGAAGACGGGAGAAGAGCGCGCGGCGTCAGACGACGGCGTGCGGGCCATGGTTCGGGATGCAGCGGCGCGCATTGGCGCTGGACGGCGGACGGCGAACGGCCGCGCACTGAGCGGGCTGGAACATGGCAAACGTCTCCGGTTTTGCCCGCTGGAGCGCATCGAAGGCGCGGCTGCGGGCTTTTCTTTAGGTTTGGCCGATCTCGACAGGCGTCGTTCTGGACTGCGATACACGTCGGATCGGATGCATCGGATTGTAGGGCGGTTTTTCTGCGATCTCCAATATGTGATTGGGTCGCTCATATATTGGGAAACTCACCCTTATCCGGATGGCTAACGTTGCAGCCCGCCTTGACGGAATCGAGGGCGCGATCAAGCGCCCTTGCAGAGACTTGAGCCACGTCATCTCCGGCGCACGCCGGAATCGCTCAAATCGCTGGAGGGCATATAAGATTTTGTATAACCTCAATCCACCCAAACCCTTGCACTTCTGCACCGGTGCGCTGGCCGATCTCCACGTTTTTCCTGAGAAAGCCCGCAAGGAAGCTGGCCGGCAGTTGCGGCGCGTGCAACTGGGCCTCGATCCGCACGACTGGAAGCCCATGAACCCCGTCGCGCCGGGAGCGCGCGAGATCCGCATCCGCGACGAACGCGGGGCGTTCCGCGTGCTCTACGTCGCGAAGATCCACGAAGTCGTGCTGGTGTTGCACTGCTTCAAAAAGAAAACCGAAAAGACGGCCTTTGCCGACCTTTCGCTGGCCAGGCAACGTTATCGCGCTGCCCTCACACAGGAGTTCGAGCGATGAAGATCCAAACCTTCGACAGCGTCTGGGACGCGATCGAGGCCACGCCCGAAGCGGCGCAAAACATGACGCTGCGCTGCGATCTGATGATCGCGCTCGAGGAACATATCAAGCGCCATGACATGACGCAGGCTCAGACCGCCGCGCTGTTCGGCGTGACGCAGCCGCGCGTGTCCGATCTCGTGCGCGGCAAGATCGATCTGTTCTCGCTCGATGCGCTCATCAACATGGCGGTGGCGGCGGGCATGAAGATCGAACTGCGCATCACGCCGCGCGGCCCGCACGATGGCGGCACCCATGAAAAAACGGCCACCCGCTAACGCCGGCAGCCGCTCCTTCACTTCTTGCACGTCAAGCGAAGCGCCCGCGCGCCCCACTCACCCGCCTCACTTCCCAGCCGGCGCCTTGTAGGCAACGCAATCGACTTCCACCTTGCAGTCGATCACCATGCTCGACTGCACGCAGGCGCGCGCCGGCGGATGATCGCCGAAGTACTCGCGGAACACCTTGTTGAAGGACTGGAAATCGCGCGCATCGTCGAGCCACACGCCGCAACGCACGACATGCTCCGGGCCATAACCGGCTTCCTTGAGAATCGCGAACACGTTCTGGATCGTCTTGTGCGACTGCTCGACGATCCCGCCGTTGATCACTTCGCCGTTTTCCATCGGCGTCTGGCCCGAGACGAACAGCCAGCCATCGGCTTCCACTGCGCGCGCGAACGGCAGATGTTGTCCGCCCTGGCCCTTGCCGCCTTCTACTCCATATCGTTTCATCGTTTGCTCCTTTGAGTTCGTGTGGCGCGCCCGCGCAAGCGAATGCCAGCGCGCCAGAGGTCGAATGAGTGCTTAAAATGCCGCCGCGTCGGCGCTCGCATCGCGCGGACCGCGCGCAACGAAGTGCCCGGCGCGCTCGCCGGTCGGCTGGCCGTCGCGATACGACAGCACGCCGTTCACCCACACGGCGTCGATGCCTTCGGCCACCTGCTGCGGCTTGTCGAAGGTGGCGGCGTCGCGCACCTTCGCGGGATCGAACAGCACGAGATCGGCGTGCCAGCCCACATGCACTTCGCCGCGCTGCTCAAGGCCAAAACGGCGCGCCGACAAACCGGTCATCTTGCGCACCGCTTCTTCGAGCGGCAGCAGCTTCGCATCGCGCGCGTAGTGGCCGAGCACGCGCGGAAACGCGCCCCACAGACGCGGATGCGGCAGCGGATCGTTCGGCAACCCGTCCGAGCCCACCATCGTCGCCGGATGCGAGAGGATGCGGCGCACGTCGTCTTCCGACATGTTGTGATAGACCGCGCCCGCCGGTTGCAGGCGCTTGCCCGCTTCCTGCTGCGACACGCCCCACTGCGCCGCGATGTCCTTGATGAGCTTGCCGGCCTGTTCGGGATGCGGCGTCGACCACGTAATCGTGATGTCGATATCGCCCGTCACCTGCTTGAGATCGAGCGTCGACGAACTGCGGCTGTACGGATAGCAGTCGCAACCCACCGGCTGATACTTGCGCACGCGTTCGAGCGATTCGAGCACTTCCGTGCTGCGCCCCCAGTTCGACGGCCCCGCGCATTTCAGATGCGAAATCACCACCGGCACACGCGCATGCTTGCCGATGTGATACGCCTCGTCCATTGCGTCGAGAATCGCGTCGAATTCGGTGCGCATGTGCGTCGTGTAGAGCGCGCCCGCGAGCGCGAGCGGCTCCGCCAGCGTGGCAACTTCTTCGGTCGACGCCTCGTAGGCCGAGCCGTAAGCAAGGCCCGTCGACAGGCCAAGCGCGCCGTGCACCAGCGCCTCTTCGAGTTGCGCGCGCATCGCCTCGATCTCGGCGCGGTTCGCCGCGCGCTTGAGATCGTCGAGATGGTTGTTGCGCAGCGCCGTATGGCCGATCAGCGCGCCCACGTTCACGGCCGGTTTTGCCGCGTTCACGGCATCCACGTAATGCTTGAAGGTCGGATACTGGAACGCGTCGCGCGCGCCGAGCAGGTTCATCGGATCGGGCGGCTCGCCCTTGAGCGAGACCGGCGACGCGCTGATGCCGCAATTGCCGACGATCACCGTCGTCACGCCCTGGCTGATCTTGGGCAGCATCTGCGGCGCCTGAATCACGTGGGTGTCGTCGTGCGTATGCACGTCGATGAAACCGGGCGCGAGCGCGCGGCCTTCGGCTTCGATCACCTCTTCGGCGAGCCAGTTCGACAGATTGCCGATGGCGACGATGCGCCCGTCGCGCAACGCCACGTCGCGTTCGACCGGCGGCGCGCCCGTACCGTCATAAAGCATGGCGCCGACGATCAGGGTGTCGGCGGCTTCGGGATGCGAATGCATGTCAGGGTCTCCTGTCGATCCCAAACGTCAGAAAGAAGTGATCGATCGTCGATCGTATCCGGATGGCGGCGCGGCTGCGCTTTCGCAGTGTGCGCTCAATCGCCCAGCGGCTGCCGCTCGCCGCCGCGTCCGGCCGTGCCGCGATGCGCATCGAGCGCATGTTTCATGCGGCGCAGCAATTCGCGGCTTTGCTCGGGCTGCGCGAGCGCGAGTTCCGTGACGAGCACGTCGAGCGCCATCATCATCGCGTAACGCGACGACGACGGCTTGTAGATGAAATCGGTTTCGCTGGCGACGATCGGCACCAGCCAGTCGGCGATCGCGGCCAGCGGCGAAGCGGGCGCGGTCAGCGCCACCAGTTTCGCGCCGTAGTCGCGCGCGATGCGGCACGCGTCGAGCAGTTCGGGCACGCGCCCGGTGACCGACAACGCGACCACCACGCAATCGGGCGACAACGTGCTCGCCACCATGCGCTGCAACAGGCTGTCCTGGTACGACGCGACCGGCCGGCCCAAGCGCACGAGGCGAAAGCGCATTTCGTCGGCAAGCGCGCTGGAGCCGCCGCCCATGCCGAACACGTAAATCATGCGCGCATTGGCCAGCGCCGCGGCGGCATCGGCGAACGGCGCCTGGCGCAGCAGTTCGTGGTTGCGCGCCAGCGCGCCGTGGATTTCCTCGTAGACGCGCGAGGCAAGCGACTCGTCGACTGCGGTGGCGTTTGCAACCGCCGCTGCGGCGGCTTCGGCCGCACGCTTCTTGCGCTTGCCTTTGCCCGCCTCGCCTTTGGCCACCTGAGGTTCGGGCGCGGCGCGCAGGAAACGCTCGCCCACCGCGGCCGCCTGGGCAAGCCGCAGCTTCAACTCGCGCACATCGTGGCACCCTACGGTTTTGGCGAAGCGCGTAACCGACGCCACGCTCACGCCCGCGCGCTGCGCCAGCTCGCCGATGCTGGCGCGCGCGGCGGCGGCCAGATTGTCGAGGATCAGCGCGGCGACATCGCGCTCGGCCGGACGCAGATCCGGCACGCATTGCGCGATGTGCGCGACGATGTCGAAGCGGCCGGTGAATTGAGCGGGCTCGGCGGCGGAATTCATATGATGCGCGGTAGATTCAAATTGAGCTGCGGAAACAGCTCTGTTAGTAAATAACATTTCACGCAGCGATGGTACTTTGTGTACTATCAGCGAGTCAACGCCTCAAGCTGTCGATACTGTCATATCAGGCGTTATAGAGATTATGGAGCGAGATTACATGAAAGTTACAAACTATCAGAGTGCGACGATCGACCCGAACAGCAAGGGCCTCGGCAACGTACCCGGCGCGAGCGTGCCGCTGGGCGACGCGGGGCGCCTCGAATGGAATCTGCTCGCTGAAGACGTCAGCCTGCCGGCCGCCGTTCTCTATGCGGATCGCGTCGAGCACAACCTCAAGTGGATGCAGGAATTCGTCACGCGCTACGGCGTGAAGCTCGCGCCGCACGGCAAGACCACGATGGCGCCGCAGCTGTTCCGCCGCCAGATCGAAACCGGCGCGTGGGGCATCACGCTCGCCACCGCGCATCAGACGCGGGCGGCGTATCGCGGCGGCATCTCGCGCGTGCTGATGGCGAACCAGCTCGTGGGGCGCCGCAACATGGCGATCATCGCCGAACTGCTCAGCGATGCCGATTTCGAGTTCTTCTGTCTGGTCGATTCGGTGGAAGGCGTCGAGCAGCTCGGCGAATTCTTCCGCGCCGCGAACCGCAAACTCGAAGTGCTGCTGGAACTGGGCGTGCCGCGCGGACGCACCGGCGTGCGTGACGCCGAAACGCGCCGCGCCGTGCTGGAGGCGATCGAGCGTTACCCGGATTCGCTCAAGCTTGCGGGCGTGGAGATTTACGAAGGCGTGCTCAAGGAAGAAAGCGAAGTGCGCACCTTCCTGCGCGACGCCCTCAACGTGACCGAAGAACTGGCCGCCGCGGGCCGCTTTTCGCGTTCGCCGGCGCTGCTGTCGGGCGCGGGATCGGCGTGGTACGACATCGTCGCCGAAGAGTTCGCGCAGGCGTCCAAGGCGGGCAAGATCGACGTGGTGCTGCGTCCCGGCTGCTATCTGACGCATGACGTGGGCGTCTACAAGCAGGCGCAGTCGGACATCCTCACGCGCAATCCGGTCGCGCGCGAAATGGGCGTGGCGCTGCTGCCTGCGCTGCAGCTATGGGCGTATGTGCAGTCGATTCCCGAACCGGGCCGCGCGATCATCGGCTTCGGCAAGCGCGATGCGGCCTTCGATGCGGGTTTTCCGGAAGCATCGCGCCACTATCGTCCGGCGCGCGATGGCGAAGTGCATGGCAAGCCGCGCGAGATCGACGCCAAGGAAGGCTGGCAGGTGTTCCAGATGATGGATCAGCACGCCTATCTGCAGATTCCGGCCGGCGCGGATATCAAGGTCGGCGACATGATCGGCTTCGATATCTCGCACCCCTGCCTCACCTTCGACAAGTGGCGTCAGTTGCTGGTGCTGGACGACGCGTATCGCGTGACGGAAGTGATCGAAACGTTTTTCTGAGGGCCCGGCGTGTCAGGTCGTGCCGGCGGCGTTTTCGGCCGCCAGCGCGGCCGCCACGCCAATGCGCTCTTCCATCATGCGCAGCGCGCCCGACAGCGCCGTGAGCGCGTCGTCGGGCAAGGACATCGTTTGTTCAAGGAAGTCGTTGCGAAGCGGCAGGCTCGCTTCGACCACTTCGCGGCCCGCGGCCGTCAGCTTGACGTTGGTGATGCGGTTATCGCGTTCGTCGGCGCTGCGCTCGATCCAGCCGAGCGACTCGAGCGGTTTCAACTGGCGCGTCAATGCGCCCGGGTCCACGCGCAGGCGCTCGACCAGGCGCTTCTGCGACGATGCGCCGTCCTGATCGTGCAACGCGAGCAGGATGCGCCAGCGCGGCATCGGATGACCCACCTGCGCCTCGAACGCCGACATGAACGCACGATAAGTGCGTCCGAATTGCTGAACGATGGCGATGCGGTCGTGTGCTTCCATGCTGTGTCTTCCTGCTGTTTTTCCTGAGTAGCGTTGTCGGGCGGGTAGCGGGCGCGGGTATCGAGCGGTTTTCAGGCGAACACGCTCAATCGGCGTGAATCACCGGCTCGACCTTGCGGCGCAGCGTGATGAGCGGCACGCGCCGCGTCTGCCAGACCGACACCAGCGCGATCACCGCCGCCAGCGCAATACCCAGATGGATCGCACCGACCAGCGCCTCGCGCGCGGCTTCGAGCAACGGCGCGCCATTGTGCCCGGCCTTCGCCAGTTCGCCAACGAGCGCGTTCTGCGCGTTCCGGTTGATCAGGATCTGCGGATCGGCGAGTTGCGAAAACCATTGCAGCGCGCCATCGGCGTCGAGCGCCTTGTGCACGCCGCTCGAATACAGCTGCGTGACGAGCGTGCCGGTCAGCGCCGTGCCGATCATCCCGCCGATCATGCGCAGCGACTGCAGCAGCGCCGTGGCGATGCCCAGATGCTCGCGGCCCGCCGTCTGCTGCGCAAATACGGTGAGGTTCGGCATCACGAAACCCAGCCCGAGGCCGCCGATAATCATCAGCGTCATCAGCAAGGCGCGCGGCGTGGTGTGCGACGCCAGCGCGACCGCGAAACACGACAGCGCCAGCATGGCGAAGCCGATGTAAAGCATCAAATTGGGATTGCGGATACGCGAAACGATGCGCCCGTTCGCGATACTGCCGATCGTGATGAACACCACCAGCGGCGTGATGACCACGCCCGCCTCGTTCGGCGACATGCCGAAACCGCCCTGGAACAGCAGCGGCGCGTAGAACAGCAGCGAGAACATCGTGAAACCGCCCAGTACGGCCAGCGTGAACAGCGCGTTGAGACTGGCGTTGCGGAACATATCGACGGGCAGGATCGCCTGCGGACAGCGCCGCTCCCACTGCCAGAGCGCCCAGCCCGACGCCGCCGCAATCGCGAGCAGGCCGAGCGCCGACAAAGTCACGCCGTGCTCCGGCAAACGCTCGACGAAAAGCTGCAGGCTGCCGAGCGTCACGGCGATCAGCAGCGCGCCCGGCCAGTCCAGACGCATGCGCTCCTTGTGCACGACATGGCGCAGATGCGGCAGATAACGCCAGACGAAAAACAGCGAAAGCAGCCCGACCGGCAGGTTCACGTAGAACACCGAGCGCCAGCCGTAGTACTGCGTGAGAAAGCCGCCCAGCGACGGCCCCACCGCATTGGCGATGCCGAACGCCGAACTCATCAGCACCTGCCAGCGCAGGCGCACGACCGAATCGGGGAAAAGGTCGGGAATGCAGGCGAAGGCGGTGCCCACCAGCATGCCGCCACCGATGCCTTGCAGCCCGCGCGCGATCACGAGGAAGCCCATGCTGTTGGCCGCGCCGCACAGCACCGAAGCGCCCGTGAACACGACGATCGAGGCAATCACGAAGGGTTTGCGGCCGTAGTAATCGCCGAGTCGCCCGAAAATGGGGACGGTGATCACCGAGGTCAGCAGATAGGACGTGGCGACCCACGCGTAAAGCTCGAAGCCGCGCAGTTCGGCGACGATGGTCGGCAGCGCGGTGCCCACGACAGTCTGGTCGAGCGCGACCAGCATGGTCACGAACGAGACGCCGAGCATCGCCAGTAGCGACTCCCGGAACGGCAGCACCTGGCCGCTAGAGTGATGGGCGGCGGTATGAACGGCCATTTTTTGATCCTGCAACGATTGACGCGTCAAAGGATTCACATCTTAGCACGCCGATCCTCGATAAACTGGGGGCCACGGCACCTGCCGCACCGTCTTTCGGGAGACTTATGGCTACATTCAGCGCATTGTCCGAAGCCGATCTGATCGCGCTCAAACGCGCGAAGCATGAACTGGAAACGCCGCCGCTGGGCATGAAGCTGGCAGCGATCGTCGGCGCGCCGGTCGAGAAACTGATCGCGCGACTGCCCGCCGTCGCCAACGACAAGGTCAACGATGCCACCCAGGCGGCGCTGCGCAAGTGCCTGCAGCTCGCGCTCAAGACGCTCGGCAAACAGGGCGAAAGCGCGCTGGCGATTGCGGTGCCGGCCAAACCCAGCAATCTGCTGCACAAGTTCGCGGTGGCGACCACGGGCGCGGCGGGCGGCGCCTTCGGCCTCTTCGCGCTGCCGGTCGAATTGCCCGTGACCACGACGCTGATGTTCCGCTCGATCTGCGACATCGCGCGCAGCGAAGGCGAAGATCTGGCGAGCCCCGATGCGCAGCTTCAATGCCTCACCGTTTTCGGCATGGGCGGACGCTCGGCCGCCGACGACGAAGCCGATTTCGGCTACTTCGTCGTGCGCGGCGCGCTGGCGCAGGCGGTGTCTAAAGCATCGTCGGAGATGGCGGCGAAGGGCTTTGCCGCGCACGGATCGGCGGCGCTGCTCAAACTGATGCAGACCGTGGCCGCGCGCTTTTCGGTGCAGGTCAGCGAACAGGTCGCGGCGAAGTCGATTCCGGCGATCGGCGCGGTGCTGGGCGCGATGGTGAACACGGTCTTCATCGACCACTTCCAGAACGTGGCGCATGGCCACTTCACCGTGCGGCGGCTCGAACGCATTTACGGCGAGCCCGCCGTGCACGCGGCTTATGACGAAATCGAAGTCTCGCTCGATTGATTCGCGGGTTTTTGCGGCGTGCTTTGTGTCGATGAAGCGGCGTCGAACGGCGCCGCTTTCTGCGCGCGGGCCGTTGTATCGACGGTCGTCACGCGCTGAATGAAGCTCGCCGAATGGTCGAGCGAGCGACGCGCTTCAGGCATGAACGGCGCGTAGATCGGCCAGATATGCGGCAAGCCGCGGCCGATTTCGCAATCGACGGAAACGCCCGCTGCACGTGCGCGCTCGGCGGCGCGCAGCGTGTCGTCGAGCAGCGTTTCGGTGCTGCCCGCGAGCATGAACAGCGGCGGCAAGCCGTGAAAATCCGCATAGAGCGGCGAGACATAAGGATCGCTCGCGCTGGCCTCGCCCAGATACAGCGCAGCGACGCGCGTGAACACCTCGCCGCAGAACATCGGATCGCGTCCGTCGTTCGTCTGGATCGACGCGCCCGTCACGGCGAGATCGGTCCACGGCGAATAGAGCAGCGCACCGGCGGGCAACTTGTCGCCAGCGTCGCGCAACGCCACGAGCGTTGCCAGCGCCAGGCCGCCGCCCGCCGAATCGCCGGCGATCACGAGCGAGTCGGCGCGCACGCCATCCGCGAGCAGACGGCGGTAGGCCGCGAGCGCGTCGTCGAGCGCCGCCGGAAACGGATGCTCGGGCGCAAGACGGTAATCGAGCGAGAAGATATCGGCGTCGGCGCGCGGCGCAAGGCCGAAGGTGATCGCACGATGCGTCTTCGGCGAGCAGAAGTAATAGCCACCGCCATGCAGATAAAGAATCGTGCGCGGCGCCCCGCCCTCGCGCACCAGCCACTCGCCGCGCAGTTCATCGGGCTTGCCGTCATAGTGCTCGCGCAGTTGCCAGCCCGGCGGCACCGGCGGCAACCACACGCGTTTCGACGTGCCCGCACGCGTGCGCGCAACGTCGATCGGCTTGCGCGTGATGGGCAAAAAGCGGCGGCGCAGCCACCAGCAGATGAAGCGGCTTTGCAGACTCATAACGAGGCGGGGACGCAGTTCATCGGACGATCATCGTGTGCTTACGCCGGTTCGCAGATCAGTTCGCGGGCAACACCTGACCACGAATCTCACCCGACGGATTTTGTTGCGTGTGCACGTTGAAGTACCACTGGCCGGCCATCAGGTCGGTGACCTGTTTGTCGGTGAGCGTGGCGCTGCCCTTGATCGGGCTGGCGAGTTCGCCTTTGGGAATCGGCACCTGCACATTGGCGTTCTGGCCAACCGGCGCGGGGCCGTGGAAATGCGCGGCCGTCACCGGCGTGGAGAGACCTTCGTAGGAAATGGTCCAGTTCAGCGATTTGCTCGCCGTATCGAAAGTGGCGTTGAGCATGCCGTGCCCGTGACTCACGCGCGGCGGCACTTCACTGGAGGGTTCGAGATCGGCTTTCAGCGCGACGGTATCGGCAAATGCGGCACCGGAAGCGAGGACACACAGAGCGAGAGCGAGCTGCAGCGGGCGAAGCGCTTTCATGGGATTTCTCCGTTGTTGTGACGCGCTGCACAGAAAGAACTGAAAGGAACCTCTGGGAATCTCAAGCCAACCGAGGGCAACTGAGGTCGCAGCCGCGTAGCCACATGCTAGAGCAAATCCGCCAAATGCGTTGGGAGTGCCGCGGCGGTGGAGTGGTGAATCGATTGTGAAGCAGTCGTGAATCGATCGCGGATAAAAAAGAGCGCTGCGAACGGCGCTCTGAACCCAAGTACTACGTTCTACAGTGCTACCCGGTTGCGTGTGCGGCCCGGTTCGATGCCAGGCCGCGCACGTCTGTCTTGTTAGAAGCGATGACGGATACCCGTCGACACGACGCCCTGGCTCTTCGACGACGAGAAGTTGTCCGACGAGACGTAGCCAACTTGCGTGATGCCGTTTGCGTTCTGGCCAGCACCCCAAGCGCCCACGCCTTCGAGGTAGACGTCGGTGCGCTTGGACAGTGCGTAGTCGGCTTGCACGAGTTGCTGCCCGTACCGGCGTTGAGCACGCCGCCGTTGGCGTTGGTGTACGCGTACATCGCGCCGAGGCCGACAGTCGGCGTCAGGTTGTAACGCAGGTTAGCTCCGATGTTGTTGACGCGAACCGAATCGCCGCCAGCATTGTTCACGCGCGACTGCGTGAACACACGCCGCCAACCATCGGACCGTACGTGTAGTTGCCGCCCGCACCCCAGGTACGCTGGCGATGGTTCGCGCCCACGATCGCGCCTAGCGGATCGTTCACAACAGCGCCTGCACCGTTGTTGCTATCCATGCCGCGCCTGCAGTCAATACGCGCCTGACCGATCACAACACGCGCAGTATTTCGCTAACCGAAGCAGGCACCACCTACGCGCAGGCCTGTTGTCGCGTGCTGGAAGATCTTGAGCGCATCGCAACACAAATTGCGCGTGGCGTGTCGGTGCCTTCGAGCAAATGGCGCGTGGTCACGCATGCGTCGTTTTCGCTGCACGGCCTCACGCCGCTGCTCAAGCAATATCTGGCGACGTTCGATCAGGTGCGGCTCGCGCTAACGCTCCTGCATCGCCCTGTCGATCTCATCGAAGAAGGTTTCGATGAGGGCATCGTCGCGCTGCGCCAGGTAAACGGCAGCACGCTGATCGACCGCCCGCTCGTGACCGTCGCGCCGGTTGCCGTGGCGTCGCCCGCCGATCTCGGCACGCATCGCGCGCCGCTTCATCCCGACGATCTCGTGCGTCACACGCTGCTTGCGCCATCGGCCGATGTTCACGGCTACGAAGGCACTTCGAGGCCACCGACGGCACGCGCGTGCCGGTGCTGATCGACGCGACCTACGCGGTCAATAATTAGGAAATGTTACGTCAGGCAGCACTCGCCGGCATGAGCGTCACGATTCTACCCGCGAACTAGGTGGCCGCCGATCTCGCACTGGGTACGCTCATACGCGTACTCGCCGGTCACGAGATCCGCGACGCCGACAAGGAGCTCTCGCTCGTCTATCCGGGGCGCCGCCACGTGCTGGCGAAAACTCGTTCGTCGATTTCACGGTCGACTGGTTCCGACAGAGCGAAGTAACACGCGCGCCGATTATCGACACTTCGTGTAATAGTTAATTGATCGTTTTTATCTCGATTTCTAACTTCTCGCGAACTATCCTTGTGTTTGCGAGAAGTGACTCTTCATCGAAGGGTCTCCAAGCTTGAACGCGGCTTCGGCCGCGTTTTTTTTCGCCTGTTTTAATGAGTGTATGAGTGCGGAATGAGTTTCTGACAGAACTGCCAGTTTTGCGCCATATTCCGATCATCAAGCCAGCAGCGCGGCCTGTTGCTCGATGCCATCGAGCATTGCCTGACACGTGCGCATCAGCGACTTGCCTTCCTCGCGCACCTGGTTTTCCGTGTGACAGTTCATATGACGGCGATACGTTTCGAGCATCGGCTTTTGCGGATCAGCGCGGTGCCGCCCGTGTTCATAACCGCGCGCAGGATCGCGACGTTCGCGATCCTAGTGAGAACAACGATACGCAGTTGCGGCCAGTCGCACCGCAGCCCCCGCACGCGATGCAGATCATCTTCCGCGTCGTCGGGCTCGCCCAGCATCGTGAGGTCGGTGAGCACGACGTCGCATGGCACGTTTTCAAGAAGCCGGAACAGTTCGCGCGGACCAGTAGCTTCGCCGACGATCTGCATGTCTCAAGCCGCCTCGAGCGCGGAACGCACACCAAGCAACACAAAAGGATGATCATCTTCGAGGACTAGTCTTAATTTCAAAGTGGCTCGCTCTCGATGTAGTAGGGGTATCGGATCGGCCAACGCGTTCCCGGTTTTTCAGCCGGAACGCGGCATAGTCGCGAACGCGCTTTACGCGGCGTTTCTGAAGGCCCTCATATGACCATCGATTAAAGATTGCCAGAATCAGAAATATCCTAATCGTCACAACTTCTGTAAGGTCACCTATACAATTAAATATGCTAATTAACTAATAAAGGCGCGCATTATTCACCTTATCCGTCACAACTGTCGGATAACACTGAGATGGCTACTGGTCAAACGGTCGCGCCGCTGCGTGACGGGCGTTGCGGAGTGCGCGCGGCCGCTGGGATTATTTCGGTCGATGCCGGGCAATGCGCGTTATTCGATAATGCGGGCGCAAATGCAGGCCATGCCAATGCCGCGCAAGCCGCCGCACTGAGCCACACCACCGGCCATCCCGACAGCGCCAGCAGCATTGGAATCGCAGAAGGCGCAATCCAGAAAGCGATAAACGCGCCGGTATTACCCATCGCAAGCGCACTGCCGACGCGGCCGTGGCCAGCCAGCGTCGCGAGTTCGGTGTAGGCGACGCCATGCCACGCGGAGGCCATGATGCCGCCCGCCACGAGCAGCACCGACAGCGCGATCACGGCGCCCGGCGACAGGCCCGGAGCATGATGCGCAGCCGCCGCACAGAGCGCGGTCGCCGCCGCCAGCAGCACGAAGAACGCCACGCTCAGCGCCACACAGGTACGCAGCCAGACGTTGCGATTGCCGTGCCGGTCGGTCCAGCGTCCGCCCCAGACGCGCAGACACGCCGCGCCCATCTGCACGATCGCGAGCACCACACCCGCCGTCGCCGCGCCGGCGTGCGCGAAGTCGTGCAGGAAGACGCTCGCAAACGCGATCACCGCGACCTGCGGCATGCACAGCGCCGCGATGCCGCCGACCAAAAGCCAGACCTCGGCGCGGCGCAGCGGCGAGCGTGCCAACGGTGTATTGCCTGCGGGATTGTGGATGGCGGCATCGGACGGGGTGGTATCGGGTTCCCGCACCCACAGCACGGTAAAAATCGCCGAGACCAGACACATCGCCGCCAGCGCGCCATACACCCAGACGAATCCCGCCCACGACGCCAGCGCCGGCAGCATCAACGCACCGATGCCCGCGCCCGCCGGCACCGCGGTCTGCCGGATACTCATCGCAAGGCCGCGCTCCTGCGGCCCGAACCAGGCCATCACCGCACGTCCGCTCGAACCGTTGACGCTGCCGCCCAGCAGCCCGATGGCGAGAAAGCCCACCGCCAGCGCATGCGGTCCCGGCACGCGGGCAGCGGACGGGACGCACCAGAGCGCCATGGCGACTAGCGCGGCCATCGTCGATGCGAGCCCCAGCATCTGCACGCGGCGATCGCCCCAGCGGTCCGTTAGCAGTCCCCAAGGTAATTCGCTGAGCACGATGCCAAGCCCGAGCATGCCGACCACGAAACCCAGTTCGCCCGTGCCGATGTGATAAGCCGGGCGCATCCACACCGCGGTGGCGGGAATGCCCGAGAACGTGGCCGCGAAGCTCGCGTTGGCCACGACGCCCACGCCCAGCACCTTCCATCGATGCGACGCGGCGCGCCCGTTCGCCTGATCCATGACTGCCTCCAGAAATGCATTGACTGAGGGCATGCTATGGGCGCACCATTTATCGGAAAAGCAGGAATATCGAATAAGAGTGATCGGTTTTACCGAAACATCTTCCCCGTCTGCACACACAGTCTCGACATGAACGCTCGCGGTCTCGATCTCGCGCAGTTGCGCACCTTTCTCGCCGTCACCGAAGCAGGCAGTGTGTCGGGCGCAGCCGAGCGCATATTTCTTTCGCAATCCTCAGTGAGCGAGCAGCTCAAGAAGCTCGAAGATCGCATCGGCCTGCCGCTGTTCGTGCGCAGCAAGCAGGGCGTGACGCCCACGCCCTCTGGCGCGAAGCTCGCCGAGCATGCGCGCCGCATCGTGGCGATGTGCGACGCGGCCTTCGACGATATGCTCGGGCGCTCGCTCGACGGCGAGGTGCGCATCGCCATCACCGATTACTACCGCCCGCACGACGTAGCCGCGATCATCCGGCGCTTTGCAAGCCAGCATCCGCGTCTGCGCCTGCATGTGACCGTGCTGCCGAGCGCCGTGATCGACGCGAGCGAGCAGGAGAACATCTTCGATATCGGTCTGTCACTGCGGATGGTCGATGTGCCAGCCGCACGCGCGGCGACGCGTTCCGGCGAGGGGCGCGCACGCCAGAGCACCGTGATCCGTCGCGAGAAATTGCAGTGGGTGGCTGCGCGCGAAACGCTGCGCGAACAGGCGTCGCTTGCGCCTCCGTGGCCGCTGGTGTTGTTGCCGTCGGCCTGCCAGCTGCAGCGCTATGTAGTGAAACTGCTCGAACGCGCGCGTATACCGTATCTGATTTCGCATTCGGCATCAGGCGTGGCCGGGCTGCAACTGGCGCTCAAGGCGGGGTTGGGGTTGTCGTGTCTGAACGAATCGGCGATTGGCGAGGGCGTGGAGGTGTGCCCCGCTTCGTTCGGCCTGCCGGCGCTGCCGGCAGCCGAATTCCATCTGTTGCCGGGGCAGCCCGGCGAGAGCGCGCATATCACGCATGCGCGCGAGGCGCTCGCGGCTCTGCTGGGCTAGCGGGCCGCGCCGCGTTTCACGGCGGGTGCCTCAGGCTCTCGCGCTCACCAGATCGGCGAAACGCAGCAGATCGACGTTGCCGCCGGAAATCAGCACGCCGACGCGCTTGCCGCGCACATTGACCTTGCCGTGCAGCACGGCAGCCGCCGCGAGGCAGCCCGTCGGCTCGACCACAAGCTTCATGCGGCTCGCGAAAAACTTCATCGTCTCGACCAGTTCGGCATCGCTCACCGTGACGATCTCCTGCACGCGCTCGCGGATTACCGCGAAGGTGTAGTTGCCGAGGTGCTGCGTCTGCGCGCCATCGGCGATGGTCTTGGGCGTGTCGATATGGACGATGTCGCCCGACTGGAAGCTGCGCTGGCCGTCGTTGCCCGCTTCCGGCTCCACGCCGATCACCGCGCAGCGCGGCGCAAGCGAATGCGCCGTCGTCGCGCAGCCCGAGAGCAGGCCGCCGCCGCCCAGCGGCGTGAGCAGCACGTCCAGTTCGCCCACGTCCTCGAACAGCTCCTTGGCCGCCGTGCCCTGCCCCGCCATCACATGCGGGTGGTCGTAGGGCGGAATCAGCGTGAGGCCGCGCTCTTGCGCCAGACGCTGGCCCAGCGCCTCGCGGTCTTCGGTATAGCGGTCGTAAAACACGACTTCGCCGCCGTAGCCGCGCGTAGCCTCGACTTTCACAGCTGGCGCGTCGTGCGGCATCACGATCACCGCCTTCACGCCGAGCAGTTGCGCCGAGAGCGCAATTGCCTGCGCATGATTGCCCGACGAGAACGTGATCACGCCGCCCTGCTTCTGCTGCGGCGTGAACTGCGCGATGGCGTTGTATGCGCCGCGGAACTTGAACGCGCCCATGCGCTGGAAGTTCTCGCACTTGAAGAACAGCTCCGCGCCGGCGAGCGCGTTGGCGGTGCGCGAAGTCATGACGGGCGTGCGATGCGCGACGCCGCGAATGCGCTCGTGCGCGGCGGCAACGTCTTCGAAGGTGATCGGCAAGGTGCTCATGGTCGGTGCTCGCTGGGCAAGTAGGAATAGACGGTCGGACGCGCCACGCCGAGCGTACGCGCGACTTCGGCAAGCGCGTGGCGCAGGTTGAGGTGGCCGCTCTCGGCGAGTTCGCGCACGGCTTCGCGGCGCTGCGCGAGCGTCATGCCGATGGGCGTGGTGTTGCGCGCGGCGGCGAAACGTTCGAGCGCGGCGCGGATGGTTTCGCGCGCCTCGCCGTTGGCGTGCGGCGCGAGCGTTTCGGTGACAGGCGCGGCCGGGCCGGCCTGCATCAACTGGCCGAGCCCCGCGGTGACGGCGCCGAGCAGCGATACGTCCATGTTCAGACAGATCGCCGCGACACACTCGCCCGCGCTGTTCTTCAAGCCGATAGAGGTGCTTTTGACCGGGCGGCCATCAGGGAAGCGATTGGGATAGTTGGCAACCACATCGGGGAAGCCCGGGTCCGCGATGCGCGCGAGCCCCATTTCGGTAGCCGCTTCGCCAACCTGGCGGCCTGACAGATTGTTCGCAATAGCGGCGACCGATTGTTCGGGCGCGGTGAGATCGTGCAGCACCACCTCGACGAGCGGCGCGAGCGTCTGGCCGAGCGCCTCGACGATCTTGCGGCCTTCGCGCAGGAGGAGCTGGTTTTCGCGCTCAACGGCGCTGGGATTGGCTGGCTTCGACATGAATGACATTTTGACGGTTTACGACAAATTGTCAAACGCTACACGTAGCGCGGGAGATCAGTTGCCGAGCAGGAGCGCGAAGAAAGCGAAGACGATGCTGGCCACCGAAGCGCGCAGAGGGGCGACGGGCGCGGGGGACAGTTGCAAACGGGTAAGGTCGGTCGCTGGGCCAGGACTCATGGCGTAACTCCGGTTAAACGCAGCGATATGCCGCGCTTAGAAAAGAGTCAGCTTAGATATCCCGTTTTCTTGCCTGAATCGGACGAATACTAAAACACTTGAAACCCATGAAAAACGCCCTTGCAGCGAGCGGGCTGCAAGGGCGTTTTTGAAGCGGTACTACGCGCGCGAACGCTATTAGAACGGAATATCGTCGTCCATTTCGTCGAAGCCGCCGCCAGCCGGCGCGCTCGGACGGCCGCCGCCGCTGCTTGCGCCGCCACCGCTCGAACGCGGAGCGCCACCGCCGCCGGACATACGGCCGCCGCCGCGCGGTGCCGACGATTGCTGGCTGTAGCCGCCGTCGTCGCCCATATCGCCGCCAGCCGGAGCACCGCCGCCGCTGCGGCCGCCCAGCATCTGCATCTGATCCGCGACGATTTCCGTCGAGTAACGGTCGGTGCCGTCCTGCGCCTGCCACTTACGGGTGCGGATACGGCCTTCGATATACACCGACGAACCCTTCTTCAGGTATTCCGAGACGATCTCGGCCAGACGGCCGAAGAACGCCACGCGGTGCCATTCGGTCATTTCCTTGAACTCGCCGGACGCCTTGTCCTTGTAGCGGTCGGTCGTCGCGAGGCGGATGTTCGCCACGGCGTCGCCGCTCGGCAGATAACGGACTTCCGGCTCAGCGCCGAGGTTGCCGACGAGGATCACCTTGTTCACGGATGCCATGAAATTCTCCTGTTGATTCAGTTGCAAGGAGCGGCCGGGCGCACACCACGCAATCGCTCACCGTGCGACTGCCGGGCGCGGACCATCTCCGCGAAAGTTGTTGCTGCGCGGCGCACCTCATGGCGCGCGAGCGCTTCTATTCAGATTCAGGCCCGCCGGGCGCGGGTCTGGCTCAAGCCTGCTTCGGCTCAGCCCGCTTCGGCGGGGCCTTCATGGTGGCCGCGATTATAAGCCAGCACGCTACGAGGCCCGAACACGTGTAAAACACGGCGCTCGCGCCGTCGTGCTTGAGCATCCAGCCGCCCACCACGCCGCCCAGCGCGAGGCCAATCGACTGCGTGGTGTTATAGACGCCAGTTGCCGCGCCCTTACGGTTGCCCGGTGCGAGTTTCGACACCAGCGAAGGCTGCGACGCTTCCAGAATATTAAAGCCGAGGAAGTACACGAAGAGCACAGCCGCCACGATTGCAATGGTATGCGCAAGCGAGCCAAGAAGAAGCTGGCCGATCAGGATAAGTCCAATGGCCGATACCAGCACCGCCTTCATCTTGCCCTTCTTCTCCGCCGCGATGATCGCAGGGACCATCAAGACGAACGACAGGCCCATCACCGGCAGATAAATCTTCCAGTGCGCCGACACCGGCAGGCCCGCATCCACGAGCAGGCGCGGCACGACGAGGAACAGCGCTGTCTGCGTGGCATGCAGCACCAGCACGCCAAAGTTAAGCCGCAGCAGTTCGACGTTATGCAGGACTTCGGAGAACGGCGCGCGCACGTGCACGGGCTTGGGCGCATCCGGCACCACCCACAGCACCACGCCCACGGCCACGATCGAGAGCACACCCACCAGCGTGAACAGCCCGCTCATGCCGAGCCAGTGGAACACGACCGGCGCGCCCACGATCGCCACGGCGAACGACAGGCCGATCGAGCCGCCGACCGTCGCCATCGCCTTGGTGCGGTTCTGCTCGGAAGTCAGATCGGCGATAAAGGCGAGCACGGCGGACGACACCGCGCCCATGCCCTGAATCACCCGGCCGACGATGATCCACGTCATATCGTGCGCACCAGCCGCGACAAAGCTGCCGATCGCGAAGATCACGAGACCGGCGGCGATCACGGGCTTGCGCCCGATCCTGTCGGAGATCCAGCCGTAGAAAATGTAGAGGAGCGACTGCGTCACGCCGTACGCGCCCAGCGCGATACCGACGAGCAGCACGTTGTCGCCGCCGGGAATGGTTTTCGCATAGACCGAAAACACCGGCATGATCATGAACAGGCCCAGCATGCGCAGCGCGAAGATCGCGGCAAGCGACACGGTCGCACGCCGTTCAGGCGCGCTCATGCGTGAAGAGGTAGCGGGTGAGTTGGAGGACATCGGAGCGTTTTGTGATTTGGCCGCCGCTGCCCGCCGGTCATGCGCGTTGGGGCTTTGGCGCTGACCGAGGCCCGGTACTTGTCCGGGTCGCATGCTAGAGCTGTCGATTCGCTTGCAGGGTCCTCGTGCGAACGCTTCAGAACCCTTTCAAAGACCGTCAGCAAGCCGTAACGGCGGTCTGGAAAAGTCGTTATAGTAGCAGGTTTAGCCTCCCTTTCTCCCGCAGGTTCATGGAACAGATCCGTATCCGTGGGGCCCGAACCCACAACCTGAAGAACGTCAATCTGGACCTGCCGCGCCACAAGCTCGTGGTGATCACCGGGCTTTCGGGCTCGGGCAAGTCCTCCCTGGCATTCGACACGCTTTACGCGGAAGGCCAGCGCCGCTACGTGGAAAGCCTCTCGGCCTACGCCCGTCAGTTCCTGCAACTGATGGAAAAGCCCGACGTCGACCTGATCGAGGGTCTGTCGCCGGCTATCTCCATTGAGCAGAAAGCGACCTCGCACAACCCGCGGTCGACAGTCGGCACGGTCACCGAAATTCACGACTACCTGCGACTTCTTTACGCACGTGTGGGCACGCCATACTGCCCGGATCACGAGATCGCGCTGGAATCGCAAAGCGTCTCGCAGATGGTGGACGCCGCGCTCGCGCTGCCCGAAGAAACGAAGCTGATGATCCTCGCGCCGGTCGTGGTCGACCGCAAAGGCGAGCACGCAGAACTCTTCGACGACATGCAGGCGCAGGGTTTCGTGCGCTTCCGGGTGCGCTCGGGCGGCGGCACGGCCAACGAGGGCGAGGCAAAGATCTACGAAGTGGAGTCGCTGCCCAAGCTCAAGAAGAGCGAGCGCCACACCATCGACGTGGTGGTGGACCGCCTGAAGGTGCGCCCGGACATGAAGCAGCGTCTCGCGGAATCGTTCGAGACAGCGCTTCGTCTGGCCGAAGGCCGCGCCATCGCGCTCGAAATGGATACGAACAAGGAGCATCTGTACAGCTCGAAGTTCGCCTGCCCGATCTGCTCGTACTCGCTGCCGGAGCTGGAGCCGCGCCTCTTCTCGTTCAACAACCCGATGGGCGCGTGCCCGGAGTGCGACGGCCTCGGCCAGATCACCTTCTTCGATCCGAAGCGGGTGGTCGCGCATCCGTCGCTGTCGCTCGCGGCGGGCGCCGTGAAGGGCTGGGATCGCCGTAACCAGTTCTACTTCCAGATGCTGCAAAGCCTGGCGGCGTTCTATGACTTCGATATCGATACCGCGTTCGAAGATCTGCCGGAGAAAGTGCGCAAGATCCTGCTGTACGGTTCGGGCAAGCAGGAAATCCCGTTTTCGTACATCAACGAGCGCGGGCGCACGTCCGTGCGCGAGCATGTGTTCGAGGGGATCATCCCGAATCTGGAGCGCCGCTACCGCGAGACCGATTCGTCGGCGGTGCGCGAGGAACTGTCCAAGTACCAGAACAACCAGGCGTGCCCGCACTGCGAAGGCACGCGACTGCGCCGCGAGGCGCGCTTCGTTCGCATCGGCATGAACGAGGACGCGCGCGCCATCTACGAGGTGAGCGGCTGGCCGCTGCGCGACACGCTCGGCTACTTCCAGACGCTGCGCCTCGAAGGCGCCAAGCGCGAGATCGCCGATAAGGTCGTCAAGGAAATCGTCGCGCGTCTGATGTTCCTGAATAACGTCGGGCTCGATTACCTGTCGCTGGAGCGCAGCGCCGAGACGCTTTCCGGCGGCGAGGCGCAGCGTATCCGGCTGGCGTCGCAGATCGGTTCGGGCCTGACGGGCGTGATGTACGTGCTCGACGAACCGTCGATCGGCCTGCATCAGCGCGACAACGACCGCCTGATTTCCACGCTCAAGCACCTGCGCGACCTCGGCAATTCCGTGATCGTCGTGGAGCACGACGAAGACATGATCCGCATGGCGGATTACGTCGTCGATATGGGACCGGGCGCGGGCGTGCACGGCGGCATGGTGATTGCGCAAGGCACCCCTCAACAGGTCGAGCATGATCCGGCTTCGATGACGGGCCAGTACCTGTGCGGCGCGCGCCGCATCGACTACCCGGACGAGCGCATCGAGCCGGGCGAGCGCCGGCTGCGCATCGTCGAGGCTTATGGCAACAACCTCAAACACGTCACGCTCGATCTGCCGGTCGGGCTGCTGACCTGCGTGACGGGTGTGTCTGGCTCGGGCAAGTCCACGCTCATCAACGACACGCTGTACCACGCGGTCTCGCAGCATCTGTACGGATCGTCGGCGGAACCGGCGCCGTTCGAGGCCATCGAAGGTCTGGAGCACTTCGACAAGGTCATCAACGTCGATCAATCCCCGATCGGGCGCACGCCGCGCTCGAATCCGGCTACCTACACGGGCCTCTTCACGCCGATCCGCGAGCTGTTCGCGGGCGTGCCGGCGGCCAAGGAGCGCGGCTACGAATCGGGCCGCTTCTCGTTCAACGTGAAGGGCGGGCGCTGCGAAAGCTGTCAGGGCGACGGCGTGCTGAAGGTGGAAATGCACTTCCTGCCCGATGTCTACGTGCCCTGCGACGTCTGCCACGGCAAGCGCTACAACCGCGAGACGCTGGAGATCCAGTATAAGGGCCGGAACATCAGCGAAGTGCTCGACATGACGGTGGAAACCGCCTACGAGTTTTTCAAGGCGGTGCCGGTCGTGGCGCGCAAGCTCAAAACCTTGCTGGACGTGGGTCTGGGCTATATCCGCCTGGGCCAGTCGGCCACCACGCTTTCGGGCGGCGAGGCGCAGCGCGTGAAGCTTTCGCTCGAACTGTCCAAGCGCGATACCGGCCGCACGCTCTACATCCTGGACGAGCCGACCACCGGTCTGCACTTCCACGACATCGCGCTGTTGCTGGAAGTGATCCACCGGCTTCGCGATCAGGGCAATACGGTCGTGATCATCGAGCATAATCTCGATGTAATCAAAACCGCGGACTGGATCGTCGACATGGGGCCCGAAGGGGGCGCGGGCGGCGGACAGATCGTGGCGCAGGGCACGCCCGAGCACGTGGCGAAGGCGAAGGCCAGCTTCACGGGCCGCTATCTCGCCCCGCTGCTCAAGCGTTCCGGCGGCAAGGTCACGGCACTCGACACGGCGTCGGGAAAATAAGCAGTCACTAAAACTGCACAAACAACGGGACGGGGGCTTCACGCTTTGAGCGCGTCGCCCCCAACGAACGGGACGGGGACCGCTCAGGCGATCGGCCCCCAGGGTCTGGAGACGGGAAACACGCATGGTCAAGCGCAACGAAGCGACCGACTCGACGGACGACAAGCAACAGGTTCGCGACCTGCGGCCGCGGCCCGTCAGGCTCACGAGCGACATGAGCCTGCCGAAGCTTTCGGCGGTGGAGATCGGCAGCTATGTGGCTGCACTCGCCGGCATGCTGGCGATACTGCACCTGAACCTGCTGGGCGCCCTGCTCGCGGGCATGCTGGTTTATCAGCTCGTGCATACGATTTCGCCGCTGATCGAGCGGCGCATGTCGAGCAGCCGCGCGCGCTGGCTTTCGGTGGTGCTGGTATCGATCGTGATCGTGGGCGTGCTCACGGGCCTGACGATCGGCGTCATCGAGCAGTTCGAGAACGACGTGCCGAGCGTGCAGAAGGTCATGGCGCAGATGATGAATTTCGTCGATCAGGCGCGCGGGCGCATTCCCGACGCCATCGCCGCCTATCTTCCCGTCGATGTCGCGCAGATGAAGCTCAAGGCGCTTGCGCTGATGCACGAGCACGCCACCCAGCTGGGCCAGGGCGGCAAGAACGCGGCGCGCATCCTCGGGCATATCGTGATCGGCATGATCATCGGCGCGATTATCGCGATTGGCGCGCAGAAAAACGCCACGCGCTTGCCGCTGTCTACCGCGTTCGTCGCGCGCGTGTCGCGTTTCGCCGATGCGTTCCGCCGCATCGTGTTTGCGCAGGTGAAGATTTCGGCGATCAACACGGTGTTCACCGGTTTGTTCCTGCTGCTGGTGCTGCCGGTGTTTCACGCGCCGCTGCCGCTGGCGAAGATGCTCGTGGTGGTGACGTTCGTGGTGGGCCTGCTGCCGGTGATCGGCAATCTGATTTCGAATACGCTGATCGTCGCGATTGCGCTGACGGTGAGCCTGCCGGCGGCGGTCACGGCGCTGGCGTTTTTGATCGTGATCCACAAGCTCGAGTATTTCCTGAACGCGCGCATCGTGGGCGGGCAGATCGAGGCGCGCACGTGGGAACTGCTGGTGGCGATGCTGGTGATGGAGGCCGCGTTCGGCATCCAGGGCGTAATCGCCGCGCCGATTTTTTACGCGTATATCAAGCGCGAGCTGATTTATTTGCGGCTGGTTTGAGGGCTGGTTTTAGAAGCGCGCGATTCATGAAAAATGGCCCCTTTTCGGGGCCATTTTCTTTGACTGCCAGGGCATTCAGCCAATCAACGGAACACCACCGTCTTGTGCCCATTGAGCACGATGCGGTGCTCGACATGCCACTTCACCGCACGCGCGAGCGTCACGCACTCCACATCGCGACCGATCGCGGTGAGTTGCTCCGGCGTCATGTTGTGATCGACGCGCTCGACTTCCTGCTCGATGATCGGGCCTTCGTCCAGATCCGACGTCACATAATGCGCCGTCGCGCCGATCAGCTTCACGCCGCGGTCGAATGCCTGGTAATACGGCTTCGCGCCCTTGAAGCTCGGCAGGAACGAATGGTGAATATTGATCGCGCGGCCTTCCAGCGCCCCGCACAGTTGCGGCGACAGAATCTGCATGTAGCGCGCGAGCACCACCAGATCGGCGCGCTCGTTGTTCACCACGTCCAGCACGCGCGCTTCCTGCGCGGCCTTGTCGGCAGCCGTGCCGCCGAGCAGCGGGAAATGATGGAACGGGATGTTGTAGCTCGCCGCCAGTTGATAAAACTCCTTGTGATTCGAGATGATCGCGGGAATTTCAATCGGCAACTGGCCGGTGCGGTAGCGGAACAGCAGATCGTTCAGGCAGTGACCGATCTTCGACACCATGATGACCACGCGCGGCTTCACGCTCGCGTCGTGCAGCTCCCAGCGCATGCCGAACTCATCGGCCAGCGGCGCGAACGCTGCGCGCAGACCGTCGAGGCCCGCGTCGCCGCCCACCTGCTGGAAGTGCACGCGCATGAAGAACTCGCCCGTGTGGCTGTCGCCGAACTGGGCCGAATCGAGAATGTTGCTGCCGCGCTCGAACAGGAAACCCGACACGGCATGCACGATGCCCGGCCGGTCGGCGCACGACAGTTTGAGAATGAAGCTGTGATCGGTCGACATGACCTTGGTAACTCCCGTCATTGCTATCTGATTCAAAAGGGCTAGTTAAAAACCCAACGCCCTTTCACAGCGTCGGTGATTCGAAAATCGCGGCGATGCCCTCGCACGCGTCTTCGTCGATCCATTGGCGGCGCAGCAGCAGATCGAGCGTCGCGAGGCTCGCGTCGACCGTCATGCGGCCTTCCTCGACCCAGCGCGCGGCTTCGCCGATGCGCGCGAGACGATGCTCGCCCACTTCGCCGTCCTGATTGTGCGGCACGAAATCGTCCGGCAACACGAGGTCGTAGACGAAGATCTGCTCGGCCTGAGTGCCTTCGGGTAGCGATTGCAGCACGTGTACCGTGCGGCCGGGCGTGGCGCGCGCGGCCAGTTCGGCGGCGATGCCCGCTTCTTCCCAGCATTCCTTGGCGAGCGTGGCCTCGATGCCCAGACCCCAGCCGATGCCGCCCGCCACGACGTTGTCGAGCATGCCGGGATCGGTGGCCTTGGTGTCGGCGCGGCGCGCGATCCACAACTTCGGCTCGCCGGGTGTTGAAGACGCCGCATATTCTACGACGCCGTTCAGATGCACCGCGTAGGTCAGGGTGCCGAAGAAGCGCGAAGCAGCGCGCTCGATAAACGCAAGCGGCGGCGCATCGAAGCTATTGCGGATCGCGTAGGTTTCGTCGCGCCAGCCCGGAATACGGCCTTCGGCCGCCAGCGCGCCGATCACCGAACCCAGCGCCGCGCTGCGCGCCGTCACGTTGTCGAAGTGCTCGCCGAGCGCCACGCGCGCATCCGGCCCGGCATCGACGATCGTGAAGACATCCGGCCAGCGTGCGAGCAGCGCGACATCGGCGCGGCGAATCCAGCCCACGCGTTCGTCGGCGATAAAAAACGGCAGATGCGCGCTCGCGTCGAAGCGGCGCGCGTCGGTGATGCAAGGCAAGGTCATCTCGGGAAACTCCGGGCGTCAGTCGCGCAGCGCAATGCGCATACCGATGGCGATGAAGGTGATACCGGCGAGGCGGTCGAGCCACACGCCCGCGCGCGGACGGCGCTTGAGCCAGCCGCCGATGGTGCCCGCGCACAGCCCGAACGCCGAAAATACCACGAGCGTCTGCAGCATGAACACGAGGCCGAGTTCCAGCATCTGCAGCGTCACGCTTTGCGCGCCGCCTTGCACACCGCGCGTATCGATGAACTGCGGCAGAAACACCACGAAAAACAGCGTCACCTTCGGGTTCATCACGTTACCCAGCACGCTCTGGCGAAAGATCGTCGAGAGCGGCTGGCGCGGCCGCTCGCCCGCCGCGGCCAGCCCCTGGCTGCGCAAAGCCTTCACGCCGATCCAGATCAGATACGCGGCGCCCGCGAGCTTGAGAATCTGGAACGCGAGCGGCGACGAACGCAGCAGCGCGGCAATGCCGAGCGCCGCCAGCGTGGTATGAAACGTCACGCCCGCAGCGAAGCCGAGCGCGGACACCAGCCCGGCCGCGCGGCCCTGCGAAATGCCGCGCGCGAGCACCTGAAGGTTGTCCGGGCCAGGCGCGAAGGTGATGGCAAGCGACGTCGCCAGAAAGAGCGCGAAGTTGGGCATGGCCTCAAGGCCTCCGTGGAATCAATGTCCGCTGAACGAGGTGATGGTGAAGAGCGGCAGGCCCGCTTCGGTGAGCAGCTTCGAGCCGCCCAGTTCCGGCAGGTCGATGATCGCTGCGCCCTCCACCACGCTTGCGCCCAGACGCTCCAGCAGGCGCTTGCCCGCGAGCATGGTGCCGCCCGTGGCGATCAGATCGTCGACGATCACCACGCGGTCGCCCTGGCCCACCGCATCCTCGTGAATCTCGACCGTCGATTCGCCGTATTCGAGCTTGTAGGTCTCCGACACCGTCTTGTACGGCAGCTTGCCGATCTTGCGGATCGGCACGAAGCCCACGTTCAGTTCGTACGCCACGATCGGCCCGATGATGAAGCCGCGCGCGTCCAGACCCGCGATGCAGTCGAGCTTCATGTCCACGTAACGCTCGACGAACAGGTCGATCAGCACGCGCAGGCCCTTCGGGTCGCCGATCAGCGGCGTGATGTCGCGGAACTGCACTCCCGGCTGAGGCCAGTCGGGCACCGTGCGGATCAGGCTGTTTACGAACTGCGCAGAATCGGCGCTCGCGTTCGCAGGTGCGTTGGACATGATTTCTCCGGGTAGTAGCAAGAGTTGAAGCAGGAATAAAGAGAGGAGCCGATAAACGGGGCTGGACCCCGTTCGCGCCTTACGCCGCCGCTGCGCCCGTGCCCGACTTGCGGTGCCGGGAAAGGCGCTCCTCGGCCAGCGCGAGCTGTTCGGGCAGGCCGCGCAGCACGACGATGTCGGCTTCGCGCAGCTTCGTCGACGGATCCGGCTCCACGCCGCGAATGCCGTGGCGGCGGATCGCCGTCACTTCCACGCCGAGATCGACGAGGCCCAGATCGGCCAGCGTTCGGCCCACGGCGTCGGCGCGCGGATCGACCGGTACGGATTGTAGCCGCACCTGCTCGTGACCGTCCTCGCCGGCATCGTCGGTGCCGTGGAAATAGCCGCGCAGCAGGCTGTAGCGCTCGTCGCGCAGTTCTTCCACGCGCCGCACCACGCGGCGCATCGGCACGCCCATCAGCACCAGCATGTGCGAGGCCAGCATCAGACTGCCTTCGACGATTTCCGGGATCACCTCGGTCGCGCCGGCCGCCAGCAGACGTTCGAGATCGGCATCGTCGACGGTACGCACGATCACCGGCAGCGTCGGCTCCAGTTCGTGGACGTGGTGCAGCACGCGAAACGCCGACTGCGTATTCGCATAGGTGATCGCCACGGCCGCCGCACGATGGATGCCCGCCGCGACCAGCGACTCGCGCCGCGCCGCGTCGCCGAACACCACCGATTCGCCCGCCGCCGCCGCTGCCGCCACGCGATCCGGGTCGAGGTCGAGCGCCACATACGAGAGCCCTTCGTATTCGAGCATGCGCGCCAGGTTCTGCCCCGCGCGGCCATAACCGCAGACGATCACGTGACCGCTCTGCTTGAGGCTTTGCGTGGCGATGCGCGTCATCATCAGCGACTGCTGCATCCATTCGGTCGAGGACAGGCGCAGCACGATGCGATCGGCGTTCTGGATCAGGAACGGCGCGGCCAGCATCGACAACAGCATCGCCGCGAGAATCGCCTGCAGCAGCGTGGGATCGACGAGGTGCTTGTCCAGAATGAGGTTCAGCAGCACGAAGCCGAATTCGCCGGCCTGCGCGAGACCGAGGCCCGTGCGCATGGCCACGCCAGGCGAGGCGCCAAAGAGACGCGTGAGCGCCGTAATGAGCACGGCCTTGAGCACGATCGGCGCGACCAGAAACGCCGCCACCATGAACGGGTGCTGCCAGATCACATGCGGATTGAGCAGCATGCCCGTGGTCACGAAGAACAGACCGAGCAGCACGTCGCGAAACGGCTTGATGTCCTCTTCCACCTGATGCTTGTAGGGCGTCTCGGCGATCAACATGCCCGCGATGAACGCCCCCAGCGCCAGCGACAGGCCGAATTTATCGGTGATGAACGCTGCGCCCAGCGTGACCAGCAGCACGTTCAGGACGAACAGCTCCTGCGAGCGGCGGCGCGCGACCACGTTGAACCAGCGCGTCATGAACTTCTGGCCGACGAACAGCAGAATCCCCAACGCAAGCACGATCTTGATCGCCGCCATGCCGAGCGATTCGATCAGCGACTTCGACGATCCGCCGAACGCCGCGATCACGATCAGCAGCGGCACCACCGCCAGATCCTGGAACAGCAGCACGCCCAGAATATTGCGGCCATGTTCCGATTCGATCTCCAGCCGCTCCGCCAGCATCTTGCTGACGATGGCCGTCGACGACATCGCCAGCGCGCCGCCCAGCGCCACGCACGCCTGCCAGGTGATATGCACCCACGGCGAGAGCGCGAGGCCCACCAGCAGCGCCACCGCGATCGTCCCCACGACCTGCGAAAGCCCGAGCCCGAACACGGCGCGCCGCATCGCGCGCAGCTTGGCGAGCGAAAACTCCAGCCCGATCGAGAACATCAGAAACACCACGCCGAACTCGGCCAGATTCTGCGCGCCGTGCGTGTCCGGCACGATGCCGAGCGAGCGCGGCCCGACCAGAATGCCGACCGTGAGATAGCCCAGCATCGGCGGCAGGTTCAGGTAACGGAACAGCACGACGCCGACCACCGAAGCGAGCAGCAGGAACAACGTCATTTCCAGCGGGGAGATCATCGTGTGAAGCGTCCTCGTTCTCTTAGGCGTTGCCGAAACTGCTTGTCAGAAAGCGTGTAGCCGGCGGTAATAAAATTTGCCCGCGCCGGTCGGGTCCATGATCGGCGCAAACGATGCGAATTGGGAAGTGCTGCGAGGGACTGTCGAAGAAAGCCAGGCGGGCGGCAAGCGCCAGTGGACGGGCCACGGAGCGCCAGACACGGTGCGCCGCACGCGCATCGATCGCTGTCCGGACACGGGCCACGCGCGCGGGGTGCGCAGGCGCGGCGCGCAGACGCCTTTGCTATACTTCCCGGATGATAGCGAAAATCAATGGCGACCGGGCGCTGAAGCTCGCTCGCGACGTGCTCGACATCGAAGCTGACGCCGTGCGCGGGCTTCGCGACCGGCTCGACGACAACTTCGTCAGCGCGGTCGACCTCATCCTCAGTTGCCGCGGACGCGTCGTCGTTTCCGGCATCGGCAAATCGGGCCACATTGCCCGCAAGCTCGCGGCAACCCTGGCTTCCACGGGCACGCCTGCCTTCTTCGTGCATCCCGCCGAAGCCAGCCACGGCGACCTGGGCATGGTGACCGCCGAAGACGTCTTTATCGGCCTGTCCAATTCCGGCGAATCCGAAGAACTCGTGGCGATCCTGCCGCTCGTCAAGCGCATCGGCGCGAAGATGATCGGCATGACAGGCAATCGTCCGCAATCGACGCTCGGCAAGCTGTGCGACGTCCACCTGGACGCCGGCGTCGAAAAAGAAGCCTGCCCGCTGAATCTCGCGCCGACCGCCAGCACCACGGCGGCGCTCGCGCTGTCGGACGCGCTCGCGGTTGCGGTGCTCGACGCACGCGGCTTCGGCGCGGACGACTTCGCGCGCTCGCATCCGGGCGGCGCGCTCGGCCGCCGTCTGCTCACCTATGTGCGCGACGTGATGCGCACCGGCGACGCCGTGCCGCAGGTCAGCGACACCGCCAGCGTGCGCGACGCCCTCTTCCAGCTCACCGCCAAGCGCATGGGCATGACGGCGATCGTCAACGCCGCGGGCCACGTGGCCGGCATCTTCACCGACGGTGACCTGCGCCGCGTGCTCGAACGCACGGGCGATTTCCGCGATCTGCCGATCGCCGACGTCATGACGAAGGGCCCGCGTACCATCGGCCCGGACCAGCTTGCTGTCGAAGCCGTGGAACTGATGGAGCGCCATCGCATCAATCAGATGCTGGTGGTGGACGCCGAGGGCGCACTCATCGGCGCACTCAACATGCACGACCTGTTCTCCAAGAAGGTGATCTGATGGCGGCTTCCGGCCTTGATGCGAATGCGCGCGCCGCGCGCGTTCGACTGATGATTTTCGACGTCGATGGCGTGCTCACCGACGGCGGCCTGCTGTTCACCGGAGCAGGCGACACCATGAAGGACTTCAACTCGCTCGACGGCCACGGCGCGAAGCTGCTGCGCGAAGCGGGCATCGACACGGCCATCATCACCGGGCGCAAGTCCGAGATCGTCGCCGTGCGCGCGAAGGAGCTGCGCATCACGCATCTGTATCAGGGCGTGGACGACAAGCGCGTCGCGTTCAAGCAGTTGCTCGCCGAAACCGGCGTGACGCCCGAGCAATGCGGCTACATGGGCGACGACTGGCCCGATCTGGCCGTGATGCTCCAGTGCGGCTTCGGCGCCGCGCCGGCCAACGCGCACACCGAAGTGCTGGCGCGCGCCCATTGGGTCACCGACCGCACCGGCGGCCACGGCGCCGTGCGCGAAGTCGCCGACATGATCCTGCGCGCCCAGGGCCACTACGACGCGATGCTCGCGCAGGCCTGTGCACCCGAGAGCCCGGATGCCGGACACGCCGGGGCGCCCCGATGAACCAGAAGTTCCGCCTCACCTCGCTGATTCCGATCGTCTGCGTGGCATTTCTCGCTGGCTTTACCTGGTGGCTGTTTCAGGCCGTCAAGCCGCACGAGAACGAGGCTGCGCCGCGTCCGCTCACGCATTCGCCGGACTATTTCGCCGATAACTTCTCGGTTTCGGAGCTCGACCAGTCGGGCGCCACGCAGTACCGCCTGACCGCCACCCATATGGTGCATTACGAGGACGATCAAGACAGCGACCTCACGATGCCCGCGGTGCGCGCGTTCCAGCCCGGCAAGCCGACCGTCACGGCCACCGGCAAGCGCGGCACGGTGAATTCGGACGCCTCGATCGTCAATCTGTACGACGATGCACGGATCTTGCGCGCGGCCGGTTACGGCGACCCCGAAATGCAGGCTGATTCCGAGCATTTCCGCGTGCTGGTGAACGACGATGTGATCCTGACCGAAAAGCCGGTTAAACTTCGTCGCGGCCTGTCGGTCATGACGGCCACCAACGGCATGAACTACAACAACGTCACCCGGGTCATCCAGCTCTACGGCAACGTCCGTGGCGCGATCGCCCCGGCTGATTCCGGCGGCTCGTCCTGATCCCCCGGGCCGTCCACGCAAGGCATGATTGCATGAACGAATCGCTTTCCCGTCCCTTGTCCGGTCTGTCGAGCGCCGGGCGCTGGCGCCGCGCCGCGTTTGCGACGCTGGGCGCGCTCGTCCTGGCGCTGCCGCTCGCGGGCTTCGCGCCCGCCGCGCACGCCGAACGCGCCGACAAGGACAAACCGCTCAATATCGAAGCGGACAACATGACCTATGACGACCTCAAGCAGCAGACCATCTTCACCGGTCACGTGGTCGCCACCAAGGGCACGATCCTGATCAAGGCCGACAAGCTTGTCGTCACCCAGGACCCGCAGGGTTACCAGTACGCCACCGGTACGGTTGCGCCGGGCACGCCCGACGCCAACCTCGCCTACTTCCGCCAGAAGCGCGAAGGCATCGACGAATACGTCGACGGCACGGCAGAACGCATCGACTACGACGGCAAGCAGGACCTCACCACGCTGACGACACGCGCAACGGTACGCCGCTTGCAAGGTTTGTCGACGGTGATGGACCAGGTCCACGGCAGCGTCGTCACCTATGATGGCCAGAACGACTTCTACACCGCGAAGTCGGGTTCGGACGTCGCGGGCCCGGGCAATCCGAAGGGCCGTGTGCGCGCCATGCTGTCGCCGCGTAACGGCGGCGCGCAGCCGCTCACGGGCGCTTCGACCACGCTCGCGCCCTCCACGAAGCTTCAGGAAGCGCCGCAACAGTGAACATCGCCACCGCCTCCCCCATCCATCAGCGCCCGTCCGCGGGCAAGACGAGTTCGCTCGTCGTGCGCAACCTCAAGAAGCGTTACGGCTCGCGCACCGTGGTCAAGGACGTTTCGCTCGACGTGAAAAGCGGCGAAGTGGTCGGGCTGCTCGGTCCCAACGGCGCGGGCAAGACCACCTCGTTCTACATGATCGTGGGGCTCGTGCCACTCGACGCGGGCGAAATCGATCTCGACGGCCAGTCCATCAGCCTGCTGCCGATCCACAAGCGCGCTGCGCTGGGCCTGTCGTATCTGCCGCAGGAAGCATCGGTGTTCCGCAAGCTGACCGTGGAAGAGAACATCCGCGCGGTGCTCGAACTGCAAAAGGACGAACACGGCAAGCGCCTGGCGAAGGACGTCATCACGGCACGCGCCGAAGCGCTGCTTGACGAACTGCAGATCGCGCATCTGCGCGAGAATCCGGCGCTGTCGCTGTCGGGCGGCGAGCGCCGTCGCGTGGAAATCGCCCGCGCACTGGCCACCGACCCGAGCTTCATCCTGCTGGACGAACCGTTCGCCGGCGTGGACCCGATCGCCGTGCTGGAAATCCAGAAGATCGTCAAGTTCCTGAAGCAGCGCAACATCGGCGTGCTGATTACGGACCACAACGTCCGTGAAACGCTCGGTATCTGCGATCACGCCTACATCATCAGCGACGGCACCGTGCTCGCGGCCGGCGCGCCTGGCGAGATCATCGAAAACGAAAGCGTGCGCCGCGTGTATCTCGGCGAACACTTCCGCATGTAATACGGCCATCCGGGCGCCGCACGCGCCCGGACTCGGCCTTGCCGTCCCCGGGGCACCCTCGCGCCCCACGCTTCCCCTGAGTTTTCCGTTGTATTTGCCCGCCGCCGCGTTCACTCGCTGCGGGCGAGCGATGCGCTATCGTGTGTGCGCGCCATGTGGCTGCGCGCCGCTGTTGCATCGCATCGAACCCGCATCCGGCATCACTGTTTGCGCACCAGATTCGCCCCTGCAGCCGTAACGGCACCATGGCGGGGCACGCGCGTTTTCGCGAATGTCGCGTGGTATCGCGAGCGTGGCAAACTCTTTACAATGAATCGCACATTGCCATGAAAGCCAGCCTCCAACTCCGCCTCTCGCAGCATCTTGCGCTCACGCCACAACTGCAACAGTCGATCCGGCTGCTGCAGCTGTCGACGCTTGAACTGCAGCAGGAGGTCGCCACGGCGATCTCGCAAAATCCGCTGCTCGAGAACGACGACTGGATCGCGAGCCCCTTGCGCGTCGCCGCTGACGGCTCGCTCATCGCGCAGCCGCCGCAGTCCTCCGGCGCGGAATCGATGCAGGGCGCGAGCAACGGCTCGAGCTCGTCGGGCAGCGATAGCGACAACAGCGACGGCGAACCGCGCGGCGTAGACGACTACAACGGTCTCGGCGGCGACTCGAACGGCGACTCCAGCCAATGGAACCTCGACGACTACGGCCGCTCCGGCAGCGCCTCGGACGACGACGACCTGCCGCCGCTGCAGATCCACGAATCCACCACCACGCTGCGCGATCACCTGATGGCGCAGCTGCGTGAAACGAATGCGAGCCTGCGCGATCGGGCGCTTATTACGTTCCTGATCGAATCGCTCGACGAAGACGGCTATCTCTCGTCGACCTTCGACGAAATTCTTGCCGATATCCCGGAAGAACTCGAAGTCGACGCCGACGAACTGAACGCCGCGCTCGCCCTGCTGCACAGCTTCGACCCGGCAGGCGTGGGCGCACGTTCGGCCTCCGAATGCCTGAAGCTGCAACTGCTGCGCGTCAATTCGTCGCCTACGCGCACGCTGGCGCTCGAAATCGTGTCGAACCATCTGGAACTGCTCGCGGCGCGCGATTTCACGCGCTTGCGCAAGCAACTGAAGACCGGCGACGACGAACTGCGCGACGCGCACACCTTGATCCGTTCGCTCGAACCGTTCCCGGGCGCGTCGTACGGCAAGGCCGAAGCCGACTACGTGGTGCCGGACATCATCGTCAAGAAGACGGGACAGAACTGGTTCGCAGAACTGAATCCGGAAGTGGTGCCGAAGCTGCGCATCAACCATCTGTACGCGAATATCCTGCGCAACAACCGTGGCGATCCGGGCAGCGGCTCGCTGCGTCAGCAACTGCAGGAAGCGCGCTGGCTCATCAAAAATATCCAGCAGCGCTTCGAAACCATCCTGCGCGTGGCGCAGGCTATCGTCGAGCGTCAGAAGAACTTCTTCGTGCACGGCGAGATCGCCATGCGCCCCTTGGTTTTGCGGGAAATTGCTGATACGCTGGGCCTACACGAATCAACTGTCTCGCGTGTGACAACCGGTAAATACATGCTGACTCCGTTCGGGACACTTGAATTTAAGTACTTCTTCGGATCGCATGTATCGACGGACACGGGAGGCGCAGCATCGTCTACCGCGATCCGCGCGCTCATCAAGCAACTCATAGGAGCCGAGAACACCAAATCCCCTCTTTCGGACAGCCGCATCGCCGAACTGCTGGCTGAACAGGGTTTCGTGGTGGCGCGACGCACCGTCGCAAAGTATCGCGAAGCACTGAAGATTCCAGCGGTCAATTTGCGCAAGTCTCTTTGAGCCTGTTCCGGCCTTTACGGAGCAGGCGTTTTCCGGCCGCAACGCCAGTTGGCGGAAATGGCCGGCCGCGCTAGTCGTTCGTAGCAGGCCTTTCGGGGAGCCGCACGCATCGGCAAGTCAGTCGACCGGCACAGCCGCGCTTCACGCGTCACGCGGCCATCAGCCTGGAGAAGCACTATGAATCTGAAGATCAGTGGACACCATCTCGAAGTAACGCCAGCGTTGCGCGAATACGTGATCACCAAACTGGACAGGGTGCTAAGGCATTTCGATCAGGTCATCGATGGCAATGTGGTCCTCTCGGTCGACAACCACAAGGAAAAGGACAAGAGACAGAAGGTTGAAGTGAACCTTCATCTGAAAGGCAAGGACATCTTCGTCGAGAGCTGCAATGGCGACATGTATGCCGCCATCGATCTCGTGGTCGATAAACTCGATCGCCAGGTCGTGCGTCACAAGGACCGCGTGCAGGGACATCAGCACGAAGCGCTCAAGCATCAGCCGCAGGTACAGATCGAACTACCGCCGCAATGATGCGATGAAGATGTAGGTGCAGTGGCGTTCGCGGGGCAAGCCGGTTGAGTTCCGATGCAGCCCCGTTAAAAACTGGTTCGAGCGCCCATTCAATGCGCCCGCGCAGCCGCCCCACCGGGCGGCTTTTTTAATGGAAGCATGCAGGAAAGCAACGGCAGGCACGCGGCGCGCGTTCGGCATCGAACGGTGTTGCCGGGTGCAACCGTGCAACAATGGTTGCGCCGATGCACGGTGCATCGCACCATCGGCCAGTACGCTTGATCTATAATGGACTGGTCGTTTTTCGGGGTATCACGTCCCCACGGTCCCGGCTCCGCGCAGGTAGTGCCATCGAGGCGCCGGCCGCGCACGCATTGCCCGGTGCGCAAAGGCATGATTGCCTCGCGTATCCGTCGTGTCGTTTGCCGGGGTGAGGAGCATTTCAGGCCACGTTTTCGCCTGCCAACATGAATCGTTTAGCCAAAATACTTCCCATCGAGAACGTCGTCGTCGGCCTGTCCGTTACCAGCAAAAAGCGCGTATTCGAACAAGCTGGCCTGATCTTCGAAAACCAGAACGGCATTGCCCGCAGCACGGTCACCGACAATCTGTTCGCGCGCGAGCGCCTCGGCTCCACCGGTCTCGGTGAAGGCGTGGCGATCCCGCACGGCCGCATCAAGGGCCTGAAGCAGCCGCTCGCCGCCTTCGTGCGACTCGCCGAACCGATCGCTTTCGAAGCGCCGGACGGCCAGCCCGTCTCGCTCCTCATCTTCCTGCTCGTGCCCGAACAGGCGACGCAGCAGCATCTTGAAATTCTGTCCGAGATCGCCCAATTGCTGTCGGATCGCGAAACGCGCGAGCGCCTGCACACGGAAGAAGATCGCGAGACATTGCATCGCCTGCTCACCCAGTGGCAACCTTGATGTAGTGCGCGTTCGCGCGGGCGCAGCGCTTGCCGGCCACGTGCCTCGCAGGCGCCGCTGCGCGCATGCATTGCAGCGGTGCGCCGCCCATCCGTGAAAACACGGGACAACCGGGCAAGGCAGGTATCCGTTAAAACGGTGGAAGTACTGAAGAAGTAGTCAAGCGAGTCACTGCGGAGTCACCGACTCATGGACACGTCCAGCATCAACGCCCAAAGCATCTTCGACGACAACGCCACCACGCTGAAGCTCAGCTGGTTGACGGGGCACGAAGGCTGGGAACGCGGCTTTTCGGCCGAAACCGTTGCCACGGCCACGGCCAGCGCCGACCTCGTCGGCCACCTGAATCTGATTCACCCGAACCGTATCCAGGTGCTCGGCGACGCCGAAGTGCATTACTACCAGCGTCAGACCGACGAAGACCGCTCGCGCCACATGGCCGAGCTGATCGCGCTGGAACCGCCCTTCCTCGTGGTCGCCGACGGCATGACCGCGCCGCCCGAACTGGTCCTGCGCTGCACGCGCTCGTCCACGCCGCTGTTCACCACGCCGATGTCGGCGGCTACCGTCATCGACAGTCTGCGTCTGTACATGTCGCGCATTCTCGCGCCGCGCGCGACGCTGCACGGCGTGTTTCTCGACATCCTCGGCATGGGCGTGCTGCTCACCGGCGATTCGGGTCTGGGCAAGAGCGAGCTGGGGCTCGAACTCATCAGCCGCGGCCACGGTCTGGTCGCCGACGACGCAGTGGATTTCGTGCGCCTCGGCCCCGATTTCGTCGAAGGCCGCTGCCCGCCGCTGTTGCAGAATCTGCTCGAAGTGCGCGGTCTGGGCCTGCTCGACATCAAGACGATCTTCGGTGAAACGGCCGTGCGCCGGAAAATGAAGCTCAAGCTGATCGTGCAACTGGTGCGCCGCCCCGACGGCGAATTCCAGCGCCTGCCGCTGGAAAGCCAGACCGTGGACGTGCTCGGGCTGCCCATCAGCAAGGTCACGATTCAGGTGGCGGCGGGTCGAAACCTCGCCGTGCTGGTCGAAGCGGCTGTGCGCAACACGATCCTGCAACTGCGCGGCATCGACACATTGCGCGACTTCATGGACCGCCAGCGTCTGGCGATGCAGGACCCGGACAGCCAGTTTCCGGGCAAGCTGATCTAAAACCACACAGCAAATACCCAGCGCGCATCGCGCTGCGGCCAGCCCGGCTGCGCCCTCCTGTCATCGCGAGGGCGCGGATCGGATGCTATGATGACCCAATCGGGTTCATCGACTTTCCCATGCGTATCATCCTGATCACCGGCATTTCGGGCTCCGGCAAGTCAGTGGCGCTCAACGCGCTCGAAGACGTCGGCTATTTCTGCGTCGACAATCTCCCCCCGCGTTTTCTGCCGCAACTCGCGCAATATCTCTCCGAAGATCGCTACGAGCGGCTTGCGGTGGCGATCGACGCGCGCTCGAGTTCGTCGTTCGAAGACATGCCGGAGATGATCCGCGACCTCGCGCGCGAGCACGATGTGCGGGTGCTGTTCCTCAACGCGAGCACGCAGTCGCTGATCCAGCGCTTCTCGGAAACGCGCCGCCGCCATCCGCTTTCGGGTTCGGCCGCGCACGACGCCAACGTGGGCATGCTCAAGTCGCTGGAAGAAGCGATCGAGCACGAGCGCGAACTGGTCGCCAATCTCGCCGAATTCGGCCATCAGGTCGATACCAGCAATCTCAGCTCGAACTCGCTGCGCCAGTGGGTCAAGGTGTTCGTCGAAGGCGAGCGCGGCTCGCTGATGCTCACCTTCGAATCGTTCGGCTTCAAGCGTGGTGTGCCGCTCGACGCGGATCTCGTGTTCGACGTGCGTACGCTGCCCAATCCGCATTACGACGCCCGCCTGCGGCCGCTCACCGGGCTCGACCAGCCCGTGATCGACTTCCTCAAGGCGCAGCCGGCCGTGCATGAAATGATCGACGATGTCTATGCGTTCGTGGCCAAGTGGCTGCCCCATTTTCGCGCCGACAACCGTAGCTATCTGACCGTCGCGATCGGCTGCACCGGCGGCCAGCATCGTTCGGTCTTTATCGCCCAGACGCTCGCCGCGCGCTTTGCGGGCGAGTCGAACGTGATCGTGCGTCATCGCGATGCACCTCTCGACGTCGGAGAATCGTCCCGGCTGATCGCCTAACCGGTCGCGCGTGCGCGGCCTTTTATGAAGCGTTGCGCCATGTCCTCCTCTCCTGCCGTGCTCGCCGATTTGCCGCTGTTTCCGCTGCATACGGTGCTCTTTCCCGGCGGCCTGTTGCCGCTGAAAATCTTCGAAGCGCGTTATCTGGACATGGCGCGCGAATGTCTGCGCGAGAAAACGCCGTTCGGCGTGTGTCTGCTCAAGAGCGGCGGCGAAGTCGCGCTGCCCGACGAGAAGTCCGTGCCCGAAAACATCGGCTGTCTCGCGCAAATCGAGCAATGCGATGTGGAGGCGTTCGGCATGCTGCTGATCCGCGCGCAGGGCACGCGGCGCTTCCGCTTGCTCTCGCATCGCACGCAACCCGACGGCCTGCTGGTCGGCATGGCCGAGCCGCTACCCGACGATATCCCGCTGGAAGGCGCCGATCATCTGGCGCGTTTTGGCGCATGCGCGGAAGTGCTGGAGCGCATCATCGCGACCATCAGCGAGCGCGACGCGGCCAGCGTGCCTTTTGCGGAGCCGTTCCGCTTCGACGATCCCTCGTGGGTCTCCAACCGTCTCGCCGAAGTGTTGCCGATTGCACTGCGGGCGCGCCAAAAGCTCATGGAACTGAACGACGCCAGCGAGCGCATCGACGTCGTTCATCACTACATGCAACAGCATCAGTTGCTCTGACGCTCTGACGCCGCGGCCCTGAACCCCATCGCTCAGATCAGCGAACCGCGCAGACCGTCGAGCAGTTTGCGCACCGGCGCGGGCACGCCGTAGGCGTCGATATCGGGCAGCGGAACCCAGACCGTTTCGGCTTCCTGCGCAACCAGCTTGCCGCCCTTGCGGCCTAGCTCCGCCACACGCGGCTCGATATCGAGTTTGAAGTGCGTGAACGTATGCGTGAGCGGCGCGAGCGGCGAAACCGTTGCGACATCGGCGCCAAAACCTTCGGCGCGCGCAGCCAGCGCGGCTTCGTCGGCCGCTTCGGGCAGACTCCACAAACCGCCCCAGATGCCCGAAGGCGGGCGCTTTTCCAGCATCACCGAATCGCCGTCCATCAGCACGAGCATCCACGTCTGGCGCAGCGGCACGGCCTTCTTCGGGCGCGACGCGGGCAACTGACGCTGACGGTTGGTCGTCTTCGCGACGCAATCGTCCGCGAACGGGCAGCGCTCGCAATCGGGCTTGCCGCGCGTGCACAGCGTTGCGCCCAGATCCATCAGACCTTGCGTGTAGGAACTCACATCGGCGTCGGTGGCGGCGGCGTCCGGCACCAGCGACTCGGCCAGCGTCCACATGCCGTTTTCCACGCGCTTTTCGCCCGGAAACCCTTCCACGCCGAACACGCGCGCCAGCACGCGCTTCACGTTACCGTCGAGAATCGTCTCGCGCGCGCCGAAAGCGAACGAGGCAATCGCCGCCGCGGTCGAGCGCCCGATGCCCGGGAGTTCCGCGAGTCCTTCGACGGTGCGCGGGAACTGGCCGCCGTGCTGCTCCGCCACCACCTGCGCGCAGCGATACAGATTGCGTGCACGCGTGTAGTAGCCGAGCCCGGCCCACAAGGCCATCACATCGTCGACGGGCGCATTGGCGAGCGCTTCGACGGTCGGGAAACGATCGAGAAAACGTCCGTAATACGGAATCACGGTGGAAACCTGCGTCTGCTGCAGCATGATTTCCGATAACCAGATGCGATACGCGTCGCGCGTGTTCTGCCACGGCAGGTCGTGACGGCCGTGCTCGCGCTGCCAGGCGATCAGGCGCGGCGCGAAGCTGGCCAGCAGCGCGACGGGGTAGGTGGACTTCAGCGCGGCCTGGCGCGCGGCGCTCGTGAGCGTGTCGGTGGATGCGGTCGAAAGATACATGTTGATGCGTGCCCGTCAGCGCTGGCAGCGCGGACAGAAATAAGTGGAGCGCTGGCCCTGCACGATCTGCTTGATCGGCGTGCCGCAAACGCGGCAAGGCTGGCCCGCGCGGTCATAAACGAAATATTCGAGCTGGAAATAGCCGCTCTCGCCGTTGCTGCCGACGAAGTCGCGCAGCGTGCTGCCGCCCTTCTCGATCGCCGATGCGAGCACGGCGCGCACGGCGTCCGCGAGCAGTTCATAGCGCGCGAGCGAGACGCGGCCCGCCGGCGTGGTCGGGCGAATGCCGGCGCGAAACAGACTCTCCGACGCGTAGATATTGCCCACGCCCACCACGATATCGCCCGCAAGCAGCGCCTGCTTGACGGCAACCTTGCGCCCGCGCGTCTCGCGAAACAGCAGCGCGCCGTCGAAGGCGGGCGTGAACGGCTCGATGCCCAGACCCGCGAGCAGCGGATGACCGAGCACGTCGCCCGCTTCGCGCGGATGCCAGAGCACGGCGCCGAAGCGGCGCGGGTCGCGGTAGCGCAGCGTGAAATCGTCGAATAGCCAGTCGACGTGATCGTGCTTTTCGGCCGCCGGCGGCTTTGGAAGATTACGTAACACCCGCAGCGTGCCAGTCATGCCAAGATGGACGATGAACCAGCCTTCGTCGACTTCGAACAGCAGATATTTGCCGCGCCGCCCCACGGAACGAATCGTGCGACCGCGTAGCGTGCGGGCAAGCGTGGCGGGCACGGGCCAGCGTAGCGACGCGTTGCGCACGTCCACGCGCTCGACGCGGCGACCCGCGACCCACGGCTCGATGCCCCTGCGGGTGACTTCGACTTCTGGCAGTTCTGGCATGTCTGGCTGCTGGAGAAAGGCTGGTGAGATTGAGCTGGCACTAAAGCTTCAATAATGCGCGGATGGCGCCGGGCTGGTCTGCAACTTGCGTCATCGTCGTGCGCGTATTGTAGCCAGCGCGTTACAATCGACCGAAACATTCGACGGAATTCCATGGAACTGTCTTTCGTAAAGCTGTTTGCGAAGCGCCTGCCTGGAGCAGCGCCGCGCCCGCGCAACACCTCGGCGCTACGTGCGTTCGGACCCCGTCGCCTGATCGGCGCAGCCGTGCTCGCAGCGTGGGCGTTGACCACTTCGAGCGCCTACGCGCAAGGTCCGTCCCCCGACGCGGACGACACCTCCGTCACGATGCCGGATGCCTTCGGCCCCGCCACGGCGGACGAGCAGAAGGATCTGCCGGGCGTCCCGCTCTCCAGCCAGATCGTCTTCCAGGTGCTCGCCGCCGAAGTCGCGTTGCAACGCGATCAACCGGCGCCGGCCTTCCAGACCTATCTGGCGCTCGCGCGCGACACGCATGATCCGCGCATGGCGCAGCGTGCGACGGAAATTGCGCTCGCCGCGCAAAGCCCGACCGACGCGCTCACCGCCGTGCAGCTCTGGCAACAGTACGCGCCCGATTCGGAGCGCGCGGCCCAGCTCGACGCCTCGCTGCTCGTGCTCGGCGGCAAGCCCGCCGACGCGCAGCCGCTGCTCGCGCGCGAACTGGCCCGCGTGCCGGCCGACAGCCGCGGCCCGGCCATCCTGTCGCTGCAACTGCTGCTGTCGCGCGGCCCGAACCGCTCGGGCGGCCTGGACGTGCTCAAGTCGCTGCTCGCGAACGACATGAACCGCCCGGAAGCGCAACTCGCGATCGGCCGTCAGCAACTGCTCGCCGACGATGTGCCCGGCGCGCGCAAGTCGTTCGAACAGGCGCTCACGATCAAGCCCGACTATCTGCCGGCCGCGCTGATGCTCGCGCAGATGGGCCCGGAAGAGCGCAAGGAAGGCATCGCGTCGATCGAAAAATACGTGCAGGCCAATCCGAAGTCGCGTGACGGGCGCCTTGCGCTCGCGCAGACCTATCTGGCCTCGGATCGCCTCGACGACGCGCAGAAGCAGTTCGAGATTCTGCACAAGAACGACGCGAAGGATCTGATGCCGCTGATGGCGCTTTCGCTCATCAGCGTGCAGCAAAAGAAGTTCGACGACGCGAAGAAGTATCTGGTTCAGTACGCGCAGCAGGCGGAAAAGACGCCGGGCGCCGATCCTGGCCAGGCTTACATCTATCTGGCGCAGCTCTCCGTCGAGCAGAAGGACGACGCGGGCGCGCAGGCGTGGCTCAACAAGATCGGCCCGAGCAGCCAGCAGTACGTGCCCGCGCAGATCACGCGCGCGCAGATGCTCGACCGTCAGGGCAAGATCGACGATGCACGCCGTCAACTGGCCAGCATCCAGAGCGACGATCCGCGAGACCAGGCGCTGATCGCCCGCACGGACGCCGCCATCCTGTTCGACGCGAAGCGCTACCCGGAAGCCGAAGCGCGTCTGGCCAAGGCCACCGCCGATTTCCCGGATGATCCCGACCTGACCTACGACTACGCGATGTCCGCCGAAAAGAACGGCCATTACGAAGTCATGGAAGCGCAGTTGCGCAAGCTGATCAAGACGCAGCCGGATAACCCGCAGGCGTACAACGCGCTCGGTTATTCGCTGGCCGACCGCAACCAGCGCCTGCCGGAAGCGGACAAACTGGTCACGAAGGCTTCGGCGCTTGCCCCGGACGACGCGTTCATCATGGACAGCGTGGGCTGGGTCAAGTACCGCATGGGCGATACCGCAGACGCCATCAAGGTGCTGCGCAAGGCTTACAGCCTGCAGCCGAACGCGGAAATCGGCGCGCATCTGGGCGAAGTGCTCTGGAAGAACGGCGACCAGGACGCCGCGCGTCAGGCATGGCGCGAAGCGCGCAAGCTCGAGCCCGACAACGACACGCTCCTGAAGACGCTCAAGCGCTTCCAGGTCAACGATCTTTGATCGATATCCGATGGCTGAACTTCAACTGCATCAAGGCTCGCACTCTGGTCTGTCCGGGCGCCTGATCCGGCGCCCGGCGCTGGCGCGGGGTGTTGCCGCCGCCGCCGCGCTGCTCGCCCTCGCGGGCTGCGCGACGCAAACGCCGCACCAGCCGTCCACCGCGCGCGCGACCACCTCGCTCACGACGCAGACGTCGCGCGCCTGGCACGGCCGCTTCGCGATCCAGTACAACGATCAGAACGGCCAGCAACGTAACGCCTACGGCAATTTCGACTGGCGCGAAACCGACTCGACCGTCACGCTGCAACTGCTCAATCCGCTTGGGCAAACGCTGGCGATCGTGACGTCGGCGCCGGGCCAGGCCACGCTGGAACTGCCGAACAAGCAGCCGCTGACCGCCGATAACACCAGCACGTTGATGCAGCAGGCGCTGGGCTTCGCGCTGCCGGTGGAAGGATTGCGCTACTGGCTGCAGCCGTCGGCGGCACCGGATTCGCGCGCTCATACGACGCCCGATCCGCAGAATCCGCAGCGCCTCTCGAAGATCGAGCAGGATGGCTGGACCATCGACTATCTCGCTTACGCGGACGCGCCGGCTAGCGGCGTCAAACGCGTGAACCTCACGCGCGAAGATCCGCCGCTGCAGATCAAGCTCGTGATCGATCAGTAACGCACACGCACACCCAGGCGTAATCCAGATAACCCAGGTAAATCCAGGAATGCGCCCGGCACGCGCCGCACGCCTCTCTCGCCGGCCCGGCGCAGGCGTCAAAGCGCGCGAAGCCGGGCACCAGGCATCATGACCGAAACTCAAGACTCGCTGCGCGGCTGCCTCGCGCCCGCGAAACTCAATCTCTTCCTGCACATCACGGGCCGCCGCCCGGATGGCTATCACAATCTCCAGACCGTATTCCAGTTGCTCGACTGGGGCGATACGCTGCATTTCACGCGTCGTCAGGACGGCCGCATCACGCGCACGACGGAAGTCGACGGCGTGCCCGCCGAAACCGATCTCACGGTGCGCGCCGCGACCTTACTCAAGCAGCACACGGGCACCCAGGAAGGCGTCGAAATCGACATCGAAAAACGCCTGCCGATGGGCGCGGGTCTCGGTGGCGGCAGCTCGGACGCGGCGACCACGCTGCTCGCGCTCAACCGTCTGTGGAAATTGAATCTGCCGCGCGAAACCCTGCAGGCGCTCGCCCTGAAGCTGGGTGCGGATGTGCCCTTTTTCGTGTTCGGCAAGAACGCGTTCGCAGAAGGCGTGGGCGAAGCGCTACAGGCGGTAGAATTGCCGGCACGCCACTTTCTGGTGGTTACGCCGCAGGCGCATGTCCCTACCGCCGAAATTTTCTCGGAAAAGCAGTTGACAAGGGACACACAGCACTGCACAATAGCATTCTTTCTTGCACAGCAAGCAACGCAGCAGGGATGGCCAGATAGCTTCGGTCATAACGATATGCAAGCGGTTGTCGCAGGAAAATACGCGGAAGTAGCGCAAGTGCTGCGATGGTTTGATGATGTATCAAACAGTGTCGCGCCAGCGCGGATGACCGGATCGGGTGCAAGCGTCTTCGCAGCATTCGCCAGTCGGAACGAAGCAGAATCGGCTCAGGCCAAACTGCTTGCGGAACAGCCGAACTGGAGAAGCGCAGTCACCTCGAGTCTGGACAAGCATCCACTCTTCACTTTCGCGTCATAGTTTTGCGTGGCTGATCGTCCTACCGGTCAGTCAGGCTCGAAGTTGAGTGTAGGGGAGTCGCCAAGTTGGTTAAGGCACCGGATTTTGATTCCGGCATGCGAGGGTTCGAGTCCTTCCTCCCCTGCCAAAAATTCTAAAGTAGTTCGCCCAAGTAGTTCCTCTCGCCCCCCCAAGTCCGCAGCAGGTGCATGATGAGCAGCCATGACGGCCTGATGGTTTTTACTGGCAACGCAAATCCCGCGCTTGCACAGGAAGTCGTCAAGACCCTCGGTATTCCCCTCGGTAAGGCTATGGTTAGCCGCTTCTCCGACGGTGAAATCCAGGTCGAAATCCAGGAAAACGTGCGCGGTAAGGACGTCTTCGTCCTTCAGTCGACCTGCGCACCGACCAACGATAACCTGATGGAACTGATGATCATGGTCGATGCGCTCAAGCGCGCATCTGCTGGCCGGATCACCGCAGCCATCCCCTACTTCGGCTATGCCCGTCAAGACCGACGCCCCCGTTCGGCGCGCGTCGCCATCTCGGCGAAGGTCGTGGCGAACATGCTGGAAATCGCGGGCGTCGAGCGGATCATCACGATGGATCTGCACGCTGACCAGATCCAGGGCTTCTTCGATATTCCCGTCGACAACATCTACGCTACGCCCGTGCTGCTCGGCGATCTGCGCAAGCAGAACTACGAGAACCTGCTGGTCGTTTCGCCGGACGTCGGCGGCGTGGTGCGCGCCCGTGCGCTCGCCAAGCAGCTGGGTTGCGATCTCGCGATCATCGACAAGCGTCGTCCGAAGGCGAACGTCGCCGAAGTGATGAACATCATCGGTGAAGTCGAAGGCCGCACCTGCGTGATCATGGACGACATGGTCGACACCGCCGGCACGCTCTGCAAGGCAGCGCAAGTGCTGAAAGAACGCGGCGCCAAGCAGGTATTCGCTTACGCTACGCACCCGGTTCTCTCGGGTGGCGCAGGCGAGCGTATCGCTGCTTCGGCTCTGGACGAACTGGTCGTGACCGACACGATTCCGCTGGGCGCAGAAGCCCGTGCGTGCCCGAAGATCCGCGCGCTCACGAGCGCCGGTCTGCTGGCAGAAACGTTCTCGCGTATCCGTCGCGGCGACTCGGTGATGTCGCTGTTCGCGGAAAGCTAAAAAGATTGGCGCGAAGGCGCGGCATTCGCAAGGATGCCGCGCCTTCGTGTAATCAGCGCAAGCGGACGAAGGTTTGCGCTGCATCGTCGGGGGCCTTCTGGCAAATCGCCGAAAGGACCCCGTTTTATTTACTGCCTGGTCGCGGGCAGTGCATTGAAAAGAGAACACCATGAAAGTCATCGCTTTCGAGCGTAACCTGCAAGGTACGGGTGCGAGCCGCCGCCTGCGCATCGCTGGCAAGACCCCTGGCATCGTTTACGGTGTCGGCGCTGAGCCGGAACTGATCGAAGTCGATCACAACGCGCTGTGGCACGCCCTGAAGAAAGAAGCTTTCCACTCGTCGATCCTCGAGCTCGAAGTGGCAGGCAAGTCGCAACAAGTTCTGCTGCGCGACGTGCAATACCACCCGTTCCGTCAGCTCGTGCTGCACGTGGACTTCCAGCGCGTTGACCCGAGCAAGAAGATCCACACGAAGGTGCCGCTGCACTTCCTGAACCAGGAAACCAACCCGGCTGTGAAGACGGGTGGCGCGATCATCTCGCACGTTCTGGCTGAAATCGAAGTCCAGTGCCTCCCGGCCCAACTGCCGGAGTTCCTCGAAGTCGACCTGGCAAAGATTGAAGCCGGCCAGTCGCTGCACGCCAAGGACATCACCCTGCCCGCAGGCGTGACGCTGGTTCAGCACGTTGAAGTCGAAAACCCGGTCGTCGCTTCGGCACCGGTTCCGGCTGGCGCGCAAGCTGCTGCTGAAGGCGAAGCTGCTGCTGAGTAATCAGCCGGCAACAGCCGATCCTCTCGATCCGTTTGCATAAAACGGTCGAAGTGACCCGCCGCGGTTAGCCCCGGCGGGTTTTTTTTCGCACTCTTTTCGACTCTTCCGTACACTTGCGAATCCATTAAGCGATTTACGCAGGCGGAACACCCAACATGATCAGGTTGATCGTCGGGCTCGGCAATCCGGGCGCCGAATACACGGCGACGCGCCACAACGCGGGCTTCTGGCTCGTGGACCAGCTCGCGCGCGAAGCCGGCACGACGCTGCGCGACGAGCGCCGCTTCCACGGCCATTACGCGAAAGCGCGCCTCTACGGCGAGGAAGTGCATCTGCTCGAGCCGCAGACCTATATGAACCGCTCGGGCCAGTCGGTCGTCGCGGTGGCGAACTTCTTCAAGATCCTGCCCGATGAAATCCTCGTCGCGCATGACGAACTCGATCTGTCGCCCGGCACCGTCAAGCTCAAGCTCGGCGGCGGCAGCGGCGGCCACAACGGCCTGAAGGACATTTCCGCGCATCTGTCGACGCAGAATTACTGGCGTTTGCGCATCGGCATCGGCCATCCGCGCGACCTGATTCCCGAAGGCGCACGCGCCGGCGCGAAGCCCGATGTGGCGAATTTCGTGCTGAAGCCGCCGCGCCGCGAGGAGCAGGACGTGATCGATGCGTCGATCGAGCGCTCGCTCGCCATCATGCCCACCTTCGTCAAGGGCGAAACCGAACGCGCTGTGATGCTGCTGCATCGCAACGGCTGATTTTCGCGCGCGGCACAGCCGACCAGGCGGCCGCGCGCCGCTGGTCAATTCGAAGCAAGGAGAGCGTCTTGAGTCGTTTCTGGAGTGACATCGTCCACCGTCTCGTGCCTTACGTGCCCGGCGAACAGCCGGCGCTCGCGCATCCGGTGAAGCTGAACACCAACGAGAACCCGTACCCGCCCTCGCCGCGCGTGCCCGAAGCGATTCGCGCCGAACTGGGCGAGCATGGCGAATCGCTGCGCCGCTATTCCGATCCGGTCGCGAAGCGCCTGCGCGCCGCCGTGGCCGCGCATCACGGCCTGCGCGCCGATCAGGTGTTCGTGGGCAACGGCTCCGACGAAGTGCTCGCCCACGCCTTCCAGGCGCTGCTCAAGCACGACAAGCCGATCCTCTTCCCGGACATCAGCTACAGCTTCTATCCGACCTACGCGCGCCTGTACGAAGTCGAGTTCGAAACCGTGCCGCTCGACGACAAATTCGAGATTCGCGTGGACGATTACCTCAAGCCGAACGGCGGGGTGATTTTCCCGAATCCGAATGCGCCGACGGGCCACGCGCTGTCGCTCGCCGAAGTCGAGCGTCTGGTCGCGGGCAACCCGAACGTGCCCGTGATCGTCGATGAAGCCTATGTGGATTTCGGCGCGGAATCGGCGATTGCGCTGATCGATCGCTATCCGAATCTGCTGGTCGTGCACACGACCTCGAAGTCGCGCTCGCTCGCGGGCATGCGAGTGGGCTTCGCGTTCGGCCACGCCGATCTGATCGACGCGCTCAACCGCGTGAAGGACAGCTTCAATTCGTATCCGCTCGATCGCCTCGCGCAGGCGGCGGCCACGGCCGCGTACGAAGACGATGCGTACTTCAAGTCGACCTGTGAACGCGTGATCGCGAGCCGTGAGCGCTTGACGGCTGCGCTCGAAACGCTGGGCTTCGCGATCGTGCCTTCGGCGGCGAACTTCGTGTTCGCGAAGCATCCGAAGCACGACGCCGCGGCGATTTCGGCGAAGCTGCGCGAGCAGGAGATCTTCGTGCGCCACTTCAACGCGCCGCGTATCAACCAGCATCTGCGCATCACGGTCGGCACCGATGCCGAATGCGACACGCTGGTCGAAGCGCTCAAAGCCATCCTCGTGTAAAAACCGAGGCGCTTTCCCGCGTCCAGCCATAAAAAAACGCGCCCTTGGGCGCGTTTTCTCTTTGCAGCAGCAGTTCGTGCAGCTTCAGGCGTTTTTCGTCGCCGTCAGCGTCTCGTACTTCTGCATCAACTGCTCCTGCGACTCGATGTGCTCGGGATTCTTCGGGATGCACTCAACCGGACACACCTGGATGCATTGCGGCTCGTCGAAATGGCCGACGCACTCCGTGCATTTGTTCGGGTCGATCACGTAGATTTCCGGGCCCATCGAAATCGCGTCGTTCGGGCACTCGGGCTCGCAGACGTCGCAATTGATGCACTCGTCGGTAATCATCAGGGCCATACTTCTCTCGCGTTTCCCTTAAAAAACAACACATTATAACGCTGCGGCCCTGCGCTTGCCGGCCTCGCGAAATGCCTGCGAGGTCAGACTTTAGGCGCTGCGCCGAGCGCCGCGACCTTGTCCTGCAGACGCTTTTCCACTGACGGAAACACGAACTTGCTGACATCGCCGCCCAACTGGGCGATTTCGCGCACGATCGTGCCCGAAATGAACTGATATTGATCCGACGGCGTCATGAACATGGTCTCGACGTCCGGCAGCAGATAGCGGTTCATGCCCGCCATCTGAAATTCGTACTCGAAATCCGACACCGCACGCAGGCCGCGCACGATCACGCGCGCGTTGTTGCTGCGCACAAAATCCTTCAGCAGCCCCTTGAAACTCATCACCTGCACATTCGGATAATGACCGAGCACCTCGTGGGCAATTTCGAGCCTTTCGTCGAGCGAGAAGAACGGCTTCTTGTTGCGGCTGTCGGCCACGCCGACCACCAGCGTGTCGAAAATGCTCGATGCGCGCCGCACGAGATCTTCGTGACCGCGCGTGAGCGGATCGAACGTACCGGGGTACACGGCGACTACCATGAGGCTTCTCCTCTCAACAGAAATGGGGCGCATTGCAACGCCGCTGACGGTATGCACGGCATGCGCGAGTGCTTGCGTGACGCCCCTGGGCGCCCGCCCGCTTCGTTATCGAACGCGCATTATTCCTCATTTTCGCGCTGCAGCAAATGATAGCGAACCGCACCGGCCTTGCCCTCGCGCACCACGCTCCAACCCGCCAGCGCGGGCTGCGTGGCGGGATCGAGCGCGTCGCCGCACTCGACGTAGAGCCAGCCGTCGGACGCCACGAGCGGCGCGGCCAGTTCGAGCGCGCGCTGGAACAGCGCGGTGTCGCCGAACGGCGGGTCGAGAAACACCACGTCGAACGAGCCCGGCGCGAGGTTGGCGGCGAGCCGCAATGCGTCGGCTTCGGCGATCTCGATCATGCGTGCACCCAGGCGCGCCTGGTTCGCGCGCAGCTGAGCGGCCGCGCGGGCGCTGCGCTCGACCATCACGACGCGCGCGGCTCCGCGCGACGCCGCCTCGAAGCCGAGCGCGCCGCTGCCCGCGAACAGATCGAGGCAGCGCTGGCCGTCCAGATTCTGGCCGAGCCAGTTGAACAGCGTTTCGCGCACACGGTCGGGCGTGGGGCGCAGGCCGTCGAGATTGAGCACCGGCAGCGGCGTGCGTTTCCACTCGCCGCCGATGATGCGGATCGCGTGCGGGGCGTTGACTGGCGCCTTTGAGGCGGGTTTGGCGGCAGGCTTCGCGGCCTGCTTTTCAGCGGCTTTGAAGTCTTCCGGACGTGACAATGTTGAACGGCCCATACGTGTTGAAGTCAATCTGTTAGAGCGGAGGGATCGGTGCGGCTTGTGCCTGGGCGTGCAAAGCGCATGTCGCCCGCGCCGCACCGGCCATTGCGCGAACGTTACCACAGGGCCGCCTGCTCACCGCAACCCGATCCGCAACCCCGAGGCCTGATAGCCAGCATACGGCGCCCGCAACGGTCGCATGCGCGCCAGGCGCGCCGCGGCGACGCGCGCGGGGACGCCTGATAAAATGCTGTGTTTTCCACGCGTTGCCCGTATTTTCGACGTCGATGACCGTCCCTCGGTCAGACCCGCAACGCGACCCCACCACACCAGATCATGTTCAGTTTCTTCAAACGACTCCGGGGCTCGAAGGGCGCCGAAAACGAGGCAGCCGAGTCCGCCGCGAGCGAAGCCGAAGCCGCACACGACGAAGCGCCTGCAGCCGCCGAGACAGCCCCTGAAGCGCCCGCGCCCATCACGAGCGCCCCGGCGCCTGCGCCGCAAGCCGCCAGCGTCAACGTAAGCGACGTCAACGAAAGCGATGTCGACGAATTCGAAACCGTCGAAATCGTGCCGCCGCCCGTGCAAGACGCGAGCGCCAAGAAATCCTGGCTCACGCGTCTGAAGTCGGGGCTGTCGAAGACCGGCTCGAATATCCAGAGCATCTTCGTCAACGCGAAGATCGACGACGATCTCTACGAAGAGCTCGAAACCGCGCTGCTGATGTCCGACGCGGGCGTGGACGCCACCGAATATCTGCTCGACACGCTGCGCCAGAAAGTGCGCGCCGATCGCCTGACCGAAGCGCAACAGGTGAAGACCGCGCTGCGCCAGTTGCTGATCGATCTGCTCAAGCCGCTCGAGCGCTCGCTGATGCTCGGCCGCGCGCAGCCGCTCGTGATGATGATCGCGGGCGTGAACGGTGCGGGCAAGACCACCAGCATCGGCAAGCTCGCCAAGCATCTGCAGAGCTTCGACCAGAGCGTGCTGCTGGCCGCCGGCGACACGTTCCGCGCCGCCGCGCGCGAGCAGTTGACGATCTGGGGCGAGCGCAACAACGTGACCGTCGTGCAGCAGGAAAGCGGCGACCCGGCCGCGGTGATTTTCGACGCCGTGAACGCGGCGCGCGCGCGCGGCATCAACGTCGTGATGGCCGATACGGCCGGCCGTCTGCCGACCCAGTTGCACCTGATGGACGAGTTGAAGAAGGTCAAGCGCGTGATCGGCAAGGCTTTCGATGGCGCGCCGCACGAAGTCCTGCTGGTGATCGACGCCAACACGGGCCAGAACGCGCTGACCCAGGTGAAAGCTTTCGACGATGCGCTGGGCCTCACCGGCCTGATCGTGACCAAGCTCGACGGCACGGCCAAGGGCGGCATTCTGGCGGCGATTGCGCGCCAGCGTCCGGTGCCGGTGTATTTCATCGGCGTGGGCGAGAAGGTCGAAGATCTGCAACCGTTCGTCGCCGAAGAATTCGCGGACGCGCTGCTCGGCAACTGATCAGCGCCAACGCTGTCGCCGCACCGCTCAAAACAAAGGGCGCCGCTCTCACGAACGGCGCCCTTTTTCCATCCAACTCACGCGAACGCGAGCTTATTCCGCGTCAGGCTGCGCGCCTGGCGCCGCGCGCGCAAAGGCATCGAGTTGCGACGCGTGATCGCAGATGCGCTGGATCGTCGGGTAACGCGTGGTGTCGATCTTGAAGCGATTTGCGTTGAACACCTGCGGCACGAGGCACAGATCGGCGAGCGTCGGCGTATCGCCGAAGCAGAACTTGCCCGTGCGCGCGTCGCTGGCCAGCCGCGCTTCCAGCGTTTCGAAGCCGCTTTCGATCCAGTGGCGATACCACGCGTCTTTGGCCGCATCGTCGACGCCCAGCGTGTGCTTGAGGTACTTCAGCACGCGCAGGTTGTTGACCGGGTGAATCTCGCAGGCAATCTGCAGCGCCAGCGAGCGCACGTGCGCCCGGTCGGCGGGCGACTTCGGCAGCAGCGCCGGCTCGGGATGCGTCTCTTCGAGATACTCGATGATCGCGAGCGACTGCTGGATCGCGTGATTATCGTCGTCGACGAAGGTGGGCACGATCCCGTCGGGATTGAGCGTGCGGTACTCGGGCTTCAGCTGCTCGCCGCCGTCGCGCAGCAGATGCACGGGCACGGTCTCGTAGGGCAGATTCTTCAGGTTCAGCGCAATTCGCACGCGATACGACGCAGAACTGCGGAAATAGCTGTAAAGCTTCATGCTTTCCTCTCACGCTCTCTGGCTGAGTGTTATCAGGCGCGCGCTTTCAGACCACACGCACGGCAAATTCGCCGATGCCGTCCACGCCGCCCGTCATGACGTCGCCGGGCTTCACGGCGCCCACGCCTTCAGGCGTGCCCGTGTAAATCAGGTCGCCGGCCTTCAGCTCAAACAGCGTGGAAAGGAACGCGATCGTGTCGGCAACCGGCCAGATCAGCTGCGAAATGTCCGAGCGCTGCTTTTCTTCGCCGTTCACCTTCAACCAGATCGCGCCCGCGCCAATCTGGCCGACCTGCGCAACCGGATGAATCGGGCCGATAGGCGCCGAATGGTCAAAACCCTTCGCGGTATCCCACGGACGGCCGAGCTTTTTCGCTTCCGCCTGCAGATCGCGGCGCGTCATGTCGAGGCCGAGTGCGTAACCAAACACGTGATCGAGCGCGCTTTCGACGGGAATGTTTTTCCCGCCCTTGCCGATCGCAGCGACCAGTTCCATTTCGAAGTGCACGTTCTGCGACTGGTCCGGGTACGGAAAATCGGCGGTCGTGCCGGGCGCGACGTAGAGCACGGCGTCGGCGGGCTTGGCGAAGAAGAACGGCGGTTCGCGGTTCGGATCGTGGCCCATCTCGCGCGCATGCGCCTCGTAATTGCGGCCAACACAGTAGATGCGGCGCACCGGAAAGCGCGCGTCGCTGCCAGCGACCGGCACGGCGGCGAGCGGCGCCGGATCGAATACGTAAGTCATCGAAATCTCCGTCTTCTTGATGATGCCGGGTCTGCGCCGAGGGATTCGCGCGCGGCCTGGCGCAACGCACGAGTGTAACGCGCGCTGAACAAGAGGCGTCAGCACGCCGCGGCAATCCTGGCGGCGCGACGCTTGCTGCTGCGGTCATTGCGGCTCTCACTGCGTCGGGCTGGGCCGCGCGGGTCGTGCGATACTTCCTGCATCCCCGACATCTCCAACTTGACCCGGAGCAGCGCGCGCCGCCGGCTCCGCCCCACGCTGCCATGAACGCCCCCGAATCCGCCGATACCAACGCCCCCTTCTCCTGCGCCCGCTTCATCAAGGAGATCGGCCGCGGGCCGCACGGTGCGCGCTCCTTGTCGCCCGACGACACGCACGCGCTCTACGCGGCGATGCTCGACGGCCGCGTGTCCGATCTCGAACTGGGCGCGGTCCTGCTCGCCTACCGCCTGAAGGGCGAAACCGCCGAGGAACTGGCCGCGATGCTGGCCGCCGCGCACGCCTCGTTCGCGCCGCTCGTGGTGGCCGGAGGCGACTATCGTGCGGTGTCGATTCCGAGCTACAACGGCGCGCGCAAGCAGCCCAATCTCGTGCCGCTGCTCGCGCTGCTGCTCGCGCGCGAAGGCGTGCCGACGCTCGTGCATGGCGTGGTCACCGATCCGGGCCGCGTCACCAGCGCGGAGATTTTCGCGGCGCTGAACCAGCCCGCCGCCCGCGATCATGCGCAGATCGAAGCGCAACTGGCCGCTCAAAAAGTCGCGTTCGCGCCGATCGAAACGCTCGCGCCGCAACTCGCGCGGCTGCTTTCGCTGCGTCGGCGCATGGGTGTGCGCAACTCCACGCACACGCTGGTGAAACTGCTGCAGCCGTTCGCGCTGCCGGGTCTGCGCCTCGTCAACTACACGCATCCGCCGTATCGCGAAAGCCTGAGCGCCCTGTTCTCGGCGCACCCGGATGCCGCCGTGGGCGGCGCACTGCTCGCGCGCGGCACCGAAGGCGAAGCCGTCGCCGATACGCGTCGCCAGGTGCAGGTGGACTGGCTGCACGATGGCATCTGCGAAACGCTGATCGAGCCGGAGCGTTCGTCGCCGGACGCGCCCGAAGTCGATCTGCCTGAAGCCCGCGACGCCGCCACGACCGCCGCGTGGATCGCCGAGGTGCTGCGCGGCGATGCGCCGGTGCCCGACGCCATCGTCCGTCAGATCGAGACGATCAAGCGCATCGCCCGACGCTAAAGCCTGCGCCGCATCAATTCGCCGAAAGCCGCGCGGGGCGGGCGACCCGCGCGATTGCGAAAGCTACATCGGCGCGCTTCGTCGGCCAACTTCCGGCATCTTCCCGCCGCCGATCTGTCAATTCCCTGTTGACACGCGCATCCGCCCTGATTTACATTGGACGAATGCGTTCCTTCCCGAACACCCTCCGCATTGCCCACGGCCTACTATCGGCCCTATCGCTACGCCTAGCCTAAAGCTGGTGTAGCGCCGCAACGACCACCTCTCCGGTCACCGCGGTCCTCCCAAAGCAGTTCTCGCAGTACCCCAAATCCGCTGTATCTCTACAACCTGTCGTCTGCATTCGTCCGCTTACCGTTCGGACGAGTCGCGAGGTCAAAATGCACGTTGCATGGGCATCGTTCACGTCCGCTTTCGCCGCGCCGGCTACCGCCGTCACCGTGGCCGTCTTCTTCGCGTTCGAGGTTGCCGCCCGAACGCGTGAAGTTTCGCGCATCGTGCTCCGTCGCCAGCCCGCCAGCCGCCCGCTGCCGACCGCCATCGCAAACGACACCATGAAGAACGAGGCTCGTCATGTTGCGTAATCCCGCCGAGAAATACCGCCCTTTCCCCGCCATCCGCCTGAACGGCCGCAAATGGCCGACGCGCACAGTCGAACGCGCGCCGATCTGGATGAGCACCGATCTGCGCGACGGCAACCAGTCGCTGATCGAACCGATGAGCATCGAGCAGAAGACCGAATTCTTCGACATGCTCGTGGCAATCGGCTTCAAGGAAATCGAAGTCGGCTTTCCGTCCGCTTCGCAAACCGACTTCGATTTCGTGCGCAAACTGATCGACGAAAAGCGCATTCCCGACGATGTCACCATCGAAGTGCTCGTGCAGTCGCGTGAAGACCTGATCGCACGCACCTTCGAAGCGCTCCAGGGCGTGCCGCGCGCCATCGTTCACCTCTACAACGCGATCTGCCCGTCGTTCCGCAAGATCGTGTTCGGCCAGTCGCAGGATCAGGTGAAGGCGCTCGCCGTCGAAGGTACGCGCATCATCCGCGAATTCGCCGACAAAAACCCGCAAACGCACTGGATTTACCAGTATTCGCCCGAAACGTTCAGCATGACCGAGCTGACCTTCGCCCGCGAAGTCTGCGATGCGGTCGCGCAGCAGTGGCGTCCGACGCGCGATCACAAGATGATCGTCAATCTCCCGGCGACCGTCGAAGCGGCCATGCCCAACGTCTACGCCGACCAGATCGAATGGATGGACCGCAATCTCGCGTATCGCGACAGCATCGTGCTCTCCGTGCATCCGCATAACGATCGCGGCACCGCCGTGGCCGCAGCCGAAATGGCCTTGCTCGCGGGCGCGGATCGCATCGAAGGCTGCCTGTTCGGCAACGGCGAGCGCACCGGCAATGTCGACATCGTCACGCTCGCGATGAATCTCTACACGCAGGGCATCGACCCGGGCCTCGATTTTTCGGATATCGATTCGGTGCGCCGCATGGTCGAGCGCTGCAATCAGCTTCCCGTGCATCCGCGTCATCCGTATGCGGGCGACCTCGTGTTCACGGCGTTTTCGGGCTCGCATCAGGACGCGATCCGCAAGGGTTTTGCCGTGCAGCAGCCGGATGCCGTGTGGGAAGTGCCCTATCTGCCGATCGATCCGGCCGATCTCGGCCGCAGCTACGATGCGGTGATCCGCGTGAACAGCCAGTCGGGCAAGGGCGGCGCGACGTATCTGCTCGAACGCGGCATGGGCTTCACGCCGCCGCGCCGCGTGCAGATCGAGTTCAGCCACGCCGTGCAGAAGGTCACCGATACCTCCGGCGAAGAAATCACCGGCGAGGCGATCTGCGCGCTGTTCGCGAGCGAGTACTTCGAAACCGAAGGTCCGGCGGTTCATGCGGGTGCGGGACGTGTGCGCTTCGAGGGTCGCGATGTGGCGACGCCCACCGCCGCGCAGATCGACGAAACGCACGCACAGGCCGTGGCGACCGCGATTGCCGCAGCGGCCGGCGAAAGTATCGAGATCACGTCGTATGAAACCGCGCGCACGGCGCAAGGCGGCACCGCGGTGTTCGTGGGCGCCCGCGTGGGCGGCCAGACGCTGCGTCACGGCGTAGGGGTCGCGGACGACGCGGCGCATGCCGTCGCCGCCGCCATCGTCAGCGCGGTCAATCGCGCGGCGTGGCAGGACATCGACCGCCGCGTCGCGGCTTGAGCCTGATCCTGATCGACGGATTTAGCCAGTTTTAGAAGCAGTATCAGCAGTCAGGAAGGCGGCGCCGTTGAGCGCCAGCGGCATAACGGGCCGCTGGCGTGCGCCCGATCCACTTAACGTGCGGAATCGGCGAGTGGACTTACCGGTCGTCACTCGAGAGCACAACGCGTCGCCTGCCACGCGAGCAGACGCCAGTGGCCATCCTCCTGGGTCTGGATCGCGGTATAGGCAATCGGATAAAGCAGCGCGCCATTGTTGGCTTCCATCTCGATGAGCGCGCGGCCCGAGATCAGACAGGTCTCGGTGCCCACCGGCAGCACGTCCTGCGACTGGATCTCGATCTGGCGATAGCGGCGGCGCCCCGCCGTAATCGCGTCGATAAACTGCTGCTTGGTTTCGCGCTTGCCGTTCGTATGCACGAAGGTCGCGCTATCGGAAAGAAGCTGGTCCAGCGACGAGCCGTCGCCATCCACCATCGCGCGGAACCGCTCGCGCTCCAGTCCGCGAATCGCATCGATTACTTTCGCCGCCATTGCTCGAGCCCCTTGCGTGCGAGCCAGCCTGACTCCGCCTACTCACACCTAAGATTTACCCCACGCGCCTGGCTGAAATTTATACCAGGATTTCGCGCATGGATACTTGCGATCAAAGGCAGCGCCCTTATATAAGTGGGCAAGCGCACACGCGCTACGTGAATGCGCGCTCCAATGCCGCAGCCGAGCACTTTCAGATAATTCCGATGTCTATTGATCGTGCTCAGGAATCACAATGCCTGCCCTTCTTCTGACCCGCTTAAACGCCGTTTAAGACCAGATTAAGAACTGCTCGCTACGATAAGAATCGTGGCAAACATTATTCCGAAGCAGCGCTATTCCAGCCCTTTTTCTCCTCCGTTTCCGGTGTGGAAGCGGTCCAGTTCTAGAGTCTTTCTTCGGCCCGCCGATGTGCGCGGACCCGTCCGGGCCGCAGGCCCCGTGCAGCTTGCCTGCCAGCGTTTCGCTGAAATCTATTGATACAAGTTTTCGATAGCATCAGTGGAACCATGAAGCCCCTACAGACTCCAAGTAATTAGCACTCACTGATTCAGAGTGCTAACATCCACCGTGGAGTCGCTGTCTGACTTTTGCAAGATTCCTGAGGAGTTCGCTACGTGAGCAACGCAATGACCATGACCCTTCCGAATATGCTTAGCCCGTCGTCGGCCAAGGCCGGGGGTTCGGGTGTACTGGCGCTCGCGAACGCTTCCATGCTGCCCGGCCAGCTGGGCAACATCGACGCCTACATTCAGGCCGTGAACCGGATCCCGATGTTGACGCCGCAAGAGGAGCGCCAGTTCGCGACCGAGTTCCGCGAGCAAAACAATCTTGAAGGCGCGCGCCGCCTGGTGCTTTCGCACCTGCGTCTCGTCGTCTCGATTGCGCGCAATTATCTCGGCTACGGCCTGCCGCACGCCGACCTGATCCAGGAAGGCAACATCGGCCTGATGAAGGCCGTGAAGCGCTTCGACCCGGAGCAGAACGTTCGACTCGTGTCGTACGCCATGCACTGGATCAAGGCCGAAATCCATGAATACATCCTGCGCAACTGGCGCATGGTGAAGGTCGCCACGACCAAGGCGCAGCGCAAGCTGTTCTTCAACCTGCGTAGCCACAAGCAGGGCCTGCAGTCGTTCACGCCGGAAGAGATCGAAGGCCTCGCGCAGGAACTGAACGTCAAGCGCGAAGAAGTCGTCGAGATGGAAACGCGTCTGTCGGGTGCCGACATCGCGCTGGAAGGCCAGAACGACGACGGCGAAGAATCCTTCGCGCCGATCGCCTGGCTGGCCGATTCGCACAACGAGCCGAGCGCCGTGCTCGCCGCCCGTTCGCGCGACCGTCTGCAGTCGGACGGCATCGCCAGCGCACTGGAAGCGCTCGATGCGCGCAGCCGCCGCATTATCGAAGCGCGCTGGCTGAACGTCGAAGACGACGGTTCGGGCGGCTCGACGCTGCACGAACTGGCCGACGAATTCGGCGTGTCGGCCGAGCGTATCCGCCAGATCGAGGCAAGCGCGATGAAGAAGATGCGCACGGCACTGGCCGAATATGCCTGATCGACAACGGCGCGGGTCTTAAGACTCACCTCCCGCGCCAGGCTTCGCCACATACAAGCCCCGCTCACTGCGAGCGGGGCTTTTTCTTTTTGCGCGCACGGACAACGCGACGTACAACTTCGCGCCGTCGTTTTGCGTTCCCTCATAAGATATTTTCGAGATGATGCCGCCCTATCCAAGGAAGGCAGCGGTAAAGGTGTCGCGCAGTTTTGCATTCGACCCTGTCAATCTGACCTATAACATCTGCACGCAATGCCTTAGCAGTCCGTAGTAGTTAGCAAACGAATCATCGATAAAAAAGGGAGAAGCGAGCGTTCGCGACGCTGACAACCAGCGCCGGCGCTCCGGAAACAGGACACAGGAAGGAGCCATCCGTCGCCATGCTTTCCACTTCCGGCCAGTCCCGCCGTATGCCCACGGAGTTGGGCGCGCGCGTGCTTCGTTGGGCGCGCGGCCCGACCTTCGCGCGCGACATCGTGCTCGTCCTGATCTTCAAGCTCGCGCTGCTGATGGCGCTGAAGTACGCATTCTTCAATCATCCGCAAGCCGAAAACATGTCGATGCGGCCCGCGGAAGTCGCACAGGCGATTCTTTCCGTGCCCGTGCCGCCCGAGTCGACTCCGCCGCAAGCGCACCAGGGGGACCACCATGCCCATTAGCGAAACTGTAGATCTCTCGCGCCTGCAGTTCGGCGTCACGGCGCTCTATCACTTCCTGTTCGTCCCGCTCACGCTGGGTCTTTCGTGGCTGCTCGTGATCATGGAATCGGTCTACGTGATGACCGGCAAGCAGATCTACAAGGACATGACGCAGTTCTGGGGCAAGCTCTTCGCGATCAACTTCGTGATGGGCGTCACCACCGGCCTGACGATGGAGTTCCAGTTCGGCACCAACTGGTCGTACTACTCGCATTACGTCGGCGATATTTTCGGCGTGCCGCTCGCGGTGGAAGGTCTGGCCGCGTTCTTCCTCGAATCGACGTTCGTCGGCCTGTTCTTCTTCGGCTGGAACCGCATGACGAAGGGCGGCCATCTGATCACCACGTTCTTTGTCGCGCTGGGCTCGAACCTTTCCGCGCTGTGGATTCTGATCGCCAACGGCTGGATGCAGAACCCGGTGGGAGCTTCGTTTAACTACGAAACCATGCGCATGGAACTCACCAGTCTGTTCCAGGTGATCTTCAATCCGGTCGCGCAGGTGAAGTTCGTGCATACGGTGTCGGCCGGTTATGTGACGGCGTCGATGTTCGTGCTGGGCATTTCCTCCTGGTATCTGCTGCGCCGCCGCGATACCGAATTCGCGTTACGCTCGTTTGCCATCGCCGCGGGTTTCGGACTGGCATCGACGCTCTGCGTGATCGTGCTCGGCGACGAATCGGGTTACCGCACCGGCGAAGTGCAGCAGATCAAGCTCGCCGCGATCGAGGCCGAATGGGACACTGCTCCGGCGCCCGCGCCCTTCACGCTGTTCGGCATCCCTAACCAGAAGGAACAGCGCACCGACTACGCGATCCGCATTCCGTATCTCATGGGCATCATTGCGACGCGCTCGATCGACGAACCGGTGATCGGTCTGCGCGATCTGATGGGCCGCGCCGAAGTGCGTATCCAGAACGGCATGCTCGCCTACGCCGCGCTGCAAAAGATGAAAGACGGCAGCGCCGATAACGACACCCGCGCCGTGTTCGAAGCGCACAAGGCCGACCTCGGCTACGGCCTGCTCGTGAAGCAGTTCGCGCCGAATGTCGTCGATGCCACGCCCGAGCAGATCAAGACGGCCGCGAATCACTCGATTCCGCCGGTCGCGCCGGTGTTCTGGTCGTTCCGCGTGATGGTCGGTCTGGGCATGCTGCTCCTGCTGACCTTCGTGCTGGCGTTCTGGTTCTGCGCGCAGCGCTCGCTGCTGCAGGACAACCGGCGCTGGTTCCTGCGCTGGGTCGTCTGGGCGATTCCGCTGCCGTGGCTCGCCGCCGAGTTCGGCTGGGTGGTCGCGGAAATGGGCCGCCAGCCGTGGACCATCGCCGAGGTGCTGCCGACGCATCTTTCCGCCTCGAGCCTCGCGCCCGGCGATGTGTGGCTGAGCCTCGCGGGCTTCGTGGTGTTCTACACGGCGCTATTCGTCATCGAGATCACGCTGATGTTCAAGTACGCGCGCCTCGGGCCGTCCGCGCTGCATACGGGCCGTTATTTCCACGAGCGCACCGCCACGGTGACGAGCGACAACCGCGTCGCCTGACCCACGCCATCGCCCTTTAAGGAACCACACCATGGACTACGCAACGCTCAAAGTGATCTGGTGGGTGCTGATCGGCGTGCTGTTGATCGGCTTCTCGCTCACCGACGGCTTCGACATGGGCGCGGCCGTGCTGCTGCCCTTCATCGGCAAAACGGATTCGGAGCGCCGCATCGTCATCAACACGGTGGGCGCGACCTGGGAAGGCAATCAGGTCTGGCTGATCACCGCGGGCGGCGCGATGTTCGCGGCCTGGCCGCTCGTGTATGCGGCGTCGTTTTCGGGCTTTTACTTCGCGATGCTGCTCGTGCTGTTCGCGCTGTTTTTCCGGCCCGTGGGCTTCGACTATCGCGGCAAGCGCGACAACCCGAAATGGCGCGGCGCGTGGGACTGGGCGCTGTTTATCGGCGGCTTCGTGCCGGCGCTGGTGTTTGGCGTGGCGTTCGGCAACCTGCTGCAAGGCGTGCCGTTCCAGTACGACAGCGACCTGCGCGTGACCTACTACGGCAGCTTCTGGGCGCTGCTCAATCCGTTCGCGCTGATCTGCGGGCTCGTGAGTCTCACCATGCTCACCGCACACGGCGCGGCGTTCGTGAAGATGAAAAGCGACGGCATCGTGGCCGCGCGCGCGTCGAAGGCGCTGCGCATCACGGCGGGCATCGCGGTACTGCTATTTATCGTGGCGGGCGCGCTGGTGGCGACGCTGATCGGCGGCTTCGTGATCACCAATCCTGCGCCCTACGATTCGGTCGCCAATCCGCTATTGAAGAGCGTGGAGCCCGGCACGGGATTGTGGATCAGCAACTATGTGCAGTATCCGTGGATGGCCATCGCGCCGATCCTCGGCATTCTGGGCGGCGTGATCGCCTTCGCGGTGGCCGGTTCGCGGCTGGAGAAAACCGCGTTCCTGGGCACTTCGCTGCTGATCATCGGCGTGATTCTGACGGCGGGATTCTCGATGTTTCCATTCATCATGCCGTCGTCGCTCGATCCGCGTTCGAGCCTGACGGTGTGGGATGCCACATCGAGCAAGACGACGCTGGAAATCATGCTGGTCGCCGTGATCATCTTCCTGCCGATCGTGCTCGCTTATACGACCTGGGCGTATCGCATCATGCGCGGCAAGGTGACGGTCGAGGCGATCGAGGACAAGCGCAATTCGCTGTACTGATTTCCGAATCCATCGCGGAGACAAAAAAACCGGCGCCAGGCGCCGGTTTTTTCATGAGCTTGCAGAACGTCAAGCCGATCTTTAAGCCGATTGCAGCGAGAGCGCCTGAGCGTAGCGCGACGCCGCGCTGCCCACGACGATGTGCAGCGTATCCGCCGACACCCACACCACATCCAGCGCACCGAGCCGCGCACGATCGACCGCGGAAGGATCGCGCACGATCACGCGCAGACGCGTCGACGCCACGGCATCGAGCGACACGATGTTCGCCGCGCCGCCCAGCACCGCGAGCCAGCGCGAGGGATCGGGATCGAGCGGACCGGCATCGGCCGCCGCAGCTTCGGCCGCCGCGACAACCGGTGCTGCCTTCACGGCGCTGGCCACAGGCGCGGCCGACGCAGCGACCGCAGCCGCAGGACGCCCACTCGCAATCTCACGACGAATCTCATCGGCGATGATGTCCGCTTCCGGCCCGATGATGACCTGCACGCTTTCGCCGCCGCGCTTGAGCACGCCACGCGCGCCAATCGCCTTGAGCGCCGGTTCGGAAACATGCGCCGGGTCCACCACGTTCAGACGCAGACGCGTCGTGCACGCATCGACCACCTTGAGGTTGGCCGCGCCGCCGAGCGCATCGATATAACGCGCCGCACGCGAAGCCGATGCGGCACCGCCCGCCGCCACGCCCGACATCGACGCCGCGATTTCCGTGTCGCCCGCCGATGCTTCACGGCCCGGCGTCGGCAGATTGAACCGGCGGATGAAGAAGCGGAACAGCCCGTAATACACGACCGCGTAGACGAGGCCGAGCGGAATCGCTTCCCAGCCATGCGTCGACAGACCGTAGTTCAGGAAGTAGTCGATCGCGCCCGCCGAGAACGTGAAGCCGAGCTTGATGTTCAGCAGCGAGCAGATCGCCAGCGACAGCCCCGTGAGCACCGCGTGGATGCCGTACAGCACCGGCGCGAGGAACATGAAGGTGAACTCGATCGGCTCGGTCACGCCCGTGAGGAACGACGTGAGCGCCATCGACAGCAGCAGGCCGCCGACCATCGCGCGCTTGTCCTTCGGCGCTTCGTGCAGCATCGCCAGACATGCGGCCGGCAGGCCGAACATCATCACCGGGAAGAAGCCGGCCATGAAGCCGCCCGCGCTGGGGTCGCCTGCGAAGAAGCGATGCAGGTCGCCCGTGACCGGTGCGCCGCCCGCCGGCGTGAAGGTGCCGAACACGAACCACACGAGCGAATTGAGAATGTGGTGCAGGCCCGTCACCAGCAACAGACGGTTCAGCAGACCATAGACGAAGGTGCCGATCGCGCCCGCCGTGGTGAGCCAGTGCCCGGCCGTATCGATCACGGCCTGCACCGGTCCCCACGCATAGCCGAATATCACGCCCAGCAACAGACACACGAGCCCGGTGATGATCGGCACGAAGCGTTTGCCGCCGAAGAACGCCAGGAACTCGGGCAGCTTGATGTCCTTGAAGCGGTTGTACAACATGCCCGCGACGACACCGGCCACGACGCCCGACAGCACGCCCATGTTCAGCTTGTCGTTGATGTCCTTCATCACGGCGGTTTCGACCAGATAGCCGAGCGCGCCCGCGAGCGCCGCCACGCCGTTGTTATCCTTCGCGAAACCCACGGCAATGCCGATCGCGAACAGCAGCGGAAGATTGTCGAAGATCGCGCCACCGGCATCGGCGATGATCTTGATATTGAGCATGTCGCTCTGGCCGAAGCGCAGCAGAATGCCCGCAACGGGCAGCACTGCGATCGGCAGCATCAGCGCGCGGCCGAGGCTTTGTATCTTGAGAAACGGATTGCCATCCATCGAACTGCCTCCAGTCCCTGTCTCTTGCGTGACGTATTGAGGTGAGAGAAACCGGCGCGCGATCGCTGCGCGCGCCGGCGTGATTAACGACGCTTAATGCAATGACTTAGTGCGATGACTTCGTGCACTTAATCAGGATACTCAACGATTGAATCTGCCGACCGCGTGAATCGCGGTCGAGCGGATCAGTCGAGCGGCCAGTGCGCGCGGCTTGCAGCGCGCACTGCTTGCGCCGATTCGAGCGCAAGGATGTCGAACACGCGTTCGCGGCATTGATTGAAGCCGAGATTGCGCACGCGCGCCTTGATCGTCGGCACGGAAACCGGATCGACCGACAACTCCGTGATGCCAAGGCCAACGAGCAGCGGCACCGCCAGCGGATCGCCCGCCAGCGCGCCGCACACGCCCACCCATTTGCCATGCTTGCTTGCGCCTTCCACCGCCACGGCAATCAGGCGCAGCACGGCCGGATGCAGCCCGTCGGCCTGCGCCGCGAGATCGGGCTGGCAACGGTCCATCGCCAGCGTGTACTGCGTCAGATCGTTGGTGCCGATCGAGAGGAAATCGGCATGGCGCGCCAGTTGATCGGCCAGCAGCGCGGCGGACGGCACTTCGATCATCACGCCCACTTCGATGCGGCCGGTGCGCCCCGCTTCCTTCGCGAAAGTATCGATACGTTCGCGCAGGCGGATCAGTTCGCCCACATCGGTGACCATCGGCAGCAGGATGCGCACCGCGCCGAGCGGCTCGACCGCGAGCAGACCGCGCAACTGATCGTCGAGCAGATCGGGGCGCACCTGGGCGAGGCGAATACCGCGCAGGCCCAGCGCCGGATTCGGCTCGGGCGGCAGCGTGAGGTAATCGACTTCCTTATCTGCACCCACGTCGAGCGTGCGGATGATGGCCGTGCGACCGTTCAGCGCCTGCGCGATGGCCTGATAACTTTCGCGATGCTCGTCGACGCTCGGCGCGGCCTGGCGATGGATGAACATCAGTTCCGTGCGCAGCAGGCCCACGGCGTCCGCGCCGTTTTCCACGGCGGTGCGTGCATCGTCGAGCGTGGCGATGTTCGCCGCGACTTCGACGGCATGGCCGTCACGCGTAGCGGCGGCCTGCTGCGAGGTCAGACGGTTCGCTTCGCGCACGCCCGCGAGGCGTTGCTTCTCCGCGCGCGCACGTTCGATGTCCTGCGCGCTGGGTGCGTGCAGCAGACGGCCCGCGCCCGCATCCACCACCACTTCCGTGCCTTCGGCGATCCGGTTCAGCGCATCGCCGAGCGCGACGATGGCCGGAATGCCCGCCTGACGCGCGATGATCGCCGCGTGCGAGGTCGCACCGCCGCGCGCCATCACGAGCGCGGTCACCCGCTTGCGATCGAGCGTGGCGAGGTCCGAAGGCGTGAATTCATCGGCGGCCAGCACGGCTTCGTCGGGCAACTCGCGCGTGACGTTTGCATTCGCTGTGCCGTTGGTGAGCGCGAGCGCGCGCAGCACGCGCTTTTCCAGATCGCGCAGATCGGCGGCACGCTCCGCGAGCAGCGGATCGTCCACCTTGCCGAGCACGGCGATCTGCGCGCGGATCGACTCGCGCCACGCAAAGCCCGCGCTCTTGCCGAGGCTGATGAGATCGCGCGCCGCGTCGATCAAAGTGGGGTCTTCGAGCAACACGCGATGCATCTGGAAAATGCCCGCTTCGCCGATCGCTCCGCGCTGCGACGCCGCGCGCACGGAGGTGTCGAGTTCGGCGTCCACCGCGGCAACGGCCTTGTCGAGCAGACGGCTTTCTGCCGCCGACGGCCCGCTCGCGAGTTCCACCGGCGCGATATCGGCATCGTCCCAGCGCACCAGCTTGCCGACCGCCACGCCCGGCGCCGCGCACACGCCCGAGAGCGTGCCCGGCGCGGCGCTGGTCGCCGTGGGCGCAGTCGCCACGAGCGCAGCCGGCGCCGGCGACAACGCACGCGCCGGCGCTTCACCGCCCTCGCCCGGCGCTGCGCGCAGCAATTCGTTGGCGACCGCATCGACGGCCTTCTGCGCCTCGCGGCCCATGCCGACGAGCTCGATCGTCGCGCCTTCGCCCGCGCCAAGACCCAGCAGGCCCACCACGCTTTCGATCGCCGCCTTGCGCTCGCCGAAGCGCACTTCCACGCGCGCCTCGATGCCGCGCACCGCTTCGCGCGCCCGCGCCGCCGGACGCGCATGCAGACCGCCCGCATGCGTGAGCGTGACGTTGCGGCGCACTTCGTCCATCACCAGATTCGCGCTGCCCGCCGCGCCCACCGTGTGCGCCGCGCCGTCACGCGCGCGCAGCACCAGCAGCGGCGTCTTGCCCGCTTCCACATGGCCCGCGCCCGCGCGCTGGATCACTTCGAACGCATCGGAGTTCGCCACGGCGATCACCGAAACGAGGCTCGGCGCCTCGCACGCCACGACATCGAGATCGAATTCGATCAACAGGTCGCCGCGACGCACCTGCGCGCCCTGCTCGACCTTGGGCGCAAAACCCTTGCCGCCCAGCTCGACCGTATCGATGCCGATATGCACGAGCACCTGCGCGCCTTCGGCGGTCTCCAGCGTGACCGCATGGCCGGTGCGCGCGAGATGCATGACGGTGCCGTCGCACGGCGACAGCAGCTTGCCCGCGAGCGGATCGATGCCGATACCGTCGCCGAACAGGCCTTCCGAGAACACCGGATCGGGCACCGCTGCGAGCGGCACGACCGGGCCGGTGAGCGGCGCGACCAGCGCGATGCTGCCCTCGCGCTGGCTCTGATCGGCGGAATTTTCCGGGTTCATCAGGCGAGACTCCTGGATGCGTTCCATCAGCTTTCCAATCTAGTGGGTTTCGGTGACTTTGTTCAGGTAACGCGGCTCGTCCGGGTTGCGGCCGCGCGCGGCGGCGAGGCCCGCCGCCATCACGTAGAACGAAAGAATCGCGGCGATCGGATCGAGTGCCGCATCGGCGCTTTGCGCGAGCGGCAGCGTGGCGCCTTCGACGCCCTCGGGCGCGGCCAGCAACACGCGCGCGCCGCGCTTTTGCATGTCGTGCGCGAGATCGACGAGACCCGCCTGCTCCGGCCCGCGCGGCGCGAACACCAGCAGCGGATAGTCGCGGCCGATCAGTTCCATCGGGCCGTGACGCACTTCGGCGCTGGAGAACGCTTCGGCCTGGATGCCCGAGGTTTCCTTGAGCTTGAGCGCCGCTTCCTGCGCGATGGCCAGACCCGCGCCACGGCCGATCACGATCATTTGTTTGACGTCGCGCAGTTCGTCGACGGCCTTCGACCAGTCGAGCGAGCCCGCGCGGTGAAGTGCATCGGGCAGTGCGCGCACGGCGTCGAGGAACGCCGCGTCGCGCTGCCAGAAGGCCACGAGTTGCGCGGACATCGCGAGCATCGCGATATAGCTCTTGGTGGCGGCCACGCTCAGTTCCGGCCCCGCCAGCAGCGGCAGTTCGGTGCCCGCGGCTTCGGCCAGCGGCGAATCGGCCACATTGACCATCGCCGCTGTCAGCGCGCCTGCGTCACGCAGCGCCTTGATGGTCGCGACGAGATCAGGACTCCTGCCTGATTGGGAGAAAGCAAGGGCAAACTGGCCGCTTACACGTAAGGGCGCCTGTTGCAGCGTGGCGATCGACATCGGCAGCGAAGCCACTGGCACGCCGAGGCGGCTCATGGTCAGCGCGGCGAAATAGCTCGCCGCGTGGTCGGAGCTGCCGCGCGCGACGGTGAGTGCGACGTGGCGCGGCGCGGCGTCGAGCGCAGCCACGAGCGCCTCGACGCGCGAGGTGTCCGCGAGCTGCGCGGCGACGACGCTGGCCGAGGCCAGCGCTTCTTTAAGCATATTCGACAATCGATTCTCCTTCGACATAGGTCGCGGTGAGCGCGAGGTCGCGATCGAACACGTTGACATCGGCCCAGGCGCCGCGCTTGAGGCGGCCCCGATCTTCGATGCCGAGGTAGTCGGCCGCGTAGCGCGACAGGCGTGCGGATACGTCCGCGATCGGCAAGCCGAGCGAGACGAGATTGCGCAACGCCTGGTCCATGGTGAGCGTGCTGCCGGCCAGCGTGCCGTCCGCAAGACGCACGCCGCCGAGGCATTTGGTGACGTGCTGGCTGCCGAGGCGGTATTCGCCGTCGGGCATGCCGGTCGCCGAGGTGCTGTCCGTCACCACGTAGAGGCGCGGAATCGCGCGCAGCGCGGCGCGGATCGCGCCCGGATGCACGTGCAGCAAGTCGGGAATGATTTCGGCGTATTCGGCATGCGCCAGCGCCGCGCCGACCACGCCGGGATTGCGGTGATGCAGCGGCGACATCGCGTTGAACAGGTGCGTGAAACCGCAGGCGCCGTGCTTGAGCGCGTTCACGGCGTCGTCGTAGGTCGCCAGCGTATGGCCGATCTGCACGCGCACGCCGCGCGCCGCCATCTCGCCGATGATCTCGATATGACCGGCGATTTCCGGCGCCACCGTGACCACGCGGATCGGCGCGATCGACAGATACTTGAGCACTTCGTCGAGCACGGCGGAGACCGCCGCGTCGGGCTGCGCGCCCAGCTTGCCCGGGTTGATGTACGGCCCTTCCAGATGCACGCCCAGCACGCGCGCACCGCCCGCCGTGCGCGTGCGGGCGACGTCGCCCAGACCCGCGACCACGTTCATCAGCTCCGCGCGCGGCGCGGTCATGGTGGTGGCGAGCAGGCTCGTGGTGCCGAAGCGCGCATGCGTGCGCGCGATGGTTTCGATGGCGTTGCCGGCTTCCATCACGTCGGCGCCACCGCCGCCGTGCACGTGCAGGTCGATGAAGCCCGGCAGGATGTAGGGCGCGTCGTTCTTCGCCGGATCGGCGGCCTCGCCCTCGATCGACGTGATGCGTCCGTTTTCGAACGTCAGCGTGCCGTTGATCCAGCCATCAGGGGTGAGAATGTTTCCGCTCAGCATGAGATTTTTCCGATATTGCACGCGGCGACGGCCTGCGCGCGGTCAGTCTTGACGGTGACGTGCATGAGAGAGTCATGGTGCGCGCAGGTGTTCCCGCACGCCGTATTTTTTGCGAGATTCGGTACGGTCATTGGCGCAGCTCCGCCACGAAGTCGTAGTAGCCGTCGCGGCAGTAGGTGTCGGTCAGCTCGATGGCGTGCTGGTCGCGCGAGAAACCCACGCGCGTAATCACGAGCAGCGCCGCGCGCGGTTCCACCCCCATCAGTTCGGCGATCTCGCCGGTCGCGTTGACGGCGCGAAAGTGCTGCAGCGCGCGCACCACCGGCATTTCGCGCGCCTCCAGATACGCATAGAGCGAACCGTCGAAGCCCTGCGGGTCCGGCACGATCGACACCGGCAGCGCCGAGTGCTCCACCGCCATCACGATGCCGTCCGCGCGGCGCAGCCGCCGCAGACTCGACACCGACGCGCCCGGCGACAAGCCAAGCTGCACGATTTCCTCGCGATGCGCGGGCCGCACGCCGCGTTCGAGCCACACCGAATCCGCCGTGAAACCGCGCTGCTCCATCTTTTTCGTGAAGCCGGTCAGGCGCGAAAGCGGATCTTCCACGCGCGGCGTGATGAAGCTGCCCGCGCCGCGTGCGCGCCGGATCAGGCCCTGTTCGACCAGCAACTCGATCGCCTTGCGCGCAGTGATGCGCGATACGCCGATGGCGTCCGACAGCGTGCGCTCCGAAGGCAGCGCCTCACCGGCCGACCAGACACCGCAATGAATGGCCGTGGCAAGGTTGCGCGCCAGCTGCAGATAGAGCGGCGTGACATTGCGCGCATCGGGCATCAGGGCAGACCAACGGGTTTCCATGGAACTCCGGCCAGCGGTTTGACGAATATCGTGGGGGTAAGGCTTCGATCAGATGCAAGCTGCTTCAAAAGCGAGCCCATTATATAACCACAATAATACCAGTCAACCTGCGCGACACTTATCGCCGATCAGATATAAACTTATTTAAAATCAACAATTTGCACGAAACCATAAGGCACCGGGAGGTGCCACTGGAACATTGGGATTTTCCCTGGATCGGAGTCCAGTGGGCTCTTTTGTGGTGACCATAAAAGGGCCATTTGGGCTCTTTCAATCGCCCGACGGAATTCAGCGTTGGATCCAATATGTAGGTTCAGACAAAGAACGATATCGCGCGCCTCTGACATCCCATATAGTGATAGCTGACCTACATCAACGAACTGACCACGGGGCCCCAGTTTGTCGAATGATTCCGACACGAGACGGCGTGCAGAAGCCGTCCTGCAGTTCAACCGCTTTTACCGCACATTTTTAGGTGCGCAGCAGGATGACCAGCCTGCCTCGCCGTTTTCGCTGACCGAAATTCGCGTGCTACGCGAGCTCTACAGCGGCGGCACGCAGACCTCCGCCACGCTGGCGCGTATGCTCTCGCTCGATTCCGGCTATCTGAGCCGTATCCTCGCGAGCTTCGCGCGACGCCATCTGATCGCGCGCGCCGCCTCGCAGGCCGATGCGCGCCGCAGCTTCATCTATCTGACCGAAACGGGCCGGGAAACCTATGCGTCGCTCAAGAACGCAGCCATCGGCGGTCTGGCGGAACGGCTCGGCAAACTCTCGGCGGCCGAACAGGAAGAATTGATTGGCGCGATGCAGGTCGTGCAACGACTGCTCGGCTGAAAAAACAAAAAAGCCGCGCCATCGAAATGGCAGCGGCTTCTTCGCTTGCGGGACTGACAGTGCGCGGCACGCGGGCCGCGCTACGTCATACGCTTAGAACGACGGGACCATCGAGCCCTTGAATTCGTTCTTGATGAACTGGCGCACGTCTTCCGACTGGTACGCAGCAACCAGCTTCTTCACCCACGGCTTGTCCTTGTCCTGCGCGCGCACGGCGATCAGGTTGGCGTACGGGCTGTGGATGTCTTCGATCGCGATCGCATCCTTGGTCGGCTGCAGGCCGGCGGCCAGCGCGTAGTTCGTGTTGATCACGGCGGCGTCCACGTCGCCCAGCGCGCGCGGCAGTTGCGCGGCGTCGAGTTCGACCAGCTTCACCTTCTTCGGATTCGACGCGACATCCAGCGGCGTAGCGTTGTTGCCGTTCACGCCTGCGCCTGTGCGCAGCTTGATCAGGCCCTTGCTTTGCAGCAGCAGCAGCGCGCGGTTTTCGTTCGACGGATCGTTCGGCACGGCGACCTTCGCGCCTTGCGCCAGGTCGTTGAGCGACTTCAGCTTCTTCGAGTACACGCCGATCGGCGAGATGTACGTGAGGCCGGCGTTGACGATCTTGTAGCCGCGCTGCTTGATCTGGCTGTCGAGGTACGGGCCGGTCTGGAAGCTGTTCGCGTCGAGGTCGCCCGAATCGAGCGCCGCGTTCGGCTGCACGTAATCGTTGAACTCGATGACCTTGACGTTCAGGCCTTCGCGCTTCGCGACCTTCTGGACGACGGCCCACACCTGGGCGTCCGGGCCCGACACCGTGCCGACCTTGATGACCTGGTCGTCTGCGCGTGCGCCGAAGCTGGCTGCGAGCGTGGTGGCGGCGACGCCGGCGAGGAGTACTTTGATCAGATTTCTGCGCTGCATGGAGATGGTAGTTCCGCTTGTTGCTTGTTTATTACGTTATCGAGCCGCTGGGCCGCATTGTGTGCCGCCCGCGGCAGACATAAATGCTCTCATATGGCACCGGCCCCGCGAAATATAGAAATCGCATACTGGTATGCCCGCGGGCTGGGCCGGCGCGCGCCAGTGTGGCGCATCGGGCTTTCAGGGAGCCTGCGAGCCCCTGAAATACCCGCTTGAAATCAGTTGCCGTCGTTCGAACCGAGCAGGATCTTGAGATCGTGCACCCAGGGCGTCACGCCCTGACCGTCGCGCGCGAACAGACGCAGCTTGCCGGTGGTGTCGAACACATAGCTCGCGGCGGTGTGATCCATCGTGTAACCGTCCGCGGTCTGGCCCGGCACCTTCGCGTAATAGACGCGGAAATCCTTGGTCACCTGCTTGAGCTGCGCGTCGTCGGCCGGGCGCAGGGCGATGAAGGTGGGATTGAAGGCGCTCACGTACTGGCCGAGGATCTGCGGCGTATCGCGCTGCGGATCGACGCTCACGAAAATCACCTGCACGCGCTTTTCGGCATCGGGCCCCAGTTGCTGGAGCGCCTGCGACAGCTCGGCCATGGTGGTCGGGCAGACGTCCGGGCAATGCGTGTAGCCGAAGAACAGCACGACCACCTTGCCCTTGAAATCCGCCATCGTGCGGGTCTTGCCGTTCGAATCCGGCAGCGAGAAGTTGTTGCCGAACTGCGTGTTGCCGGTGATGTCGAGATTCGAGAACGACGGCGGCTGCTGGCCGCAGCCTTCGAGGCCGAGCGTCGCGCCAAGCGCGCCCGCCGCGGCAAGCGCAACCACCGTGGCGCGCGCGAGGCGCGCAAGTGTGCGTCGGGTCATCGTCTTATGCCCCGATCAGTGCGTGCACGTAATGATCGACGAGCAGCGCAACGAACAGCAGCGAGAGATAGATGATCGAGTAACGGAACATCGCACGCGCGAGGGCATCCGAATACTCGAGGTAGATCTTCCACGCGTAAGCCAGGAAGACCGCGCCGAGCAGCACGCTCGACACCAGATACACCAGACCGCTCAAGCCCGAAATGTAGGGCATCAACGCGACCGCGAAGAGAATCAGCGAATACAGCAGCATGTGCAGACGCGTGTACTTTTCGCCGTGCGTGTTGGGCAGCATTGGCAGGCCGGCTGCTTCGTAGTCCTTGCGGCGATACAGCGCGAGCGCCCAGAAGTGCGGCGGCGTCCACACGAAGATGATCAGCACGAGAATCCAGGCGTCGCCGGGCACGTGGCCGGTGACGGCAGCCCAGCCGAGCGCAGGCGGCATCGCGCCCGACGCACCGCCGATCACGATGTTTTGCGGCGTAGCCGGCTTGAGCAACAGCGTGTAGATGATCGCGTAACCGATGAAGGTCGCCACGGTCAGCCACATGGTCAGCGGGTTGCAGAACGTGTACAGCACCCACATGCCGATGCCGCCGATCACCATCGAAAACAGCAGGATCTGCCGGCTCGTGATCTCACCGCGCGCGGAGGGACGCCACGACGTGCGGCGCATGCGCGCATCGACTTTTTGTTCGACCAGACAGTTGATCGCGAAGGCCGCGCCGGCCGTCAGCCAGATGCCGACGGTGCCGCCGATCAGTTGCTGCCAGGGCACCATGCCCGGCACTGCGAGGAACATGCCGATGACCGCGCAGAACACGGCCAGCTGAGTCACGCGAGGCTTGGTGAGGGCCAGATACTGCGACATCCGGCTGCCGGGCGACTGGGGGAGGGTTGTACTTTCCATAGGGCGGGATCACACCGCAGCGGTGTCGCGCGCAGGGAGAACGGCGCGGCCGGGGCGGCTACAAGCAATTCGAAAGTTTAGCACGACGAGCAAAAGCAGCAGGATCGCCGCGCCACCGTTATGGGCCACCGCGATGGGCAGCGGCCATTGCAGGACGATGTTAGAAAGTCCTGTCAGAAACTGGATTGCGATCACGATCAGAACCCAGTTCGCGGGGCGGCGCAACGAGGCATAGCGCCGCATTTTGAGGGCGAACCATACCAGATATGCGATGACCGCGAAGGCAAACGTGCGGTGCGTCCAGTGAATCGCGACGAGCGCATCCTGGGTAATCACATCGCCGTTTCCATCCATGCCGAGCGCGCGCCAGAGATGAAAACCGTGATGGAAATCCATCGGCGGAATCCAGGCGCCGTTGCAGGTGGGGAAGTCGGTGCAGGCGAGCACGGCGTAGTTCGTGCTGACCCAGCCGCCCAGCGCGATCTGCACGATCAGCAGCACGAGCGCTGCGAGCGCGGCCACGCGCCAGCGTGCGGCGTCGGGTTCGAACGCCGGCAGCGGCGTCATGCGCGCGCCCAGCCAGGCGAGCGTGCCGAGCAGCGTGAGGCCCAGCAACAGATGCGTCGTGACGATCACCGGTTGCAGCTTCATCGTCACGGTCCACGCGCCGAAGATGCCCTGCACGAGAATCAGGCCGAGCAGCGCGGTGGGCCACCACGGCGACACATGCAGCGGCAGACGCTTGATGCGCGCGCGCCAGGCGATCGCCATTTGCGCAATGATCAGGACACCGATAGCCATCGCGAAGTAGCGGTGAATCATCTCGATCCACGCCTTCGACATGCTCACGGGGCCGCTCGGCATGGCCAGATGCGCGGCGGCGATCTGCACATGCGCGATGAACGGCGAGGACGTGCCGTAACAGCCCGGCCAGTCCGGGCAGCCGAGGCCCGAATCGGTCAGGCGCGTGAAGCCGCCGAACATCACGAGGTCCAGCGTCATGAACGTCGTGAGCCACACGAGCTTGCGGAATTTGTTGTCGTCGGCTTTGACCCACACCCACGAAAGCGGCAGCAACGCGATGCACAGGCCGATCAGGCCCAGCTCCAGGATAAACATCTCTCTTACTCTTCTCTGTCAGAACTCGCGCTGCGCACCTTAACCGATGCGGGACCACTTGAGGAGCTTAGTCACGTCTTGTTTGATCTTTGACGGATCGGCATGCGCGGGGAAACGCTCCATCAGGTTGCCGTTGGGATCGACCAGGTAGATGTGATCGGTGTCTTTGGTGCTGTCGGTGGCGGGCAGCCACGCGGCCAGGGCGGCGGAATCCGCGCGCAGCACGCGCGTGTCCGGGTAGGCGCTGCGCACCACGGCGGGAACGCTGGCGTCGTCGGTGCGCAGCCAGACCGTGAGCACGCGCTCGCGTTCGGCGCCTTGCGTCGCGCGCACCTGACGCATGAAGTAGAGCTTCTGCACGCAGGCTTCGTTGCAGGCGCTGCCATCGACGGAAATCATCAGCCAGCGGCCGCGCAACGAATCGAGCGGCACTTCATGGCCGTCGTCGCCGGTCACTTTCAGCGCGGACGGAATCGGGCGCTGCGGCTCGATCAGCGTGCCGTAGCTCGTGCTGCCGCCCTTCGGCTTGATCACGTAATACGTGAAGTACGAAATGACGATGGGCGCGCCGCAGATCAGCGCGATCAGCAGCAGCATCCAGCGGCCGCGCCGCCAGGAACCTTGTTGCGGCGCGCCGTTCGAGCCGGCCGCGTCGCGGGAAACCTGCGTGGTATCGGGAGAATGCGTCGACACTGCATGAACCTCGTTTCTGTCGCTTCCTGTTGACCGTGCGCTGCCGGATTGCAGCGCCGGATTGCCAGCGATGCCTGACGATTGCGTTACGTCGAAATCGTCAGGCGTCCTTCGCGCCGTGTACCGGCCCTTGTGAACCTGGCGAGCCTTGCGTGCTCTGCGCGGCTTGCATGCGCTCTTTTGTCGCAGCCCGGCGGGCCGCGTAAAGACCGAATCCGAGCGCCGCGACCGCCATGCCCCACCACTGGAACATGTAGCCGTAATTACGCTCGACGTCCGTGGCCGGTGCGGGCCAGTCGCGCACGAGACCGTCCGTGAGGGCCGGCGCCGTGGACGATACGAAGCCCGTCTGCTGGATCACGAACGGCTGCAACGGCAGCCCGGTTTCCGTCGCGAAGGAAGCGACGGCCAGATTCTGCCGGATCTTCTGATGCGCTGCAGAGCCGCCGGCACCCAGCTCGAACGCGCGCGTAGCATCCGCGCGCGCGATGCCCTCCACTTCCACCGGCCCTGTCGGCGTCACATAGGGCGCGATCCGCGTGCGATCGTCGATGCTGCGCGGCAGCCAGCCCCGGTTGACCAGCACGTAGCCGCCGTCGTCCAGTTTAAGCGGCATCACCACGTAAAAGCCTGGCTGGTCGTTATAGGGACGATTGTCGAGATACACCACCTGCGCGGGCAGGAACGTGCCCTTCGCACGCACGCGATGAAATTCGATGTCCTTGAGCGCGAGCGGCACGGCGCTCACCGTCTGCGCGCTGGCGTTTTCGAACTGCGTGATCTGCGCCTGCAAGGCTTCCTTCTGATGCGCGCGATCGCGCTGCCAGAAGCCGAGCCGGATCGTCACGGCCATCACGATCAGGATCAGCAAGGCGGGGACGAGCCGGATCTTCATCGGGCACGACCGATGCGGCACATACGGCTGATCGAACCCCGCGCGCCCAGGCGCGGTGCGATAATGAGACAGGCTTTTTCAGACATACGAGACTCCGCAAACTTCGCCGCACATCCCGCCGTGAACTTCATGCACATACTCGTCCCCATTGCCTTCGCGCTGATCATCGCGAGCATGATCTCCGCGCTCTATTTCATGATGCACGACCGGGGCCGCACCAAGCGGATGGTCTGGTCCCTCGCCACGCGCGTGGGCTTTTCCATCTCGCTGTTCCTGTTCATTCTGTTCGCGCACTGGATGGGCTGGATTCAGCCGACCGGCATTCCGCTCGGGCGCTAGGCGCTCGACTTCTTCAGCACTGCCGCGCATTCTGCGCGACTGCAAAAACCAAGGCGCCGCGCCGACCATGTCGGAGCGGCGCCTTCGTGTTTCAGGCGCGCCGCGTGAGCCGCCGCGCGCGCCATCGGCATCAGAGCCAGTAGACCACCACGTAGAGGCCGAGCCACACCACGTCCACGAAGTGCCAGTACCAGGCCGCGCCTTCGAACGCGAAGTGATGTTCGGGCGTGAAGTGTCCGCGAATCATGCGGAACATCACGACCGCGAGCATCGTGCCGCCGAGGAACACGTGGAAACCGTGGAAGCCCGTCAGCAGGAAGAAGGTCGAACCGTAGATGCCCGAAGCGAGCGTCAGATTCAGTTCGTTGTACGCGTGAATGTATTCGAAGGCCTGCAGGCAGAGAAAGCAGAAGCCCAGCACCAGCGTGCCCGCGAGCCACGCGATGGCCTTCCTGCGATGGTTGTCGCGCAGCGCGTGGTGCGAGACCGTCAGCGTCGCGCCCGACGAGAGCAGCAGCGCGGTGTTGATGGTCGGCACCGGCCACGGCGTCATCGAGCGGAAGTGCGAGACCAGCGCCGCCGGGCCGTTGTTGGGCCACACCGCCGCGAAGTCCGGCCAGATCAGCTTGAAATCGAGGCTGCCGAGCTGATGCAGCGCGATCTGGCGGGCGTAGAACAGCGCACCGAAGAACGCGCCGAAGAACATCACTTCGGAGAAGATGAACCAGCTCATGCTCCAGCGATACGACACGTCGACGCGTTTGCCGTACATGCCACCCTCGGATTCGGCGATCGCGTCGCCGAACCAGTGCCAGAGCGTGAAGAGCAACCACAAGAGTCCGATCACCACGCCGATCGGCGCCCACGAGTCGCCGTTGATCCACGACGCGAGCGACGACAGCATGACCAGCAGGCCAATGGCCGCGCTGATCGGATGCCGCGACGGGTGCGGTACGAAGTAGTACGGGCTATCGTTTTGACCGCTCATGCCTGTTTCTCCAGTTTCCAGTTGCTCCCGGACGCTGCCGGTGTCTCTGCGTTATTCATTGTTCGTCGCGCTTGGCGCACGGCGATTGCGTTGCGACCGCTCTACTTGCCGACGACTGCGTGCACGATCAGCAGCAGCACGACGATAAACAGGATCGCGCCGAGAATGCCCGCGCCGATCAGCGCCGCCGGATGCAGTTGCGCGGCGTCGGATTCCAGATCGGCACGCTTGCGCACGCCGAGAAACGACCACGCCACCGCCTTCACCAGTTGCAGCACGCTGCCCTTCTTCGCTTTTGCCGCGCCTGCGCCGCTGTCGTCGTTCATCGCCGCCTCATCCTGACTCACGCTCCGGCCGCCTGCTTCGGCGCCTGCGGCACCGCCGGCTTGTTCAGCTCGAAGAAGGTGTACGACAGCGTGATTGTCTTCACGTCTTTCGGCAGTTTCGGATCGATCACGAATACCACCGGCATGCGCTTCGTTTCGTTCGCCTTCAAGGTCTGCTGCGTGAAGCAGAAGCACTCGATCTTGCGGAAGTATTCGGTTGCCTGTTTCGGCGCGTAGCTCGGAATCGCCTGCGCGTCGATCGTGCGTCCTTCGTTGTTCGAAATGTCGTACATCACCGTCATCACTTCGCCGGGATGCACGTCGATGCTGTTCTGTTCCGGCTTGAAACCGAGCAGCCCGCGCGCATTGGCGTCGAGTTCCACCGACACCGTGCGCGTCATATCGACCTGCGTGTTGCGCGCCTCGCGTGCGCTTACATCTCGCTGCACCAGATTGTTGACGCCCGCGACCTCGCAGATCGCGCGATACATCGGCACCAGCGCCCAGCCAAAGCCGAACATCAGCAACGCCACCACCACGAGCTTGATCAGCATCGAGCGGTTGAATGCGCGGTCGCTACCTGCGTGCTGCGTGGACATCGGACTTCCTCGAACAGTGTGCGGGCACGACGCCAGCGCGTCAGTGTCCGGCGAAATACACCTGCTTCACGACGCCGCCCAGAAAGAACGCCGCGGCGACCAGCAGCAGAATCAGGCCGAGCCGGCGGTTGCCCGCGCGAATCTGCTCGGGCGTGCGTCGTGTCTGAGAATTACGCGTCATGCTTGCAGTACGGTTGGCCGCGGCGTGTTCATCCAGCGCGACTGGCGTGATTCCCTGCATCGTGAATCGCTCCCTGCGTGAATCGTGCGGCTGCGTTGCTGTTTCGATGTGTCCGGCCAGGCCATACATGAACCCGGACACTGTATGTCGAGCGGGTTTTATTCGACCGTCGGCGGATTCTCGAAGGTGTGGAACGGCGCCGGGCTCGGCACGGTCCATTCGAGGCCGGTTGCGCCATCCCAGGGCTTGTCGCCGGCCTTTTCCAGCTCGCCGCCGCCGCGATACGCGGGCAGCGCGACGAAGAACAGGAAGTACACCTGCGACAGACCGAAACCGAATGCGCCGATCGTGATGACCTGGTTCCAGTCGGTGAACTGGGCCGGATAGTCGGCGTAGCGACGCGGCATCCCGGCGAGGCCGACGAAGTGCATCGGCAGGAACGCGACGTTGAAGAACACCAGCGAGCACCAGAAGTGGATCTTGCCGCGCATCTCGTTGTACATCCAGCCAGTCCATTTCGGCGACCAGTAGTACCACCCCGAGAACAGCGCGAATAAGGACCCCGCCACCAGCACGTAGTGGAAGTGCGCCACCACGAAGTAAGTCCCGTGATACTGGATGTCGAGCGGCGCCATCGCCAGCATCAGACCCGACAGCCCGCCGAACGTGAACACGATCAGGAAGCCCACGGCCCACAGCATCGGCGTTTCGAACGAGAGCGAACCGCGCCACATCGTCGCGACCCAGTTGAACACCTTCACGCCCGTGGGCACGGCGATCAGCATGGTGGCGTACATGAAGAACAGCTGGCCCGTCACCGGCATGCCCGTGGCGAACATGTGGTGCGCCCAGACCATGAACGAGAGAATCGCGATCGACGCCGTGGCGTAGACCATCGAGCTATAGCCGAACAGCGGCTTGCGCGAGAACGCCGGAATCACCTGCGAGACGATCCCGAACGCCGGCAAGATCATGATGTAGACCTCGGGGTGACCGAAGAACCAGAAGATATGCTGGTACATGACCGGGTCGCCGCCGCCTGCCGCATTGAAGAAGCTCGTGCCGAAGTGGCGATCGAACAGCAGCATGGTGATCGCGCCTGCCAGAACCGGCATCACGGCGATCAGCAGATAAGCGGTGATGAGCCACGTCCACGCGAACATCGGCATCTTCATGAGCGTCATGCCCGGCGCGCGCATGTTCAGGATCGTGACGACGATGTTGATGCCGCCCATGATCGACGAGGCGCCCATGATGTGGACCGCGAAGATCGCGAAGTCCATGCCGGGGCCCATCTGCGTGGAAAGCGGTGCGTAGAGCGTCCAGCCCGCGGCGGTCGCGCCGCCCGGCACGAAGAACGAACCGACCAGCAGACACGCTGCGGCGGGCAGCAGCCAGAAGCTGAAGTTGTTCATGCGCGCGAAGGCCATGTCCGATGCGCCGATCTGCAGCGGCACCATCCAGTTCGCGAAGCCCACGAAGGCCGGCATGATCGCGCCGAACACCATGATCAGGCCGTGCATCGTGGTGAGCTGGTTGAAGAACTCGGGGCGCATGATCTGCAGGCCCGGTTCGAACAGCTCGGCGCGGATGCCTAGCGCCATCACGCCGCCCGACAGGAACATCACGAACGAGAACAGCAGGTACAGCGTCCCGATGTCCTTGTGGTTGGTGGCCATCAGCCAGCGGCGCCAGCCGTGCGGCGTCGCGTGGGCGTGGTCGCCATGCACGTGACCGTGCCCCCCAGCTACATCGTGTCCGATGCTAGACATGACTTATCTCCTGAAGCGAATTGCTTTGCGTCTCTTACTGCAGTGTTGGCCAGTGCGGTAGGTCCGCGACTCGTGCCCGCTTTTTTACAGCGTACTGAGCGTTTCTTGTTATCGAATTCGTTATGGACTGCTTGTGGACCCGCCAGGCTGCGTTTTATGCAGCCGGGCCGATTTCCACGCGGCGCGCTTCTTTCGCGTCCGCACCGCCGGTGACGGTTTCCGGCTTCTTCAGAATGATGTGATCTTCGGCGATGCCGGCGGCCTTCAGCGCGTCGCGCACGGCTTGCGCGCGGTGCTTGGCCAGTTCCGCGTTGGCGTCGGCCTTGCCGCTTGCATCGGTATAGCCCGAAAGCGTGAACTTCGCGTCCGGATGCGCCTTCGCGTAGTCGGCGGCGGCCTGGATCGCGTCCTTCGCGTCGGCGGGCAGCGTGCTCTTGCCCACTTCGAAGTAGACGCTCGCCGGCAGCGCGGCCGTGCTTTGCGCCGCGCCCGAAGCCTGATCGGCGCCGCTTGCTGCCGCTGCCGGTGCGCTGGCTTCAGCCGCACCACTGGCACCCGCCGCCTGATCCGCACCTGCCGCAGCCGTCGTGCCGCCGCCTTCCGGCATCTTGCCGTTGCGCGCATCGGCCACCTGACGCGGCTGCAGGATGTCGCCCGTGTGGTTGCCCCACGCGTTGCGCTCGTAGGTGATGACCGAAGCGATCTCGACGTCGTTGAGCGTGGGCGCCCACGACGGCATCGCCGCCTTGCCCTTGAGCACGATGCTCACGTGTTCCGCGATCGGACCGTTGGCGACCTTGCTGCCGTCCAGCGCCGGGAACGCGCCTGCGCCCTTGCCGGTGGGCTGGTGGCACACCGCGCAGTTCGAGGCGTAGACCTTCTCGCCGCGCTCCTTGAGTTCGGCCATCGTGTAGGTCTTGTTCGGGTCGTCGTTGGCCGCGGCCATCTTCGCCTTCTGCGTCTGCACCCACTTGGCGTAATCGTCGTCGGACAGCACTTCGACCACGACCGGCATGTAAGCGTGTTCCTTGCCGCAGAGTTCGGTACAGAAGCCGCGATACGTACCCACCTTCTCGGCCTTGAACCAGGTGTCGCGCACGAAGCCCGGAATCGCATCCTGCTTCACGCCGAACGCGGGCACGTACCACGAGTGCACCACGTCGTTGGCCGTCGTGATCACGCGGATCTTCTTGTTGACCGGCACGACCAGCGGATTGTCGACTTCCTGGAGATAGGTATCGGTGATCGGCGCGAGGCCATTCACTTCGCTACGCGGCGTGGTGAGCGTGGAGAGGAAGCTGATGCCCTCGCCCGGTCCCTTCACGTAGTCGTAGCCCCACTTCCACTGATAGCCGGTCACCTTCACGGTGATGTCGGCGTTGGACGTGTCCTTCATGGCGACAACGGCCTTGGTGGCCGGCAACGCCATCAGCACGACGATGATGAACGGCACGATCGTCCAGATGATTTCGACAGTCGTACTTTCGTGGAAATGCGAAGCCTGGTGACCCTTCGATTTGCGATGCGCAAAGATCGAATAGAACATGACGCCGAATACGCCGATGAAAATCACCGTGCATAGAATCAGCATCATCGTATGGAGGCTGTAGAGCTCTTCTGCGATGCGCGTGACGGGCGGCTGGATATTGATCTCGTTGACCGCTGGGCCGCCCGGACTGTCTCCGACTGCGAGTGCCGCGCCGGCGAATACGAGTCCGCTGCACGCCAGCACGCCCTGTAGGGCTCGCTTGATTGTTTTCATAGCTTCCTTACCCATAATTTCCATTCAAACCCTCGACCCCGCAGGAAGGTTTTGCAACCAGGTCACGCCCTGGGGGCGCACACGCCGCGTCGCGATTCACTCACAACGCGCATGAATTCACAGTGCGCGCACGAGCCACATGCGCAGTTCCCGCGCGAACTGCGCACGCCGATATTGCGGCAGATGCAAGCCGACAGCGACCGCCTGGCCGCGGGACACGAGACGCACCGGGTCGCGTGGGGTAGCGCCCGGCTCGACCCGGACCCAGCGGGGATTGAATTCGAACTGCGTGAGCGCGTCGGCGCTCATCTGCTCGATCACCAGCCGGTTCGGATAAAGCCTGATTCGTTCGTAATCGACAGCATGGCGCGCATAGATGGCGAAGGCGCCCCCAACGACCAACAGATCGATGCCAGTGAACGGCAAAACCAGCCAGGCGCCGTGGATCAACAGCAGAACGGCGATCGCGATGGAGACCAGCGCCAGCGAGACATAGAACAACACGAATTGCCTGGGCGAAACCGAACAGTTGCGCTTCATCGTCCAGTCCTTGAGGACCGGCTCCGGACTCGCCAGCAGATCAGATGTCTGCATCGCTCGTTTCCCCCACTGCAACATCCTCAGACTATCGCCGCTTTGCGCCTTGCACAACTGCGGGAGAATCTGGAGGCGCCGCGGTGTTGCACGGTTCCCGATACGGCTAACCGGCCGCCCCGCCACCTGCAGACGGACGCATTATAGGCGCGATCCCCAGCCCTAACAAGCAAGCCACAATCTGCCGCAAACCCAATACCAACGGGCATTCCGGCGATTTTTCGACAAATTTCCGGGGGCTTTTCAGGCGCTAATTTCAGGCATAACGAAAGCCCCCTTATTACCTTACCGATTACCTCAACGATTCCTCGACGGACCGCGCCCGATATCTTCGATCCGCACGATGCCGTGGCCTTCCGCCGTCATGCGCGGCACGGCTTTCCACGCGTGACCGTAGATGATCTCGAAGGTCAGCGGGATCGTGCCGGCGTTCGGGCCGTCCTTCAGGCGGCGCGCTTCGAGCGCGGCCAGCAGCGCACGATAGAGGCGCTTCGACGGGCCGCCCGCAGGCGGCGTGTGCTCGCCTTCGGCTGCGTCAAATGCGCGCGCGAACGGATACGCGCCCCAGCGGCGCACATCGGCGAGCAGCTTTTCCGGCGTCTTGTAGGTCACGGTGAGGGTTTCCTGATCCATCACCGGGATCTCGAAACCGTTCTCGACCAGCATGTCGCCCAGATCGTGCATATCGACGAAATCGATCACATGCGGCTGCGTGGGCACGCCATGCGCCGCCTCGACTTCCGCGTAGGCTCCGCGCAGTTCCTTGAGCGTGTCGGGCCCGAGCGTGCTGAACATCAGCAGGCCGTTGACCTTGAGCACGCGCTGCCATTCGCCGAACACGAGGTCCGGGCGCGGATGCCAGTGCAGCGCGAGGTTCGACCACAGCAGTTCGAAGGCTTCGTGCGCGAACGGCAGCGCCGCGAAATCGGCCTGCGCGAAACGCGGCCCGCGCGAGCCGAGCGCGCGGCCGATCGAGGCCGGCAAGAAACGCCGCCAGCTAGTGTCGTTGGCGTCGTGCGCGCGGGCGCGTTCGAGCATGGCGAGGGAGAGATCGGCGCCGAACACGGGCGCTTCAGGGAAGCGCTCGCGCAGTTTCGGCAGATCGTCACCGGGTCCGCAGCCCAGGTCGAGCACGCTCGACGGGCTCACCTTGATGTATTCGAGGCGCTCGCGCATCCGCTCGGCGATTTCTCGCGGCAGAAACGCAACCTCGTCGAAAGCCGCGGCGCGACGGTCGAAAGTCCGCTGCAGATAGCGCGGATCATAGGCCGGACGGCCGGGTCTGGGGTGAGACGGGGACATGTCGGTCGTATTGGCGAAGTCTGCGAAGTATACTCGCTCACTCCCATCCTTTCAGTTCACTCGCCCTGTCCGGGCTGTCCACGATGCCGCCGCCGCCCGATTCGACGTCCGATTCGCCTTCAACCGTGACGTCCAACCTGTCGCCTGCCCCGCGCCGCGCGTGCCGGAATCTGGCGTTGCGCGCGTTTCGGAGCGGGCGGGCGCGATGGCCGCGGCTCGTCCAGTTCGTGCTGACGGATCTGCTGCCGAATTCGCTACCGCATTGGTTACCCAGTGCCTGCGCATTATGCGGCAATTTGCCGCGACGCTCGCCCGGTGTGCGCAGTGCGGGCGCAAGGCCACGGGGCGCACGCCCGGTCCTGTGCGCAGCCTGCGATGGCGCGTACTGGAACGAGGCGCGGCTGCGCTGCACGGTCTGCGCGTTGCCGCTGTCGAGCCGGCGCGGCCGGCACGGCGGGCATGCGCGTTACCGATGTGACGCTTGCGTGAAAACGCCGCCCGCCTTCGACGCGACCATCGCACTGGCCGACTATCGCGCGCCGCTCGATGCGCTCGCGCGGGGCCTGAAGTTTCGCGCGCGGCTGGGATTGGGAGAAGAATTCGCGCGGCGTCTCGCGCGCGCAGCCGAAGACGCCCTCGATCCCGCCGATCCGCCCGCGCTGATCGTGCCCGTGCCGCTCTCGCGCGAACGGCTGATCGAGCGCGGCTACAACCAGGCGTGGCAGATCGCGAAGCCGCTCGCCCGCGCGCTAGGCGCTCGCGCCGACGCCACGCTGGTGCGCCGCACGCTGGACACCGCCGCGCAACCGAAACTCGATCGCGACACACGCCGCCGCAACGTGGGCCGCGCGTTCGCGCTGCGGCCCGCGCGAGTGCCGCTGGACGGCCTGCACATCGGCGTAGTCGACGATGTGATGACTTCGGGCGGGACGCTCGACGCCATGGCTCAACGGCTCAAAGCTGCCGGCGCGCGGCGCGTGACCAATTTCGTCGCCTTGCGCACCCCGAAGGACTGAGCTCCTTCATTCGTTTTCACGTTCTCTTCACGGTTGTTATCGTCATGTTCAACGTCGTTCTGGTCGAACCGGAAATCCCGCCGAATACCGGCAACGTGATCCGCCTGTGTGCCAACTCGGGCGCGCGGCTGCATCTGATCGAGCCGCTCGGCTTTCCGCTCGACGACACCAAGCTGCGCCGCGCCGGCCTCGACTATCACGAGTACGCGCAGATGCAGGTGCACAGCGACTGGGAGGCCTTCGTCGCGAAAGAAACGCCCGATCCATCGCGCATGTTCGCGTTCACCACGCGCGGCTCGGGCCGTTTTCACGATCACGCTTTCCTGCCCGGCGACTGGTTCGTGTTCGGCGCGGAAACGCGCGGTCTGCCCGATGGCGTGCTCGAACGCTTCGCGCCCGAACAGCGCGTGCGCCTGCCGATGCGGCCGGGCAACCGCAGCATGAATCTGTCCAATACCGTCGCCGTGGTGGTGTTCGAGGCGTGGCGGCAGGCGGGTTTCGAGGGCGGAGAGTAAGTTTGCGGCGCGCTTAGCTGGACTCGCGCGCGGCGAGTTCGCGCTGGTAGCGCGCGAGCATCGCATCGTCGAAACAGGCGAAGATCACATGTTCGAGCGCAGCAAACGCAGGCAATGAATCGATGACGGTTGCAAGCGCAATCGTCACGGCCTGGTCGGGCGGAAAGCGGTACACGCCGCAACTGATCGCCGGAAACGCGATGCTTTTCACGCCCGCAGCGCGCGCCACGTCCAGCGAGCGCCGGTAGCACGAAGCGAGCAGCGCTGCTTCGTCGCGCGCGCCGCCGTTCCAGACCGGCCCGACCGTGTGGATCACATGTTTGGCGGGCAGTTGATAGCCCGCGGTGATTTTCGCGTCGCCGGTTTTGCAGCCGTTGAGCGTTTCGCATTCGCACAGCAATGGCTTGCCGGCTGCGCGATGGATCGCGCCATCCACGCCGCCGCCGCCGAGCAGCGACGTATTGGCGGCGTTCACGATGGCGTCGACATGCAGCGTGGTGATGTCGACGACTTCAGCGCCGATACGGCAATTTCCGATTGTCAGCATGACGGCACTCCTTGTTCAGCACGAGGCAGAAGCACCGTCGCCCGGCGCTATTCCGCCTTCGCGTCGCGCCGGAGCAGCGCGCTCACGGCGTCGCGCGGCGCGACGCCATCGAACAGCACGGCGCATACCGCTTCGGTAATCGGCATATCGATCTGATGGGCGCGTGCAATCGCCAGCACGGCGCGCGCGCAGCGCACGCCTTCGGCCACATGACCGAGCGCGCCCAGAATATCGTCGAGGGTGCGCCCGCTCGCGAGCTGCTTGCCCACGGTGCGGTTGCGTGACAGATCGCCGGTTGCGGTGAGAATCAGATCGCCCAGGCCCGTGAGACCGGTGAAGGTTTCTGCGCGGCCGCCCAGCGTCACGCCCAGACGCGACATTTCCGCGAGACCGCGCGTGATGAGCGCGGCGCGGGCGTTGAGGCCGAGGCCCAGACCGTCGGAGATACCGGTGGCGATCGCCAGCACGTTCTTGACCGCGCCGCCCACTTCCACGCCCACGACATCGTCGCCGGTATAGATGCGCATGGCGCGATGATGGAACGCGGCGAGCGTGCGCTCGCGGCAATCGGCCGAGGCGCTGGCCACCGTCAGCGCGACCGGCAGGCCATCGCCCACTTCGCGCGCGAAGCTCGGGCCGGACAGCACGCCGTTACTCGCATGATCGGGCAGTTCGGCGGCCACGACCTGATGCGGCATCAGTTGCGAATCGGCTTCGAAACCCTTGCACAGCCACACGAAATGCGCAGGCACGCGGCCCATGTCGCGCATGGTGCGCAGCATGTCGCGCAGGCCCGCCACGGGCGTGCCGAGCACGACGAGATCCGCCTCGCCCGACGCATGGTCGAGCGCCGCAGCCAGATCGGTTTCGTATTTGAGTGTTTGCGGCAGCGAGACGCCCGCGAGATAGCGGGCGTTCTCGTGCGTCTTGCGCAGCGTATCGACGAGCGCGCCATCGCGCGCCCATAACAGCGTGTCATGCGCCTGGGCGAGATGCCCTGCCAGCGCGGTGCCCCACGCTCCGGCGCCGAGAACGGCGACTTTCATTCCAGTACTCCGCACCGGTTGTGAGGTTCAGCGGTCAATCAATGCGTGGCGTTGCTGCTGGCGCCTTGTTGCTGCGCGAGCTGCTGCAGGCGTTGCTCGTAGAGCGCCTGGAAGTTGATTTCGGCCAGATGGATCGGCGGGAAGCCCGCACGCGTGATCGCGTCGGCGATGTTCGAGCGCAGGTACGGGAACAGGATCGTCGGGCAAGCGATGCCGACGAGCGGGTCAACCTGCTCTTCCGGGATGTTGCGGATGTCGAAAATGCCGGCTTGCTTGGCTTCGATCAGGAACGCGACCTTGTCCTTGACCTTGGCGGTGACCGTGCCGGTCACGAGGATTTCGAACACCGATTCCGCGAGGCGCTCGGCCTTGACGTCGACTTCCACTTCGACGGAGGGCATGTCCTGCTCGAGGAAGATGGCCGGCGAGTTCGGCTGCTCCAGCGAAAGGTCCTTGAGGTAGATGCGCTGGATGTTGAAGAACGGCTGGTTGTTCTCGTCAGACATGGTGTTTGGCTTCCTGATTAGATGGAGTTGCGGTGGCACAGTATCGCGATGTTTGGCTCTGGCCGATATCGGCCAGCATCAAAACGTCACTGCGAAACTTCACTGCGCAGCCGCAATGAGCAGCAACGGCAAAAACGACAATAACAAGCGACTAACAAGCGACAGCAAGCCCGCGCGCGCCTTACCGGCCCGCACGGGCGAAAACATCGCGACGCGGCCGTCGAGCCAGGCACCGCATGCCCGGCTGGACGCGTGAAGCTCAGGCCGCCGCTTCGAGCAGCGGCATCAGGCCGCCGGCACGGTCGAGCGCGGAGAGGTCATCGTAACCGCCCACATGCGTCTCGCCGATGAAAACCTGCGGCACGGTACGGCGGCCGGTGCGCGTCATCATTTCTTCGCGCCGCGCCGGGTCCCGGTCGATCAGCACTTTCTCGATGTGTTCGACGCCGCGCGACTTTAAAAGACGTTCGGCCATCTGGCAATACGGGCACACCTGGGTGCTGTACATGACAACCTTGCTCACTTCGTACCTCCTTGTTTCACGACCGGCATGCCGGCCTGCTGCCAGGCGTTCACGCCGCCGTCCAGCACGTGGACTTCGGCAAAACCGGCTTCCTTCACGAGGTTTGCGGCCTTGTGCGACTGCTGGCCCGTCTGGCAGACCAGCAGCACCGGGTTGCTCTTGTTCTTCACGAACTGGGCGACCTTGCCTTGCAACTCGCCGACCGGCAGGTGGCGGGCAGCAGGCAGGTGGCCCTTCGCGAATTCGTCCGCGGAACGCACGTCGATCACGACCGCGTTGCGGCGGTTGATCATCTGCGTCGCTTCAGCGGCCGAAACGCCGCCGCGCCCGCCGCGTTTAAGCGTCGGCCACAGGAGCAACCCTCCTGAGATGAGGACGATCGCGATGAGTACAAGGTTGATGTAATTGGTAAAGAACGTCACGGATGAGCCGCCGGGAAAAAGAGAAATCGAGGGAAATCCAGTTCAGACAATCCGCTCATTATAAAATAACCCTTTGTCGCAGGGTTGCCGCCCCCCAGCCCGGGTGTGCAGCCCGCTGGACCGGGCAGCGTTCGCCAGGTAGCCGTATCACCGACGTTCCCCGTCCCCGATTACCGCTTCCCTCACTACCGACCGTCATCCACATGTACAAACTCGTACTCATCCGCCACGGCGAATCGACCTGGAACAAGGAAAACCGCTTCACCGGCTGGGTGGACGTCGACCTGACCGAACAGGGCAACCGCGAAGCCCAGCAGGCCGGCCAGCTGCTCAAGGCTTCGGGCTTTGCGTTCGACATCGCCTATACGTCGGTGCTCAAGCGCGCGATCCGCACGCTCTGGCACGTCCAGGACCAGATGGACCAGATGTACCTGCCCGTCGTCCACTCGTGGCGCCTGAACGAGCGCCACTACGGCGCGCTTTCGGGTCTGAACAAGGCCGAAACGGCCGCCAAATACGGCGACGAACAGGTCCTCGTCTGGCGCCGCAGCTACGACACGCCGCCGCCCGCGCTCGATCCGTCGGACGACCGCACCGCCTACAACGACCCGCGCTACGCGAAAGTGCCGCGCGAAGAGCTGCCGCTCACGGAATGCCTGAAGGACACCGTGGCGCGCGTGCTGCCGCTGTGGAACGAGTCGATCGCCCCGGCCATCAAGGCAGGCAAGAAGATCGTGATCGCCGCGCACGGCAACTCGATCCGCGCGCTCGTGAAGTACCTCGACGGCATTTCGGACACCGACATCGTCGGCCTGAACATTCCGAACGGCGTGCCGCTCGTCTATGAACTGGACGAGAACCTCAAGCCCATCACGCACTACTACCTGGGCGACGCCGATGCCATCGCCAAGGCGCAGGCTGCCGTGGCGAACCAGGGCAAGGCGGGCTGAACCCACGCGGGTTGAACCCATCTTTTCCCTGTTCCGCATCACATCCACCGGCCGTGCGCGCCACGCCTCGGCCGGTGGGTGCTTGCGCGACGCGCGCCGCCGCGCGCCTCTTGCGCCCGCGCAAAGTCGCACTCAAGACCGATCCAGTATTTCCTGCCGATTTGCGCGCGCTCACTGGCAAAGCTGCCAGCTGCCCGACACATCGCTGCCAGACCCGCACCCAGCAAGGCTCTGCGGCACGCGCCTTGCGAACCCGCAGGCATTCCGACTGTCGAACCCGCAACGTTCGTCCCTGCATCGCGCCTTATATACAGGGCGGCCGGGTGTGCAGTTATACTTGTCCGTCGCTTTTCCATTAGACGCTGCCACGCGCCTTTCGACCGCACGCAACAACCTCTATGCGAAAGAACCTAAAAAACATCGGCCTGATTGCCGCTGGCCTCGCGACCGGCGTATTTGCCACGCTGCAGATTTCCGCCGAGGCGCAGCAAACCCAGCAGACGGTGATCGAGCCGCTGCCACTCGACCAGCTCCGGCTTTTCGCCGAAGTCTTCGGTCAGATCAAGCATGAGTACGTCACGCCGGTCGACGACAAGAAGCTCCTCACCGCTGCCATCAAGGGCATGGTGTCGAGTCTCGACCCGCACTCGTCGTATCTCGACAAGACCGACTACCAGGAACTCCAGGAACAGACCAAGGGCCGCTTTGCGGGCCTCGGCATCGAGATCTCCTCGGAAGACGGCCTCATCAAGGTGATCTCGCCGATCGAAGACACGCCCGCGTTCCGCGCCGGCATTCGTCCGGGCGACCTGATCACGCGTATCAACGACAAGCCCGTGCGCGGCATGACGCTCGACCAGGCGGTCAAGCAGATGCGCGGCGACCCGGGCACCAAGGTCACGCTCACGATCTTCCGCAAGACCGACGACCGCACCTTCCCGCTCACGATCACGCGCGCCATCATCAAGGTGCAGTCCGTGAAGTCGAAGATCCTGCAGCCGGGCTACGCGTACATCCGCATCACGAGCTTCCAGGAACGCACCACGCCTGACCTCGCAGCCAAGCTGCAGGACATCGCGCGTCAGGAGCCGAACCTCAAGGGCCTCATTCTCGACCTGCGCAACAACGGCGGCGGTCTGCTGCAAAGCGCGGTCGGTGTCGCGGGCGCATTCCTGCCGGCGGATTCGGTCGTCGTTTCGACGAACGGCCAGATCCCCGATTCCAAGCAGGTCTATCGCGACAACTACGAGAACTACCGCCTGCCGTCGTTCGACGGCGATCCGCTCAAGGGCGAAGCAGCCGAGTTCAAGACCGTGCCGATGATCGTGCTGACCAACGCCTACTCGGCGTCGGCATCGGAAATCGTCGCGGGCGCGCTGCAGGACCAGAAGCGTGCGCTGATCATCGGCAAGACGACGTTCGGCAAGGGTTCGGTGCAGACCGTGCGCCCGATGACGGCCGACACCGCGCTGCGTCTGACCACGGCGTACTACTACACGCCGAGCGGCCGTTCGATCCAGAACAAGGGCATCCGTCCTGATGTTGCGGTCGATCAGTACGCCGAAGGCGATCCGGATGACGCACTCGTCACGCGCGAAGTCGACTACTCGAACCACCTTGCGAACACGCAGGACCCGGACGAGAAGAAGGAACAGGATCAGCGCGAACAGGAACGCATGGACATGCTGCGCCAGCTCGAAGAGCAAAACGACAAGAAGACGCCGGAACAGCGTCAGAAGGATCGTGAGCGCAAGCCGGTCGAATTCGGTTCCACCGACGACTTCATGCTCCAGCAAGCCCTGAACAAGCTGCAGGGCAAGCCGGTGACGGAATCGAAGTCGCCGATGGAGCGTCGTCTCGCGCAAGCCAAGCCGCCTACGTCGGCATCGGCGCCTATCGCTGTGAAGCCGTCGGCTTCGGCAGTGCCGGGTGCATCGACGCCGGCTCCGGCCACGGCGCCTGCGAAGTAAGACGTAGCGTCACGCAATATCCAGGCAGTACGCGCCTTGCGGCCCTTCGCGCTTCACGCGCCAAGGGCCGCAAGGCCATCTACGCCAGCGCCGGTACAATAGGCGGTCTGTACTTCTGGCGCGCGTCGCGGCCTCCCGGCCCATCGTCGCGCCCGCACCGTGCGCATTGCGATGAACGACGACCAACTCCTCCGCTATTCCCGCCACATTCTCGTCGACGAGATCGGCATCGAGGCGCAGCAGCGCTTTCTCGACGCGCACGCGCTCGTGATCGGCGCGGGCGGCCTTGGCTCGCCGGCGGCCATGTATCTCGCCGCTTCGGGCGTGGGCACGCTCACGCTCGTCGATAACGACACCGTCGATCTCACCAATCTGCAGCGGCAGATCATGCACGAGACGGCTTCGGTTGGCCGCGCCAAGGTCGAGTCGGGCCGCGACGCCATCGCGCGCCTGAATCCCGAGGTGAAGGTGAACGCTGTGCAGGCGCGCATCGACGACGCCTGGCTCGACGAACACGTGCCGCGCGCGAGCGTCGTGCTCGATTGCACCGACAACTTCGCCACGCGCCACGCCATCAACCGCGCCTGCGTGAAGCATGGCGTGCCGCTGGTGTCGGGTGCGGCGCTGCGCTTCGACGGCCAGATCAGCACCTTCGATTTCCGCGACGAAAGCTCGCCCTGCTACGCCTGCGTGTTCCCCGAAGATCAGCCTTTCGAGGAAGTGGCGTGTTCGACCATGGGCGTATTCGCGCCGACGGTCGGCATCATCGGGGCGATGCAGGCGGCGGAAGCGCTGCGCGTGGTCGGCGAGATCGGCACGCCGCTGGTCGGGCGGCTCATGATGCTCGATTCGCTGCGCATGGAATGGAACACGATGCGCATCGCGCGTCAGCCCGACTGCCCGGTTTGCGGCGAGCGGCACGCATAACACAGCAAGCGGTACGCAGTACGCATAAAAAAGCCCCGGCATGCCGG